>NZ_JBSRZE010000001.1:857500-985262 GCF_054057355.1 Sphingomonas sp. UYAg733
AGCGTTCCGTAAGCCGGTGAAGCGATCTGGTAATGGGTCGTGGAGGTATCGGAAGTGCGAATGCAGACATGAGTAGCGATAAAGAGGGTGAGATGCCCTCTCGCCGAAAGACCAAGGGTTCCTGCGCAAGGCTAATCCGCGCAGGGTGAGTCGGCCCCTAAGACGAGCCCGAAGGGGGTAGTCGATGGGAACACGGTTAATATTCCGTGACCTGGTGGTGTGTGACGGATCTCGTGTGTTGTCAGACCTTATTGGATTGGTCTGGCTTCGAAGAGGTTCCAGGAAATAGCCCCACCGTATAGACCGTACCCGAAACCGACACAGGTGGTCAGGTAGAGTATACCAAGGCGCTTGAGTGAAGTGTCCTGAAGGAACTCGGCAAATTGCCTCCGTACCTTCGGAAGAAGGAGGCCCTCACAGCGGGCAACCGTTATGAGGGGGCACAGGCCAGGGGGTAGCGACTGTTTAGCAAAAACACAGGGCTCTGCTAAGTCGGCTTCAAGACGACGTATAGGGCCTGACGCCTGCCCGGTGCCTGAAGGTTAAGTGGAGGGGTGCAAGCTCCGAAATGAAGCCCAGGTAAACGGCGGCCGTAACTATAACGGTCCTAAGGTAGCGAAATTCCTTGTCGGGTAAGTTCCGACCTGCACGAATGGCGTAACGACTTCCCCACTGTCTCCAGGACATGCTCAGCGAAATTGAATTCTCCGTGAAGATGCGGAGTACCCGCGGTTAGACGGAAAGACCCCGTGCACCTTTACTGCAGCTTCAGAGTGGCATTAGGAAAGAACTGTGTAGCATAGGTGGGAGGCTTTGAAGCGACGGCGCCAGCTGTCGTGGAGCCATAGGTGAAATACCACCCTGTTGTTTTCTGATGTCTAACCTCGATCCATGAAACTGGATCAGGGACCCTCTGTGGCGGGTAGTTTGACTGGGGCGGTCGCCTCCTAAAGAGTAACGGAGGCGCGCGAAGGTTGGCTCAGGACGGTTGGAAACCGTCTGTTAGAGTGCAATGGCATAAGCCAGCCTGACTGCGAGACTGACAAGTCGAGCAGAGACGAAAGTCGGTCATAGTGATCCGGTGGTCCCTTGTGGAAGGGCCATCGCTCAACGGATAAAAGGTACGCCGGGGATAACAGGCTGATAACCCCCAAGAGCTCATATCGACGGGGTTGTTTGGCACCTCGATGTCGGCTCATCACATCCTGGGGCTGGAGCAGGTCCCAAGGGTTTGGCTGTTCGCCAATTAAAGTGGTACGTGAGCTGGGTTCAGAACGTCGCGAGACAGTTTGGTCCCTATCTGCCGTGGGCGTCGAAATTTGAGAGGAGTTGACCCTAGTACGAGAGGACCGGGTTGAACATACCTCTGGTGTACCTGTCGTTTCGCCAGAAGCGCAGCAGGGTAGCTATGTATGGACGGGATAACCGCTGAAAGCATCTAAGCGGGAAGCCTCCCTCGAGATAAGATTTCATAGAGCCGTCGGAGACCACGACGTTGATAGATCGGATGTAGAAGTGCGGTAACGCATGGAGCTAACCGATACTAATTGCTCTATTTGCGCTTGAGAGTCCCGCCATCAACGACAACTCTGGGTAACACCAGCGTTTGTCCGGGAATGTCGGATGATTAAGAGCTACGCCTAATACAACTACACTTGAATTCTAGGTAAAGTGTGCATTGATTTTAGAACCGTTTTTCGCTCCCTTTATGGGCCCCATCTGGTTTGCCAGATGGGTGTTCTCACCGGCTTCATTGCTTGGTGGCTATAGCGTCAGTGCCCCACCCGATCCCATCCCGAACTCGGCCGTGAAACCTGACTGCGCCGATGGTACTATCGCTTAAGCGATGGAAGAGTAGGTCGTCGCCAGGCATTGTAGCCGGTGAGCAGCGAAAAACGAATTCTAGTACGGAACCCATTCACATGTCTTTCCCCGCTTCATTGCGGGAGAAGAACCTTGGCGCGGGGTGGAGCAGCCCGGTAGCTCGTCAGGCTCATAACCTGAAGGTCACAGGTTCAAATCCTGTCCCCGCAACCAACTTCAGAACAGTCGGGCCGTCCCTTTGGGGAGCGGCCCTTCTTGCGTTCAGCGCATGATCGCGGCCCAACCGGCCCTGCAGGTCCCAATCTCCACAACCATCCTCCCGAGCCATGTAGGCCTCCGGTGAGGACCACAGCTACGCTGCTATAAGCAGGGCTTCGGGCATCCGCCAGTTCCACGGGAGCAGGTCTGCGAGCCGGGTCTGATCTTCCCCTGATTGCACGGACATCTGGGTTAGCCCGTCATGCTTTGCTCGGCCTGTTCTGGGGTGAGATACCCGAGGGCCGAGTGCATGCGGTGCCGACTGTAATATCCTTCGATGTATCCGAACAGTGCTTGCCGTGCCTCGGCGTGCGTCGTCCAGCGACATTGATGGACCTGTTCGACCTTCAAAGTATGGGAAGAAGCTCTCCATCGGGGCATTGTCGTAGCAGTTGCCGGTCCGGCTCATCGAGGGTGTTGCGCCGATCGCCGACAAGTGGTCGACATAGGCGCCAGCTCCATATTGCGACCCCCTGTCCGAGTGGTGGATCAGGCCCGGTGCGGGTCGTTGCCGCTGCGCGGCCATCGCATCCGCCCCGACTTCATCATCCACCGCGCCGCTCCGCCGAAAGGCACAAGCATCGCAGCATCACCGTCAGCCGCAAGGCGGTCAACGCGCCACGCTTACATCGTAGCGGGTGGCGAAGCGCCTGAAATGCTTCATGCGGCCAAAGCATCGTTCGATCTGATTGCGATGCTTGTAGACGGCTTCGTCGTGGGGGATGAAGATCTTGCGGTTGCGCTTTGACGGGATCACCGCCTCGGCGTTCATGCCGGCGATCAGCTCACGCAAGTCGTTACTGTCATAGGCTTTGTCGGCGAGTACCGCCTTGGCTGTCTGCCCTTCCAAGAGATCGGCAGTGGCGGTGATGTCGTGTGCCTGGCCAGCCGTGATCCGGAAGCACAACGGCCTCCCCCCCAACGTGTCGGCCAGCATATGAACCTTGGTCGTCAATCCACCCCGGGACCGCCCCAGCGCCTGATCCTTGGGCCCCCTTTTCCGGTCGCTGCCTGCTGGTGGGCGCGAACAATGGTACTGTCGAGCATGAGGTAGTTGTTGTCCCGGTCGGCCGTGAGCGTGTCAAACACCCGCTCCCACACACCGGCATGACACCATCTGCTGAAACGGCGATGCACCGCCTTCCAGCGACCGTAACGCTCCGGCAGGTCGCACCAATGTGCGCCCGAGCGCAACACCCACAAACATCCGTTCACCAACAAGCGGTTGCCCGATCCCGTCCGACCGGGATCGCTCGCCTTCCCCGGCAGCAATGGCGCAATCCTCGCCCATTGTGCTTCGTTCAACTCGCACCGCTTGATCCCCATTGTCCGCTCCGCGCTCCAAACACGGAACTTCATGGATCAGACATCAACCGTTTTGGAAATCCTGAATGTCGATCCCGCCTAATGGCGCGTTAGGGCAAATGCCTTGGTGACATAAAACTTACGTGATGTCGCGGGAGCGGCATGACCACTGGTCGATTTCAGGCGGCGACCCAGGCGGCGCTTTAGATCGCGGGTCGCGCCGAAGATACGGTCCGCGAGGCTGAACGGCCTGGCCTGACGCGCTATGCCCGACCCCGCCATCTCTTCGGCCCCTTTGTCGGCCAGGGCGGTCAAGTCGTGCGTCAATATCAGGAGGGGCTCTTCCGTGTGTGGTATGGACTCCGGTTTGGCGAAAACTCGCTTGGCGCTGGCCCCGGTCGCACTCGCGCAAGCGGTGATTCCATCGACGGAGACCGATACCATGATCGCTGCCGCCGCGGGGGTCGCGACAACGCTTTGCGCACGGGGGAGGGTGAGCGCGGTGGAGACATCGTTTGCCGCGGCTGGATACGCTGTCGCCTGCACGGTTGCTCGTGGGGTCAGGATATAGACCGCCGCGCGCTCTCCCAACGGCTGGGCGAGGGGCAGGCCGGCGGCAACGATGCCCACGCGCAGCCGCCCGGTCAGAGCCGGATCGATCACCGCCCCCCAGGCCAGCTCTACTTCGCTCACCGCGCCGGCCCGGATCAACGCGATCACCTCATCAACTTCGAACAGGCTGAGATCGCTGCCGCCGGCCACGGTGACGAGCAGGCGCTGCGCCGTCGCCGGCACTCCTTTCAGCAGGGGATTGCTCAGCGCCGATTTCGCCGCTTCGGCCGCCCGGCCCGCACCGCTACACTGCTCGCTATAGCCGACCACCGCATTGCCGCTGGACAACAGGATCGCGCGCAGATCCGCGGCGGTGACGCGCTTCAACGCGGGTTCACCGAGCAACAGCGCAAAGTCGGTCGCGCTTTCGCGGATGATCGAATCCGACAGGCCGAGCGCGGTGCGTAACGTGGCTTCGCGACCGGCGACGTCGAACAGATTCTGATTGCATACCGTGATCAGTGCATCGACGCTGTCGTGCAGATCGATCGCGCCGATTTCCGCGGCGTGCATGCGCCTTTTGCCTTCAAAGGCGAAGGGCATGGTCGCGACGCCGATGGTCAATATACCCCTATCGCGGGCCGCGCGGGCAATGATCGGCGCCGCACCGGTACCGGTGCCTCCGCCAAGCCCCGCCGCGATGAAGCAGAGCGAAGAACCCTCCAGCGCGCGCACAATCTCCGGCATCGCCTCCTCTGCTGCAGCGCGTCCGATTTCGGCCCGCGTACCGGCGCCCAATCCACCGGTCAGGTTTCGCCCAAGCTGCAGTCGGCTGGCTGCCGGAACGGCGCGGAGCGCCTGTAAATCGGTATTGGCGCAGATGATCTTCATGCCGCGGCAATCGCGCGCCATCAGTTGCGCCACAGCGTTGCCTCCCGCGCCACCAACGCCAAACACAGTAACGCTGGGGGCAACGCAAAATTCCACCTGAGCCTTCGCCATTCCAATGCTCCCGCCGCGCCGAGTCGCGCCGCGATCGGAAAGATATCCAGATGAATGGAGAGTCGCGATCCAGTATAACTACGCGGTGAGGGCGGGTCTCGGGCTGTGTGAATTAATTCACCGATGTTATGCCGTAACACTTACTGCATTGGCCGGTGATTTTATTCCCTGGTCACGCAAGCTACGCAATATAACGGGTCCGGAATATCACAATCGTACTTTAACGGAATTCTGCGACTCGAACGGGTTCGGTTAACCACGTTGTATGATGGCAATGGGGATTCGAATGGACGAGCTCTTTTTCGGCAGCGCCGTGTGCGATGTGACCAGCGGAGGTGATATCTCGCTGCCGCGTCGCTTCGTGGAAACCATCCGGCTCCGCTCGCTGGATCAAATGCTTTTCATCGGCTTGCATGAGGACGCACAGTGCCTTGTTGCGTTTGATCGTCGCTATGCGATGCAGCGCCAGTTTGATGCTGAGGCGAGCAATATCCCGGCCGATGCACATCGCCTGCGCCGGGATTATGGCTTTGTCGAATCGGCGCTGATCGCGCCGGACGGCATGATGGCCCTGCCGGCGCTGATGCGTGAGCGCGGCCATATCGGGCACTCGGTGTTGCTTGTCGCGACCGGGCGGCGCTTCGAAATCTGGGATCTGGCTCACGTTCTCAAGCGGGGCCCC
Organism: Sphingomonas sp. UYAg733; assembly: GCF_054057355.1. Lineage (NCBI taxonomy): Bacteria > Pseudomonadati > Pseudomonadota > Alphaproteobacteria > Sphingomonadales > Sphingomonadaceae > Sphingomonas > Sphingomonas sp. UYAg733. The sequence goes on from NZ_JBSRZE010000001.1 coordinate 863,124, forward strand.
TCCGATCTCATCATACTCGCAACCCATCATCTCATGATTCATATAGGAAAGGAGGTTCTCCATGTCCCTGCGCTGTCATCTGCTGAGTCATGCCCTGGCGCTCGACGTGCGGATCAATCAGGGGTTTGCCTTCGGCCGCTGCCGGCGATGCGGCCGCGACATGATCCGGTCGGCGAAGGCGCGGCCGGCAACTGAGTGGAGGAGCGTGCCAAGCGGCTTTCGCGTCGTGCGCGGCCCACATGCCGTGCCGGGCGGCAACGGATCGCGGCCCATGCCTGATCGGCACAGCACGATGTCTGGGGATGTCCTGCGTATCGGTGGCGCGGTGCTGTACTGGCGGCTGATCGATTTGTTGCGGGAGAAGCGGCCACGGCGCGAGATCGTGCGGCGTCTGTCGATGGGGTGAGCCTGGCCGAGCCCGAGGGCGGCGCTTCTCGGGCCCCGCCGCGAAGGATTAGGCCCAATTTGGATCAGATAGTTGCTTTCATGATCATTCGGCGCCTCTTAGTTCTGGTAGTGCTAAGTATTCGACTCCGCAAAAAGCGCTACCGGGAAGGGAAAGCGAATAATTGAAGCGGCAACTCGCTGCGCGTCGGACGAACGCTGCAGTCGAAGAGCAGAGGATCGTGTTCGGCCTTGTCGCGGCCGCGGGACTTGTCAGCGGTATCGGGTTTACCGGATGGCTGGTCGATGTGCCGGTGCTTCAGGGTTTCGGTATTGTCGGTTACCCGATATGGCCTTTGGCGGCGCTGGGCTATTTGTTTCTCTTCGCCGGTTTCGCCATGACTCTGCTGGACTATCGCCTGGCGCCGTTGCTGCTCGCCGTTCCTCTCCTGATCGCATTGTTCGCGTTCGCCGGGCATGGAGGTGGCGGGTTGTCGGGCAGTAACGCGCCGCTGTCCGCTGACCGGTTGGCACAGGTCACCAGCGGATTTCGCGGCCCGCCTGCGGTGAATTCGATCGTTGCATTCGCTTTTCTCAGCACGGCGTTGCTGCTGTCGGCAAATCGCAGCAACGTCAGCGCGGGGCTTGCAAATCTGCTCGCCACGGCGTCGCTGTGTGTCGGCCTGTTTTCGATGGTGTTGTTGTTGGCAATCATTCCGGCGCGCGACACCGTGACGCAGATCCTCATCTCCCCTTTTCCTGCGGCGCTCGCCAATATACTGCTCGCGTCCGCCTTTCTGTGTTGGCGTCAGGGAACGCGCTGGAATCTTTTTCGTTCGCGAAACCGCCTCCGATGGCCGCTCGTCGGGTTGGTTGTGCTGCTGCCGATCCTGCCCGTGGTTGTCGCGCGTTGGGTGCCTATCGCGTTGCAAGTATCGCCGCTCGCCACCGACCTGATCGCCATTCTATGCAATGTCGGCATTGTCGGATTGCTGGTCCGGCTTTCCGTCGATCGCCTCGCATATGAACAGGCCAAATCACAGGAAATCACCAGCGCACTGGATGTCGCGGCGATCGTGCTGACCCGGCCCAACGGTAAAATCGTCCATTGGTCGCGCGGTTGCGAACAGCTTTATGGCTGGTCGGCGATCGATGCGATTGGCCGACAAAAGAATGATTTGCTGCAGCCGCATAGCGTAAGCGCGAATGGGGGCGAGATTTCCGGGACACCTGTGGTCGGCGAAATTGATTTGAGTGTCCGGTGCCGCGACGGATCGCGGATCAGAGTACTCCAGAGGACTCAGGTGGTTGAACGCCCCGGTCGTGAAGCGTTGTTCGTGGTCAAGATGCTGGACATTTCCGACCGCATTCGCGCCGAGGAGGCGCTGCGCGAAAGTGAAGCCCGCTTCGCCATCGCCGCCGAAGCGCAGCAGCTTGGCGTATCCCATTGGGATATCGTCAGCGGTCGGCTTGAATGGTCGCCAGGCTCTGAGCAGCGGCTGGGCCTGGAACCCGGCAGCCTGAGCAGCTTCGCGCAGTGGAAAGCGCTGGTCGAGCCGGAGGATACAAAGGGCGTGATGGACTCGATTGCACGCGCAGTCGCCAATCACGACGAGCGGATCACCTTCCAGTATCGTTTTAGGCAACCGGCCGGCGCGATGCGGACGATCGAGGGATCCGCCAGGCTAATCTATCACGAGAATGGTGAGCTTGGCGCGGTCATCGCGGCCAATGTCGACGTCACCGAACGCCATGAACGCGAAGCGGCGCAGCAATTGCGGTCGATCATCGACGTCGTTCCGGACGCGACGATCGTTTTCAACCTGGCGGGCACGATCCGGAGCTTCAGCGCGGCGGCCGAGCGCATGTTCGGTTGCGACAGTACGGCGGCGATCGGCAGCGACGTCAAACTGCTGATCCCCGAGGTGATCGCCGCGGCGCATGGTCTGTCGATCATCCATCCGCTCAATCCGGGGCAGCGGCACGCCAGCGAGCCCGCCCGTGAACTGACCGCCCGGCGCATGGACGGCTCGCCCTTTCCGGTCGAGTTGAATGTCGGGGAGGCCTGGTTTGGTGGGGAACGCATGTTCACCGGTGTCATTCGCGACATTTCCGATCGACATGCAACGGAACAAAGGATGAGCGAGCTCAATGCCGAGCTTGCCCATATCTCGCGTCAGAGCGCGATGAGCGAGGTTGCGGCCGACCTGGCGCACGAACTGAACCAGCCGCTCAGCGCCACCGCCAATTTTCTCGCTTCGGCGCGTATGCTGATCGAACGCGGGGAGGACAATGCGCGGGTCGCCGACTTGCTTAAAATGGGTGAGGACCAGACGCTGCGGTCGGGCGAGATCATCCGACGGTTGCGCGACTTCCTCGCCAAGAACGAGACCGAAATGCGCGTCGAATCGCTCGCCAAGACGGTTCGTGAAGCGGTCGATCTGGTCTTGTTCGGCACCGCCCAGTTCGGAATCAAGTTGGTTTATAACCTCGATCCCGCCGCCGACATGGTGTTCGCCGATCGTATTCAGGTACAACAGGTGATGGTGAATCTCCTGCGCAATGCGGTTGATGCGCTGCGCGAGCAACCGACCGGCGCGCGCGAGATCATCATCGCTTCGCGCCGGGTGGCGGATGGCATGAACGAGCTTTCGGTGAGCGACAATGGCCCCGGCTTGCCCAAGTCGATCGGCGGCGAGCTCCATTCGCGGTTCGCGACGACCAAATCGGGGTCCGCCATGGGCATCGGCCTGTCGATATCGCGACGCATCGTCGAGGCGCATGGCGGCACGCTCGTTGCGATGGACCGGATCGGCGGCGGTGCGGAATTCCGCTTCACGCTGCCGGCGCTCGAAGAGCTGGAGGAGTTGGAGGAATGACACGCACAATCTATATCGTCGATGATGACGACGCGGTGCGCGCGTCGCTTCACACCTTGTTGTCGCTGCAACCCAATCTGGTGGTGCGGAGTTTCCGCAGCGGCGACCGGTTTCTGGAGGAAGTGCCCGATCTCGACCCGGGCGTTTTGCTGCTCGATTTTCAGATGCCAGGAGTCAGCGGATTCGACGTGTTGCAGGCAATTCGCGATCAAGGTACTAAGGCGTTCGCGGCGATCATCGTTACCGGCGAGGGTAATATAGGGTTTGCGGTGCAGGCGATGAAGGCGGGCGCGATCGACTTTATCGAAAAGCCCTATCAGGCCGAAAAACTGCTCGCTGCGATCGAGGTTGCGTTTGCCAGGCTGACAGAAGACGGCGCCGCCGCGGCACATATGCAACAGGCCACGGCCAAGATCGCTGCGCTATCGCCACGGGAGCGCGACGTGCTGACCGGACTTATCGAGGGGCGGGCCAACAAGGTCATCGCGCACGAGCTCGAAATCAGCCCGCGGACGGTCGAGATCTATCGTGCCAACCTGATGACGAAACTGGGTGTGCGTAATCTGCCCGAGGCATTGCGCATCGCTTTTGCTGCGGGGCTCATTCCGCCTGGATAGGCCGAGGATCGCGTCGCCAGTCGGCAAGCGTTTCCACGACACGCGAAAGTGCATCGCGTAAAGCTATGATTCGGACGTGGTCATTGTCCGATGGCGCCGCTGCCTCGGCAATGATGATGATCCCCTTCCACTGTCGCGTTTCAAGCAGTTCATCGAGCCGGCCATCAATGCTCTCCAGATCGATGATCAGGATCGCCGGCGGACGCGCGTGGCGGTGGATCGCGGGTTGGTCAAATGACCCTTCCAACGAAAGAATGCTCTCCCCCAGCATCGACAAACGCCCGATTAACGCGCTGCGCAGCCCAAGGTCGCGAACCATCAATGTCAGCAGATCTCCTTTCACTTGGACGATTTCCCGTATCTGAAGACCCCGGACGGATCATGTTAGCGACGTCATCGTGGCCGGCTTGCTCGGGAAAATACCTAAATGGCGACCATGTCGATGCCATGTCGGAATCGCATGCGCTGCTTACATATCCGTTGTGGCGACTTTAGGTAATTTCCCTCGACGGCAATGGCCGTGGTGCGGGGCGTCAAGGTAGCGCGGCTTCGCTTGAGCGAGGAGGCGGCGTCAATTATGGTGTGAAAACAATGACCCAAATGCTGATCGATCATTTTGTATTGGGCGGATCGGTTGTCTTGCATGAGCCAGTATTGTGACGAAAAAGCTCAAATAATCGCGGTGAATTTGTCCCATATCCGGTGCCCTATGGATATCCACTATATTGCACCGCGTGGTGTTTCGCTGTAGATTCGCCATCGCCTTCTTACGCAAGAGGCGTAGATGACCGAGGGCCGTGGCGCTCTCGCCCCGAGCTGGAAGACGTTATGCCCCACTATTTCTTCGATATCGTGGACGGTCAGGATTTGCCCGACTTGGAGGGATCTGAATGGCCCGATTTGGCCGCAGCCAGAATGGAGGCGGTGCGGTATTCGGCCGAAGTCCTCAAGGAAATGCCGGAACGCTTCTGGGACTGTGAAGCGTGGAAGATGACCGTCTCCGACGCCGACCGGGTCATGTTGTTTACCCTAACGTTTCTGGCCGAGAGTGCGGAGCCTTTGACCGCCTAGTCGCTTGGCGGACGACCGGCATCGGCTGGCGTTTGAATTTGGCCGACGCGGTTGCGCTGTTCCGCCGCGCCGTTTTTTTCAGCGTGCTCACGAACAAGGGGCAGGCGCTGAGCAACTTGCCTTTGTCGAAGCACGCTGCCGCCCCGCTCGCCATTGCCTCCCCAACTTCGAATGCGCCGTCTTTGGCGGATGATGACAGGACGATGATCGGTGGATGCGGATGTTCGCTTAATTCCCGCAGGAAATGCAGGCCGCCCACGCCGGGCATGGCCAGGTCCAGCGTTATCACATTGGGTCGGCTGGTGAGCATCAAGGTGCGGGCGTCGTCGATATCCGCTGCAATGCCGACCACCTGGCATTCCGGATCTCGCGAGATGATATGTTCGAGCATCGCCCGGATCGTGACGGAATCGTCGACGATCAATACCCGGATGGGAATCATATCGTCGGTCGCGAGATCTTCGGGGAAGCTGTTTCGATGAAGGGCGGAGCCGCGTCGCATCCGGCGCTTGAGCGCCTTATGGCTGCCTGGATCGTGATCCCGTCGCCGGCCCAGTTACGGGTGCCGGGGAGCCAGAGTGGCTCGAGTTCTCCAGTTTTGGTGACGAGGGGGAACAGCAGGCGTTCCTCGCGATCCAGCTTCGTCCGCATGCTGATGATCAGCGTCTTCACGGCTATCTGAAAATCGGGCCAGCGGGCTGCTATCTCCTTGGCCGTCCACATCGCCACATGTGCCTTATAGGCGATATGGAGCTGCTCGATGCCGGCCACGCAATCGTCCACGGCCCTGCGCGATGCCGGATCCGGATCATCCCGGAGATGCTGGAACAGATGTCGCTCCTCATAGGCAAGATGCTGATGCACCGTTCGTGTCATCTCGCATCGTTTTTGTGCCAATTCGTCGAGATCACATGGCTCGCTGGACGAAACCAGCACCGCCAGGTCCGCGCCGATTGAACGAAGCTTGTCATGCTCTCGCAGTAATCTGGTGAGCATCATCATTCATCCTCTGCCGTTCGGATCGGCGGCATCGAAAAACGATCCCGTCAAACCGGCTGGTTTCAGGCCAACCGTTCGGCGTGGCGGCCCGTAAGCGGCAAATGCGCCCAGTGCCGCTTGTCGCAGTGGGCGATGACTCGGACCTTACAATGCGGTGCCGTAATTATACGGAGGCGAGCCGGATCCCGCGAATTCACCTTTGGCGGAGGGCCGGCGTTGGTCACATTTTCGGTGCTGGCTCGCCGCGCAGGAGTGCGGGGGGTATTTGCTCATCTGACATCATGGGTCGGTCGGCGAACGCGCATTCGGGCGCGGTTTGCCCGAATATTGCGGACCGGAATTTTGCGGGCCGGAATACTGCGGAAGAGTCTGGCGATGGCGCGCAGGAGAAAATCTACCTCGCGCGCGTTGTCGAATGCGACGAAGCTTCGGACGGGAATGGTCCGGCCGATAGGACGCCAACATTCGCAAGACCTGTTCGAGCCTGGCCCGAGACGAGAGTGCCGATGATGTTCGAGATCCATCCCCTCTACTCGATCGCGGGTGTCGCGGTGGGCATGCTCGTCGGCATGACAGGCGTCGGTGGCGGATCGCTGATGACCCCGTTGCTTGTCCTGGCGTTCGGCTTTCACCCGGCCACGGCGGTCGGCACCGATCTGCTTTATGCCTCTGCCACAAAGACCGTTGGCACCGTGGTCCATGGCTTCAGCGGCACGGTGGATTGGAAAATCGTACGGCGGCTGGCCCTGGGCAGCGTGCCCGCCACCCTGTTGACGCTTCTGGTCCTGAGTTATGCCGGCACGAAGTTCGATGGGATGGAGCATGTGGTTACGGTCACGCTCGGTCTTGCCCTCATTGCGACAGCGATCGCCATGGGCTTTCGTCGTCAGATCCTGGCCTATTATGCGGACACCATCGACGCGATGACCGATCGCCAGGTGAAGCGCCTGACGGTCATTCTGGGCGTCGCGCTCGGTGTCCTCGTGTCGCTGTCGTCGGTCGGCGCGGGCGCGCTCGGGATGACTGCGCTCCTGGTCCTTTATCCCAAGCTGTCGACAAACCGCCTCGTCGGATCCGACATTGCTCACGCGGTACCCCTGACCCTGATCGCAGGCATGGGGCATTGGGCGATGGGCTCGGTGGATTTCGGGCTGTTGCTGTCGCTGCTGATCGGATCGGTGCCGGGCATCATTGTCGGCAGCCTGATCTCGGCACGCATTCCAGATCGGATATCGCGCGCGGTTCTCGCCGGGACGCTGGCAATCGTTGGCGGCAAGCTGATCTTCTGACCGAGGCTCTCGTTGTCAGCCCGGTACCTGGCTCATTCCAGGTTTGCGCGCAAATCGTAGCTGCGCACCAGCGAGTCCCCGGATAGAGCGAGATCGACAGACAACCAGCAGTTCGCCTCGAGCAACGAACGCATCATGTGAGATTGCTGCCCCGGCAGGATCTCGATGCTCGATTGGCCATGCGACGAACTGCGATGTGCCCTGAGGAACATTGTCGTGCGCTCGCGACCCGCCACGTCGCCCGCCACATCGCCCGCCACATCGATGATCTCCGGCTCACCCGTCTCCGGCGGCCGGCCCAGCATCGCCCGAACCGCTGCCAGCACGAGAAAACGGAAGCCGAGCAGGGAGGCAACGGGGTTGCCGGGCAGGCCGAAAAACAGCGTGCCATCGGCAAAGCTTGCAAAGAGGACCGGCTTGCCCGGACGCATCCGCACTCCGTGGAAATATATCCTGGCTCCCATGGCGCGCAGGACGGCGGCGATATGGTCGTGATCGCCGGCCGATACGCCACCCGTGGAGATGAGGATATCGGTGGAACCGCTTGCCAGAATGGCGCGAAATGCCCGTTCGATCTGCCCCGGATCATCGCCGACCGGCGGGTGACACTGCACGGGCAGCCCAAGGCTTGCGGCGGACGCCCGGATCATCGGGCCATTGGCATCGGGAATGGTGCTCGGCACGGACGACCCGACAAGTTCGTCGCCGGTCGGGATGAGCGAGAGTCGCGGAGAGCGGAATACCGGAACATGGCGGAGGCCGTAGCTGGCAAGCGCGCCGATCGTCTCGGTGGTGATCACTGTGTCGCAGTCGGCGGGCATCTTCGCGCCCGTACTGATCGGATTAGCCGCGCCGTCGATCGCCGCGATCGGCGAATGGCCGGCCCGATGCGCTCCGGCGATCGCCAGGCTGACCGGCATTTGCGCCGTCGCCGCTTCGGCGGCGCTCGCAGCAAAGGCGAAGCCGTCCATCGCCGATGCGTCGAAGCCGGGATAGTCATGCGCGGCGAACAGGTCGGCGACCGTCCAGCGGCCCAGCGCGTCGGGCAGCGGCACGAGCAGCTCGACCGGCGGAGGCGCCACGGCCGCGACGCGCGCGCGCGCTTCGTCGAACCCCGGCTTGGCGGCATAGTCGCGCTCAGTCACGCGGGAATGTCCGTGCGAGCATCGACAAATCGTCCTGCGTGTTGATGTTGGGCAGGTCCTCGGCCAGCGAGAGCACAGCCGCACCGACCTCGACCGCCCATCCGCGCATCGATCGTCGGCGATCGCTGGCCAGGAAAATGTCGAGCCGGTCGGCAAGGTCGGCGGGCCACAAACCGATGATCGGTATCGCTTCGACGAACGACGGACACCCCGACGCTCGGAGCCGTTCGACCAGATCCGGCGGCAGGACCGGCATGTCGCAGCCGACCGTCATCACCGCGGTATGGCCCTGCGCGCGCGCATGGTGAAGCGCTGCGTTGAGCCCGCCAAGTGGGCCAAGGTCGGCAAAGGGGCGGTCGGGTATCGCCGCGATCGCGGCTTTGCCGACCTTGGCCCGCTCGCCGCGGCCGACCAGCACGACGCTATCGACCTGTGGCGCAAGCGCCGCGGCGACGCGGTCGATCAGGCTTTGTCCGGCAAGCAGCGCCACCGCCTTGTCCGACCCGAACCGCTGCGATCGCCCGCCGGCGAGGATCGCGCCGAGCAACTGCGTCACGGCCCATTACCTTTGGCCATGACCAGCGCGGCATCGGGCCGCGCCAGAACGACGAGCCGGACGCCGGCTGCGCGCGCGCGCGCGCCCGCGAGCGTGGTCGGCGCGGAAATCGTGACGAGCAACGGACAGCCGGAGAGCGCCGCCTTTTCAACCAGCTCATAGGAGCAGCGCGATGACAGGAGCGCGAAGCCGCCGTCCCAGTCCCGACCCGCGCGCGCCATCGCGCCGATCAGCTTGTCGAACGCATTGTGCCGCCCGACACCCTCGCGGACGGCAATGATCGTTCCGTCCGACCGGCATCGTGCGGCGGCATGGACGGCGCCTGTTTTCCGGTTGAGCGGCTGCATCTTGCGCAGCGATGCCAGTGCCGCGAAGATGGCCGCCTCGTCCGCCTGACTCGCCGCGGTGATGACGGGCAGGGGGCGCAGCGCCTGCTCCAGATTGTCGATCCCGCACAGCCCGCATGAGGAATCCGACACGCGGTGGCGGACGCGGCCAAGCAATATTTCGGTGCGTGTTTCGGCCAGGGTGACGCGCAGGATATGGCCGGCAGGGGCGACATGGTGATCGATCGCCAGTATCTCGCCGCGATCCTCCACCAGCCTTTCGCTGAGCGCGAAGCCGATCGCGAAATCCTCCAGATCGGCCGGGCTCGCCATCATCACCGCATAGCCGATGCCATTGAATTCCAGCGAAACCGGCGCTTCGACCGCGACCGCACGCACCACGTCGTCATGTCCGCCATCCGGCGTGATCCGGTCGAAGAAGACCGGCCGGGTCGTCCCGCTCATCCGGCGTCTGATGGCGGCACACCGTCCGCCCCGACGGCGACGTCGGTGGCGGGAGTCTGGGAGGGCGCCATGCCCTTGTCGCGCAACATCGTCACCGCCTCCCTTGCCATGTCATTCAGGCCATCGCCGCCCTGATCGAGATAAGCAATGATCTGCGCACACATTCGCGGATCCCAGAAGTGCCAGAGATGATCCCAGGTCGCGGTCGCCGCGTTCGCGCCTTGCTGATGCTCCAGCTCGATCGCGATCTGGTTGGCCATCCTGACCAGCTTGTCGATCGTCGCGCACATTCGGCGGCGACCGTCTCAATCTGCCGCGAAAGGAGCGTCCGCGCCTCATAGCGCTCCTGCCAGCCGACCTGCACCGCCGTCACCTTGTATTCGGGGCAATTGGTTGCCCAATCCGAATTGTCGGTGGTGATGACATTGGCCTGGGTGCGGGGTGGTGGTCGAGCGTGATGTTCATGCCGCCTCCCTACGCGGGAGCATAGGTTTGCGTACCGCGGGTGTAGATCTTGTCGGTCGGCAGGATCGCCTCGATCTCGATGTCGGACTGCCCCTCCAGCGCGGCATAGAGCGGCGCGAAATCGGTGTTGAGCGTCTGATCGAGCAAGTCCTCGAAGCTGTCGATGACGAAATAATTCTGTTGGAAATCGTCGATGCGATATTTGGTGCGCATCAGCCGCTTCAGATCGAATCCGATGCGGTTGGGCGACGGATCGTCGAGCGCGAAGACCGACTCTGTATAGGACGACACGATCCCCGCGCCGTAGAGCTTGAGTTTGTCGCCTGAGCGGACCAGGCCGAATTCGACCGTGTACCAATAGAGCCGCGCCAGCCGGTCGATCGCGCCCAGTGCGGCCGCGCGCTTCCCGCCCTTGCCATAGGCCTGCATATAGTCAGCGAACACCGGATGAACGAGCAGCGGAACATGGCCGAACACGTCGTGAAACACATCCGGTTCCTGAAGATAGTCGAGCTGGTCGGGCTTGCGGATGAAATTGCCGGCAACAAAGCGACGGTTGGCGAGATGGTCGAAAAACACCTCATCGGGCACCAGGCCCGGTACCGCGACGACCTGCCAGCCGGTTGCCTTCATCAGCCGCGCGGACAATTCCTCGAAATCGGGAATCCCGGGTTTCGAGAGGCGGAGTACGTCGAGGCCCTCGATAAATTCGGGCGTGACACGCCCCGGCAGCATATCCACCTGCCGTGCGAACAGCGTGTCCCAGGTCGCGTGTTCCTCGGGCATATAGGCGTCCCAGCCCTGCGGGATGGTCCAATCTTCTGCGGTTCCATTGGGACGGGTCATGTTTGCATCGCTCATGTGATGCAGGATCGCACCGACCGGCGATGATTGCTTGTCTTTATCGTCACGAATAAAGGGTTGAGCGAAACGAAAATTCGCAAAGTCGGGTCAACATGAAACAAAATCGCGCACTGGACTCGATCGACCGTCGCATCGTTGCGTTATTGCAGGAAGACGCCACCCTCAGTCACGCCGATCTCGCCGAGCGGGTCGGCGCGTCGAGCGCCTCTTGCTGGCGCCGGGTCAAGGCGTTGGAGACCGCCGGCGTGCTCACCCGCACGGTTCGACTGGTTGACCCCGCCGTGGTGGGGCGCGGCGTCAACGTGCTGTGCAACATCCGCATACTCAGCCACGCGATCGGCGCGCGGGATAGCTTCGAGCGCTTCATCGACGGCCGGTCGGAGGTTGTGGAATGTTTCTCGATGTCGGGGGATTGGGATTATTTGCTGCGCATCGTCGTCGCCGACGTTGCGGATTATAATCATTTCCTTATGCAGACTTTGCTCGCCCATCCCTCAGTCGCGGGGGGGTCGTCTCACTTCGCGCTGTCGATGACGAAGTACACCACGGCCCTGCCCATTTAGGAAATCGTGCGCCGCGCCGATCACCGCGCGCGCGGTTCGTCCGGGCGCAGGTACCTTGACCGGTTGGGCACGAGCGCCCACGCGACCGCTTTCGCCATCGACACGCCCGCGTCACCCCCTTGTAATCAATGCCTAACAGATTGTCCGTCAATGCGATTTTCCCGCCTTTTTTCTCGCGCGTCGCACGACATGGCGATCGATCTCGGCACGGTGAACACCGTTGTCTACCTGCGCGACAAGGGTATTGTGCTGAACGAACCCTCGGTCGTGGCGATCGAAACGCTCGACGGCGTATCCAAGATTCGCGCGATCGGCGCCGAGGCGAAGCTGATGCTCGGCAAGACCCCCGATACGATCCGTACCATCCGGCCGATGCGCGACGGCGTCATCGCCGACATCGATGTCGCCGAACAGATGATCAAGCATTTCATCGACAAGGCGCATGGCGGCGCGAGCCGGTTGCCGCGTCGCCCGCAGATCGCGATCTGCATGCCGTCGGGCGCGACCACGGTGGAGCGCCGCGCCATTCAACAGGCGGCGAGCAATGCCGGTGCCGGCAAGGTCTATCTGATCGAGGAATCGATGGCGGCGGCGATTGGCGCCGGCCTGCCGGTGACCGAGCCGACCGGCGCGATGGTCGTCGATATCGGCGGCGGCACAACCGAGGTCGCGATCCTTTCGCTGCGCGGCCTCGCCTATAGCACCTCAGCGCGGGTCGGCGGCGACCGCATGGACGAGGCGATCGCATCGAGCATCCGGCGCAAGCATAATCTGATGATCGGCGAATCGACCGCCGAGCGGATCAAGGTCGAGATCGGCACCGCGATGATGCCCGACGACGGCGTCGGCAAGGTGATGCGCGTCAAGGGCCGCGACCTGGTCAACGGCGTGCCCTCGGAGATCGAGGTCAGCCAGGGTGAGCTTGCGACAGCACTTGCCGATCTGGTCGGCCAGATCGTCGGCACGGTGCTTTCCGCGCTCGAAAAGACCGAACCCGAACTCGCCGCCGACATTTATGACCAGGGTATCGTGATGACCGGCGGCGGCAGCTTGCTCGTCGGCCTCGACGAAGTGCTGGCGCAGGCGACCGGCCTGCCGGTCATCGTCGCCGACGAAGCGCTGACGTGCGTCGCGATGGGTGCCGGTCGCGCGTTGGAAGACCCGGCCTATCAGGGCATCATGCAGGAAGCCTGACCGGCCCGCCGATCATCCACAACGATGGCGCAGCACCCTGCCCGAACGCGCGCCGGTCGCCTTGCCGCCATGGATCGCCAGTACGCCGTTGACGATGACGTCGTCGATTCCGACCGGCGCGGCGACGGGATGCGCCCAGTCCGCCGCGTCCCTGATCCTGGCATAATCGAAGATCATCACATCGGCGCGCAGCCCTTCGCGCAGCACGCCGCGATCGGCCAGGCCCATGCGGGTCGCCGGCCAGGATGTCATCTTGCGCACGGCATCGGGCAGGGTCAGCACGCCGCGGTCGCGCGCGTAGGAGGCGAGGACACGCGGGAAGGTGCCATAGGCACGCGGATGCGGCAGGCCGAGCGCATCCACTTCGCCGAACTTGGCCGAGGCTCCGGCGTCGGTGCCGATACTCGTCCAGGGCTGTTTGATGGCGAGGTCGATGTCGCGCTCATCCATCATGAAATAGAGCGCCATCGCCCGGTTGGGCAGTGCGTTGCCGGCAATGTCCCAGGCGATATCCGCCGGATCGCGGCCGAGCGCCTTGCCGATCGCCGCGAAGCTCTTGCCGCGATACGCGTCATATTTCGGGTCGAATGCATTGGCGAGCATGACATGGTCCCAGCCGCCCGAGGCTTGCACCAGGTTCGACCATCCCGGTTGCGATCCGGCGGCGACTTCCTTCTTCAGCCGGGCACGGATCGCCGGGTCGCGCAGCCGCTCCCAGCCCTTCTTCTGCCCGTCGGCAAAGACCCAGGTCGGGACGGTGATGTCGATCCCGGTGCCGCCAGCACTATAGGGATAGAGATCGGCGGCGATATCGATCCCGCGATCGCGCGCGGCGGAGATCTTCGCCACCGCCTGCGGCATCAGCTTGCCGCTGAGCGGCCTATAGGCGGCCTTGAGGTGGAAGATCTCGACCTTTGCGCCGCTTTCCTCGCCGATGCGGATCGCCTCGTCGATCGCCGGTAGCAACCCGGCGCTCTCGTCGCGCATATGGCTGACATAGAAACCGCCACAGGCACCGGCGACCTTGGCCAGCGCGATCAGATCCTCGGTCGATTGGAAGCTGTCGGGCGGGTAGATCAGTGCGGTGGCGATGCCGAATACGCCGGCGTGCATCGCCGTCTCCACCTCGGTCCGCATCGCGGACAGTTGAGCCGGTGTCGGGCGGCCATCGCCATCGCCCATGACTTTCACCCGAGCTTGCGCGGCGCTGTAATAGGCGCCGAAATTGACCGCGATGCCTTGCCGTTCGAGCTGAGCGAAATAGTCCGGAATCTTCGCTGCCTCGACCGGCGTCCCGCCTTCGCCGGCAATCAGCGTGGTGACGCCCATGCGCAGCTTGTTTTCCGCGCCGCCGCTCTTCAGCAGCACCTCGCCCGATTGATCCATCATGTCGATCAGGCCCGGCGCGACATAACGATCCGTCGCATCGACCTCCTGCCGACCGGTGCCGTCGACCTGCCCGATCGTGACGATGCGCCCGTCCTTGATCGCGATATCGGCCGCGACCCACGGATTGCCCGCCCCGTCGAGCACGCGACCGTGCCGGATCACGATATCGAACTCCGGTGCCGGCGCGGCACCGATCAGCAGTGCGGCCGCGATGACGGCGAGAGTGCATCTCATCTTTTGCCCCCGGGTGAAGAGATTGCGGATAGTGACAGGCAAGGTGGCCGCGGCAACCGGATATTGCGGATGTGGCGCGCTCATCGGCTCATTCGCTATGCTCGAGGGCTCGGTCGAACACGGGCAGGCCTGCGACCACCATCATCCGGTGGCTGGCGCGAAGACCAGTGGCGGGCGGACCGGCGGCGCGACCGCTCGTGCCGCTGCGGCACTCGTTCCCGCCCCGGGCAGGGCATCGGCGATGATCCGTGCGGCAAGCGCGTCGGCGACCCTGTTGGTCGGCGATCCGCTATCCTCCGCCTCGCGCAGGACCGAAATCAGGCGTGCGGCGATCAGGCCGACCCGGGTGCGGACCTGTTCGCCGGTCTCGCCGAGATATTCAGCGGAGACGTTGATGATCCCGCCCGCATTGACGACATAGTCGGGCGCATAGGTGATGCCGCGCCGCATCAGCGCCGCGCCGTCCTCGTCGGTCGCCAGCTGGTTGTTGGCGGCGCCGCAGATCAGCTTCGCCTGGAGCAGCGGGATGGTCCGGTCATTGAGCACGCCGCCAAGCGCGCATGGTGCGAACACCTGGGCGGGCGCGACGGCGATCTCGTCGACACCACAGCTCTCGGCGCCAAGCTCCTCGACCAGCCGCGCCACGCGCCGCGCATCGGTGTCGGCGACGATCAGCCGCGCACCTTCGGCGTGGAGCAACCGACACAGCGCCGCGCCGACATTGCCGACACCCTGCACCGCGACGGTCATGCCGCGCAGGCCGCGGCCGAAGCGCATGCCGACCGCCGCCTGCATCGCCTCGAACACGCCGAGCGCGGTCCAGGGCGAGGGATCGCCGCCGGCGCGCCCCGGCAGCGCGTCGAGCCCGGCGGCATGCCGGGTGCGTTCGCGCACCAGTTTCATGTCGGCGACCGACGTGCCGACATCCTCGGCGGTCACGTACCGGCCGTTTAGCCGGGCCACCGCCTCGCCGAACGCATGAAACAAGGCGACACGGTCGAACTCACCCGGCGGCCGGCGCAGCACTGCCTTGCCACCGCCGAGCGGCAGCCCGGCCAGCGCATTCTTGTAACTCATCCCGCGCGCCAGCCGCACCGCGTCGCGCGCCAGGTCGGCGGTGCCGTCATAGTGCCACACCCGGCAACCGCCAGCCGCCGGCCCGAGCGTGGTGGAATGGATCGCGATCACGCCGCTCAGTCCAGCGGCGGGATCGTCGATGACGACCAGCTCTTCTTGAAAATCGGCGCCGTTCTCGAATGTCATATAGGTCATCAGGCTTCCTCCAGCCCTGACAAACTAACAGCCAATGCGCTGAGAAAAATTGCGCAGATCGTTTCCCAAAGGCATGATTGAGAATAGTTCATTCTTTGGGATGAATTTTCTGGAGTAAATTATGCCGGATGAGCTCGATGCGTTCGATCGCAAGATCCTCAAGCTGATGCAGGTCGATTCTTCGCGCTCGACCACGGACATTGCCGATGCGGTCGGCCTGTCGCAGGCGCCGTGCTGGCGGCGTATCCAGCGGATGAAGCAGGACGGTTATATCCGCGGCCAAGTCAGCCTGGTCGACCGGCGCAAGGTCGGGCTCAATGCGCAGGTCTTCGCGCAGGTCAAATTATCGGCGCATGGCCGGTCGAACCTTGCCGAATTCTCGGAAGCGATCCGTCAGTTTCCCGAAGTGCTCGACTGTTTCGTGCTGATGGGGCCGGTCGATTTCATGCTGCGCATCGTCGCGCGCGATATCGATGCCTATGAACGCTTCTTCTTCGACAAATTGTCGCAAGTGCCCGGCATCCAGGAAATCAACTCGATGGTCGCGCTGTCGGAGATCAAGTCGACCACCGAATTGCCGCTGGACTAGCTCCGGCGACCCGACGCGGCGGGAATGGCGGAAAATACGATCTCGCCCATCATAACCTGCAGACCCGAGTGAATCGGGGCCGGGTGATGAGGGGGACGCGCGTGTTTTTCGCCAAGATATCCAGAGCAGTGATTGCCCTAGTCCCGGCGCTGATCGCGGGCGCGACGGCTTTGCCGGCGGCGGCGCAGGTGCGTTTCGCGGTCACCCTGCCGGCGACCGTGAAGGGGCCGGTGACCGGTCGCCTGATCGTCATCACCGCGCGCAAGGACACGCCCGAACCGCGGCTGGCGATCGGGATGAACGGCCCGCCGGTCTTCGGCATGGATGTCGAGGGGCTCAAGCCCGGCGAGACCAGGGTGGTCGATGCCAGGGCGGACGGCTTTCCGTTCGACATGAGCAAGCTGCCGGCCGGCGACTATAGCGTGCAGGCGGTGCTGATCGCCTATACCCAGACCAAGCGGTCCGATGGTCATACGATCTGGGTGCCGGTGACGCAGGAACGCGTCATCGCGTTCATGAATCCGGGCAATCCCTACAGCAAGGTCGCCAAGGTTGCGCTCGATCCCGCAGCAACCGCGCCGGTCGCGCTGACCTTGTCCGAAACGATCGGGCCGATGGACAAGGAAGTCGACACGCCGTGGATCAAGCGCGTGACGATCAAAAGCAAGATCCTGTCCGATTTCTGGGGCGTGCCGATGACGATCGGCGCCGAAGTGCTGATCCCTAAGGGGTTCCAGGACAATCCCAAGGCGCGTTATCCCGCCATCTATACCTTCGGCCATTTCGGCGGCCCGTTCACTTTCGATGACGATCCAAAGAGCGATACCGAAGGCGAGCGACGCAATGCCGCCGATGCGAATGTGAAGACCGGTTATCAATTCTCGCAGGAATGGAAATCGGAAAAATTCCCCCGCATGGTCGGTATCTCGCTGGTCTCGCCCGGGCCTTATTTCATCGAAAGCTATGCGCTCAATTCTGCCAATAACGGGCCTTGGGGCGATGCGATCACCAAGGAATTGATGCCCTATCTGGAAAAGACCTTTCACCTGATCGATCAGCCTTATGGCCGGATCGTCGAGGGCGCCTCGACCGGCGGCTGGGAAGCGTTGGCGATGCAGCTCCATTATCCAGACCTGTTCGGTGGCGCCTGGGTGTTCAATCCCGATCCGATCGATTTCACGCGCTATCAGCAGACCGATATCTACAAGGAGGACAATATGTTCACCCTCCGCTTGAGTGAGTGGATCGCGAACGAGAAGCTCTTCCGCCGCAGCCGCGAGGGTTTTCCGCTCTTCACGATGCGCGACCTGTCCGCGCTCGAAGGTGCGCTCGGGTCGAAGGGGCGGTCCTTCTATCAGCTCGATATCTGGCAGGCGACACACGGCCCGGTCGGTGCGGATGGCTATCCGGTGCTGCTGTTCGACAAGAAGACCGGCGTGATCAACAAGGACGTCGTCAAATATATGCGCGAGAAAGGTTATGACCTGTCCGGCTATATGCGCGACAATTGGGCGACTCTCGGCCCGAAGCTCAGCGGCAAGCTCAATTTCTTCGCCGGCGAGATGGACGATTTCTCGCTCAACCTCGGCGTCTACAAGGTCGAGGAGATGATCGGCGAAATCGGGGGCAAGGATTACCCGATCCGCTTCCTCTATGGTCGGCCGAAAAAGGGCCATAACTGGCACCATACCGACTGGGCCGGGGTGGTGCGCGAGATCGCCACGCACGTGACCAAGACCGCACCCACGGGCGCGCCGCTTGCCGACTGGACCTATTGAGATGAGCGCGGGCATACGATCGAAACGGATGCGCATGGCACTGGTGGGCGCCGGGTTGCTGGCCGGAGCGGCACTGCCCGCTGCCTGGGTCGTGGCGAGCGGCGGCCCCGGAAAGGCCGTGTTCGACGAGGTCAGCGTGAAGCGGCTCAACATCGTCGAGCCGAACGGCAAGTACCGCTTGGTGCTCGCCAATAGCGAGCGCTTCCCCGGGCTGTTCATGGAGGGCAAGGAATATAAGCATCACAGCCGCTCGGGCGGCGGGATGCTGTTCTTCAACGACGAGGGCGATGAGGTCGGCGGGCTGACCTATGGCAGCAACAGCGCCGGCGGCCAGCGCTCGGCCAATGCCGGCCTGATGTTCGACCAGTATAAGCAGGATCAGACCGTCGGCCTCCTATATAGCGAAAGTGGCGGCCGGCGTACCGCTGGCCTGCGCGTCTGGGACCGGCCGGATTATTCGATCAAGCCGTTGATGGAGATGAGCGATCGCGCGGCCCGCGCCGCGACCGATGCGGAAAAGCAGAAGATCCGTAGCGAGATGCAGGCCTTCGCCAATGCCAATGGCGGCGGCGGCGCCGAACGTGTCTTTGCCGGCAAGGCGATCGACGACGCGATCGTCCGGTTGGCGGACAAGAGCGGCAAGCCGCGACTGCTGCTCAAGGTCGGCGCCGACGGCATGCCGAGCATCGAGTTTCTCGACCCCCAAGGAAAGGTGGTCAAGCGCATCACCCAGTGAAGCGCATCCGAAAAGCGACGCGACGTCGGAAGCACCAAGCTTTCCGGCGTGGCGGCGCGTCGGCATTATTCATCTAACCTACTGATTTATTTCACGAATAGTTCATCTATTCGTCATTTTTTCTTGACGGCGAACGCGATTGCTGTTGCCATCGCATCCGATGGAACATCAGGCCCGACTCCGCTGGTTCGCGCGCGAAGTGCTGCCGCACGAAGGCGACGTGCGCAAATGGCTTGCCGGGCGCGTGCGCGGGCTCGAATCCTGCGAAGTCGATGAAGTCGTGCAGGAGGCTTATGCCCGGCTGTGGTCGGCCGATGCCGATGCGATCATCAATGCGCGGGCCTATTTCTTCGTCACCGCGCGCCACATCGTCGGCGAACATATCCGGCGCTCGCGCATTGTCTCGATCGAGCTTATGGCGGATTTGGAGTCGCTGAACATCGTAGATGACGAGATGGGTGCCTATCGTCGGCTGAGCGGTCAGGAGGAAGTGGCTCGATTGCATGCCATCCTGGCGCAGCTTCCGCCGAAATGCCGGCAGGCGTTTCAGCTGAAGAAGTTCGACGAACTGTCGCAGCGGCAGATCGCCGAGCGGATGGGCATCGCCGAAAGCACGGTGGAAAAACATCTGGCCAAGGCGCTTCGCCTGGTGTCGGAACAGATCAAGGAAGCGCCGACGGGCGCGAGGAACAGGATTGCCGGTGAACCCAGGTTCTGGAAATGGGGATGAGATCGACGCCCAGGCGGCTGCCTGGGCGATCCGATCCGCCGAACATCCCCTCGATCCTTCCCACAGCGAGCAACTCGAAACCTGGCTCGGTCGCGACCGCCGGCATTTGGGTGCCTATGTGCGCGCCCAGGCGCTATGGCTGGATGTCGATCGGGTGGTGGCGCTGGACAGCGGTTCACGCGTCGAGCCGGTCGAAGAACGCGCGGCGCGCTGGCCGCGTTATGCGATGGCCGCGTCGATCGCACTTGCCGTGCTCGGCGGCGGGGTGACTTATGACCATATGGCCGGACGGATCTCGACCGCGAAGGGCGAGGTGCGCACGATCGCGCTGGAGGATGGCTCGACCGTCGTGCTCAACGGCGATTCTGCGATTCAGGTACGTTACGAGGCCGGCACGCGCCGCATCGTGCTGCGCCGTGGCGAGGCATCGTTCAAGGTGGCGCACAACAAGTTGCGACCGTTCATCGTCGATGCCAATGGCATCGCGGTGCGCGCGGTCGGCACCGAATTCGTCGTCGGCCTGGAAGACAAGGATGTCGAGGTGACGGTGGAGGAAGGCGTCGTTTCGATCGCCGGCGTCACCGGAACGGGCGGCCAGCCGCGCTTGTTGCGCCAGAACGAACAGTTCGTCGCCGCGACCACCGGCCCGCGCATGGCCAAGCTCGATGCCGGCGATGTTCAACGCAGCACCGCATGGCGCAAGGGATTGCTGGTGTTCAACGGCCAGTCGCTTGGCGCCGCTGCCGCCGATGTGAACCGCTATACCGACCTGCAAGTGGTGATCGACGATCCCACGCTGGCGCGCGCCGAGTTCATTGGCGTGTTCAAGGTCGGCGACGCACGCGCCTTCGCCAAGGCGGCGGCGCATGCGTTCAACGGCGAAGTGATCGAACAGGGTAAGGAACTGCGCCTGGTGCGCCAGCAGAACTCCCCTTCGCACTAGATCGACCTTCACGCTCGACCTGGTTTGGACGCAAGGATCGGAAGCTCCCTGTTCCGGCGGAACGGCGGTGTTGGTGTTCGTCATGTGAAAGAGCGTTTTCGAGTTGGATTGGGGTGGATCAATCCAGCTCGAAAACCCTCTAACGGCTCGACGGGCGGTATTGAATCAGCCGGATTATTTCGGCGTGCCGCAGCGCGTTTCGGTGCGGCCGCGAGCGTTCAAAATTCCCGTTGCTGCGGGAACCGATACGCGAAAATGCATTTTCGCGGATTCTGCGGGAATTTACGGGAAAACCTGCGGGAATTTTGTGGGAACGGCACGGGAGCTCTTCGGGTGCGCTTACGCGAATATCGGGAAATGTCAGAGGCGGGGGTCGTGGTCTGTACGTTCTCCGGTTTTGTCGATTCAATGGTCCGTCCAACGGGCCTTTACCAATGCGCCGCAGAGCAGGCCTGACGATGCCAGGAAAGAATCTGAATCAAGCAAACATGCAGCGAATGTCGTTGGCCTGACGGTCAGGGAGGAAGTGGGTCGCATGAACACCCTTCTTCGCCGACGGTCTGTCAATGAACTTGAATGTCGATCCACCTTAGGATCAGGCTCTCAATTCGGACCACCATGGCAATTCGGACCACCATGGCAATTCGGACCACCATGGCAATTCGGACCATAATGGCGGATTTCGTTTCCCCGGCACTCGTTAGGCATGAGGGCGATTGGTTCGCACCGGGTGGTAGGGAGATTTTCGATGGGGTGGGCAAAGAAAGTCCGGTTCGACAAGCGCGCGGCATTGTTCAGCAGCGCTGCGGCAATCATGTTGTGGGCGGCGCCGGTCGCGGCGCAGAGCCGCCAGAGCTATAATCTTCCAGCCGGCGACGCCGCGCAGAATGTGCAGAAGATCGCGGTCGAATCGGGTGTCCAGGTGATGGCCCCCAATGCCGACCTCGCGGGGATCAAGACCAACGCGGTCAAGGGCGATTACACGCCGGTCGAAGCGCTCCAGCGGATGCTGGCGAACACCGGGCTCGAGGTGGTGGCGAGCGGCGAGAACACCGTCGTCATTCGCCGCGCGGTGGAAACGGCGGCGGTCGATGCGCCGATCCGCGAGGAAACCGATCCCGACATCATCGTCACCGGTTCGCGCATCCGCCGTCCCGGCTTCGACACGCTGGAGGCGACGATCGTCACCAGTGGAGAGCTAATTGCGCAGCGCGGCTATACCAATGTCGCACAGGCGCTCGACGAGACGCCGGGCTTCGTCGCTTCTGGCGTCAACCCGATCGGCGCTACGCAGGGTACCTTCAACGCCGGCCAGAGCTTCGTCGATTTCCTCGGTCTGGGGTCGCAGCGGACGCTGACCTTGATCAACGGGCGTCGCGCGGTGAGTTCCAACTCGATTGCGGGTAGCGGCAATGCGGCGGCCCCCGGGCAGCAGGTCGATCTCAACGTGATTCCGGTCGGATTGATCGAGCGGGTCGAGACGATCGCGATCGGCGGCGCGCCGATTTACGGCTCCGACGCGATCGCCGGCACCGTCAACATCATCCTGAAGGACAATTATCAGGGCCTGAGCGTTACCGGTCAGTACGGCGTCGCCGAACGGGGTGATGCGCCGGGTTATTCGATCAGGGGATTGGCGGGGATCAATTTCGACGAAGGTCGCGGCAATATCGCTGTCAGTGGCGAGTATCACAAGCAGGAGGGGATACTGCTGAGCAAGCGGTCCGGCCTGCGTTACCTGCTGCCCAATGCCGCGGGCGGGCCGCCTGACAATGTCGTCACGGATGATCTGGTGCTCGGCTATTTCACAGAAGGTGGCCTGCCGTTCGATCCGAACACGTTCGATTTCATTCGCGACAGCGGCGGCAATGCCCTTCAATTCCAGGGCGGCGACCTGAACCGCTACGTGGAAGGCGAAAATGTCCTCGGGCCGTATTTCAACGGCGGTGACGGCGTTCGCATGGCCAATCATTATAGCTTGTTGTCGCCGACCGAGCGCGCAATCGTCAGTGCGATTGGACATTATGATCTGACGCCGTCGGTTCGCGTGGTGTTCGAAGGATCCTATGCGCGCAGCGAGGGTAAGGAGTTGAGCGAGGTTGCTGCGTTCACCTCACCCTATGTCAGCGGAACAATCCTGCCCGTTTCGGTCAACAACCCGTTCATCTCGGCGGCGGCGCGCAATACGCTGCTGGCCAACGGCATCACTGGCGATTTCGTGCTGGCGCGCAATTTCAGCGATCTGCTCGATCGCGGTGGGCTGAGCGTCAACACGGTCAATTTCTATCGCTTTGTCGGCGGGCTCGAAGGCAAAACCAGCCTGTTCGGCGAACCGGCGGCGTGGAATCTGTCGGTCAATTACGGCAGAAGCCGTGCGATAACCGAGTCCAGCTATATCAACGAAAGCCGCTTTCTCGCCGCCGTCGATGCGGTACGCGACGGCAGCGGCAACATCGTCTGCGCAACCGGCGGCAATTGCATTCCGTTCAACATCTTCGGCGAAAATGCGTTTAGCGACGAGGCGGCGAACTATGTCCTCGACCGGGGGCGTGCGGTCAGCCTGAACCAGCAGCTCGTCTTCACGGCCAACTTCAACGGCGCGCTTCCGTTTCGTATTTCACCCGAGCCGATCGCGTTCAACATCGGTGCCGAATACCGCAAGGAGCAAGGTGAGTTTACGGTCAATAATGTGCTTGCGGCGGGCACCAGCCTGCTCGGCCTCGATCTGGCCAGCCCCTATCTTCCCGGCAAGGGCAGTTTCCATACCAAGGAAATCTACGGCGAACTCTCGATCCCGATCGTATCGGAATCGCAGGACATCCCGGTCATCAAGAACCTCAGCATCGACAGCTCGGCGCGCTATGTCGACAATTCGATCGCTGGTGGCGACCTGACCTGGGCGGTCGGTGGTCGCTTCGCCCCACGTCTGCCCGGGTTGCTGGATGGCCTGTTGCTGCGCGGCACCTATGCCCGTTCGATCCGCGCGCCCGCTGTCACCGAACTTTTCTCAGGTGCCTCGCCGACGCGCGGCCGGATCGACGATCCCTGTTCGGCGAGCAACTATCAGCGCGGTGACAATCCGACGGTGCGCGCGGCCAATTGCGCGGTGGCGCTTCAAGCGCTTGGCGTGGCAAGTCCAGCGGCGTTCAATCCGACCACCTTCGCCCTGTCGCCGATCGGCACGATTTCGGGCAATGCCGCGCTCGAAAATGAAAAAGCGCGGTCCTGGTCGGCGGGCATCGTCTATCAGCCCAAGCTGGTGTCCGGCTTGCGATTGTCGGCCGACTGGACGCAAATCCATCTAACCGGCGGAATCGAGAGTTTGTCGATCCAGCAGGTGCTCAACGCATGTTACGATGGCGTCGATTTTCCGAATGCGCCGGGCTGCAATCAGTTCCGCCGCCTGACCGCCGCGGAATCGGGTGCGGGCTCCGCAAATCCAACCCGCGTCAATGGCGACATCGCGAATGGCTATCGCAGCGGTTATATCAACACCGCGAGCCTTAAATTCGCCGGCATGATTGTTGCCGCCGAGTATAATTTCGGCATGGCCGCGCTTGAGAAACAGGGCCGGATCAGACTGGGCGTCAAGGCATTCCACAACAGCAAGTACGAGCTCCAGACGACTGACAGCGTACCGGCCTCGAACGCGGTTGGCGGCGTCGGTCTGGCAAAATGGTCGGGTCAGTTCAATGTCGGGTACCAGGGAGCGGCGCTCGACCTGTTATTGCAGGGCATCTACACCGGCCCGGTCAAGTACGATATCCTCGCGGATCCGACCACGATTGCCGACAAGGACAATAATATCGGGTCTTACTGGCGGTTCAATTCGACGCTCGGCGTGCGGGTCAACGACCGCTTCTCACTCCAGCTCGTCGTCAACAACCTGTTCGATCGCCAGCCATCGGCTTCGCAGATTTTTTCGAGCAGCTTCGGCACCTACGACCTGATCGGCCGACGCTTCCTGTTCAGCGTGACCGCCGGACTTTGAGGCAATCGATGTTGAGCGTTCGCGGGAGGCGACATTTGCGCAGGGTGACGGGATTTCTGGCACTGACCCTAGGCTTGGGGGCTCCCGCGGCCGCCGCTGATCGGCAACCGGGACATTACACCATCGAGCAGCTGATGGCGGCGGACTCGGTTGGTGGCATGTCCTGGTCGCCGGACGATTCAAAGCTGGTCTTCACCAGCAATCGCACCGGCATCGCCAATATCTATGTGATGCCGTCGTCGGGCGGCCCGGCGACCGCGCTGACCAGCTCGGTCAAGGAGTCGGTCAGCGCGATCAGCTATTTCCCGAACGACGAACGCATCCTGTTTTCGAGCGATCAGGGCGGTAATGAGCTTGCGCATATCTATGTCCGTGAGCTCGACGGCAAGACCAGGGACACGACCCCCGGCGCGAAGCATGTTGCGCGCTTCGTCGACTGGGCGGAGGACGGCAAATCCTTCTTCGTGCAGACCAATGAACGCGACCCACGTTATTTCGACCTTTATGAAATCCAGGGCGATGGCTATGCCAAGACCCGGTTGTTCGAAAACGACAAGGCCTATCAGGTGCGCGCGGTCAGCCCCGACCGGCGGTACGTCGCGCTGAGCCGGATCGTCGATAACGCGACCAAGCATTGTTATGTCTATGACCGGACCGAGGCGAAGCTGGTTCAGCTGACCCCGGAGGGAAAGCCGGTGGCGTGCGAGCCGCAGACTTTTGCGCCCGAAGGGGCCACGCTGTTCTACACCACCGACGATGGCGGCGAGTTCACCTCTCTCGCACGGCAGGATTTGACCACGCGTACGGTCGTCACGGTATTCAAGCCGAAATGGGATGTGCAGGGCGCGGGCTTTTCACACGACGGCAAAATACTGACCGTATCGGTCAATGATGATGCGCGGGGCCGGCCTTATCTGCTCGACGCGAAGAGTTTCGCGCCGCTTGCCTTCACCAATCCGATGCCGGGCGCGAGCGTCAGTTTGCAGCTTGCGCACGGCAGGCCGCTGGCGCTGCTCCGCGCCTCGAACGGCAGCATGCCGGGCGATGTGTTCCTGCTCGACCTGAAGACCGGCAAGCGGAAATTGCTGCTCAGCGCGCAGGCGCCGGGCATCGCCGCGAGCGACCTGGTCGCGGGCGAAGTGGTGCGCTTCGCCTCTTATGACGGGCAACAGGTTCCCGGTATTCTCTATATGCCGAAGGGCGCGAAGAAGGGCGACAAGCGCCCCGCGGTGATCCACGTCCATGGCGGCCCCGGCGATGAGAGCGCGATCGGTTATCGTCCGCTCGTCCAGTATCTCGTCAACAACGGTTATGTCGTGTTCGAGATCAACAATCGCGGCAGCAGCGGGTCGGGGCGCACATTCTATCATCTCGACGACCACAAGCATGGCGATGCCGATCTCGACGATGTCGTCGCGGCCAAGAAGATGCTTGCCGCGACTGGCATGGTCGACCCGGCCAGGGTGGTGATCCAGGGGCAAAGCTATGGCGGCTATATGGTGCTTGCCGGGCTTGCCTTCCGCCCCGAGGAATTCGCCGCCGGGGTCGATCTGTACGGCGTGGCGAACTGGCCGCGGCTGCTCGCCAATACGCCGAGCTGGTGGGAGGATCTGCGCCGGCTGCTGTTCACCGAGGTCGGCGATCCCGACAAGGACGCCGACTATCTGCGCAAGATCTCGCCGGTATTCCATGCCGAGCAAATCAAGCGGCCATTGCTCGTGCTGCAGGGGCAGAACGACCCGCGCGTCCTGCCGGTCGAATCCGAGGATATCGTCGCCAAGGTAAAGGCGAATGGCGTTCCGGTGGAGTATGTCGTGTTCCCCGACGAAGGCCATGGCTTCCGCAAGAAAGCCAACCAGATCGCCGCCTATCGCGCGATCAAGACCTTTCTCGATACGCATGTGAAGGGCGTTCCCGCCGCGACGGCCCCTGCTGCGAGTCCCGGCTCGCACGACGTGTCGTCGATCGGCGATTTCCCGATCGGCAAGTGATCAACGGCGCGTTCTCGCGGCGGGAAGTGATCGCGGCGGGCGCGCTGCTCGCCGCGACACCAGCATTGGCGGGTGTGCCGCAAGATGAGAGTGCGCGGCTCAATGCGTTTTTCGAGGACGTGTTCCAGCGCAATCTGGTGCGCAACGCGGGTGCCCAGTCGGATTTGGGGCTGAAAGACGGTCAGGACCGCTGGCCGGATGTCGGCACGGTGCATGCCGATGCGGAGATCGCGCTGGTGCGGGACAACCTTGCAGCGTTGCGCCGTTTCGACCGTAGCAAGCTGAACCCGGCCGCAGAGCTCAGCTATCGCCTGTTTGACTATGATGCCGGGGAATCGATCGAGCGCCATCGCTGGCGCGGCAATCGCTATCCGGTGTGCCAGATGCGCGGGCCGCAGCGCTGGATCCCGCAGACGCTGATCAACGACCATCCGATTGCAAGCGTGGCCGACGCCGAGGCCTATGTCGGGCGGCTGCACAATGTGAAGGCTCATCTGGCGCAGGTCGTCGCAGAGCTGGAACGGCAAGCGGCGAACGGGGTGAGCCCGCCGGGCTTCGCCAATCGACTGGTGATCGGCAATTGCCAGAAGCTGATCATGGGCGCGCCGTTCCAGAGCGGTGGCGACAGCCCGATCCTTGCCGATTTCAGGGGCAAGGTTGCAGCGCTGGCGATTACGGATGCGCAAAAGGCGACGCTGATCGCGGCAGCGAAGGTCGGGTTGGTCGAGGGTTTCGGGCCGGGTTTCCGTCACCTGATCGCGCATCTCGAAAAGGTGCGCTGCACCGCGAATTGCGACGATGGCGTGTGGCGGCTGCCCGAAGGCGAGGCCTATTATGCGGCGGCTTTGCGCTGGGAGACGACGCTGCCGACCTCGCCACAGGAAGTACATCGCATCGGCCTGGACGAGACCGCGCGGTTGCACGGCGAAATGCGCGCGCTGATGAAGCGCACGGGTTTCACCGGCTCACTGCCCGAATTGTTCGCGCATGTGCGGAGCGCCGAGCAATTCTATTACCCCGATACGGCGACGGGCAAGGCGGCTTATCTTGGCGCGATGCGCGGCAAGATCGCCGCGGTGACCGCACGGCTCGGCGAGATCATGACGCATGTCCCGAGCGCCGAAATACTGGTCAAGCCGGTCGAGCCGTGGCTGGAAGCGTCGGCCGGCACGGCGGGATATTTCGCGCCGTCGGCCGATGGATCGCGGCCCGGGATCCTCTATGTCAACACGCGCGACATGCGGAACCTGCCGATCTTCGAATTGTCGGCGCTGTCCTATCATGAAGGCGTGCCCGGCCATCACCTCGAAAAGGCGGTGACGCGCGCACTGACCGGGCTGCCGCGCTTTCGCGCGTTCAACGACTATACCGCGTTCAGTGAGGGCTGGGCGCTGTTCGCCGAGCAACTGCCGCTGGAGATGGGGCTGTACGACGATCCCTGGCAGGAGTTCGGTCGGCTTTCGATGGAGCTGATGCGTGCCGGGCGGCTGGTCG
Source organism: Sphingomonas sp. UYAg733 (assembly GCF_054057355.1). Lineage (NCBI taxonomy): Bacteria > Pseudomonadati > Pseudomonadota > Alphaproteobacteria > Sphingomonadales > Sphingomonadaceae > Sphingomonas > Sphingomonas sp. UYAg733. Next base: position 891,088 of record NZ_JBSRZE010000001.1, read on the forward strand.
TCGATACCGGGGTGCATGCGCTGCGCTGGAGCCGCGAACGGGCGATCGCCTGGGCGGACGAGAATACGCCCGCGACGCATACCGACAATATCGGCTCGATCCAGCGCTACATCGTGACGCCGGGTCAGGCCTGTGCCTACGAGATGGGCAAGCTTTCGATGGTGGCGTTGCGCGATCGCGCCCGCGCCGCGCTGGGGCCGCGGTTCGATATCCGCACCTTTAACGACGTCGTGCTGGGCAGCGGGCCGCTGCCGCTGCCGATGCTCGAAACCAATGTCCGGGCCTGGGTGGCCCGAGGAGGAAAATCCACATGATCAGCCGGCGCGCCTTTACCGGATCGGCGGCATTGCTCGCCGCATCTTTCGCAATGCCGGTGTTCGCGGTGGAGACCGACGAGGACGCGCGGCTCGATGCGTTTTTCGAGCGCGTCTTCCAGCGTGGGCTGGCGCGCAGCCCGATGCGGCAATCCTCGCTTGGCATCCGTACCAATCAGGACAAGTGGGACGATGTGAGCGAGGCGCGCGCGCTGGAGAATGCGGCGCTGGTGCGCGAGGACCTGAAGGCGATCGGCGGGTTCGATCCCGCCAGGCTCTCGCCTCAGGCGCGGCTCAGCTATCGCATGTTCAGGCGATTCGCCGAACAATCGGTGCGCAATTTCCGCTGGCGTGACCATGATTATGCGATGACCCAGATGGGTGGGCTGCACACCGACGTACCGAACACGCTCACCGGCAGCCATCCGATCGTCACGCGCGCCGATGCCGATGCCTATGTCGCGCGGCTCGATGGGGTCGGGCCGCTGATGCGCCAGGCGATCGTCGAAATGGCGCGGCAGGAAGCAAAGGGCATCCGACCACCGCGTTTCGTCTATGCGCAGGTGATCGAACCATGCGAGAATATGCTGAAAGGCGCACCGTTCGATGCGAGCGGGAAGGATGGCCCGATCCTCGCCGACTTTCGCGGCAAACTGACCAAGGCGAAATTCAGCGACGCCGAACGGACCGACCTGATCGCGCGCGCGACGGCCGCGCTGAACGGCGGGTTCGCCAGCGGCTATCGCGCGTTGATCGTCCATCTGCGCGCCGCCGAGGCGAAGGCCGATACGACCGACGGGATCTGGAAGCTGCCCGACGGCCCGGCCTATTACGAAGCGCAGCTCGAGGTCTATACGACGCTGCCGATCACGGCGGATGAAATCCATGCGCTGGGCCTGCGCGAAGTGGCGAGCATCCATGACGAGATGCGCGCGATCATGAAGCGGGTCGGGTTCAAGGGCGACCTGCAAGCCTTTTTCGCCTTCATGCGCAGCGATCCGCAATTCTATCATCCCGATACGGCGGAAGGGCGCGCCGCCTATATCGCAGAAGCCGAAGCGTTGCTTGCCGAGATCAGCGCGCGGCAAAGCGAATTGTTCAGCGTGCTGCCCAAGGCGCCGGTCGTCGTTCGGCCGGTCGAGGCGTGGCGCGAACGGTCGGCACCCAAGGCATTCTATCGCAATCCGCCACAGGACGGATCGGCGCCGGGCATTTTCTATATCAACCTTGCCGAGATGAAGGCGCAGCCGCGCTATCAACTGCCCGTCACGCTCTATCACGAGGCGGTGCCCGGCCATCATATCGAGACCTGCATCGCGCATGAGATGACCGGTCTGCCCAAATTCCGGCGGTTCGCGAGCATCGCGGCATTCAGCGAGGGATGGGGGCTTTATACCGAACGGCTGCCCAAGGAGATGGGACTTTATGCCGATCCCTATGCCGATTTCGGTCGGCTCTCGCTGGCGCTGATGCGGGCGTGTCGGCTGGTCGTCGATACCGGCATCCATCAGCTCAAATGGACGCGCGAACGGGCGACCGCCTATTTTGATCAGAACATGCCGTCGAGCCATTATGACAATCAGCGTGAGATCGACCGCTACATCGTGCTCCCGGGCCAGGCGACGTCCTATTATATCGGCATGCTCAAGATCCTCGCCCTGCGCGAGCGGGCCAAGGCGAAGCTGGACAAGGCGTTCGACCTGCGCGCGTTCCATGATGTCGTGCTCGGCAATGGGCCGCTCCCCTTGCCGATGCTCGAGGAGACGATCGACGGGTGGATCGCCGCGGGCGGGCGCAAAGCGTGAGGATCGCGCTGCTCCTCGCCGCGACGGTGGCACTCATGGCGGCGGCACCGCCGCCCGATGAGAAGACCGCCGCTGCGCTGCGTGATCGCGCGGTTGCAGGTGACAGCGTGGCGATGGAAATGGTGAGTGAGCTGACCACGCGCTTCGGCGCGCGGCCGGCGGGTTCGGCGTCCGAACGCGCCTCGGCCGAGTGGCTCGCGGTGCGGCTGCGCGCGTTCGGGTTTCGCAATGTGAAGATACACAGCTATCCGATCACCGGCTGGACGCGCGGACGCGAAAGTGTCGAGATCGTCGGGCCGAACCCGCAATCGCTGATCGCGACGGCGCTCGGCGGATCGCCCGCGACGCCCGCCAGCGGGGTGGAGGGCGATGTCGTGCTGTTCGAGTCGCTGGACGCGCTCAAGCGTGCGCCGATCGGATCGCTGATCGGCAAGATCGCCATGATCACCCAGGCGATGCCGAACGCGATGCGCGGTTATGGCTATGGCCAGGTCGGCCCGGCGCGCGCCTTTGGCCCGTCCGAGGCGGCGAAGCGCGGGGCGGTGGCGTTCCTGCTGCGCTCGCTCGCCACCGGCAACGAGCGTTTCGCGCACACCGGATCGACGCGCTATATCGACGGCGTGGTGGCGATCCCCAGCTTCGCGCTGGCGGTGCCCGATGCGGAGCAGGTCGAACGGCTGGCGACGCTTGGCGAGACCGTCCGCATGAGGTTGTTTTCAAGCGCGGCCTATGTGCCGGGCGCGATAACCAGCCAGGTCAGCGGCGACATTATGGGCATTGGCGCGGCGGATGAAATCGTCCTGCTCGGCGCGCATCTCGACAGCTGGGACCTCGGCACCGGAGCGATCGACGATGGCGTCGGTGTCGCGATCGTGATCGCGGCGGCCAAGCTGATCGGCGAGCAGAAACGTAAAGCCCGCCGTACCGTGCGCGTCGTCCTGTACGGGTCGGAGGAAGTGACCCAGCCGGGCGCTGCCGATGTCAGCGGCCGGGCCTATAGCGATGCGCCCGGGCTGGCGATCGACAAGCATGTCCTGGCGATGGAAAGCGATTCCGGCGCCGATCGTGTCTATGCCTTGTCCTTGCCCCAGGGCGTCGATGCCAGCCCCTTTGCCGAGGCGGCAATGCGCGTGCTGACGCCGCTCCGCATCGTGCGATCGCGCGAGGGGCCGGGCAGCGGCGGGGTCGATATCGGACCGCTGGTCGCGCGCGGCGTGCCGACCTTCGTGCTGGAGCAGGATATGGGGCACTATTTCGCCTATCATCACACCGCCAACGACACGCTGGACAAGATCGAGCCGACCGCGCTCGACCAGAATGTCGCGGCGCTGGCGTCGCTGGTCTGGCTGGCCGCCGATAGTGACGTGGATTTCCGCGCGCTCGCCACACCGAAGGATCCTGGGCGATGAAACTGATCAGGGGAATCGCGGCATTGGCATTGTTGCTGGGCGTCGGGGCGGCGGGAGCGCAGCCGGTCGCGGAAACCTATATCCATGCCGGCCGGCTGCTTGCCGACCCGGCGACGGGCAAGGTCGAGACCGAACGCACGATCGTGGTGCGCGACGGCAAAATCGTGGCGATCCGCGCCGGTTATGTCGGTGGCGCGGATGCGATCGACTTGCGCGACAGTTTCGTGCTGCCCGGGCTGATCGACAGCCATGTCCATCTTGGTCATCAGAACGGGCCGGACGACAAGATCCGCCGCGTCACCCAGACTGCCGCCGCGATCGCGATCGACGGCGCCTATTATGCCAAGCTGACGCTGGAGGCAGGCTTCACCACGGTCGCCGACCTGGGCGAGGAAAATGATGCGATTTTCGCGCTGCGCGACGGGATCGCCATGGGTCGGGTGCCGGGGCCGCGCGTGATCGCCGCGGGCAATGTGATCAGCCCGCATGGCGGCGAGGGCGATCTCTACGGCTATCGCTGGGACGTGACGCAGGCCATCCGGCGGCCCAATCTCTGTTCCGGCGCGGACAATTGCCGGCGCGTGGTGCGCGAGCAGATCCAGCGCGGCGCGGACATCATCAAGATCGTCGCGACCGGCGCGGTCCTGTCCGATCTGGCGGCGGGGCTGGGCCAGCAATTCACCGATGACGAGATGAAGGCGATCGTCGAGACCGCGCATAATCTCGGCCGCAAGGTCACCGCGCATGCGCATGGTGCAAACGGCATCAACGCGTTCCTGCGCGCAGGTGGCGATTCGATCGAGCATGGCACGTATCTCGACGATGAGTCGATCCGGCTGTTTCGCCAGCCCGGCATCTATCTCGTGCCGACCCTGCTTGCCGGCGATACGGTGACGAAATGGGGCAACGACCCCAACGGATTTCTCAGCCCCGCCGCCAAAGCCAAGGCGCTGCTGGTCGGACCGAAGATGGTCGGCGCGACGGCGCGGGCCCACAAGGCGGGTGTCAGGATCGCGTTCGGCACCGATTCCAGCGTGAGCCGGCATGGCGACAATGCGCGCGAATTCGCGTTGCTGGTGCAGGCCGGCCTGTCGCCGATCGAGGCGATCCGTACCGCCACGGTCAACGCCGCCGACCATCTCGGCATCGGCGATCAGGCCGGCACGATCGCAGTCGGCAAGCCGGCGGATATCGTCGCGGTGCGCGGCGATCCGCTGCGCGACGTGAGCGTGCTTCAGCATATCGGCTTCGTGATGAAGACGGGGCAGATCTACAAAAAATAGGGGAAGCATCATGCACAAGATCCTGGGCCTGGTCATGGCCGGTCTGCTTGCGGGCACCGCGCACGCCGCACCACCGCATTACAAGGTGGCGGCGAGTTTCGATCCGGCGGGCAAGCTCGACGCAGTCGTGACCGTCACGCTGACCGAGGCACTGCCCGAAAAGGCGTTCCTGCTGTCGCGCCGATTTGTGGTGCAGCCGATCAAGCTGCCCAGGGGCGTGACGGTGACCAGCGAGAATGCCGAATCGCCGGTCGAGGAACTGACCAAATACACCTTCCACTTCGCCAAACCGACGGCCAAGCCGGTGAACCTCAATTTTCGCTACTCCGGTCCGATCCAGACCAAACATGATAGCGGCGCGCCAGCACTCAGGCCCGAGGGTTATGAGCTGTTCATCGATCATATGTGGTTCCCGGTCGGGGCCGACATCCAGACGCGTTTCACCGTCGATGCCGATATCGAGGGTCTCGCGCCCGATCTCGTGGTGGTCGCGCAGGGCGATGTGACGCGCACGAAGACGGGGGTGCAGATCCACCGCGATTTTGTCGATATCGACTTGCCGATGGTCGCGATGCGCGGACTGCAGCGTGCCGAGGCGCATGGCGTTGAGTTCTTTTCGCGTGACCTGAACAGCCGGCTGTCGGGTTTCCATGTGAAGAATGCCGATTTGTCGGCGCGCTATTTCGAGACGCTGTTCGGGCCGCTGCCGCATACCGTGCGCATGGCGATGGTGTGGCGCGAAAAGGGGCTGGGTTATGCGCGCACCGCCTATACCGTGCTGTCGGAGGGCGGGCGTTCGGCACCTGATATTCCGGAGATCGGCCCGGCGCGGTATGTCGCGCATGAGATCGCGCATGCCTGGTGGATGCTGGCGAGCCCGCTGACCGACGATTTCTGGCTGGTCGAATCCGCCGCCGAATATATGTCGATGCGTTATGTCGAGGCACAATTCGGCGCGGTCGAGCTGCAGAAAAATATCGATGCCAAAATGACGGGCAGCAAGGATGCCGGGCCGGTGATGGGGCATGGCCGGCCCAACCGCATCCAGCTCTATGGCAAGGGACCACTGATCCTGTGGGATCTCGACAAGCGCATCGGCCGCCCGGCGATGGACAAGTTGATGATCACCATGGCGCGCGAGCCGGTGCACACGACGCCGATCTTCCTCAAGCATCTGACCGAAATCGGCGGGGCCGATACCGCCAAATGGTTCGACACAGCGCTACATTCGTGACTGGGGCTTTCGTGATTGGGGCGCAGGTGATGCCGAGCCGCCGGTCAATACTCGTCGGCGCTGCGGCGTTGGCGATCGCCGGGCCGCTCGGGGCGAAAGGCCTGGGGGCGCAGGGTTCCGGGGCGGACCGCTATCGCCGCGCGATGGTGATCGACGGGCTGTCGTCGATCGGCAATCTCGACCCCAAGGCGCCAGGCGTTCGCGCGCAGCTCGATGTCTTCCGTGCTTCGGGCCTGACCGCGATCAACCAGACCGTCGGCGCGGCGGGCAATACACCGGACCGCTTCGGCGAGACATTGCGCCGCATCGCGCGCTACGAGCGGTTCATCCGCGCCTTTCCCGACCGGCTGCTCCATGTGCGCAGCGCGGCCGATCTGAAGCTGGCGCAGGACAGCAACCGGCTTGGGGTGATTTTCGGATTCCAGGACTGTGTGCCGCTCGAGACCGAGATCGACCGGCTCGATTTGTTCGACCAGCTCGGCGTGCGCATCATCCAGCTGACCTATAACAAGCGCAACCTGGTCGGTGACGGCTGCCTGGAAACCGCCAATGGGGGCTTGAGCGATTATGGCCGAGAGGTCGTTGCCGGTCTCAACGCGCGGCGCATCATGGTCGATACCAGCCATGCGGGTGCGCGAACCATCGCCGATGCGATCGCCGCCTCGACAGCGCCGATCGCGATCAGCCATACCGGCTGCCGCGCGCTGGTCGATGTGCCGCGCAACACGCCCGACGCCGAATTTAGAGCGCTGGCCGACAAGGGCGGTGTTGCCGGCATTTATTTCATGCCTTTCCTGCGCGCCGCCGGACAGCCGCGCGGCGAGGATGTGATCCGTCATATCGAACATGCGGTGAAGGTGGCGGGGGAGGATCATGTCTCGCTCGGCACCGATGGCGGCATCCGCGCGGCGCCGACCGGCGCGGCCGCGCTGGCCGAGCAACGGCAATTCTATGACGAGCGCAAGGCGCTTGGCGTCGCGGCACCGGGCGAAGCGCCCGATGTGCTCAACATCGTGCCCGACTATAACGAGCCGACCCGCTTCCTGCGGCTTGCCGACGATCTTGCCGCGCGGCGTTGGCCCGAGCGGCGGATCGAGAAACTGCTTGGCGGCAATTTCGCGCGGTTATGCGCCGATGTCTGGGGCGGCTGACAGCGCGGTCGCCATGCGTGCGACGATTTCGTCGAGGATCACGTCCGACGTCGCGAAGTTGAGCCGAGCGAAGCCACGGCCCGGCGCGCCGAAATCCGGGCCGGGCGACAGCGCGACCCTGGCCGAATCGAGGAAAAAGCGCGCCGGATCGTCCAGCCCGAGCGCGCGGCAATCGAGCCAGGCGAGATAACCCGCTTCCGGCGGCGCGAAGCCGATGATCGGGCAGTCGCGGCTGAGCGTCCTGAGCAACCGGTCGCGCCGGTCCTGCAGATAGGCGACGCAGTCGGTCAGCCATGCCTCTCCCGCATCGCTCCAGGCGGCGAGCGCGGCGCGCGCGCCGAGCGTCGAAAACGCGTTCCACCGGGTCGGCGGCAATCCCTTGAGCCGCGTCCGCAACGCGCCCGACGACACGCACACCGCGGTCCTCAACCCGGCCAGATTGAACGCCTTGCTCGGCGCGTTGAGCGTCACCGTAATTTCCGGTGCGATCGTTGCGAACGGGATATGCGTGTATCCGGCAAAAGTGAGATCGGCATGGACCTCGTCCGCGACGATCGTCACGCCATGCTGCCGCGCGATTCGCGCCAGCGTCTCCAGTTCGGCGCGGCGGAAGCAATGGCCGCTTGGGTTGTGCGGGTGGCAGAACAGGATCATCCGCACACGCTGTGCCGCGACCACGCGTTCGAGATCGGCGAAATCGGTGATGCCATCGACCAGCGGATGTTCGATCAGCCGTCGCCCGGCGATGCGCACCGAACCCAACAGCGGCGGATAAGCGGGGGTCTGCACCAGCACCGCATCGCCCGCTTCGGTCAGCGCCTCGATGCAATTGGCGATCCCGCCGACCACATCGGGCATGACCATCACATCCGCCGGATCGATTTGCCAGTCCCAGCGCCGCGCTGCCCAGCGCGCGAACGCCTCGGGAATGCCGCCCAGGTCGCCCGCCATAGCATAGCCGAAATCGCCGAGCCGCACCGCCTCGGCCAGCGTTTCGGCGACGACGGGCGCGGGCATCAGGTCCATATCGGCGATCCAGGCCGGGATCACATCGGCGGGGTGATTGCCCCATTTACGTCCGCTCCGCGCACGCAATCCGGCCTGGTCGGGTACGATAATCATCGGCGGCCGACGCGCAGCCGGTCGCTGCGGCGGCGCAGCAGTTCGGCGGTGCCGAGCAACAGGGTCGATGCGATCACCAGCAAGGTGGCGGCGGCTGTGATCGCCGGGCTGATCTGTTCGCGCACGCCTTCGAACATCTGCATCGGCAGCGTCTTTTGTTCCGGCCCGGCGATGAACAGGGCGATCACGGCCTCGTCGAACGAGGTCATGAAGGCGAACACCGCGCCGGCACCAATGCCCGGCGCGATCAGCGGGGCGAGTACGCGCAGCAAGGCGGTCGCCGGGCGCGCACCAAGGCTGCTCGCGGCGCGCAGCAGCTCATAATCGAAGCCCTGAAGCGCAGCGTGCACCACGATCACCACGAAGGGCAGTGCAAGCACGGTGTGGGCGATGACCAGCCCGGTGAAGCTGTTGACCAGGCCGAGCGGCGCGAACAGGAAATAGATCGCGATCGCGACCACCACTACCGGCACGACCATCGGCGCGGTGAGCAAAGCGACGATCATCGGCTTGGCGCGCGAGCGCATCGCCGACAGCCCGATCGCGGCGAGCGTGCCGAGCGGCGTCGCTATCAGCGTGGTCACGCTCGCCACCGACAGGCTGTTGATCAGCGCGCGGCTCCAGTGCGGGGAGTCCGCCAGCGTGCGATACCAGCGCAGCGACAGGCCATTCTCAGGAAAAACGAGAAAGGCGCTCGGGTTGAACGAGAGCGGCACCACCGCGAGGATCGGCAGCACGAGGAAAGCGAAGACCAGCGCGCAGAATCCGACCAGCATGGCACGGCCCGCGCGGTCGGCCGGCGAACGATAACCGCTCATGCCGGCACGGTCCGCGCCAGTGTGCGCCCGGCGAACAGCATCAGCGTGAGCGGGAGCAGCAGCAACAGGCTGAGCGCCGCCGCCATGCCCCAGTTGAGCGACTGATTGGTGTAGAAAGCGATCGACCCGCTGATCATCTGATCCGCGCCGCCGCCGATCAGGGCGGGCGTGAGATAATACCCCAGCGCAAGCGTGAAGACGATGATCGTCCCAGCCATCAAGCCGGGCAAGGTCTGTGGCAGATAGACTCTGGCGAAGGCTGTCGGCGGCGTCGCGCCGAGCGAGCTTGCGGCGCGCATCGCCGATGGCTGGATACCCTTCATCACGCCGTACAGTGGCAGGATGAAGAAGGGCAGCAGGACGTGCGTCATCGCGATATAGACGCCGACCCGGTTGTAGAGCAGCTGGCGCGGCGCATCGATCAGGCCGATCCCTTCGAGTAATCCGTTGACCACGCCATTGGTCTGCAGCAGCACGACCCAGGCGGTGGTGCGCACCAGCGCCGAGGTCCAGAACGGCAGCAGCACCAGGATAAGCAGCGGATTGGCCCTACGGTCGGGCAATGACGCGAGCAGATAGGCGACCGGATACCCGAGCACGGCGCAGAGCAGCGCGACCACCGCGCTGATCTTGAAGGTGCGCAGCAGGATATCGACGAACACCGCCTGATCGGCAGGAACCCTGGTCAGCCGGCCGTCGGCGTCGATCCGCCGGTCCAGCGCGGCGAGCAGGTAGAAGCTCGTGCCCGGCCCCGCCGCATGGCGCATCGCACCCCAATAGGCGCGGTCGCGCCAGCGCGGGTCGATCGCCGCGAGATCGGACAAGCCGTCGACTTTCAAGCCCGCGGCGAGCCGCGCCGATGTCAGATAAAGCAGGCTGCGCGATCCGACCCTGTCGTAATTGAGCCGGTTGGCGACGCGGTTGAGCGTACCGGCGCGGTGCGCCGCGACGATATCACCGGCGACGGTGCGGGCAAGCGCGTCGCTCGGCAGGCCAGCGCCGTCCCATTGCCGCAGCGCGGCAGCGGCACGCGGCCAGCTTTGCGGCAGTTCTGGATCGCTGACCCCGCGTGACAACATCATCACCACCGGCAACACGAAAGTCGCGATCAGGAAGATCAGCAGCGGCGCGACCAGCGCGACGATCCACCAGCGCGGCCTGATCTTCGCCGCGCGGGCGGCGGGTTCAGCGCGCGACCCAGGCATTGAATCGCTGAGTGAGCTGGTCGCCATATTCGACCCAGAAATCGCCGTCGAGCTGCAGCGCGTCGGTCATGTTGGCCGGGTCGGTCGGCGTGTCGCGCTTGTAGACCGGGTCGATCCGCCGGCTCGCCTCGATACTGGTCAGGCCGGTCGGCATGAACATCGCCAGCCGCATCTGGTTCTCCGGCCGCGTCATGTAGCGGAGCAGTTCGTTCGCTTCCTCACGGCGCGGGCTGTTCTTCAGGATCACCCAATAATCGACGGCATAGATATTCTGGTGCCAATCGACCTTGAAATGGCGGTTTTCCGTGCGGTTGGCGACGATCAGCCGGCCGGGGCTGGTCACCGACATCGCCACTTCACCCGAGCCGAGCAGGTCGGTTACCTGCGAGATCGACGACCACCAGATGATCTGCGGCTTGAGCTGATCGAGCTTGCGAAAAGCGCGGTCGACGCCGGCTGGCGTGCGCAGCGTGGCATAGACCTGTGCCGGCGGTACGCCGTCCGCCATCAGTGCGAATTCCAGCGTATATTTGGGTGTCTTGCGCATGCCGCGCTTGCCCGGGAAACGCTTCATGTCCCAGAAATCGGCCCAACTTTGCGGCCCCTTGCCCTTGATGCGGTCGCCGTCATAGCCGATCAGATATGACCACAGCATCGCACCCACGCCGCAGTCATGCACCGCGGTCGGGATGAAGGCGCGGCGCCCGCCAAGCTTGGCCCAGTCGAGCGGCTGGAACAGCCCCTCCTCGCAGCCCAGAATAAGGTCCTCGGTTTCGACCTGAACGATGTCCCAGCTCGAATTGCCGCCGATCACCTTGGTGCGGATCACCCCGACGCCGCCGTGCCAGGTATCCTCGCGCAGCGCCACGCCGCTGGTTTTGGTGAAGGATGTCCAATAGCCTTTGCGATGCGCGTCCTGCGAGGATCCACCCCAGCCAACGATGGTCAGCGGGCGCACCGTCGAGGTCGGCCCGCATGAGGCGATGGCGAGCAGGGATGCACCCAGCGCGGCCGCCCCGATGATGCTTTTCCTCCAGCTCATCCGGCGTCCCCCAGCGGATCATTGGTCCAGCCCATGGCGGCAAAAGCGAAGCAGCGATCGGTGCACCAGCCGAGCGCGAGACTGTCGGTCGGCGCGAGCACCGGCTGGCGTGGCGCACGGACGGTCAACAGGCCGCCGCCGGCCAGTGTCGCGCGGATGCGGCTGTGATCGCCATGATAGACCAGCTCCTCGACCTGCGCGTCGATCCGGTTGCACAGCTGCGACAGGCCGCCGGTCTCGACATGCTCGGGCCGGATGGTGGCGACGATCCGCGCGCCGGGTGCGATATCGCCGACCGGCGTCGCGCGGATCGTCTGCCCGCCATCGAGCCGGACTTCGCATTCGCCATCGGTGCGCGAGATAAGGTGGCCCGCCAGGCCGTTATTCTCGCCAACGAAGCCGGCGACAAAGGCGTTGGCAGGGTGTTCGTAGATCGCCTCGGGCGTGTCGACCTGCTGCACCGATCCGTCGGCGAACACCGCGATCCGGTCCGACAGGGTCAGCGCCTCGCTCTGGTCGTGCGTGACATAGACGATGGTCAGGCCCAGCGCGCGCTGGATACGTTTGATCTCGCTCTGCAGCCGTTCGCGCAATTGCCGGTCGAGTGCGCCGAGCGGTTCGTCCATTAGCACGATGTCGGGCTGGAAGATCAGCGCACGGGCGAGCGCGACACGCTGGCGCTGGCCGCCAGAGAGCGCGTCGGGACGGCGATGGCCGAGCCCGTCGAGCCGCACCAATGCCAGCGCCGCATCGACCTTCGCCATCGCCTCGGCACCGCGAATGCCGCGCACGCCGAGCGGGAAGGCGAGGTTTTGCGCCACGCTCATATGCGGGAACAGCGCATAATTCTGGAACACGACGCCCATGTTGCGCTTGTGCGGCGGCAGCTTCGCCAGCGAGCGCCCGTCGAGCAGTATGTCGCCCGAATCGGGTGTCTCGAACCCGGCGAGCATCATCAGGGTGGTGGTCTTGCCCGAGCCCGACGGCCCGAGCAGCGTCAGGAACTCGCCCTTGCGCACCGTCAGGTCGAGCCCGCTCACCGCCGCGCGCGCGCCACCGGGATAGCGTTTCTCGACCTTGCGGAACTCGACCAGGGGCGGCGCGGCGGGGGGCATCAGCCGGCGATCGTCCGGTAGGAAATGGCGAGGCGACGGACGCCCTCGTCGATCTGTTCGGGCGTCGCATAGCTGTAGGACAAGCGGATATGATTGCGCGGCGTGGCCGTATCGCCGCTGCTGGCGAAGAATTTGCTGCCGGGGATCAAATTGACGCCGCGTGCCGCCGCATCGGTGGCTAGCGCGTCGCCATCGACCTGTGGCGGCAAGGTCAGCCAGACATAATAACCGCCCTCCGGCACGGCGAGCACCGCGTCGGGCAGCTCGCGCCGCACCGCCGCGACGATCCGGTCGCGCCGCTCGCGATAGACCGACTGGACGCGGTCGATATGCGCCGCAAAGGCGGGCGAACGGCCGAATTCATAGATGATCCGCTGCACCAGCGGCGAGGAACCGCCATCCGCCTTGAGCTGGATCAGCCGCGCGATCAACATGGGTTCGGCTGCGACCCAGCCGATGCGCAGGCCCGGCGCGACCAGTTTCGAGAATGTGCCGAGATGGAAGACGTTGCCGGTCAGGTCGAGTGCCTTGAGCGACGCGATCGTCTCGCCCTCGAAGCGGACGCGGCGATAAGGCGTGTCTTCCACCACGAAGATGCCGAGCCGATCGGCCAGGTCGATCAGCGCTTTGCGCCGCTCGATCGGCATGGTCGCGCCGGTCGGGTTGTGGAAATCGGCGACGTTATAGATCAGCTTGGGCAGCGCTTTGCCCTGGGCGACGCGCCGCGCCAGCACGACTTCGAGGGCGGCGATGTCGATGCCGTCATCGTCCTGGCCGATCTCGATGAACTCGACGCCGAAGCTGCGGAAGATGGGGATTGCGGTGAAATAGGTCGGCGCGGTCACGACGATCGCGTCGCCTTCGTCAAGCAACAGCTTGCAGATCAGCTCGAGCCCATGCTTCGCGCCGTTAACGATCAGCAAATGATCGGGGGAGAGCGCGCAACCGTCCTCGTTCATCAGCCCGGCCAGCCAGCCGCGCAGTTCGGGCTGACCATGGGTCGGCGAATATTGCAGCGTCTCTGCGCGATGCGTGTTGAGTGCTGCATGCGCGAACTCGGTCAGGTCGGGAAGCAATTGGGGCGCGGCGAAGCCGGAATCGAACGGAATGACGTCGGGGCCGAGTTCCGACGGAAAATGCGGGGCGGGAAAGTTGGTCGACAGCTTTGCGGCACGACGCGCCAGGCGAATTTCACTCACAAGTTCAAGCCCCTCGGTCCGCTCGGGGGAGCGGATACCCTCTGCCTGAGACGATGCGCCGCGCGGGCAAATCCGCCACTCGGACACATGCGAAATTGCGAGTGGCGGATTTCTTCGCCCCGCCGCTCATCCGATATGGGCGGAGGAACGCGAGCATGGGTGTGGGCTTCAGGAAATTCGCCGGCGGAGCCGCCTGGGTCGCCTGTGCCGCGATCTTGCCGGGCACGAGCTATCTGGCGGTCGCGCAGGATTTTGCCGATGGCGGCGCCTTTCCTTCGACCTATCGCCCCATGCCGCAGGCGCCGCTGGCGATCGTCGGCGCGTCGATCCTGACCGGCACGGGCGAGGAGATCGCCATCGGCACGGTGCTGGTCCGCGACGGCAAGATCGAGGCGGTCGGCGCGAGCCTGGCAGTGCCCGATGGGTATCAGCGCGTCGACGGGCGCGGCAAATGGGTCACACCGGGGATCATCGACGCGCATTCGCATCTCGGTGTCTATCCTTCGCCGGGCGTGCCCGCGCATGAGGATGGCAATGAGGCGACCTCGCCCAATACGGCGGAGGTCTGGGCCGAACATTCGGTCTGGCCGCAGGATCCGAAATTCCGCCTCGCGCGCGGTGGCGGCATCACGTCGTTGCTGATCCTGCCGGGGTCGGCAAACCTGTTCGGCGGACGCTCCGTCACGTTGAAGAATGTGCCCGCAGTGACCACTCAGGGCATGAAATTCCCCGGCGCGCCGTACAGTTTGAAGATGGCATGCGGCGAGAATCCGAAGCGCGTTTACGGCGAAAAGGGCCGCGCACCGATGACGCGGATGGGTAATGTCGCGGGCTATCGCAAGGCATGGATCGACGCCGCCGACTATATGCGGCGCTGGGAGAAATGGGAAAAGGGCGGCAAGGCCGGCGACCCGCCCAAGCGCGACCTGCAGATGGAGACGCTGGCCGGCGTGCTCAAGGGCGAGATCCTCGTGCAGAATCATTGCTACCGCGCCGACGAGATGGCGGTGATGATCGATATCGCGAAGGAATTCGGTTTCAGGATCACCGCGTTCCACCACGCCAATGAAGCGTACAAGATCGCGCCGCTGCTGGCGAAGGAAGGCATCTGCGTCGCGATCTGGGCGAATAGCTGGGGGGCGAAGATGGAATCGCTCGACGGAATTGAGGAAAATGCCCCGATGATCGACGCGGCGGGCGGCTGTGCGATCATCCATTCCGATGATGGCCTGCTGATCCAGCGGCTCAATCAGGAGGCGGCGATCGCGATGACCGCGGCGAACCATGCCGGCATGGCGATCACGCGTGGTCAGGCGATCAAATGGATCACCGCCAATCCTGCCAAAGCGATGGGCATTGCCGATCGCACCGGGTCGCTCGATCCGGGCAAGATGGCGGATGTCGTGTTGTGGAGCGCCGACCCGTTCAGCGTCTATGCCGTCGCCGAAAAGGTCTGGATCGACGGGGCGCTAACCTGGGACCGTGTCGATCCGCGTTATCAGGGGCCTTCGGATTTCCTGCTCGGCCAGCCGGGACAGGAATTCGCGCGATGATCCGCATTTTGACCGCTATCGCGGCGCTTGGCATTGCCGCGCCCGCCGCCGCCGAGACGGTGGCGATCACCGGCGGGCGGGTCGTCACCATGGGGCCGCAGGGCGAGCTGGCGCGCGGTACGGTGGTCGTCCGCGACGGCCGGATCGTCTCGGTCGGTGCCGATACGCCGGTTCCGGCCGGGGCGCGGATCATCGATGCGACGGGCCGGATCGTCACCCCGGGACTGGTCGCGTCGGGCACCGCGCTCGGCCTGATCGAGGTTCGCTTCGTCGCGGCGAGCGACGATCGCGGCAGTCATAATAGCGAGATCAGCGCGGCGTTCGATGCGGGGTACGGGCTTAATCCGGATACCATGCTGATCCCGGTCGCACGGCTCGGCGGCATCACCAGCGCGATCGCGACACCGGTCTATGACGACGCGCCGAACCGCGAACTGCTTTTCGCGGGGCAGGCGGCGGCGGTGTCGCTCGGCGGTGCGCCAATGCTACGCAAGCGCGGCGTGGCGATGATCCTGGAAATGGGTGACGGCGGCGCCGAACGTGCCGGTGGCGCGCGTGCGGGTGAGCTCGTCGCGCTGCACGCGGTGTTTGGCGAAGTGCGCGATTTTCTCGCGCGCCGTGCCGCCTATGATCGCGGCGAGACGCGGGCCTATTCGCTGTCGCATGCCGATCTCGAAGCGCTTGTGCCGGTGGTCGAGGGACGGATGCCGTTGCTGGTCAGCGTCAACCGCGCTTCGGATATCCGCGACGCGCTGGCCATGGCGCACGAGGAGCGGGTCAAGATCATCCTCGAAGGCGCGAGCGAAGGCTGGCGTGTCGCGCGCGATATCGCCGCCGCCAAGGTGCCGGTGCTGATCACCCCGATCGAGAATAGCCCGGCATCGTTCGAACTGCTCGGCGCGACGCTTGGCAATGCGCGGCGGCTGGCCGAGGCCGGGGTGACGATCGCGATCCAGGGCAATGGCAATCACCGCGAGCGCGAAATGCGTTACAATGCCGGCAATGCCGTCGCCAACGGCCTGCCCTGGCAGGCGGGGCTCGCCGCCGTCACGATCAACCCGGCGCGTATCTTCGGCCTGGCTGACCGCATCGGCTCGCTCGAACCGGGCAAGGATGGCGATGTGGTGATTTGGGACGGCGATCCGCTCGAAACCACCGCGCGGCCCGTCGCGGTGCTGATCGGCGGCGTCGACCAGCCGATGACATCGCGCCCCACGCAACTTCGTGACCGCTATCTTCCCGCCCTCAAACCACGCTGAATCAACGGAGACGATCGATGAACGCCAACAAGCTCCTGCTCATCTATTCGGGCGTGCTCACCGCCGCGATGGCCTTTGCCATCGGCACCAGCGCGTCGGCCGACACCAAGCCGCAAAAGGTCGCGTTTGACGAGATCGACGTGAAGCGCATCAATGTTCGCGAGGATGATGGTACGCTGCGCATGGTCGTGTCCAACACCAGCCGGTCGCCGGGCATCATCTTCCACGGCAAGGAACGCCCCCATCCCAGCGGCAATCGCGGCGCGGGCATCATCTTCTTCAACAATGAAGGCACCGAGAATGGCGGGCTGACCTTCAGCGGCGAGAAGGACAAGGACGGCAAGGTTTCGGGTGGCGGACATTTGAGCTTCGACCAGTATGAGCAGGATCAGGTCATCCAGCTGACCCAGAGTGAATATGACGGGCGCCGCTGGGCGGCGATGATCGTCAACGACCGGCCGGGCGAATCGATCGATTTCGACCTGGCGACACGCATCACCAAGATGCCCGACGGTCCGGCCAAGACCGCCGCACTGCAAAAGGTCCAGGCGGACGGCACATTCGGCCGCCAGCGCCTTTATGTCGGCAAGACCCGCGACCGGGAATCCGCGGTCATGCTCAACGACGCAATGGGCCGCCCGCGCATCCTGATGAAGGTGGCGCAGGACGGTAAAGCCTCGATCGACTTCCTCGATGAAAAGGGTGCCGTGCAGCGCTCCGTGACGCCCGACGGCAAATGAAGCGCTGCGCTCCCCTCATCCTGACCGCGCTCGCGGCGTGCTCGACCGGCGAGCATCCGCGAGCGCTGTCCGCCACGCCGGCGGCAGAAGCCCGTCCTGCACCGATCGCGTTTCCCAGCACTTATCACGCGGCGCCATCGGGACGCATCGCGGTGGTCGGCGCGACGGTGCTGACCGCCACCGGCGCGGAGATCGCCAACGGCACCGTGCTGATGGCCGACGGCAAGATCGTCGCGGTCGGCGCGGGGCTGGCCGTGCCGGATGGCTATACGACGGTCGATGGACGGGGGAAATGGGTCACGCCCGGGGTGATCGATGCGCATTCGCATCTCGGCGCCTGGGCGCAGCCCGAGACGGTCGATGCGGTCAACGACGCTAATGAGATGACCGATCCCAACACCGCGCAGGTGTGGGTCGAGCATTCGGTGTGGCCGCAGGATCCCGGTTTCGACACCGCGCGCGAGGCTGGCGTGACGACGATGATGATCCTGCCCGGATCGGCCAATCTGTTCGGCGGGCGCACGGTGACGTTGCGCAACGTGCCGGCGACGACGATGCAGGAGATGAAATTTCCCGGCGCGCCCTATGGCCTGAAGATCGCCTGTGGCGAGAATCCGAAGCGCGTCTATGGTGGCAAGGGCCGCGCGCCGATGACCCGGATGGGCAATGTCGCGGGCTATCGCAAGGCGTGGATAGACGCCGCCGATTATGCGCGGCGCCGGGACAAATGGGAAAAGGGCGGCAAGACCGACGACCCGCCCAAGCGCGACCTGCAGATGGAGACGCTGGCCGGCGTGCTGAAGGGCGAGATCCTCGTCCAGAATCATTGCTACCGCGCCGACGAGATGGCCAACATGATCGATATCTCGCACGAATTCGGCTTCAGGATCAGCGCGTTCCATCATGCCAACGAAGCGTACAAGATCGCGCCGCTGCTGGTGAAAGAAGGCATTTGCGTCGCCACCTGGGCGAGCTGGTGGGGTTACAAGATGGAGGTGTACGACGCGATCGAGGAGAACGCGCCGATCATCCATCAGGCGGGTGGCTGCGCGATCATCCATTCCGACGACCCGATCGGCATTCAGCGGCTCAACCAGGAAGCGGCGGTGGCGCTGTCGTCGGCCTGGCGCGCGGGGATGAAGATCCCCAAGGCGGACGCGGTCAAATGGTTCACCGCCAATCCGGCAAAGGCGCTTGGCATCGCCGACAAAACGGGCACACTCGAACCCGGCAAGCTCGCCGATGTCGTGCTGTGGAGCGCGGATCCGTTCAGCATCTACGCCCGTGCCGACCGGGTGTGGATCGAGGGCAACACGGTCTTCGACCGGGCCGACCCGCATTATCGCCGCCATTCCGATTTCACGCTGGGCCAAGCGGGAGCCACGCCATGATCCGCCGAAACTCGGCCGTATTTTTTTTGGCGGTCGCGCTGATTGCCGCTGCGCCCGCTGCCGCCGAAACCCCCGCTGCCGAAACACCCGCTGCCGAAACCCCCGCCGCCGAAACCGTTGCGATCGTCGATGCGCATATCCTGACCATGGGGCCGGCGGGCGAGATCGCGAACGGCACGATCGTGATCCGCGATGGCCGCATCGTCGCGGTCGGGCCGGCGGTCGCGGTGCCCGCGAATGCGCGCGTGATCGACGGCAAGGGCGGGATCGTCACGCCCGGCTTCATCCAGGCGGACAGCACGCTCGGCGCGGTCGAGGTCAGCCAGGTGCCGCCGAGCGCCGATCGCGCGACGCACAGCGCGACGATCAGCGCAGGGTTTGATATCTCGCAGGGGCTCAATCCGGATTCGATCCTGTTGCCGGTCGCGCGCCTCGCCGGGATCACGCGCGCGGTGACCGCGCCGCTGTACGACGACAGCAACGGCCGCGAACTTCAGTTCGCCGGACAGGCGGCGGTGATCGACCTTGGCCAGCAGCCCGACATGGTCACGCAGCCGCGCGTGGCAATGGTGATCGAGATGGGCGAAGGCGGGGCGGAACGCGCTGGCGGCGCGCGCGGCGCGGCGATCGTCCAGCTCCGCGAAACGATTTCCGATGTGCGCCACTTCATGCGCAACCGCGCGGCCTATGATCGCGGCGCGGGCCGGCCGCAGCCCTTGTCTCGGATCGACCTCGAAGCGCTGATCCCGATGGTCGAGGGCCGCATGCCGCTGATCGTCAAGGTCGATCGCGCGTCGGACATCATCGAGATGATCGCCTTTGCCCGCGCGGAGAAGATCAGGATCATCGTCGATGGCGGCGGTGAGGGCTGGCGTGTCGCGCCCGCCATCGCCGCGGCGCAAGTGCCGGTGGTGGTCGATCCGCTCGCCGATCTGCCGCGCAGCTTTTCGGAGATCGGGGCGACGATGGACAATGCCGCCAAGCTCGCCGCGGCCGGCGTCACGGTCATCATCAAGACCGGCAGCGGCGTGGCGCACCGCGCGCGCGAGCTTCGCTATGGCGCGGGCAATGCCGTCGCGTGGGGGCTGCCGTTCGACACGGCGCTGGCCGCGATCACGATCAACCCGGCACGCGTGTTCGGCGTGGCCGACCGCATCGGCTCGCTCGAACCGGGCAAGGAGGCGGATCTGGTGCTGTGGAATGGCGATCCGCTCGAACCGTTGTCGCGCCCGCTCGCGCTGTTCATCAGGGGGCGGCAAATGCCCCTCACCGCCCGGCCGCTGGAATTGCGCGACCGTTATATGAAGGTCATCCCATGAAATTCGTCGCGCGATTAGCCGCATTCACATTGTACCTGGGGTTGGGCTTGGTCGCGACACCAGCTCAGGCCAGGCCGGCTTATGATGTGAAGGCGAGCTTCGACGCCGCGCACAAGCTCAGCGCCGAAGTGACGATCACGCTTCCACCAGGTGACGCGGCCAGGGAGATCGAGTTCGTGCTGGCCAACCGCTTCGTGCTCAAACCAGTCAAGGTCACCGGGCCGGCACGGGTCGTGATCGGCAAGACCGATCGCCCGATGCAGGGTCTCACCAGCATCCGCGTCATCCCGCGCGGCACGCCGACGCGGGCGGTGGTGGTCCGGCTCAATTATGCCGGGCCGATCGACCCGCCGGGCAGCAGCGACTTTTTCTCGCCTGGCCTAATCGAATTGTCGCTTGAAGTAGGCTGGATCCCATTCCGCAGCGACCTGACGCTCGAATATGCGATCGATGCGCGGATTGCCGGGATTCCGGCGGGCATGGATCTCGTTTCGCAGGGCAAGCTAAGCAGGGGGCGGGACGGTGCCGTCATCATCCACCGCGACTATGCCGATATCGATCTGCCGATTATCGCGGTGCCGGGACTGACGCATGAGGACAAGGACGGGCTGGATTTCGCCGCGGCCAACCCGGCCGATCCGCTGGTCGCGCTGATGAAGACGCATGCCGCCGGTGCGGTGCGGTTCTACACTGGCCTGTTCGGACCGGCGACGCACTCGCCGGTTCGCATGACTATCGTGCCGCGCGAAGCGAGCGGGGGATATGCCCGCGCCGGCTTCGTGGTCATGCCCGATTTCCGCAAACCCGGTGCGCCGATACCCAAATATGATGAGAGCAGCCCGGGGCGCTTCGTCGCGCACGAGATCTTTCATGCCTGGCGACCTGGCTTCAGTGCCGATTATGCGGATTATTGGATGTCCGAGGCTTATGCCGAATATTACGGGATGCGTTATGTCGAATCGAGGTTCGGCCTCGCCGAACGGCAGAAGATGCTTGAGCGCAAGCGCCCAGCGCTGGCGACGGCGGGGCCGCTGATCACGCCGGGCGAGCGGCCCGGCAACGCGGCGATGTACCAGAAGGGAGCGGTCATGCTGTTCGATCTGGAACAGGATATCGGTCGCCCCGCACTCGATAAATTGCTTACCGGACCGGGCGCACCGCGCACCACTGCCGGTTTGCTCAAGGCGATGGGTGCGGTTGCGGGCCCCACCCGCACCGCAGCCTTCGAACACGCGCTTGCCCACTGAACACAGGAAGAACGACCATGAAACAGATCGGCGGCCCCGTTGTCACACCCACTGGACAGATATTGCCGCTCTCGGCCGCGATCGAAGCGAACGGGCTGGTGTTCGTGTCGGGGCAATTGCCGATGCGCGACGGCGCGATCGTCGGCGTCGATATCGCGACTCAGACCGGCGCGGTGATCGACGCGATCGAAGCCGTGCTCGACAAGGCGGGCCTGACGCTCGCCGCGATCGTCAAGACGACGGTGTGGATCACGCGGATCGAGGATTTCGCGGCGTTCAACGCGGTCTATGCCGCGCGCTTCGCCGCGCCCTATCCGGCGCGCGCCACCGTGGTCACCGCGCTCGCGGTGCCGGGCGCACTGGTCGAGATCGACGCGATCGCGGTGAGTTAGCGAACGGCGCAAACACTTGGCCTTATGGATCAGACACGGCCGCTCCATACCGAATTCCGGCGCGCGGCCGATGCGGCGCTGAGCTGATCCCAGGCGAGCGCCCAGCCGGCTTCCGGATCATCGTGTAGCGCAGGAATACCGGCGCGGTATTGACAGACGATGCCCGCTTGCCAACGAAGCGTCTGTGTTGGCGTCGCGGAGCATCCAGCACCCGAAACCGAACGGCGACCAGTGGCCGATATATCTGAGCAGTGCTTTAGCGCGGGGCGCACGCCGCGCAATCTTCAACGCCGGTATTTAATTCACACATCGTCCACCAGCAGCCGCTCGCCGGATTTGGAATGGAGTGTGCAGGTCATTTCGACCGGATCCATGACCCATATGCACACGCCCGCGGCCGCCAATTGCCTGGTGAAGGCAAGATAGTTCGTCTCTCCCCGGCCATGTGCGTCGAGCGCTTGCCGGGCAGCGGTTCGATCGGCCTGATCCGAAATCTCATAGGTCTCATGGACCGGCGCCGAGGAGAGGCTGTTGCCCTCGCTGTCGAAATAGTTGGAATGGCCGTCCGAGATATAGGTGGTGTAGGAGACGACGCCGAGATCGTGCAGGTCCGTAAGGTATTTCCGAACGGTCATCCGCGTCACGCCGGCATGGGTCCGGTCTATGTCTTCCAGGGTAAAGGGCGTTTGCATGGGCCATGGTTTATGCGGATCGAAACACTGTCACAAGCGTAACGCCGACATGCTTTCCGTTCGTGGCTTTCGCCGCATCGGGTCACAGGTGAACCAGCTCGAAAGAGGATCGAAATCGAATGCTCAGTCATCGACCTGTCAGCCTGTTCGCTTTGCCATTCCTCGTCTTGGCCGCGCCGGCGACGGCCGCCCCTTGGTGGTATGCGGCGCGTGGGGCCGATCGCGTCGTGTTTATCGATACGGGTTCGATCCAGCGCGACAAGGACATCGTCACCTATTCGTCGAAGACCGTGATCCGCAAGCAGGGCGATCCGGCGGCGATGACGGTCAATTTCATGCGTGCAGACTGCACGAAGCGGAGGCTTGGCTGGTCCGGCATTCAACGATTCGGCTATGACGAAGCGGTGATCGACACCTCGACCCGCCCCGACGCGGAGATGGAGGATGCCGTCGATGCCGCCAGCCATGCCGAACTGGATTTCGCCTGCGCCGACGCGAAGGCGCGTGAGGCGGGCGGCGCCTTTCCCCTGGGCGTCGATGACGCGGCCTTTGCCGAAGCCTTGCTGGCCGAATCCGACAAGGGCCTTTCACCGCGCGCACTGCAGGATCGTCTGCTCGCCGATCCCGCCGTGGTGGTGATCCGGTCGACCGCGCCGGCGACGTCAACTTTCGGCAAAATCCAGACCGTCAAGCTGGGCCAGCCAATGGTGCCGCCACGCGACTATGCTAAGGGTCCGCAGATCCCCGACCCGAAAGATTATCCGTCGAACGAAGTCGGGCGAATCTACGATATCGCCTATCAGGGGATCAAGGACGGGCGGGTCCAGTTCGAGGTCCGCGGTTATTCGATCGACGACCTCGTCCATCCCGGGTCGGGCCAGAGCCAGTCGGCCTATCCCGGCGAGAAGAAGGTCAATATCCTGAGCCTCGCCATCACCATCAAACAGGCGCTGCCCGACCGCATCACCTATAGCGTCGCGATCAAGCCCATGGCGTCAGCTGAACCCTTCTGCCCGCCGGGCGGGTGTGAAGATCCGGTCGCAACTCCGTCTGCCGCTGAAGCGACCGAAACGACGCCTTGAGGGCGGCCGGCGATCAGTTCGGCTCGATCGCCGCGAGTGCGCGACGGGCATCGGCCTTGTCCGGCTCGATCTCCAGCGCACGTCGGAAGAAGAGGACGGCCTGTTCCGGGTCTTGCGTCACGCCAGAACCGGCCTGATATGCCCGGCCAAGATTGAGGCACCCGTCTGTGTCCTCAAGGTCACAGCCTTTGCGGAACAACTCAGCGGCGCGAACGACATCTTGAGCGATGCCGCGACCATCCCGGACGAGCGATCCGAGATTACCGCACGCGCCGCCATCATCCTGATCGCAGGCGCTGATATAGAGCGACGCTGCGCGCGCCGGATCCTTCTTCACGCCCAGACCCTGATCATAGACCACGCCGAGATTATAACAGCCGCCGGCATCGTCGCCGTCGCATGACTTTTTGAACAGGCGCTTCGCCTCGCGCGCATTCGCCTTGACCCCGACACCCAACGAATAGGCCGCGCCCAGGCTGGAGCAGCTCGCGGCATTGCCGTCTTTGCAGGCAGCGGAGAAATAGCTGAACGCGCGACCGACGTCCTTTTTCACGCCATCGCCATTGACCAGCGACAGGCCGAAATTGCCGCAATCGGCCGGGCTGCCTTTCTCGCAGGCCTGAGCGAAATAGGCGGACGCGCGCTCCGCGCTTCGCGGCACGCCATTACCCTTGTGATAGGCGATGCCGAGCAGGGTGCAGCTGTCCGCGTCGTCGCCGGTGCAGGCTTTGTCGAACAGCGTCGCGGCGCGCGCTTCGTCCTTCGCGACACCCTCGCCATCGGCGAAACGCTTTGCGAGAGTCGCGCAGTCGGAGATTCCGCTGTTACCGCACGCCTCTTCCAGCACCCTGATTTCGCTGCTGCCGCTATCGGGCTCGATCTGGGTTGCGGGCGACGCCGTTACCGCCGGCAGCGCCTGATCGAGCGCGCGTTCGGCCGCCGCCGCCGTTCCGATCAGCACCACTTGCGCCGCAAGAGCGATGATCCATCGTCGCGCCATCATCGTTCCAGCCCCTTCAATCCGACACTTGCCAGAAGATGCTGCTTTAAACGTGGCAAAAGCGGATGTTCCGGAAAAATGCGAGCGGCTTTTTGCGCGAGAGCCTTTTGATTGAACCACGAAGGAGGGAACGGACGAAGCGCGTGGGGTATCGAAACACCCCACGCGCCCCTGTGGCGGTATCCGATTAAAGCGTCAGCCCTTGATGAAGCTCAGCAGATCGGCGTTGATCTGTTCGGCATGAGTCGTCGGCATGCCGTGCGGATAGCCGGGATATGATTTCAACACCGCGCCGGGCACCAGGGTCGCGGACATCGCGGCTGAATCGGCGAATGGCACCACCTGATCATCCTCCCCGTGCAGCCGGAGTTCCTGGTCTGGCGCGAGCCGCGCGAGGGCAGCCTCCAATCGCCATGCCCGAATGGACCGTGCCGCCGCTTGACCTTCATCGGCTCACGCCGCCATCGTCGCTGCGGGTCCAGGTGCTGATCGATCATCTCGGCAAGGTGCTGGCGACTCCGTCATGGACCGATCCGGGCTAATCAACCGCCGTTTCGGGCTGGCCTGTCGAAGCCCAAGCGCCACTCAACCCCCGCGACAGGCTCGGGGCGACGGTTTGAATGCCTCAACTCGACGAGATCGCTCCTGCCAGCGCCATCTCGCGCGTCACGCCGATTGCGTCGAGAAACGCGCGGTCATGGCTCACCACCAGCAAGGCGCCGTCGAATTCGGCCAGTGCGGTCTCGAGCACCTCGATCGAGGCGATGTCGAGATGATTGGTGGGCTCGTCGAGCAGCAACAGCCAGGGCGGCCGCTCGCCCGCCAGCACACAGGCAAGGCCGGCGCGGAGCCGCTCGCCGCCGGACAGCGTGCCGACCGGCTGCAGCGCGTCGCGGTTGCGAAATGCGAAGCGCGCGCACGCCGCATGCGCCGCCTGCAGGTCGAGCGTCGGATTGAGTGTGCGGAAATTGTCGAGGATGCTCTTTTCGTGATCGAGTAGCGCGACATGCTGGTCGAGCATGGCGAGCCGACCCTCGGCGCGGCGCACGCTGCCGCTGGCCGGCAGCGTCAACCGTAGCGCGACACGCATCAGGCTGGTCTTGCCGGCACCATTGGGGCCGGTGAGCGCGATCCGCGCCGGTCCGCGGATCTCGATCGACCAGGGCCCGAGCACGCGCTCGCCGAGCTCGACCATTACAGCCTCCATCGCCAGCACCTCGCGATTGGCGGGCAGGCCGGTCGGCGGCAGGGCGATGGTCAGCGGCGTCACGATCTCGACCTGTGCGCGCGCTTCGCCGAGCCGTGCGGCGGCATCGCCGAGCAGCCGGCCGGCGAGCAGGTTATCGCGCGCGGCGCTGTTCTCCGCGCGTTCGGCCTGGGCGCTGAGCAGGATCTTCGGCTCCGATCCCCTGGCGGCGAATGCGCGCCCGGTCTTGTCGCATCGCGCCTTCTTCTCGCGCTGGCGCTGCACCGCGCGTTCGGCGCCGCGCAACGCATCGTCGGCGCGCTCGAGCCCGGCTTCCGCGCGTGACCGTGCGGCGTCGCGCGCCGCGGCAAATGTGGACCAGCCACCGCCGAACATGTGAACGCCGATCGGCGTGAGCTCGACGATGCGATCCATCCGCTCGAGCAGTGCGCGATCGTGGCTGGCGACCAGCACACCGCCGTGCCACCCGGCGATCAGCGCGTCGGTCGCGGCACGCCCATCCAGGTCGAGATTGTTGGTCGGTTCGTCGAGCAGCAACAGGTCGGGCGCGTCGATCAGCAGCCGAGCGATCGCGACGCGGGTGCGCTCGCCGCCGCTCAGTGTCGCCATACTGCGGTCGATCGGCAGCGCGGGCAGGCCGACTTCGGTCAGCGCCGCATCGATCCGGGTTTCCAGAGTCCAGTCAGCCTCGGCGAGATCGCCCTCGCTGCCCTCGCCCGCGACGATCCGTGCGAGCCGGGCGAGTGGCGCGGTCGCGCCAAGCACGTCCGACACCGCCAGTTCGTCGGTCCAGTGCTGGACCAATATGCCGATGCTGCCATGTCGCGCAACGCTGCCCGCGACCGGCGCGACCTCGCCCGCGGCGATGCGTATCAGTGTCGATTTGCCCGATCCGTTACGGCCGACCAGGCCGATGCGCTCAGCGCCGACGCTCAGCGTCAGATTGTCGAACAGCGGCCGCTGGTCAGGCGTGGCGGCGGCGATGGAATCCAGTGTGAGAAAGGCAGGCATGAGTCACCGTGATGCAAGAGGAAGAGCGTTTCGCGATGCGCAGCCGATCGTTCACGAGAACCTCCTCAAATAGGTGACAAGGGTGTTATGTGATGCCCATTCGCACCAATGACAAGCCCGGGATCGCGCGCGGGCGCATCGCGTTTTCCTGTCGCCACGACGGGTCGGGTAAGCGATAGACGAGCGATGTGCGTCCTGGCCCTTGCATGGCAAGCCCATCCCCGCTGGCGGCTGATCGTGGCCGGCAACCGCGACGAATTGCATGCCCGACCGGCCGCGCCGCTGGCGCGCTGGGAACAGCCCGATCACCTGCCCGATCATCTAATCGCCGGACGCGACCTGCTGTCGGGCGGGACCTGGCTCGGCGTTTCCGAACAGGGGCGGATGGCGGTAATCACCAATTTGCGGGGTTATGGCGGGCCGACGCCCGATCGGTCGTCGCGCGGCGCGCTGGTCACCGACCTGCTGGCGGGCGAGGGGCGCTATGCCGATCCGCTCCAGGCCGAATTGTCGGACTTCAACCCGTTCAACCTGATCATGGTCGACCGCGACCAGGTGCATTTCCTGTCGAACCGGCCGGCGGCGATCCGCTCCCACCTGGCCTCCGGCATCTATGGCCTGTCGAACGGAACGCTCGACGAACCCTGGCCCAAGACAATGCAATTAAAGGGCATGCTGCTCGACTGGATCGTCGGCGATGCGACACATCCCGAGACGCTGCTCGATCGCCTGAGGGAGGACGTACTGCCCGATATCGGCTTGCGTCCCGCCGACCCGTCCGACGTGCCGCAAGAGGCGCGGCTTTCGCCGATCTTCATCCGCAACCCGGTCTATGGCACGCGCTGCAGCACGGTGGTGGCGATCGACGATCGCGGGCAAGGCATGATCGTCGAGCGGCGCTACACGGCTGACGGTGAAGCGGCCGGCGAGACGAGATTGTCCTTTTCCTGGCCGGGCTGACTTGCGCTGACAAGACCGATGAATTCGAGCGGAAGCCCGAACACGGGATGGGCAATCACATGTCGCGATCGACAGTCAGTGCCATGTCGATCAGCGCTGCGTGCGGCGTTTTTCCGGTTCCGAAGAAGCGTCAGGACGCAGGTTTGACCGGCAGCACGGCGGTCGCCTCGATCTCGATCTTAGCCGCCGCCTCCATCAGGGATGCGACCGTGACGACCGCCATCGCCGGATAGTTGCGGCCCATAAACTCGCGCCAGATCGCGCCTATCTCGGCCTGAGCGCCGAGATACGCGTCGCGGTCGGTGATGTACCAGGTGAGGCGGACGATATGTTCGGGCCCGGCACCGCCGGTGGCGAGGATCGCCAGGATGTTCTTGATCACCTGGCGGAACTGGCCGGGCAGGTCATCGGCGACGATGCGTTCCTGTTCGTCCCAGCCGATCACGCCGCCGGTGAAGATCATCCGCCCTTCGGCGAGGATACCGTTGGCATAGCCTTTGGGCCGCGGCCAGCCATCGGGCAGCAGGGTTTGGTGGAGCGTCATCAATTACCCTCAAATACCGGCGCGCTCTTTGCGGCGAACGCGTCATAGGCGCGGGTAAAATCGGCGGTCTGCATGCAGATCGCCTGCGCCTGCGCCTCCATCTCGATCGCCACGTCGAGGCTGACCGCCCATTCGGCATTGAGTTGCGTCTTGGTCATGCCATGCGCGAAATTGGGGCCGTCGGCGAGGCTGCGCGCCAGCGCGGTCGCTTCGGCGAGCAGCGCATCGGGATCGACCAGCCGGTTGTGGAAGCCCCAGCGCTCGCCTTCTTCCGCGCGCATCGTGCGGCCGGTGAATAGCAGTTCGGACGCCCGGCCCTGGCCGATCAGACGCGGCAGGATCGCGCATGCACCCATGTCGCACCCGGCGAGCCCGACGCGGGTGAACAGGAATGCGGTCTTCGCGCGCGGCGTCGCGATCCTGATGTCGGAAGCCATCGCCATGATCGCACCCGCGCCCGCGCAGATGCCGTCGATCGCCGCGATCACCGGCTGGGGACAGGCGCGCATCGCCTTGACCAGGTCGCCGGTCATGCGCGTGAAGCGGAGCAGCGCGGGCATATCCATCTTCGTCAGCGGTCCGATGATCTCATGCACATCGCCCCCCGAACAGAAATTGCCGCCTGCGCCGGTGACGATCACCGCTTTCACCTCGGACGCATCGACCAGATCGCGGAACAGGTCGCGCAGTTCGGCATAGGAGTCGAAGGTCAGCGGGTTCTTGCGCTCGGGCCGCGACAAAATGATCGTCGCGACGCCCCGATCGTAATGCCAGGCGAAATGCTGCGGCGCATAAGTGTCTGGAGTCATGCGGCTTCCCCTCCCGCGAGGATGATCGATTGCCCAGTGACCGATCCGCTGTCCGGATGGCACAGCCAGGCGACGGTGTTGGCGACTTCCGCGGGTTCGATCAGCCGGCCTTGCGGATTGAAGCGGGCCAGTTCGGCCCGCGCATCCTCGGCGCTGCGCCTGGTCCTGGCGACGATGCCCGCGATCGCACCGGCGACCAGAGCGGTATCGGTGAAGCCGGGGCATACCGCGTTGACCGTGACCCGGCTCGTCGCCAGTTCCGCCGCGAGCGCGCGGGTGAAGCCGATCGCTCCATGCTTCGCCGCACAATAGGCGCTGGTATAGGCATAGCCCTTGACCCCCGCAGTGCTGGCGATGGTGACGATGCGGGCCATCGGCGCGGCCTTGAGGTCGGTCAGCGCCGCATGGGTGCAGATATAGAGCGAATCGAGATTGATCGCGGTCATCGCGCGCCAGTCGGCGAGCGAGGTGCGGGCAAAGGGCGCGCTCGACGCCGCGCCGGCATTGTTGATCAGGATCGCGATCGGGCCATGCGCCGCGCGCCCGCGCTCGAACGCCTTGGCCACGGCATCGGGGTCGGTCACGTCGGCGGGCGCGACCATCGCGCCGAGCGGGGCGGCGACCGCGCGCAGCGGCTCGATCCGGCGCCCGACCAGGGTCAGCATCGCGCCCTCGGCGGCAAGGCGCCGCGCGATCGCCGCGCCGATCCCGGTGCCGCCGCCCGTCACCACCGCGTGAATCCCGGTCAGCGATGTCATGTCTTCAGACTCTCCATTTCGGCCGCGCGCTTCAGGTTGCGGGTCAGCTGCATCTGCCCGGCAAGATAGGGCGGCGGCACCGCCACGTCGCGATAATCGAACGCGGCGGCGGCGTGGAGCGTCCAATAGGGGTCGGCGAGATGCGGCCGGGCCAGCGCGACCAGGTCGGCGCGACCCGCGGTCAGGATCGCGTTGACATGGTCGGGTTCGAAGATGTTGCCGACCGCCATCGTCGCCAGCTTTGCCTCATTGCGGATCTTGTCGGCAAAGGGCGTCTGGAACATGCGGCCATAGACCGGGCTCGCCTCCGCCCAGGTCTGTCCGGCGGAGACGTCGATCAGGTCGGCGCCGCCTTGCGCAAAGGCGCGCGCGATCTCGACCGCGTCGTCCGGCGTGACGCCCGCGTCCGCCATCCAGTCGGTCGCCGAGATGCGCACCGACATCGGTCGCTCCGCCGGCCACATGTCGCGCATCGCCGTGAATATTTCGAGCGGGTAGCGCAGCCGGTTGGCGAGGCTGCCGCCATAGTCGTCGGTGCGGCGGTTCTGCAGCGGGGTGATGAAACCGGAGAGCAGATAACCATGCGCGGCGTGCAGTTCGATCATGTCGAACCCGGCTTCGACCGCCATGCGTGTCGCCGCGACGAACTGATCGCGCACCGCGTCCATATCGTCACGGGTCATCGTGCGCGGTTGCGCATTGCCCGGGGTCCAGGCGATATCGGCAGCGGCGATCAGCGGCCAGTTACCCTGTTCGAGCGGCTGATCCATTCCCTCCCAGCCAAGCCGGGTCGATCCCTTCGAGCCGGAATGGCCGAGCTGCAGGCAGATCCGTGCCGCGCTGTTGGCATGGACGAAATCGGTGATGCGCCGCCAGCCCGTGACGTGCTCTGGCGCATACATGCCGGTGCAGCCCGGCGTGATGCGGCCATCGGGCGAGACGCAGGTCATCTCGGTAAAGACAAGCCCCGCGCCGCCTTGCGCCCGCGCGCCGTAATGGACGAGGTGGAAATCGGTCGGCGTCGCATCCGGGCCCGCCGAATAGGTCGCCATCGGCGATACGACGATACGGTTGGCTAGGCGCATCCCGCGCAGGGCGAACGGTGCGAACATCGGCGGCACCGCCTTCGACGTCGGGGCGCCGGCCTCCGCGTGGAACCAGCGCTCTACGCCTTCGAGCCAGTCGCGATCGCGCAGTCGCAGATTCTCATGGCTGACGCGCTGCGAGCGGGTGAGCAGCGAATAGGCGAACTGGATCGGCGCGAAATCGAGATAGCGGTCGAGCGTCTCGAACCATTCGGTCGAGTTGCGCGCGCTGTTCTGCAGTTTGAGCACTTCGACCGATCGTTGGGCATGATATTCGTCCAGCGCCGCTTCGCGCGACAGGCCGGGGCGGCACAGCACTTCGGCGAGCTTGATCGCATCCTCCAGCGCGAGCTTGGTGCCCGATCCGATCGAGAAATGCGCGGTGTGCGCCGCATCGCCGAGCAGGATCAGGTTTCGATAGGCCCAGCGCTCGCACAGGATGCGACGGAAGTTGAGCCATACCGCCGCGCCGCGCAGATGCGCCGCGTTGGACATCAGCGAATGGCCGCCGAGATGGTCGGCGAAGATCGCTTCGAGCCGCGCGGTCGTTTCCGCCTGATCCATGCGGTCGAAGCCGAGCCGCTCCCACGTCTCCGGCGCGCATTCGACGATGAAGGTCGAGGTCCGGTCGTCGAAACGATAGGCATGCGCCCAGATCCAGCCCGCCTCGGTCCGTTCGAAGGCGAAGGTGAAGGCGTCGAAATCCTGGTGGGTGCCGAGCCACATGAACTTGTTGGGACGGACATCCACATCGACGCCGAACTGTTCCTCATAGCGGTCACGCATCCGGCTGTTCACGCCATCCGCCGCGATCACCAGGTCATAGTCGGTCCAGGCGTCGAGATCGGTCTCGGCCTCATGTTCGAAGTGCAGGCGCACGCCGAGCTCTCGCGCCCGGTCCTGCAGGATGGTCAGCAGCCGCTTGCGCCCGATGCCGATAAAACCGTGCCCGCCGGAGCGGATCGTCTCGCCATTGATATGGACCGCGATATCGTCCCAATGCGCGAAGGCGTCGCTGATCAGCGCGGCGCTTGGCGGATCGTTGGCGGTCAGATTGGCGAGCGTCTGATCGGAAAAGACGACCCCCCAGCCGAACGTGTCGCCGGCGCGGTTGCGTTCGAACAGGTCGATCTCGCACGCCGGGTCGCGCAGCTTCATCGAGATCGCAAAATAGATGCCGGCGGGGCCGCCGCCGAGACAGGCGATCTTCATACTCGCGCCCACTCCCTCAGCCTGAAGCGCTCGATCTTGCCGGTCGCGGTCTTGGGCAAGGCGTCGACCAGCAGGATGCGGCGGGGATATTTGTACGGCGCGAGCAGTGCCTGGGCATGTGCCTTGAGCGCATCGCAATCGCACTCGGCGCCGGGTGCGGCGACGACAAAGGCGACCGGCCTGGTCAGGCCATCGGGGTCGGGCGCGCCGACCACCGCGACCTCGCCGACCGCGTCGTGCGAGGCGAGCGCGGCCTCGATCTCGAACGGCGAGACATAGATGCCGTTGACCTTGAGCATGTCGTCGCCACGGCCATGATAGACGAAGCGCCCGGAATCATCGCGGTGGAAACGGTCGCCGGTCCTGACCCAGCCGTCCACGAACACGCCCTCGGTCTTGTCCGGCTTGTTCCAGTAACCGAGCGCGCGGGTCGGGCCGCGCACGAACAGCTCGCCGACCTCTCCCGCCACGACGGTCGCGCCGTCTTCGCCGCGCAGCTCGAGCGTGTAGCCGGCGACCGGGCGGCCGGTGGTGCCCGGTTCGATCTCGCCCGGCCGGTTGGCGAGGAAGATGTGCAGCATCTCGGTCGATCCCATGCCGTCGACGATCGGCACGCCGAAGCGCGTCTGCCACCGGCGGCACAGCTCTGCGGGCAGCGCCTCGCCGGCCGAGACACACAGCCGCAGGCGCTCAAAGGCCTGGGGGGAACGTCCGGCTGAGCAAGCAGCGCGGCGTAGAAGCCCGGCACGCTGTACAATATGGTCGGGCGGTGGGCGGCCATGCGCGCAAGCACCGCCGCCGGGGTCGGGCGTTCCGCCATCAGGATCGCGGTCGCGCCGTGCCACAGCGCGAACAGCACCGAATTACCGAAGCCATAACCGAAGAACATCTTCGACACGGAGAAGGTGACGTCCTTCGGCGAGAGTGCGAGCACTTCCTCGGCGAACAGGCCGGGCGCGGCGATCATCGCGGCGTGCGAATGCATCGTGCCCTTGGGCTGGCCGGTGGTGCCCGAGGAGTATTGCCAGATGCACACATCGTCCGGCGCGGCGGGCGCGGGCAGGTCGATCGGCGTCATATCGGGCAGGTCGTCGATGATCATCGTTTCGGGCATCGCCAGCCCGTCGAAGCGCGGCAGCGCGGCGGGCGAGACGAGCAACAGGGCCGCGCCGCAATCATCGAGCAGATAGCGATAGTCGGCGGCGGTGAGCTGTGGATTGACCATCACCGGCACCACCCCGGCCCAGATCGCACCGAGACAGGCCATGACGAACTCGATGCCGTCCTCCGCGCAGAGCATCATGCGCGTGCCCGGCGCGACACCGCGTGCGCGCAACACGCCGGCGAAGCGGTGGACGCGATGGGTGAGCTCGGCATGGCTGCACGCGCCGCGATCGTCGATCAGCGCGACATCGTCGGGCCGGTCGCGGTTGCGTTCGAGCAGGGCGGCGGCGGCGTTGACGATCATGTCACCGCCGCGCGGACATGGAAGGCGGGCTGGTCCCAGCTGCCGCTGCTGAGGATGTCACGCAGCGCCTCGACCGCGTGCCACACATCGGTATGGCTGGTGTAGAGCGGGGTGAAGCCGAAGCGCAGCGCGTCGGGCGCGCGGAAATCACCGATCACGCCGCGCGCGATCAGCGCCTGCATCACCGGCCAGGCATTGGCGTGGCGCAGCGACACATGGCTGCCCCGCGCGTCCGGGTCGCGCGGTGTCGCGAGGGTCAGGCCGAGGCCGGCGCAACGCGTCTCGATCAGATCGATAAAGGTCGAACACAGTGCCCGCCCCTTGGCGAACAGGGCAGGGCGATCGACCGAGAGGAACAGATCGACCCCTTCCTCCAGCGCGGCCATACCGAGGATCGGTGGTGTGCCGCACAGGAAGCGGGCGATGCCCGGACCGGGGGCATAATCGTCGGTGAAGTCGAACGGCGCGGCATGGCCCATCCAGCCCGACAGCGGCGAGCGCAGCGCGGCTTGATGGCGTTCGGCGACATAAAGAAAGGCGGGGGCGCCGGGGCCGCCATTGAGATATTTATAACCGCAGCCGACCGCGAGATCGGCATTGGCGGCGCTCAGGTCGACCGGCACAGCGCCGACGCTGTGGCTCAGGTCCCATAGCATCAGCGCGCCCTTCGCCTGCGCAGCACGCGTAATGCCGCCCATGTCGAAGCGCGCGCCGCTCTGGTAATGGACATGGGTGAGCAAAACGACCGCGACGCTTTCGTCGATCGCATCGATGATCCGGTCGCGCGACACGGTGCGCAGCTCGCAATCAGGCAGCGTCGCGGCGACGCCTTGCGCGACATAGAGGTCGGTGGGGAAATTGCCCGGTTCGGACAGGATCACGCGCCGACCCGGCTGCGCCTGCACCGCGGCGACCAGCAGCTTGTAGAGATTGACCGAGGTCGAGTCCGCGACCAGCACCTCGTGCGGGGCGGCGCCGACGATCTTTGCGATCTTGCCGCCGAGCCGCGCGGGCGCACCGATCCAGTCGGCGCTGTTCCAGCTGCGGATCAGGCCCTTGCCCCATTCCTCCCGCACCGTCGCGGCGACGCGCGCCGCGGTCGCATGGGGCAGCGCGCCGAGCGAATTGCCGTCGAGATAGATTTCATCCGCTGGCAGGTCGAACGCGTCGCGGCACGACCGCAACGGATCGGCCGCGTCTCGCCGCTCCATCTCCGCCAACGTCAGAGTCACAAGCGCGTCCTGACGGTGAGCAGTTCGGGGAAGAAGGTTTTTTCCAGCACCTTGGCGAGGTAATGCACGCCCGCGGTGCCACCGGTGCCGGTCTTGAAGCCGATCACCCGCTCGACCGTCTTGAGATGGCCGAAGCGCCAGAGCTGGACATGATATTCGATATCGACGAGCTTTTCGGCGAGCTCGTACAAGTCCCAATATTCTTCCGGGCTGGCATAGACCGTCGCCCAGGCGCGCTCGACCTCGACCGAGGCGGCATAGGGCCTGGTGAAGTCGCGGTTCAACTGATCGGCGGGGATCGCGAAGCCGCGTCGCGCGAGCAGGCGCAGCGCTTCGTCATACAGGCTTGGTGCTTCCAGCGCGGCCTGCAAGGTCGCGTGTACATCCGGCTCGTCGATATGGAGCGCGACCATATCGGTGTCCTTGTTGCCAAGGATGAATTCCATCTCGCGATACTGGTCGGACTGGAAGCCGGAGCTGGTACCGAGCCGGTCGCGCATCCGCGTGTAATCGGCCGGGGTCATCGTCGCGAGCACTTCCCAGCTCTGGATCATCTGCGCCTGGATGCGCGCGACGCGCGACATCATCTTGAAGGCGGGGCGCAGATCGTCGGCGACGACATGGCCGCGCGCGGCGCGCAACTCATGCAGTGCGAGCTTGAGCCAAATCTCCGATGCCTGGTGGATCGAGATGAACAGCAGTTCGTCATGCGCATCGGACAAAGGCGACTGGCAGGACAGCAGGTCGGGCAGGTGCAGATAGCTGCGATAGGTGATGGTGGCGCTCATCGACCATGCGTAACGCGAAAGCGCAGAACCATTGTTCTCCGATTGCCTCCTTATCGCCGTTCCTGCAAAACGATTGTAGGAAATAGTCGGCGCTTTCAGAACATCGTCCTGTGAAGCCAGCGATTGGAGGAGCGGTAATGGACCGGATCGATCATTCCATACTGGGCGCGCTGGAGGCCGATGGGCGGCAATCCTATGCCACGCTCGCCGACAGTGTCGGCCTGTCCAAGACGCCATGCTGGAACCGGGTACAGGCGCTGGAGGAGGCGGGCGTGATCACCGGTTACCGCGCGGACATCGATCCGGCGCGGCTCGAACTGGGCGTGACCGCGTTCGTCCAGGTGATGATCGATTCCGCGCGGCGCGAAGCGTTCGAGGCGGCGGTGCTCGCCGCGCCGGCGATCCTGGAATGCCATACCATCGCGGGCGAGGCGGATTATGTGTTGCGCGTGGCGTGCCGCGACGTCGACGATCTCGACCATCTGTTGCGCTTCGACATCGTCGTGCTGCCCGGGGTGCAGCGGTCCTCGACCATGATCTGCCTGAAGACGGTCAAGCGCGGCGGTCGCGTCACTCAGGCCGCCCTGTCACGCACGCGGTCGCCCAAAAGCTGAGCGTCAGCGCGAATGGCTGATAACGTCATTTCAAGGATGAGAAAGAGCGTGCCGGGCCGGATCGGGACTCGTCGTGCAGGACATTACCATCGACCGGCGCGGAGGTTGAATCGGCCCGCGCCACGCGCTTCTTCTTGCCGCGTGCGATCTCGGTTTCGAGAGCGCTGAGCTTCGGTTCCCAAAAGGTGCGGAAGCGGTCGAGCCAGGCATCGACCTCCTGCAACGGCCCGGTATCGACCGAATAGATGCGGCGTGCACCATCGATCCGCGACCGGGCAAAGCCATTGTCGCGCAGCACGCGAAGGTGCTGGGACACGGCGGCCTGGGTGATGCCGAATTCGCGGTGGATCGTCGCGACGATCTCACCCGAGCGGTGTTCGCCGGTCGCCAGTATTTCCAGAATCCTGCGGCGCACCGGGTCGCCGAGGATGTCGAAAGCGTGCATTCAGTTCTCTTCGGGCGTGGCGCCCGTGTAGAAGGCGGTGGTCGCCTTTGCCGCCTTTATCGCCTCGTCGCGATCGGTGCCGGCGGCGATCGAGGCCTGTCCCCAATCCTCGCTGCTGCCGGCGACGAAGGCCTTTCCTTCGGCCGAGGCTGAGAACTCGGCTTCATCGACCTTGGCCGCATCGGGCCGTTCGATATACAGCGCCAGCCCGAGCAGCCCGAGGTCCCAGCCGACCCCGACCGCGCCGGGGCCATAGGTCGTCCAGTGATCGTTGACCGGCGCGATATGGGTGAGCGTCAAGTGCGAGCGGTCGTCGCCGTCGGCCTCCAGACGCGCCTCGACCCAGCTGGTTTCGGGGCCGAATTGCCAGGTCAGGAACAGCAGATGTGGCGCATCGCACGTCTCGATCGTGCCGCCGGCATTGCCCTGTACCTGATAGCGGCCGCCGAGTTTCAGGTCGCCGGTGACCGGCGCAAACCAGCGCGGCAGGCGTTCCGCGTTGGTCAGCGCGTCCCACAGGTCGTCAACCGACGTGTCATAGCTGCGCGCGAGCGTGACAGCGCGGGCGGGCTTTCCGGCATAGTCGAGGACGGACACCGAACGTGTCACGGCGCCGAGATAGGGAGCGAAGTCGATGGGCATGGCAGGCCTTGATGTAGTTTGAGCTTGTATAAGCATACTCTTATATATTTCGAAAACCGTCAAGGGCCGACCAGGTAAATCGTTGCGATCGCCAAGGGCGGAATTGAATCGGCGGACTCATTTCATTTCAAAAGCCGCGGCGTGTTTTGACGCCGCTGCGATCACCCAAATTCCCGCAGCTGCGGGAATTGCTGCGGGAATATGTTTTTTGGGGGGATCTGCGGGAAGCTGCGGGAAAAACTGCGGGAAAATCCGCGCGGGACAACGGGAAATTGCGACGTGCTTACGGGAAAATCGGGAAATGGTTGGGGCGTAAATCATGTCTGCTCGATTCCTGATTTGCTCGATTCAAATGCGCCATCGAATGCGCTTCACCAATGACGCGCGAGGCGGCGCGCCGGAGAGCAGGCATGACAAGGCCAAACAGCAATGTGAATCGCGCCGACCATCAAGGCGCCGGGCACCAGTATGAGCGGCAGAGTCGTCAGGCGGGATGAAGTTGTCCTGCGTCCGGGAAATCGGTGATCCCGGCCTGCGACGTGCGCTCCAGATACGTTGACAGGACAACATAGCTACGGGTGCCCCGGACACCCGGCATTGCGTAGAGCCGTGCGAGCAGCGCCTCCAATGCGAGACTGGATGCGCAGCGCACCTTGAGCAGCATACAAGTGTCGCCGGCGACCGAGTGGATTTCCTCCACCTCGGGCAGCTCCGCCATTGCCATCAACTCCTGGGTTTTGCACCAGCCGGCGCTGTCGACATGGACGAAGGCGAGCAATGGCTTGCCGATCGCGGCTCCGTCGAGCACCGCGACGGTGCGGCGCAGGCACCCCGACGCGCGCAGCTTCTTCACGCGATCGTGAACCGCCGGTGCCGACAAGCCGACCATTTGGCCGAGCTCCGCGTAGCTGACGTCCGCATTCTCAGCGAGCACGCCTAATATTCTTCGGTCGAATGTATCGATTGGCCGCCCGATTGGCGGCGTTTGCCGAATGCGGTCTGTTTTTTCGGGCCCCGGCATATTCACCCTTTCCTGAATTTCATTAGTACGTTTCAACCATATACCTAATAGTATTTAGGACAAGCACATGTTGATGCGCAAGCTTCTCCCGCTGGCCGGATCGATTGCGGTAATCGGCGCAAACTCGCTGGCGCTGAGCCCGATCGCCGCCGCGGTCGCGCGCTCTTTCGTTGGTGTGGACGCGCCAGGAGTGATGAACGCCGCCGTCATCTATGGGCTTGCGACGGCCGCCAGTGCCTTGCTGCTTGCCCCCGCAATCGATCGGATCGGTCACCGAGCAGCGCTCGTCCGGTCTCTGCTCGTCCTGGCAGCGGCGCTGGCTTTGTCGGCCTTCGCGCCGAGCCTGTTGGTGTTCTGCCTTGCCCAGGCGCTCGCGGGCCTGGCCGCGGGTTGCGCGTTGCCGGCAATCTATGCGCTAGCGGCGCTGGTCGCCGAGAAAGGGCGTGAAAGCGAGACGCTGGGATGGGTCCTTACGGGATGGACCGTCAGCCTCGTGCTCGGTGTCAGCCTGTCGGCCGTTATAGCCGATTTCGCCCATTGGCGCCTGGTGTTCGCGGCGCTTGCGGTGGCCGCGGGCTGGCTGGCCACGAAAGTCGTTCGCAGCCTGGACCTCGCAGTTTCGACCCATTCCGCCGTTCGTCCGGCGCGCCTGAATTCACCGCTGACCACGCTGCGCGTGCGCGGCGTCGCCCCGGCGCTACTGACCGTGGCCCTGTACATGACCGCCTTTTATGGCCTTTACGCATATCTCGGCCCGCATCTCACCGGGGTCCTGCGCCTCTCGACGGCAGCGGCCGGCCTTGCGCCCGCTGCCTATGGCCTCGGTTTCGGGATCGCGGCCTTCGCGGACCGCTTCCTCGACCGCTTCGGACCGGCCGTCGCCACTCCGGTCGCGTTTCTGGGGCTCGGGCTCGTCTATTGCGCGCTGGCCGCAGCTTCGGCCCAAGCGGCGGTCCTGATCGTCCTCTGCCTGCTTTGGGGACTCGCCAACCATATCGGCCTCAACCTGATCGTCGGCCGGCTGACCGCGCTCGACCCCGACCAGCGTGGTGCGATTCTGGGCCTCTACAGCGCGGTCACTTATCTCGCCGTCTCGGCCGGCGCATTTTTCTACCGGCCATTGTTCGGGCAGTTCGGCTTTACCGGCTGCGCGATCGTGTCGGCCTGTTGCATCGCGCTAGCGCTTGCGCTGTCGCTGCACGGCCGGCCGGAGTCACTGTCGCTCGTCCGCAGGAATGGAGGTTGATCCGATGAGATTGTTCTTTGCGCCAGAATTCAGCAGCCTGGCCGATCATCTCGCGCTGCTGGAGGCCGGAATCGCGTTCGACATCGCTGAGGTCGACTTCGAATCGAAGCGGCTCAAGGACGGCAGCGACTATCTCGCCGTCAATCCCAAGGGGCTGGTGCCGGCGCTGCAATTCGACGACGGCGAAGTGCTGACGGAGAATGTGGCGATCCTCGCCTGGATTGCCGACCGCGCCCCG
Organism: Sphingomonas sp. UYAg733; assembly: GCF_054057355.1. NCBI lineage: Bacteria > Pseudomonadati > Pseudomonadota > Alphaproteobacteria > Sphingomonadales > Sphingomonadaceae > Sphingomonas > Sphingomonas sp. UYAg733. The sequence goes on from NZ_JBSRZE010000001.1 coordinate 930,740, forward strand.
CACCTCATGCCGCCGGGCGAGCTCGGGCGATACCGGTTGCTCGAGATGCTGGGCTTCATTGCCAGCGAGATCCATAAACGGTTTCCGATCTATTTCTCGCTTCCCGAGGGCGCGCGGGAAACGATCGGCGACGAGATCGTACGCTGGTTCGACTTTCTCGGCCCGCATCTCGATCGCGGCTATCTGTTCGGCGAGGCGTTCGGCGTGGCGGATGCCTATTTATTCGTGATGGCGCGCGGCGCGCTGGCGATGGAGTTTGCGCTGGGCGAGCCGTATCGGGACTATGTGGCGCGCATCGACGCGCGGCCCGCCGTACAGGCAGCGCTGCGCCGAGAGCGCGGAAAGGCGTAATGATGGCCTTGGATCGCGCAGCCTTTTATGATGCCGAGTTGCGACGGCACCACCAGCACTTCCTTGCCGCCCTCAAGGTTGGTCGGCAGGACCATGTGCTCGATATCGGCTGCGGTGCGGGGCAATCCACGCGTGAGGCTGCCCGCGCCGCGGCGGAGGGAAGCGCCGTCGGCGTGGATATGTCGGAGGAAATGCTCGAAGTCGCGCGCCGGCGTAGTGCGGACGCGGGGCTCCACAACGTCAGCTTCGAACTGGGCGATGCGCAGGTCCATGAGTTTCCACCCGCGCAATTCGACCTGTGCATCAGTCGTTTCGGGACGATGTTCTTCGTCGATCCAGTCGCCGCCTTCGCCAATATCGGCCGGGCGCTGCGCCCCGGCGCTCGCCTCGTGATGATGACGTGGCAAGACCGCGAGCGCAATGAATGGGCGGTCGCCATCCAGCAAGCGTTGATGCCGACCGGGGTTTCTCCGGCAAATGCGAGCCCCGCATTCTCGCTCGCCGATCGGGCGGTCACGGCGCGCATCCTGATCGCGGCGGGTTTTGCCTCGATCGACTTTGTCGAAGTCCATGAACCAGTGTTTTATGGGCCGAACGTCGATGCGGCGCATGATGCTGTGGTCGGGCTGTTCCTGAAGGACGACCCTGCCGGTAAGAGCTCGGCCAGTGATGAGGTGCACCAGCGGTTGCGCGCCTTGCTGGATGCACATGCGACCGCCGACGGCGTGCTTTTCGAATCGCGCGCGTGGATCGTGACCGCGCATCGAGCATAGCGCCGCTGAAAGCCCTTTCGGGCCGCCGACCTTCGCTGATGGTTCGCATGATGCTCGTTTCGGGCGCACTGGCCGCGAAATTCACTGGCCTCGCAGGCTGAGGGCGCCGGGATCATCCACTCATCCGAGCGGATGCACAGCCGGACAGAATCGAATTGTTGGAACACGAACACTCGGCTTGGGTCGTGACGGTTTGTTAACCATTGGAAGAATGTGATGTTGGCGTTTGTAACGAAACTAGCTCCTGCGACGGTGATTTTGGTTGGTGCGGTGGGCCTGGGCGGCTGTGCCACCAAAGGATTTGTGAGAGAGCAGATCGCGCCTGTCAGCCAGCGCGTCGATGCGCTCGAGACCCGGCTGGGACAGACCGACGGCACGGCGAAGGCGGCATTGGCCGAAGCACAGGCCGCGTCGGGACAGTCGCAGAATAACGGTCAGCGTCTGGAACAACTCAATTCCCGGGTGGATGGCATCGAACAGCGGATGCAGCAGAATCAGCAGAAGCGGCCGCGCCATTGATGCCGCAAGGCAGCCGAAGCTGATGGGCCTGCAAGGCTGATCGGTCAGAACGCCGACAGATCTGCGATATCTAGCGCCGCCCTGCTTGCAGGGCGGCGCCCCTTTCTTTTCGGGCGCCTAAAGCGATGATCAATGTCCTTCTGGCGCTTGCCGGCCTGGCGCTGACTGCTCCCGTGCCTGCACGGGCGGCGGAAAGCGCCCGACCGTCAGCGTCGAAGCCGTCGCAGCCGGGAAGTGCGAAAGCCAAGGCCGAGGCCGAGGCCAAGGCCAAGGATGAAACCAAGGCCACGGATGAGGCCATGGCAAAGGATGAGGTGATCCCATCGGCGGAGGCGACGCTCGTTGCCGATTGGGTTGCCGCATCAGGGGATAATGGCTCGCTGCCATATGTCATTATCGACAAGAATGCCGCGTCGCTCGTTCTGTTCGATGCAAAGGGCAAAATGCTCGACAAGGTTCCGGTGTTGATCGGTGTTGCCGTCGGGGATGACGCTTCGCCCGGCATCGGCAGCAAAAACCTTGCCGAGATCGGCCCGGCGGAGAAGACGACACCTGCGGGACGTTTCCTGGCGAAATTTGGATTGGCGGCTGGAAAGCAAAAAGTGCTGTGGGTCGATTACGCCACGTCGGTGGCGCTCCACCCGATCCCGCCCGGGACCAGCAAGGAACGGCGCCGTCAGCGGATGCTGTCACCGGCAATAGACGACAACCGCATAACATTCGGGTGCATCAACGTGCCCAAGGCCTTTTATGGCAAGAGGCTGAGCCCCCTGTTCCAGAGGAAGGGCGGCTATGTCTATGTGTTGCCCGACACCAAGCCGATTGAGGAAGTTTTCCCTCGCTTGCGGGTTCAGGCTTTGGTGAGCAACGGCGCCCCCTGATAGCCCTGTCGGAATCCCGACACACTTGTCACTCCCGGCCTGATCGCTTTCGGTGCCAAACCCGCTTCACGATCAGGAATGTGCGATGCCCGGCAAGGGGCGTCGCGCTTCGGAAATCGGGCGAAGGGCTTCGCCCAAGGCAGGAGTGTCAAGGCCATGACGATATCAACAGCGAATGAACGACAGGGCGGGCAGCCCGCGATGGACACACCACCTATCGTGTCGCCTGAGGAATGGGAGGCCGCGCGCGCGCAAATGCTCGTGAAGGAGAAGGCGATGACCCGCGCACGTGACGCGCTGGCCGCCGAGCGGCGCCGGATGCCGTGGGTCGCGGTGGACAAGGATTATGCGTTCGAAGGCCCGGGGGGCAAGGCGAGCCTGCTCGACCTGTTCGAGGGCCGTCGTCAGCTGATCGTCTATCGCGCCTTTTTCGAACCCGGCGTGCATGGCTGGCCGGACCATGGCTGTCCCGGCTGTTCGTTCGGGGCCGATCAGGTCGGGCATCTCGCCCATCTGAATGCGCGCGACACGACGCTCGTTTACGCGTCACGTGCGCCACAGGCCGATATCGCGCGATTGAAGGCGCAAATGGGCTGGGACATGCCCTGGTACACCATCACCGACAGTTTCGACGGTGATTTCGGCGTCGATGAATGGCATGGCCATAATGCCTTTATCCGCGATGGCGAGCGGATATTCCGCACCTATATGATCAACAGTCGTGGCGACGAAGCGATAGGCACCACCTGGAGCTATCTCGACATGACCGCGCTCGGGCGTCAGGAGCTGTGGGAGGATTCACCCAAGGGTTACCCGCAGAGCAAGCCCTATAAATGGTGGAACTGGCACGACAGCTATGTCCCCGGCGCCGCGCCCGATCCGGAATGGGTCGCGGTGTCGGACGCGGGCGAGGCGGCGTTTCGCGACCAGTGAACGGCATCCGGGACCGACTGGTCAGCGGCCGAAGGCGCGACCTGCGCCAAAGCCGAGGTCGGCGAAACGCTCACCGATGCGCCGGTGGGTCGCGGCATCCGGATGGAGTTCGTCCGGTAGCGGGCGTTCGGCGAAGTCCTGCGCGCCATAGAGTTTGCGGCCATCGAGATAGTGGATCGCCGGGTCATCGTTCGCGCGTTGGTCCACGATGTTCTCGAGTGCGTCGCGGATGATGTTGAGCGTCAGTTTGCCAGTCGCGCGTTCCGCAGGGTCACCGGCGGCGTAAAAGCGCAACTGTCCCGCTGCCAGGACGGTCAGGTCGAACGCGCTTGGCCCGGGCGTGTCTTCGTGGATCGGGCACAGGATCGGCGATACCACCAACAGCGGCGTATCCGGATGTCCGTCGCGGATCGTGTCGAGCAAGCCGTGGACGGCGGGCGCGAAGGCGCGCAGCCGCATAAGGTCCGTGTTGACCAGATTGATGCCGAGTTTGACGCTGATGAGATCGGCCGGTGCATCGCGCATGACGCGGGCGACGAACGGATCGAGCAGCGCGTTGCCGCCCAGCCCCAGATTCGTCAGCTCGACACCGGCGCGCGACGCGGCGACCGCGGGCCAAATACCGGTCGGGCTGGCCGCGTCGGACCCCTGGCTGATCGAGCTGCCATGATGCAGCCAGGTCCGGCGGCCCGAAACGGCGGCGGGCGTCACCGGCGCGTTGGCGCGCAGCGCGGCCAGCTCGGTGGTCTCGTTATGCGGCAGCCAGATCTCGATATGCTTGGCCCGATCGGGCAAATCGGCGAACCGCAACGTGCCGGCGGGGCCTGCATCGGTACGGATGGACCCGGTCGACATGTCGATGGTCAGGGTTTTGCCGCCATCGGCGCTTGCCTGTGCGGTCAGGCGGCCGTCGATCAGCAAGTCATACACGCCGTCGGGTCGGCGGGGTGCCCCGACATAGACGCGCCTGGTGGCGAGCGTGTCCAGTTCGATGATGGTGGCGTGCGTGTGAAAGGCCAGCCGGACGCCCGACGGCTGCGCTTCCGCCATCGCCAGTTGGGCGTCGGCACATTGCGCGCGCGCCCAGGCCGGCAGGCGGTGCGGGAGCAACCCATGCGCGGTGCGTTCGAGTTCGAGCGCGCCACGCACGAGTTGCGGAGTGATCGGTATTTCAACCAGGTCTGGATCAGTCATATCCGCGCCCGCTACCATTATCCGCGCACCACGTCAGCCGCGCGAAGCGACGATGATGAGGGTGATCGCTGTCGCATTGGCCTCATCCCGGCGCTATGGACGATCGATATCATCGTCGGTCCGACCGACTGAAAGGCCAGACCCCCCCCGCGTGGCAAAGAAACGGCAATATCTGACGGCGACCTTGCCCGATGGTTATATCAAGACGATCGGCCCGACATCGGTGGCGTTCACGCATTATTGGCGGATCGTCGCGCAGCTTGGCAACGACAAGACGGAGGTGTTCTGGGGGCACACCAAGTCGCTTGCCGAGGCCCGGAAAAAGAACGCCGCCGCGATCGATGCCGCCGGCAAGCGCGGATGGAAAAGCCATGTTTTCGAAATCGTCGAACTGGTCGAATCGTCCGAATAGGCCGGTTCGCCGACCTGGCTATCGGTGTGGCGAGGCGGCTACCGGACCGCGCGAACCTCGGCCAGGAGGTGATTGAACTGGCTGACCAGCAAGTCGTCGGGCCCTTGATCGAGATCGTCCCAGGGAATGATGTGTTCGACGACGTGAAAGATATCGACCCGCTCCACCTGGATGCGGATGCCATAACGGTCGGTGGCCACGCTGCCGCGCAGCTGATCATGGCTCGAAAGGCCCGCAGCCGCGTTTTCCAGCGCCTGACGCTGATTGCGGTGTTCATTCATGACCGGTGAGCCAGGCGGCCCGGACGCCGCGAGGTGAAGCCCGAAAGCAGGGGAAAAGACCTTCATGGTACCTCGTTGATCGGTGCGCCCGCGCCCTTTGGCGCATTGGTTTTGCGGAACGATGGACGCGGCGGCGCCGGGCGGCCTCATACGATTGTAGGAGGAATGATGTTTTCGAATCCCAAGGTGGTCGCGACCGAAACCGACACGGGCGTCGCACGTTACAGCTGACTTGAAAGGGAGACGCGATGCCGCACGCCAGTGATGTCGTTGAATGTAGCGGCCCGGACAGCCCGCATGCATTCGACATCGTTCCGCTTCAGCCGCGCAACGGTACGCTCGATGCGCCATGCCCCGTGTGCAAGGGACATGGGCAGTGGAACACCGAGATCGACCTGGTCAGTTTTCGCTGCAAACGCGCGATTTGTGGTCATTGCCTTGGCGCGGGGTGGGTGGAAACCGGCGGCGATCCCGTCGGCATTCCCGATATCGAGTTGACGCCGGACGGTCACCCGCATTGGATCAGGCGCAACGTGACGGAATGAACGCGAACGGTCGGTCTGTGCTTGGGCAAGCCGAAATCTAGACGAACGCGCACCTGTCGGCGCGCACGGCCGATCAAAAGGGTGCCAAAGGGCTATGACGCGCGGTACGATCACCGGGCGCAAACGCCATGTCGTGCCCATGCCGGTGGCTCGTTCCTCACGGCCCGCATCCATGCCGCCTACGTCATGGCGTCAGGCCAGCGCCTCGTCGGCGAAAGTCTCGGTGTCGATCTGCGCCTGCATCGGTGCAGTATAGCGCGCGCCGCGGATCGGCCGTGTCTCGAACAGCGCGTCGACCTGTGCCAGGACGGCCTGGTCGAGCGATATGCCGAGGGTCGCGATATCCTCCTCGAGATGAGCGATCGAGGCGGTGCCCGGGATCGGCACGATATGGTCGCCGCGTGACAGGACCCAGCCGAGCGAAAGCTGTGCCGGGGTGCAACCGGCGTCCGCCGCGAGCGCGTCAAAGGCGTCGACCATGGCGAGATTATGCGACAGATTGGGTTCGATAAACCGTGGCATGGTGGCGCGGATGTCGTGCTGCGCATAATCCGCGCTGCGCACCGCGCCGGCGAGCAGGCCGCGTGCCACGGGTGAAAAGGCGATAAAACCGATGCCCAGTTCGCGGCATGCCTGAAGCACGGCGATCTCCGGGTTGCGAACCGCCGGCGAATATTCCGATTGCACCGCGGCGATCGGGTGAACGGCATGGGCGCGCCGGATCGTCGCGGCGGACATTTCCGACAGGCCGATCGCGCCGATCTTGCCCGCTTCCTTCAATCGCACCAGCGCGCCGACCGACTCCTCTACGGCCACGCGCTTATCGAGGCGGTGGAGATAGACCATGTCGATATGGTCGGTCCCGAGCCGGGCGAGCGAACCCTCGACGGTGCGCGCGATCGCAGCGGGCGAGCCGTCGAGCGTGCGCTTTCCATCGACCATGTCGAGCACGCATTTGCTCGACAGGGTGAATTCGGCGCGGCGATGCAGGATCGCCTTGCCGATCAGCCGCTCATTGGCGCCCAGGCCATAGAGCGCCGCGGTGTCGATCAGCGTCACGCCCAGGTCGAGCGCGCGGTTGAGCAGTGCGGCGCCCTCGGCTTCGGACGGCGGCGTCGCATAGGCGTGGTTGAGGTTCATGCAACCCAGGCCGATGGCGGAGACGGTGAACGGGCCGATCTGGCGGGTATGCAGGGACATGGTGACGCGGCAATCCTTTATGGCCTCGGCGATCGGGTCCGCATTGCGCCGGAAGCGGTGCGATAGTCCAGTGCGAGCCCGGTCAGGCGATCCGCGCACGGCGGATCGCGGATAATTGCGATTATCACCCTCTCTTTCCGTTCATGCTGGCGTAGTATGGGCTTTCTATATGGAGCGATGCTTGGCAGAGGGTCGGAATGAATATGCTTTATGATCAGCGATCTGCCCGACGCTCCGGTGTCGGTGTACGCGTATTGGGCGCGGCGCTGGCCGCTTCGATGCTGACGACGCCGGTTGTCGCGCAGCAGGTTGTGCCGCCGCCGGTGGTACCGACACCGATTGCCCCGCCGTCCTTACCGGTCAGGGCGCCGGTGACGCTGCCCGAACTGACCGACACGCAAGCGGCGCAGCTTGCCATGTTGATCGACAAGGACGCGGTGGCGCAAGGGCTACGCGAGGATCCGACGCCGCGCCCGGCAACGGCGACTCGCGATGCGCTGGTCGGGCTTGCGCTCGATCACGCCAAGGCGGTGCATTCGGGGCGGCTCGACGTCGCCGATTTCCAGCGCGAATGGGGAATCAGGCCGCAAGCCTATGATCCGCTGCCCGGCTTTGTCGATGCGTTGAAGCGCGACCGGCTCGCCGCGTGGGTCGCCGCGTTGCCGCCGCCTTATGCCGGATATGATGCGCTGGTCACGGGCCTTGCGCGTTACCGCGCGATCGCCGCGACCGGCGGCTGGACCGCGCTCACCGCCGGCGCGGAATTGAAGCTTGGCGCGACCGGTGACCGGGTGCTGGCGCTGCGCAAGCGGCTCGCGCTCGAGGATCCGCTGATCGATGCCGCGGGGACCAAGTTCGATGCCGGTCTGGAGGATGCGGTCAAGCGTGCGCAGCGCCGCTACGGCCTCAATCCCGCCGGGCTGGCGGGCGCGCAGACGATGGCCGCGCTCAATGTGCCGGTCGAGGCGCGCGTGCGCCAGATCATGGCCAATATGGAGCGCTGGCGCTGGTTGCCCGAACAGCTCGAAAAAGACCGCGTGCAGGTCAATATCGCCGCTGCGGTGCTCACCGTGTTCGATGGCGACGCACCGGTTATGTCGATGAAGGCGGTGACGGGCCGGCCCGGCGACGAAACGCCGATGCTGGTGTCGCAGATCCACAGCATCGTGCTGAACCCGCCCTGGAACGTGCCCTCCACGATCGCCAATCGCGAACTATGGCCCAAGGAGAAGGCCAAGCCGGGTTATCTCAAGCGCAATGGTTTCCGGATCATCGATACCGGCGACGGCGGCAAAAGGCTGCAGCAATCATCGGAACGCAGCGCGCTGGGCAAATTCAAGTTCGATTTCGACAACGCCTTTGCGGTCTATCTGCACGATACGCCGGCCCAGGCCGGCTTTGCGCGCTTCGACCGGCTGGCGAGCCATGGCTGTGTCCGGCTCGAAAAACCCGCCGATCTCGCCAAGCTGCTGATGCGTTCGACGCCCGAATGGGCGCCCGCGACGATCGACGCGACGGTCGACGCCGGCAAGACCGTGCGCGCCAAGATCGCCAATCCGGTGGCGGTCTATCTGCTTTACTGGACTGCCTTTGCCAACACGAACGGGCTGGTCAGTTTCCGCGACGATCCGTATCGGTGGGACGGATCGCTGGCGGGCAAGATCGAGGCACGATCGGCGAAACAGGCGCTCGCTTCACGCTGAAGGACAAGAGAATGACGACCAAGCCCAAACTCCTTCCCAGCCGCCTGCTCATTACCGTCACCGCCGCGCTGCTGGTGATGGGGCTGGCCGCCTGTTCGAAGTCGGCACCCGAAGCGCCGCCGGTCGAGAATATCGATACGCCGGCGATGAACGAGCCGGCCCCGATCCCGAGCGACGTGCCGCCGCTGAACGAAACGACATCGACGGTCGATCGCAATGCGACCGCCGAAGTGCCGGCGGCGGAGCCCGCCACGCCGCCGGACGAACAGATGATGGACGATGCATCGGCCACCGGCATGACGTCGCGTTCCGCACGCGGCGAACAGGCGGCCGACCCGGCACCGGCGGATAGCTCGCCGCCGCAGTGATGCGCGCGGCGGCGACAGTCCGCCGCACGATTGTGCCGACAGGACGTTCGACCCTGGCGCGCTCGACCCTGGCGCGCTCGACCCTGGGGCGGTGACGTTGGACCGGTCGAGGCTTGGCGATGAGGCCGTGCCCGAGGTAGCTCTCGCCACTGGCTGGCGGGAGAAATGGATTGCAACGACGGTCATTTCTGGTCGGTACGGGGTGCACGCTGATCGCGATGCCGGCGCTGGCGACGAACCGGGCCTTTGGCGGCGCGGGCTTCAAGGCGCGCATCGCCGCACTCGATGCCGAGACGCGTGGCCGGCTCGGCATGGCGATCTTCGATACCGGCACCGGCGCGCGCTTTGCCTGGCGCGGCGACGAGCGTTTCGCGATGTGCAGTACGTTCAAGTTCGTGCTGGCGGCTGCGGTCCTCAAGCGGGTCGAACAGGGTCGCGAGCGGCTCGACCGCCGTATTACGGTGGCCGCCATCGACATCGTTCAACCTTCACCATTGTGCAGCGCGCGCATCGGGTCCGATGCCTCGATCGCCGAACTATGTGCGGCGACGGTTGGGCAGGGCGACAATACCGCCGCCAATCTGCTGTTGCCGGCGATCGGCGGCCCGGCGGGCCTGACGCGGTTCATGCGCGGCCTGGGCGATACGCGTTCGCGGCTCGACCGCAACGAGCCCATCGTCAATGATGCCACGCCCGGCGACCCGCGCGACACGACCACGCCGCTGGCGATGCTCGGCCTGCTCGACCGGTTGACGCTCGGTCGTGCGCTCGCACCCGCTTCGCGCGAGCAGCTGATCGCCTGGCTCATCGCCAGTGTAACCGGTGCCGCGAGGATGAAGGCCGGCCTGCCGGCGGGCTGGCGAGTCGCGGAAAAGACCGGCGCGGGCAATGGCAGCGACAATGATGTCGCGCTGCTCTGGCCGCCGCAGCGGCAGCCGTTGCTGGTGTCGATCTATATCGCCGGCAGCCCGCTGCCGATGCCGCGGACCAATGCGATCCATGCCCAGATCGGCGGACTTATCGCGCGGGCGAACCGCGACGGCTGATCACGCGACCCGGCCGCGCTCGGCGAGAAAGTCGAGAAAGACGCGCGCGCGGGCCGGCAGCTGTCCCGACTGGCCGAGGAACACGGCGTGGAATTCTTCAGAATCGCCGGGATTATGGCGTTCGAGTAGCGGCACCAGCCGACCGGCGGCGAGGTCGTCGCCGATCGTGAACGTCGCCAGCCGCGCGACGCCGACACCGGCCAGCGCGAGCCGCCTGATGCCTTCGCCATCGCTGACCTTCACGCGGTCCTTCACTGGCAGCAACGACTCACGTCCGTCCTCGACCAGCGGCCAGCCATTGGTCGCGCGGGCATAGGCAAAACCGAGCCGGTCGTGACCGAGCAATTCGGCCGGTGTCGCGGGTGTGCCGTTGCGTGCCACCCATGCCGGTGCGGCGACGATCATCATCCGCGTCTGGCCAAGCTTGCGCGCCATCAGCCGCGAGCTCGGCATCGGCCCGGCGCGCACCGCGATATCGGTACGTTCGGCGAGCAGGTCGATCACCGTGTCGGTCTGCAATATCTCGATCACGATGTCGGGATAGGCGTGGAGAAAGTCGGCCAGGATTGGCGCGAGGACATGCGCGACATAGGATGTGCTGCTGCTGACGCGCAGGCTGCCGGCGAGCCGCTCACCCGCACCGGCATTCCGCTCCGCTTCGTCGAGATCGGCGAGGATGCGCAGCGCGCGATCGTGATAATCCTGTCCCTCCGGCGTCAGCACCAGCCGTCGCGTCGAACGATGCGCAAGCCGCACGCCGAGCCGCGCCTCGAGCCGCGAAACCAGTTTGCTCACCGCCGACGGCGTCATGCCGGCCGCAGCCGCGGCGGCGGAAAAGCCGCCAAGTTCGACCACGCGAACGAATATCTCCATCTCGCCAGCGCGGTTGATAATGGTCCGGGCCATCTGTGCCTTCATTTCACCAATGATATGCCGAATGGGCATATAATTCATTGGCAGAGCCGGGTCCATCTTGGGGTGGTCAACATCGTCGCCCATCACCGACGCGATAATATGCGGCGATGACCAACCTTTGTCAGGAGTAAACTCAATGATCCGATCCTTCGGCGCCGTTATCACCGCGCTGCTGATGGCTTTCGCCGGCCCGGCCCAGGCGGCCGACTGGCTTCCCGCCTGGACGGCCAGCCCGCAGCCGGTCTGGGGCAGTGATTTCCTGCTTCCGGCCAGCCTGCCCAAATCGCTCGAAAAGCGCACCGTGCGTCAGGTCGTGCGGCTCGGCATCGGCGGCACGGCGGTTCGTATCCGCTTCTCCAATGCCTATGGCCGCGCGCCGGTACGGATCGGCGCGGTGAATGTCGCGCGCTCGGCCGGCGGCGCGGCGATCCGGCTGGAGAGCGACATGGCGCTGAGCTTTGGCGGCATGCGCGAAGCGGTGCTGCTGCCGGGCGCATCGCTGCTGAGTGATCCTGTCGCGATGCGCGTCAAGGCAGCGGAGGATCTTTCGATCACCATGTATCTGCCCGACGCGACGCCGGTCGAATCCTTCCATTGGGAGGGGCGGCGCAGCGGTTATATCGAACGCGGCGATCATGTTTCGGCGACCACGCTCACCGCGCCAGAGATTACCGGATTGCGCCTGTTCGTGTCCGACGTGCTGGTCGAGGCGCCGGACGGGCGCGGCACCGTGGTGGTGCTCGGTGATTCGATCACCGATGGTGCCGGTGCGACGATGGAGGCGGAAGCCCGCTGGCCCGACTATCTCGCCGCACGTGCCGCGCCGCATGGTATCGCGGTGATCAATGCCGGCATCTCCGGCGCGAGGCTGCTGAGTGACGGAATGGGCGCCAATGCGCTGGCGCGGCTCGACCATGACGTGCTCGCCCAGCCCGGCGTGCGCACCATGATCCTGCTGCTTGGCATCAACGATATCGCCTGGCCGGGCACGCCCTTCGCGCCGGCCGAATCGCCGATGAGTTTCGAGCGGCTTACCGCGGGATATCGCCAGCTTGTCGGCCAGGCGCATGCGAACGGCGTGCGGGTGATCGGGGCGACGCTGACGCCGTTCGCCGGCGCACTGCCCGGCACGCCGCTTTCGCCGCGCTATTACAGCGCGGAAAAGGACGCGCTACGCCGCCGCGTCAATGACTGGATCCGGACCAGCGGAACGTTCGATGCGGTGGTCGATTTCGACCGGCTGCTCGACGATCCGGCCGCGCCGGGCGCGATGCTTCGTGATTATGATTCAGGGGATCGGCTTCACCCCGGCGATGCTGGAAATGCGGCGATGGCAAGGGCGGTGGATCTGGATATCCTGATTGCCGATAAGCCGAGCCGATGAATGGTCTGCTCCCTTTCGCTTCAGGGAAGGGAGCAGGATCGGTGGCAGATCACACCACCGCCGGCACCCGCGCGACTTCCTCGAACGCGTCGAGGATCACCGGCACCAGCGGCAGCGGCAGGTCATGGCCCATGCCCGGAATCTCGCACAGCCTTGCACCGGGGATCGACGCGGCGGTGTCGCGGCCACCTTCGACCGGGACCAGCGGATCATCGACGCCGTGGATCACCATCGTCGGTGCGGTGACGTTGGTGAGCGCGGTGCGGCGGTCGCCGCCGGCATAGATCGCCGCCATTTGCCGCGCGATGCCGGCGGGTTGATGGCTGCGCTCATAATCGCGCTTGATCCGCGCGCGCAGCATTTTCTCGTCGGCCGGGTAGCCGGGGCTGCCGATCACTTTCGCACTTTTGACGCCATGGTCGAGAATCGATTCCAGATCGGTCCCCGCCGGTCGCGTCATCAGCACCGCAGTCGCCGCGTCGGACGATCGCGGCACCGCCGGGTTGCCGGTGGTCGACATGATCGAGGTGAGCGACAAAATGCGGTCGGGATAGGCGGCGGCGAAAAGCTGCGCGATCATGCCGCCCATCGACGCGCCGATGATGTGGGCGGCGGGTATGCCGAGTGCGTCGAGCAGCCCGGCCGCGTCCGCCGCCATATCGTCGAGCGTATAGGGGATATTCGGCTTGAGCCCGGCGAACATCGCGCCGGCGACCTTCATCAGGTCGGGCGTGCCCGCCGCGTCGAATTTCTGCGACAGTCCGATATCGCGGTTATCATAACGGATCGCGCGATAACCGCGCTCGACCAGCCCTTCGATAAACGGCATCGGCCATAATGTGAGCTGGCCGCCAAGTCCCATGATCAGCAGCACCGGCGGCGCATCCTTCGCGCCATAGCTCTCATATTCGATCTCGATTCCGTTGGCCTGGATCTTCATGCCGCATTCTCCCGCTTACGGGCAGGATCGCAGGCGGGCGGGGCGGGGGCAAGCGAGGTTTGCCGGGTTTTGTGCATCCCAGGCCGGATTTCTCGGCACTGAGCGCGCGATTTACGGCTCTGTGCGGCGCGGGCCGGGCGAACGAAAGATAATGCCCACCATTACCTCCGACGTAATCGACCTTGGATCGGTCCGATGGTCAAACGTGCCCGGCAAGAAGGAGAACGCAGATGAACACGGCAATGGCAATCGCAGAGCACGCAGCCGACACCTATCGGTCCACGCCGATCGACACCGTCGAGACAGCCGACGGTGCACGGCTCGCGGTGCGTGACTGGGGGGCGGGGGAGCCGATCCTGTTCCTGTCCGGCTGGACATTGCCGTCGGATTTCTGGGGGCCGCAGATGGTTTCGTTCGTCGGGCGGGGACATCGCTGCATCGCGTTCGACCGGCGCGGCCATGGCCGTTCGTCCGATCCGGGTTTCGGTTATGATCACGATACACTGGCCGACGATATCGCCGCAGTGATCGGCGCGCTCGGCCTGCGCGGGCTGACGGTGGTCGGCCATTCCATGGCGTGCGGGGAGATCGCGCGCTACTTTGCCCGCCACGGCGGCAAAGGGATCGACCGTGTCGTCATGATCGGCGCGACGACGCCGTTCCTGATGCGCACCGACGACAATCCCGACGGGATCGATCCGGCCGCGACCGTGGAGTCGGCCGAACAGCTCGCATCGGATTTCCCGGCCTGGATCGCCGCCAATACCGATCCATTCTTCGTCGCCGACACGATTCGCGAGACGAAGGAATGGGGCCAGCGGTTGATGCTCGGCACCTCATTGTTCGCCGCGGTGCAACTCGCCCAGGCCAATTTCGTCACCGACTTCGGCGACGATCTGCGCCAGGTCGATGTGCCGACCCTCGTCGTGCACGGCGACCTCGACGTGTCCGCACCGCTCGCCCTGACCGGCGCGCGCACCGCCGTGCTGATCCCGGACGCACAATTCCTCGTCTATGAAGGCGCGCCACATGGCCTGCCGCTGACCCATGCGACGCGGCTGCGCGAGGATATGCTCATCTTCATGGCGGCGACCGGCGCCTGAACGATGGCGGGCAGCGGAGGCCCGATCGGAAAGGGCGGGTCGCGAGCGTCGGCTCGCTTACTTCCCGCCAGCCCCGACCTTCGCGGGTAGCAGCGCCTTGTCGATCCGCGCCGCCACCCCGACGCTGCGCCCGGCAAGGTTGGGCACCGAATAGCGCATCGCCACACCAAGCAGTTGCGCCGCCTGCGACAGAGTCATTCCGTAATCCTGTTGCAGCCACGCGATCATGCCCGTGCTCGCCGCCTTCAGCGCTTCGTCGAGCGAGCCGGCCTGGCCGAGCGTCATGATCTCGGTCGGGGATTCGACTCGCGGGCCGCCGATGCGCCTGGCCTTGATCAGCTCGACGGAGAATTCGACCTGCATCGACGTCTCCAGCGCATATTGCGATGTCTCGCCATCGCCCTGCAGGGCGTGGGCATCGCCGAGATAAAGCAGCGCGCCCGGCTGCTGCACCGGCAGATAGACGGTGTTGCCTTCGACCACTTCATTGAAGTCCATATTGCCGCCCGATGACCCGGTGTCGCCGGTCGATAGCGGCTGCGAACCGAAGCCCGGCGCCAGCGCCAGCCCGCCGAGCATCGGGCGGACGGCAATCGAGAAATCCTTCAGCGCGCCGGTCGCCGATGCGGGCCGCGCGCGCCCGGCGGCGCGGTCGAGCGTCCAGCGTACCGGCTTGCCCAGATCGCCCGCCTTTGCCGCGAGGCTCGATCCGAGCGCGCGGCCGACGATCGTGTCGAGGCTGTCGGCATAGTCGCGGTCGAGCCGCAGCCGCTTGATATGGATGGCCAGCGTATCGCCCGGTGCCGCGCCGGCGATGAAGAACGGCCCGGTCTGCGGGTTGCCGAACAAGGCGACGGTCCTGCCCGCCGCGTCCACTCCGCCGGAATCGATCGTGCTGGTCGCCACGCTGTCGCCCGGCCAGATGGTCAGGACGGGCGCGCGATGCGGGTCGAAGCTATTGCTGTAATCGCTCGGTACGAAGCGATAAGTGCGCGGAGGCCCGGCGGGCCGGTCGGCGATACGCCGCGCGGTGAAGGCGTGCCGCGCCCGCCGGTCGGGGAAATTATTGTCGGGCAAATCGGCGTCGCCGGCCATCGTGTCACCGGTCCGAGTGCCGGAAAAGGCATAGACAGCGCCCTGCGCGTCCTTCGCCGAAAAGGAGATCTTGTTGCCGGCCATGCGCCCGGTCAGCGGATCACCGTCGAGATCGCCGCTCAACGTATCGCCAGCCTGCGTAATGGTCATCGTCGAATAAGCGGAATTGCCCCACAGATCCTGCACCACGACCCAGGTCTCGGGACGGTTTGCCGGCACTTTCCGGGCGATGCCGGGCGTGGCGGACAGGCACAGCAGGATCAGCGCGAGCAAGCTTCGCATGGTTTCTCCGGATTTTCGCGCCATCAAGCATTGATTGACTACAACTGTAATCGTAACCCCTGCGACAATACAGTCAAGCTTCTCATTGTGGGTCGATACCCGGAATAACGCCGATCCGTGCGGCGAGGAATTCGACCAACAAGCGGACCCGGGCGACGCCCGCACGTTCCGGCACGATCAGCATGTTCAGCGGAACGGTCGGTAACACATGGTCGGGTAGCACCGACTCAAGCCGGCCCGCGGCGATCAGGTCGTCGACCAGCCAGCGATGCGCTGGCGCGATACCGCGCCCGGCAAGCGCCGCTTCGCGGGCGGCAAGTCCATGGTCGATGCGGAGGCGCCCGCCGAACGGCACAGTGTGGCGCGTGCCGTCCGGCCCGTGCAGGACGATCGTATCGCTCCCTGCGATGTTCGACATGCGAACGCCTTCATGGCGGGACAAATCGTGCGGGACCGTCGGCCGGCCATGTACCGCGAGATAGTCGGGTGCCGCGACGAGCAGGCGCCGGCTCTGGCCAAGCGCGCGCAGTTTCATCGAACTGTCGGTCAGCGGGCCGAGACGAAGCGCGATATCGACGCCCTCGCGGACCAGGTCGATACGCTCGTCGGTCAGGCTCAGATCGACCGCGATATGGGGATGACGATCCTGGAAAGCGAAGACCAGCCGGGTGGCATGAAGCACGCCGAACGCCGCGGTACAGGAAATGCGGATCATTCCCGCCGCCGCGCCGCGCATGCCACGCGCCTCCTCGCTCGCCTGTTCGACCAGGCGCAGGACCTGTACGCTATCGGCATAATAGCGACGGCCCTCGTCGGTCATGGTGACGCGCCGCGTGGTGCGACTGAGCAGAGGCACGCCGACCGCTTCCTCCAATTCGCGCACATGCCGGGTAACGGTCGACTGACCTATGCCGAGTTCGCGCGCCACCGCCGAGAGGCTGCCGCGCTCGGCGACGCGCACGAAGCTGCGCATGCGTTCGAGCGTAATGTCGGATCTATCCATTATTCGGCACAATCATATCCATTGGAGAGATATACCGGATCAAGATGCTGACGCCTAGTTACGGTGTCCCTTCCCGACCGGATCCTGTTCCATGAAAATCCTGCTTGTCTTCGCCCATCCCGAACCGCGTTCCCTCAACGGCGCGCTCCGTGACGCCGCCATCGCCGAGCTTCGCGCCCAGGGCCATGAGGTGCGGGTGTCGGACCTTTATGCCCAGGGCTGGAAATCGGCGGTCGACCGGGACGACTTCCCCGCGCTCACGCCGGATATCCGGTTGCAGCCGGCGGCGGCGTCGAGCGACGCATTTGCCGCCGACATGCTGACCGACGACGTCCGCGAAGAACAGGATAAATTGCTTTGGGCCGATATGCTGATCCTGCAATTTCCGCTCTGGTGGTACAGTATGCCGGCGATCCTCAAGGGCTGGGTCGATCGCGTCTATGCCTATGGGTTCGCTTATGGCGTGGGTGAACATAGCGACCGGCACTGGGGCGACCGCTTCGGCGAAGGCACGTTGGCGGGGAAGCGCGCGATGCTGATCGTCACGACCGGCGGGTGGGAAGACCATTATGCGCCACGCGGTATCAACGGGCCGATCGACGACCTGTTGTTCCCGATCAATCACGGCATCCTCTATTATCCCGGCTACGACGTGCTGCCGCCGTTCGTGGCGTACCGCGTCGATCGGCTCGATCAGGCTGGTTTCGACAGCGTCGCGCAGAATTTGCGCGCGCGCATGCGGACGATCGCGACGGAGGCGCCCATTCCCTATCGGCGGCAAAATGGCGGGGATTATCTGATCCCCAGCCTTGCGCTTCGCGCCGGCCTGGGCGATCCGGGCGCAAGCGGATTCGCGCTTCACCTGGATGTTTAGGGTTTGACGCACAGGCGGACGAACGGTGCCAGCCCTTTGCCGGCCATCACCGCTATTATCGCAGCCGCCGTCAGCCCTCCGCGAGGCTCACGCTGCTGGTCGATGCGCTGCGCTATCGCGGTCCGTGATCCGGCCATGCGTCATGGGCCGCCTCTTGCGAGGCGGCCCATGTTCGTGTTTCGATAGGGAAAGCGCCGACCCGAGGATCAGAAGCGGAAGCGCATTCCGGCGCGACCGCCATAGCCGCGATAATCGCCGCCATCGGCATAGCGCGCTTCGAAGAAGCCGCTGACCTTGCCCTGTTGCGACCCGATGTTCAGGCCCAGCGTACCCTCTCCATAATCGCGGGTCGGGCGGTTGGCGAATGCCACCGTCTGGCCACCGCTGGTGAAGATCACCCGGTCCTCGCCCTTGAATTCATGGACGTAATTGCCGCCGGCATAGAAGGTTGCCGTCGATCCGCCCATGTCCATCGCATAACCGACGCGCGCGCCGCCCTTGCCGCGAATGCCATCTTCGTTGTCGAAGTTGAAATTGCCCGAAGCGACCCCGAAATCGTCGAAATCGGAATGCGTGTAGGATACGCTGGCCGACGGCTCGACGAACAGCGTGCTGCCGAAGCGGAAGCCCGCCTCCGCCTTGCCGCCATAGACCGACCCGCGCAGCTTGTCGGTGTAACGGCCCGACACGCTGACATTGTCGCCCCAATAATAATCATATTTGCCGAGCACATTGACGAAGACCGGCCCGATCTTGAAACCGGCATAGACGCCGCCATTGACCACGTCGAAATTGATCCGGTCGGCCGATCCCGCAAAATGCAGGGTCGAGTTCAGATATCCGCCGGTCACGCCGAACGCGAACGATCCGTCACCGGCCTGGCCGCCGAGATCCACGCCGAGCTGACCACCGAAATAATCCTGCTTATAACCGAGATCGACCGGCGTGGTGACGCCGTTGCTGGTGAAGTCGCGTCCGCCCTGGCGTTCCTCGACCTGGCCCAGCACCTGGCCCCAGATGCGCCCGCCGGCGCCACCGGCACCACTTGCGGCGACATTGTCGCGCAATTCGCGCATGTGGCCCGACCAGGCATCGCCCGACTGCAGCCACAGGTTGCGCACGCCTTCGGCGAACAGCGCGGCGCGATAGACACCGGCGCCTGGCGTCGCGACCAGATTATAGCTGAAGTTGGTCGGGTTGTAGACGATCCCGTACTGCACCAGCCCCTGATCGACATTGGCCGAATTGAGCACGAACGCATTGGCGCCCGACGCGGCACCCGCCTGCACCAATGTGGTACCGGCGGCATTGCTGAGCACCGCGACGCCGTTCAGCGGGTTGATCGAGACGGTGGTGGTGCCGCTCGCCACGCCACCGAGGCGGAGCTGGTCGGCCGTGGCGCCTGTCGCCAGAAGGTTGACGTCGAGCCCGAGCGCCGCCGCGCCCGACCCGCTATAAGTGCCAGGCAGGGTGAGCACATCACCGGTATGGCCGTTGCGCAGATCGATCGTGCCGCTGTTGTTGAGTGTTTCGAGGTTGAGCAGGCTGATCGTGCCCGCCGTGGTCGCGCTGGGCAGCACGCGGAACGTGCCGCTATTGTTGAACACGTCCGTGCCGGCGCCGAAATCGGTGTTGGCATTGGCGATGAAGGTGCCGGGGTTGTTGTACGTGTCGTTGCCCGCGCCGAAATCGCTGACGCCATTGGCAATGAACGTGCCGCTATTGGTCAGCGTGTCGGCATTGCCGGTCAGCAGGATACGACCGTTGATCGTGCCGCTGTTGGTGATCGTCGCCGCGCCACCATTGACCTGCAGCGCATAGCTGCCGCCGCTGATCGTGCCGGCGTTGGTTACCGTAGTGCCCGTGCCCGACGTGATCGTCGCGCCGTTGTTGAGGCCGTTCAGCGTGCCGCCCGACGCGAGCGACAGATTGGCGGTGGTCGCCGCGGCGATGGTGACGCCGTCGAGGCTGGCCGAATTGGTCGCACCGCTCAGCGCGACGCCGACCGATCCGGCGGTGCTCGTCGCCGAGATGGCGGTCGCATTGGCGCCGGTGGTGGTGACGCCGGCCGCACCGACCGTCACCGCACCGCCGCCACGCGCGACGATGCCGCGGCTGCCCGCGCCGGTGGTGGCAACTTGTCCGGCGGTAATTGCGACGGTGTTGGTCGCGGTCGCGTTGATGCCATCGGCATTTGCGCCCGCCGTGCTGATGCGGCCCGTGCCGTTGATGACCACGCTGGAGGTGGCGATCGGGCCGAAGAACATTACGCCGGCCGGAACGAGGATACCGGTCGAGCCCACGCCGGTCGTGGTGATCGTCCCGTAATTCACCGTGGCGCCCTGTGCGCCCGAGATGACGATACCGCGCGCATTGACGCCAGTGGTGCTGATCGTCGTCGCGCCGGCGCGCGCCGTGCCGCCGGTCGAGGTGACGCGGATCGCATCGGCGCCGTTGCCGGTCGTCGTGACGCTGGCGGGAACGGCGACCGCAGAGCCGGTCGTAGCGGACGCGACGACGCCGAATGCGTTGGTGCCCGACGTGGCCACTGTCCCATTCTGGATGATCGCGTTGCCGTTGAAGCCGGTCGTCGCGCTCGCGCCGATCGAATTCGCGCCCTGGGTGGTGATGCTGCCGATATTGACCGTGACGTTGCCGACATCGGAACGGGCGGTCACGCCGCTGGCATTGGCGCCGGCGGTGGTCACGGTGCCGGATGTGACGAGGATCGTACCGCTATTGTTGGTCGCATCGATGCCGGTGGCGTTGGTGCCGGTGGTGCCGGTGTTGCCGCCGACGATCGTGATGTTGCCGGTCGCGGACGAAGCGATGATGCCCTCGGCATTGGTGCCGCTGGTGCGGATCACGCCGGTGGTCGAATTGATCGCACCGTCATTGGTCGCCAGCAGGACGCCGAAACCGCCATCGGCATCGGTGCGGATCGTCGTGGTCGGGCCAGCGTTCAGCGTCAGCGACTGGGTATCGATGGCCAGCGCCAGGACGCCGATATTGAGCCCGCCGCTGGTGTCGATGACGACATTGGGATCGACATTGATGGTCAGATCGACCGGAGGAACGATGTAGGTGACACCGTTGGGATAGGGGTTGCCGGTTACCGTGCACGTGACCGTTCCGCTGGCCGGGCTGCCGCACTCTTCATCGGCATAGGCGGGCTGGGCCAGCGCGATCAGAGCAAGAGCGCCGATGCCGGTACCGAACATGAGGCGCGACCTGATGCGGGCGGTGCGGCTGGCAGCTGTTGAAACGGCGAGCGCCGACGAGTGCGAAACGAACATGTAGACCGGACTCCTGGATAAGGCCCCCCCGGTATTATTCCGCGCTGTAGATGCGTCCGTTTCGCCGCGCCACTCGTATGAATACTAGGTTTGTGAATGATTTGCGGGCCATTCGATGCGCGACGCTGGTGCGCCAGACGCAAGGAGACGATCGTGTTTGGCCCCACCACATCTCTGCTGGATGACAACGCGGTAAGATTGCTCCCGCTGGCGGACATCCGCGATACACTGCACGTGGCGATCGATCAGGCCGATATCGCCATGGCGATCTGCGACATGGATTTCGTGCCGATTTTCCTCAATCGGGCGGCGCGCCGCATGGCCGGCATTGCGCCGGGTGCCAGCATGTCGACGATCGCTTTCGACCGGCTGTTGGGCTCGCGATCGCTCGATGCCGCCGCGATCATGGCCGATATACGGTACACCGGTATATGGCGTGGCGACATCATGGCCAGTGTCGATGATGCGATCGGCGATCAGGCCATGGCCATGGTGATCGCTCGTTTCGACGGTGAGAACGGGCAGGGCATATTGGTCACCGCAACGCCACGAAATCCGGCCATCCCGCGTGCGACGGCAAGCGATCTGATCAGCGCCTCGACCGGGCTGACCCGGCGCGAGCGCGAGGTCATGCTTGGCCTGGTCGATGGCAGCACCAATAAATCGATCGCCCTGGCGCTCGGCATCAGCCCGAGGACGGTCGAATTTCACCGTGCCCGGTTGATGCAGCGATTTGGCGCGAAGTCGCTGATCGACCTTATCCGCCTGGTCACCGTCGGGACCGGCTAGAGCCTTGCCGCTTTGCTCTGGCGGACCGTTCCAACAGGCTTGATCCAGACATCGCCGGGTTCCAGCGCGGTGAAGGCGGCGGCGGGCAGGCCATGCCGCTGCAACGCCGCGGCCAGCTGTTCCTTCGGCTCCGACCAGGGTTCGTCGGTCAGCGCGAATGTGCCCCAATGCAGGCCCAATGCCTCCGGCGCACCGCAATCCAGCATGATCTGTACCGCTTCGGCGGGATCGGCATGCTGGTCCTTCATGAACCATCGCGGGTCATAGGCACCGATCGGCAGCAAGGCGATGTCGGGTGCGCCGAAGCGCCGGCGGATGTCGCGGAAGATATGGCCGTCGCCATAGCCGGTGTCGCCCGCGACATAGGCGCTGCCCGACGACGACCGAATGAAGAAACCACACCACAACGCCATCCGCCGGTCGCCGATGCCGCGCGCCGACCAATGGTTTGCCGGGCACAGCGAGACCGTCACATCGTCGTCCAGGCCGGTCGATTGCCACCAGTCGAATTCCTCGACCCGCACCTGAGGCAGGGACCGCTCGACGATGCGCGCATTGCCGAGCGGCGCGATCATGCGCGGGCGGTGATCGGCACACAGGCGCTTCAGCGTCGCCAGGTCGAGATGATCATAGTGATTGTGCGTCAGCAGCACCGCATCGATCGGCGGCAGATCTTCGAAGACGATGCCGGGCGGGTTGGCGCGGCGCGGTCCCGCCCATGATATCGGGCTGGCCCGATCCGACCAGACCGGATCGACCAGCAAGTTCAGCCCCGCCGTCTGGATCAGGACGCTGGCATGACCGACCATCGTGATGCGCAGGCCCGGAACCCGCGCATCGGGCACGACCTGCCGGCCCGGCACCGCCCTGGGCCACACCGCGCGTGTCCCGCCGACGCGCCAGCGCAGCAGCGCGGCCAGGCTGCGATCGGTCGTCGGGTGGCGGGGATTGAAGAACCGCTCACCATCGAAATGGTCGGAAGCCGGGCCCTGATAATAGCTGTTGCGCATCCCTGCGCTTCTGCACGCCGTTACCTGTCGAGACAATCTGGTCTTCGCCAGTTTCCCTATGCCGGGTGTGCAACCCGGCTGTCGCCCGGTGCCTGAGCGCGGTCGGTCATGCCGTAATCGCGCGCCACCCCGGCGATGCGCAGGCGATAGTCGGTGAACACGGTTTCGCGCCCCTTGGCCTGGGTCGCGCGGTGCGCGGGCTGGTTGCGCCATTCGGTCACCGCCGCCTCGTCGCGCCAGAAGGACAGCGACAACAGCTTGTCGGGGTCGCTCAGGCTCTGAAAACGCTCGATCGAGACGAAGCCGTCGATCTTCTCCAGCACGGGCCGCAGCTTCGCGGCAAGGTCGAGATAATGGTCGCGCTCGCCAGCCGCCGGCCACACTTCGAAGATCACCGCGATCACGGGCGCACCAGCGGCGCATGCGGGCCGGAGACGAGGCGCAGGAACAGCCGGTCCTCGCGCTTGATGAACTGTTCGCGCTGGCTGAACGCGTAATTCTCACGCCCCAATGGGTCGTCGCGCAGCCGCGCGCGATACGCCTCGTATGCGGCAAGGTCGGCGATCGTATAGACACCATATGCCGTGGTCGCCGATCCCTCATGCGGCGCGAAATAGCCGATCAGATCGGCACCGCAGCGTGGGATCGCCTGACCCCAGTTGCGCGCATATTCCTCGAACTGAGGCAGCTTGTAAGGGTCGAGTTCGTATTTGATGAAGCAGGTGATCACCGTCCGCCTTTCGTATCGTGGTGCCGACCTGATAGAGCCGCGCACACCAGCGATGGTTCGGTCGGGACCGAAGCATCGCGCGGGCGAAGCGGGTCCAAGGGAAACGATGATGATGAGCATTTCCTCCCTGGCGGAAATCGCCGCGCTGATCGGCGAACCGACGCGCACCGCGATGCTGGTGACGCTGATGGATGGCCGCGCGCTGACCGCGGGCGAACTGGCGCGCGCCGCCGGGGTGACCGCGCCGACCGCCAGCGGGCATCTCGCGCGCTTGCTCGAGGCCGGGCTGCTCGGCGTCGAGGCGCAGGGGCGGCACCGCTATTACCGCCTGTCATCGCCGGCGATCGGCGCGATGCTGGAGGGCATGATGGGGGTCGCCGCGACGATCGGGGCGGGCGTGCCGCGCAAACCGGTGGTCACCGGACCGCGCGACAAGGCGCTGCGCCGCGCGCGCACCTGTTACGACCATCTCGCCGGCGAAGTCGCGGTCGCCATCGCCGATGCGCTCCACGCAAGCGGGCGGATCGACCTAGATCGTGAGGGCGCGGCGGTGACTGGCGACGGGTTGGTCTTTCTCGCCGATCTCGGCGTCGAGCTGGACGGTGCCGCGCGCGGTCCGGTGTTCTGCCGCCCCTGCCTCGACTGGAGCGAACGCCGCCCGCACATCGCCGGTGCGGTCGGTTCGGCGCTTTATCGGGCACTGCTCGCGCGCCACTGGTTGCGCCGGGTCGAGGGCAGCCGCGCGGTCATCGTCACCCCGGCGGGCGTGGCCGGCCTCGAAAGCCGCTTCGGGGTGCGTGTCTGACGATCAGTCGCGGACGCCGAACTGGTAACGCGTGCCGACCACCGATCGCACGACGCGGTCGGGCATCGCCGCCAGCGCCGCGGCGATGAACACTTCGCCACTGCAATGGCCGGGAATGATATAATCGGGGTTCATCGCACGCATCAGGTCGAGCGTTTGCAGCGCCTGGGCTGGAGTCTGTGGCGCCACGAGGTGGAATCCGCCGACGATCGCATGGATCTTGTCGATCCCCGACACCGATTGCGCGCGCCGCACCGTGTTGATGATGCCGCGATGGCTGCACGATCCGATCACCACCAGCCCGTGCCCGGCGACATTGAACGCGGTGCCGAGTTCATGGACGGCGTCATCGACCACGAAATCCTTGCCCCGCTTGGCCGGATCCAGTTCCGCGCGGTCGCAACTCTTGCCCGGCAGCATCGCGCTGGGCACGATCGGATGTTCGGGCGAGACCAGCGGGATCATGCCGGTGGTGAAACCCTGTCCGGCGATCGCCGGCTCCGGGCCGACGACCAGTTTGATCCCCGCCTTGGCCAGCGCCGGGCGGTCGATTGCGCCGAATGGCGGGCTACCGGGGGTCATGCCGCGCACCCGGTCGCAAAACGCCTCTTCGCCACCGACGAACAAAGGTGTGCCGCGCCGCACCTTGCCGGTCGCGAGCAACCCGTCGAGCCCGCCGAAATGATCGTAATGGCCATGGCTCAACACCATCGCGTCGATCGTCGCCGGATCGATGCCGAGCAGGCCCATATTGTTGAGCAGCGTCTCCGGCGTGTAGCCGAAATCGACCAGGGTGCGCCGCTCGACCGCGCCGGCACGCGTGCTGGCGAGGATCGAATAGCCCCATTGCGCGAGGAACGACGAATGATAGTCGCTGAGGCGCGGGGTCGGGATGGTCTTCAGGTCCGGCTTGTCGATCGGTACGCCGAACAGCGCGGCAGTGCCGTCGACCAGCACGGTCAGCTCCAGCCGGTCGATCGTCGGCACGGTAAATTGGGGTGCGATGAAGCGGAGTGGGGCGGCGATCGCCGGCCAGGGCAGCATCAGCGCGCCTGCGCCCTTCAACAGCGAGCGGCGGTTCAGGAGCATGGCAAACCCTCCATACGGCCCGGACGGTTGCGGGCACGGCAGGAATGTCGCCGCGATCGCATCCTTTGTCCACCGCCCGCGTAACCGGACCTTAAGCCTCCTATATGTGTTTGAAGAACAGGGAGAGCCAAATGGACAGGACGATACCATCCGACATCATCGAACAATGGATGACCCATTTGCGGCTGCAACGTACCCGCGCGCGCGACATGATCTGGCTGATCGAAAACGGTGCGACCTTCCATGACGGGCACAAGGGCGAGCCGACCACCGATGCGACCGATCGCTGGCTGGGCGAGCAGCAGGCGGTAGTGGCCGAGGTCGACCGGCTGGTCGCGCTGTATGACGAGGTGAATGTTTAGCCGCGACTGACCCTTCTCCGTTCGTTTCGAGCGAAGTCGAGAAACAGGCCATGAGTGCTGCGCAAGGTTTCTCGACTTCGCTCGAAACGAACGGAGGGAGGAGTTACCTCCTCTCCATTGCCCGGACGAACAGGTCCGACGCGATATGCTGCGCGAGCCATGGCTGCACGCCGGGCAAGGTTTGCGCATCGAACCAGTCGCGATCGACCGCCGCGAACTGGCGCACGAACGGCATCAGCGCGATGTCGGTCAGTGAGCGGTTCTCGCCGCAAAGATTGGGGGTGATCGCCAGCCGTTCTTCGAGCACGCCAAGCAACGTCAGCCCCGCCGCGCGATGCTCGATCGGGTCGGCGCCATGGCGGTCGGCATATTTGTAACGGTCGAGATGATGTTTGAACGGACCGTCATTGGCCGCGATCAGCGTGGTGTCGTCGCCGTCCAGCCAGTGCTCCGGATCATGCTCGCCGAGCGTATGGCGCATGATGTCGAGGCTCTCGTCGATCACGCGGCCATCGGGCAAGACCAGCACCGGCACCGTGCCCTTGGGAGATGCGGCGAGCATTGCCGCGGGTTTGTCGCGCAAGCTCAACTCGTGCAGGTCGAACGCCATGCCGCTGATCAGCACCGCCATGCGCGCGCGCATCGCATAGGGACAGCGGCGGAAACTGTAGAGGATGGGCAGGGTCACGCGGTTTCGAACGCCTCGATGATCGGGCAGGGGCCGGTCTTGCCCGCTTCGCACGCGCCAGTCAGCGAGACGAGCGCAACGCGCGCGCGGGTCAGTTTCGCGATCTGCTCATCGAGCGCCTCGAGCCGTGCCGTCGCCAGCGCATGCGCCTCGGCGCGATCTTCGGTGCTGTCGAGCGCGAGCAACCGGGCGATTTCCTCCAGCGTGAAACCGGCGGTCTGCGCACGGCGGATGAAATGCAGCCGGCGGACATCGTCCGCGTCATAGCGCCGCACCTTCCCCCCAGAATCGGCACGCCCCGCGTCGGGCACGCCGAGCAACCCCTTGCGTTGATAGAAGCGTATCGTCTCGACACCGACATCGGCGCTTTTGGCCAGGCCTGAAATGGTCAGCATTTCACCTGTTGACTCTGTACCATGGTACGGATGCTAGAAGCTCTGTCACCCAAGGACAAGATACCTTTGGGCGAACCAGAAGCAGGAGTCGAACATGTCGCAGAAAGTCGAAAACAAGCCCGCCGCCGTTCCGCAAAAGTCGGAAGGCTGCCGTTGCCAGCCCTGCACCTGCAAGAACTGCAGCTGCTGACACGATTGGGGCCGCATCGCGAGATACGGCCCCTTTCAATTTGCCGATTGTGTAGTTCACAAACACCGCCCGCGAATGGTGGCTAGTGGGCGTTACGCCGATAATAGCGCCAGCGCTTGAAGCCCTGAACGGCCCCACCGAAGATTTGCATCGCCGATAGCGTCAGCAGGCCGGCGAAAAACGAACATGCGGCAATCGATGCCATGTCATGAGCAAGCGAATACTGATCCGATTCCGGCCTGGGCAATAAGCGCATAATTGCAAAAAAGCTGAAAAACGCCAGGCAGAAGCCAACGCTGCCAATGGCTAGCCTGATCTTTGGCGCTTCCATGCGTAAGCGCTCTCGTGCGCTGAATACAACGAACAGGGTGATCATCAGGAACGGCAAAAAGATGACGTCGTGAATCGTCCATGTGGTCCAGCTCATATGCGGAGTTTACCTGCAAACCGGACCTTCAGCTAGTGGGTGGCTGCCGCAGAGCCCCATTTCGTCCCGAAATCTGTTGGTCGGCTCTTAGGCGGGTCACGCCGGCCGATGGCGGCGGAGCGGCCAAAAGCTGGTGGTAAGCGGGAGGTCCGCTATGGCCGTGGAGCATTCTCGCTCGCTTCGATGTTGCACTTCGCGGCCGCCGCATCGTCAGGCGTTCTTCCGGGTGGAAGCGTAGCCGCTTCACGTTCCATACAGTGCGAGAATGCTGGCCACTTCGGCGACAGCGCGGCGTCAGGGCGATAGCTTTGGCAGGCCGAGAGGAGGCCGCAAATGCACAGAACGGCGGAACGCATAAAGCGCACTATGGCTTAAAGCGCGAACGCCCGCTAGTGGGCGGAAGCGGTCAAATTTAGGGGGGTTTGTAAGGTATAATCGCGTTCAATTTGACCGTGATACCGATCAGGCGTCGACGATGACCCGGTCGACCCGATCGGGATAGAAGGCGACATGATCCTTGATCTGCGCCACCGCATCATAAGGCGCTTCATAGCTCCAGATCGCGTTGATCGAGCGCTCGCCGCCGGCCGGAATGCTGAAGTAGCTCGCCTCGCCCTTGTACGGGCAATAGCTCGAATGGCTGGTGCGCTCGACCAGCGCCATGTCGAGATCGGCGCGCGGGATGTAATGCACCGGCGGATAGGACGCCTCTTGCAGGGTCAGCGCATTACGGGTGTCGGCGATGGTCTTGCCGGCGACGATCACGCGCACACGCGACGGATCGGCCTTAATCGTGATCGGATGGTCGGGTCCGGGAATCCGGATCGGCTTTTCCGCGATAGTCTGGTCGGACATGGACGGTCTCCTTGCTGCTCAAGATAGGAAGCGCGGGCCCGCGCCACCATGGGCGTTCGGTGCTTTCGTGGGATGCGCGGGGCTGCTAGTCGCAGAGCCATGAAAGTCCTGATCTTCGGTGCGACCGGCATGGTCGGGCGCGGCGTGCTGCGCGAATGTCTGCTCGACGATGGCGTCACCGATGTGATGACGGTCGGCCGCGCGATCACTGGTGCGGTCAGCGATGCCGGCGGCGACAAGCTGCGCGAACTGGTGGTCGAGGATCTGTTCGCGATCGGCGCGGTGCGCGAGAGCCTGCTCCAGTGCGACGCCTGCTTCTTCTGCCTCGGCGTGTCGGTCGCGGGGATGAACGAGGCGGACTATACCCGCATCACGCATGACCTCACTTTGGTCATCGCCGAGCGCGTCGCGGCGCTCAATCCGGATGCGACCTTCGTCTATGTCACTGGCGCGGGCACCAGCGAGCAAAGCCGGATGATGTGGGCGCGGGTCAAGGGCCGGACCGAAGCTGCACTGGCGCGGCTGCCGTTCAAGGCGAGCTTCATGTTCCGCCCGGGGTTCATCCAGCCGCTGCACGGGATCGTGTCGAAGGTCGGATGGTACCGGGCGATCTACGCCATGACCGGCTGGATCGCCGGGCCGGTGCGGCGGCGCTGGCCGGGCGCGGTGACGACGACCGAGAATGTCGGGCGCGCGATGATCGCGGTGGCGCGCGACGGGTTCGACAAACCGGTGCTGGATAACGCCGATATCAATCGGTTGGCGACACGACCCGAACAATAAGCGCCTTTTCCAGGAAGGAAAGGAAGGGCCAGACAGGTTCGGGGTCTGGTTATCGTCACGCCAAACCTCATTCCCGGCTTGCCCTTCGCGCCGACCCGGCGCAAAGGCACCGGCCCGCTGGCCCTGAGACCCGCGCAAAACCCTGAGAGATCCGTCATGCAGACCAAAGGCCCCGTGCTCGGGCTCGATTTCGGCACGACCAACACCGTCGCCGCGCTGGGGCGTGACGGTGCGTCGCCCGAACTGATCGACTTTGACGCGCCCGACGGCCGGGACGCGGTGTTCCGCTCGGCCCTGTGCTTCTGGCATGACGATGCGGCGCGCGGCGGGATCGCGTCGGAGGCGGGGCCATGGGCGATCGCCGAATATCTCGAATACCCGCAGGATAGCCGCTTCGTGCAGTCGTTCAAATCGGTCGCGGCGAGCGCCAGTTTCGAACATGCCTCGATCTTCGAACGGCGCTTGCGCTTCGAGGATCTCGGGCGGCTGTTCCTCGACAAGATGCGCGCGCGCAGCGGCGGGCGGCTGAACGCCGCGCCGGCGCGCGTGGTGGTCGGGCGCCCGGTCGAATATGCCGGCAGCCGGCCCGATGCGGCACTGGCGCGGACGCGCTATGATTTGATGTTCGCAGGGATCGGGGCGGAGATCCATTATGTCTATGAACCGGTCGGCGCGGCGTACAGCTTCGCGTCGCGGCTGACCGAACCGGCAACCGTGCTGGTCGCCGATTTCGGCGGCGGCACCAGCGACTTCTCGGTCGTGCGCATCGCCGCGCCGGGCGCCGCGCGGCGCTGCGAACCGCTTGGCCATGCCGGTATCGGCATCGCCGGCGACCGCTTCGATTACCGCATCATCGACCGGCTGGTGCTGCCGATGCTGGGCAAGGGGAGCACGTACAAGTCGTTCGACAAGCTGCTGGAGATTCCGCGCGGCTACTTCGCCGATTTCGCCGACTGGTCGCGACTGGCGCTGATGCGCAACCGCAAGACCATGGCCGAGCTCGAACAACTGCGCCGCAACGCGACCGACCCGGCGGCGATCGGCCGGATGATCGCGGTGATCGAACAGGAACTGGGTTATCCGCTGTACGATGCGGTCGGCCGGCTGAAGCGCGCATTGTCGAACGACGATCACGCGCATTTCCATTTCGCCGGTGCGGGCCTGACGATCGAGGCCGATGTCACGCGCACCGAATTCGAGACCTGGATCGCCGAGGATATCGCGCGCATCGACCAGACCGTCGACCGCGCGCTGACCGTGGCCGGGGTGACGGCGGCGCAGATCGATCGTGTGTTCCTGACTGGCGGCACATCGCTGACACCACGCGTCCGGGCGATCTTCGAACAGCGCTTCGGTGACGCGGCGATCGCGTCGGGCGGCGAACTCACCTCGATCGCGCATGGCCTTGCGCTGATCGGGCAGGAGGATGATCTGGCCGCCTGGTCGGTCTAGCCGCGCGACAGCGGGTGCAGGGGATTGCGGAGGTTCGACTTCGCGCTATCCTGCGGCAATGGAGATGCTCGGCAGTATCGCTGAAGACATTATTCGGATCGTTGACGATCGGTTCGGCCGCGTCGCCGGTTGGTGTATCGCGGTCATCGCACTCGTTCTGCTTCTGACGGTGCCGTTCTCGATAGCGTGGTATTTTTTCGTCTAGGGCCGATCGACGTACACGTCATCCGTGCGGTGGCTGCGATCGCGTCAGGCGGTGAACTTACTTCGATCAAGCATGGCTCGTGCGGATCAGGCAGGAATTGCCTGATCGGCTTAGGCTGGCGTGGTATGCCGGCCGCGCCGCAGCCAGTCCGAGGTGGATGGGGTGAAAAGCAGCCCGACCGAAACCAGCGACACCATCAGGCCGAACACGATCCGCGCGATGTACCAGGTTGTGAGGGACGGCAACTCTACGGGCTGGGCGATCCAGAGCCATGCTTGAATAAGCAGTCCGAGCGCCACCATGGCGGCGAATATCCACCGCGCGACATTGCTTCGTCGGCGCGAGATGAGCAGCACCAGGGCCATGACGATGACGAAGCCAACCGTCTTCCAGATCACGTCGTCGGTGGGCGACAGGATATAACCCAGTATGAGCATTACGATCTGAATGATCTCGAATGCGGTTATCGTCTTTGGTCGCATCGTCCGTCCTCGTTCAACGTCGCTCTTACCCGACCAGCTTTTTCGCGCTGATTGACCCACTCCCCGTTCGTTTCGAGCGAAGTCGAGAAACAAGCCATAATCGCTGAGCAAGGTTTCTCGACTTCGCTCGAAACGAACGGAGTGATGAGTCCATTCAAACTTGGTTTGACCTAGCCCATCGGTAGATCGGCCGGCAACTCCACTCGCCAGAAGCGCGTTCGCACGCCCTCCGTGCCGAAGTCGTTGTCGTTGACCAGCAGCAATGTGTTTGGCGACAGCACCACCAGCCCTTCGAGGTCGGCGTCTATCTCGGGCAGGTCGTCGGTATCGAGGACCAGCGCCTTTTCGAGCGCGAGGTCGCCGATCAGGCCATCGGCGCTGAGCTGTTCGATCGTCGGGCGAGTTGCGTCGTCGAGCTGGTCGGGGTCGGTCGCATGGGCCGCGTCGAGCCGGACGGCGTAAAGCTTGGTTGTGGCCGAACCGCGTTCGAGGATCAGCAGGCGATCCGGGGCGATCAGCACCAGTTCGCTGATCTTCAGGTCCGACCAGCCGAGCTTGCCCAGCGCCTTGTCGCGCTTGAATGTTTTCGGGCGGTCGAACGGATAGAGATATTGCGCGGCGACCGCGCCGGTCTTCGTGTCCAGTTTCCAGATGCGGACATGGCGCGCCTTGCGATGCGCCTTCTCGTCCGGATGGGCGAGCGGGCTCTGAAAGGCGAGGTACAGCCATGCGCCGTCTTCGGAAAGCGCCAGCGCTTCGAAGCCGCGGTTGATCTGACGGCGGGCGGCGATCGCGGGCAGCGCGCCGACGATCGGATAATCCGCCCCCGCGAACAGGCTCTCCGCGCCGCCCGGCACCCAGCGGGCGATGACTGTGCCGTCGGACCCGACGTGAAGCAGCGAGGGGCCATATTCGTCGGCGATCCAGAAACTGCCGTCCGCCGCCGCGGCCACACCTTCGGTATCGGCGCCGGACGGATCGGCCGCGATGATCGTGCCGTCGAGTGCGATCGCCGGTTCGCTGATACTGTTCGTGCCGCCGGGGGTGGGCAGGCCGGACAGCGTCGCGCCGCTGTGGCCGCGCAATGGAATCGTACGGACGATGGCGACGCAGTCGCCCTTGATGCGCAGTTCGGAAATGGCCGGGCCGATATCGGGACGCGGCATGATCTTGGCGCCTTCGATGTGCGCATAGGGCGCCATCTGCGTCAGGTGATAGCGTTCGAGCGCGAGCTTGACCTTGAGGTTCGGCCCACGATCGCCGACCGCCCAGATCGTCCCCGGCGGATCGCCTGCGCGGCGCGCAAGGCCTGAGCCAAGCCCGCGCGTGATGGTCAGCGCGCCGCCGGGCAGGTCGAGCGTCGCGAGAACCTCGTCGGTGAAGTCGAGCAGGGTGGCGCGGATGCGGCTGTCGGTCATGCTGTTTACCTGCCACATCGCGCGGCGATGTGAAAAGCGCATCGTCGCCACGAATCCGCAACGTGGCTGAATCGAGCCGATTCAAACGCGCGCTGCGCACGCGATATTATCACATCCTATTGATATATGACGATATTATGAGGTTCCTGACGTCCGAGATATGACACATTACGGTGTGACATATCTCCCCCGAAACGTCTCGCGGTTCGATTCAAACTGGCTGAAACTCCGGCCACAAGGTTCCACGCGGCACCTCATCGACTGCCGAAACGCTCTTTCACATGACCAAGACAATGAAGAGTGCAGCGGCCACAGGCGCGAGGCGGCGAGGCCCACCCGCCATGCATTGGGCAAATTGACCGAACTCCGCTGGCCCGTGGCAATGGTGCCGCGTTCAAAGCAGGCAGTTGGTCATCGACCCGATACTATCCGCGCTGCCGGATACTTGCCGTTGCAAAATATGGCTTACGTCATATGCTCGCCCCATATTTGGGGGAGGGCGAAGATGAGTCGCACATTCTACCTGCTGTTCGGCGTTGTCGCCTATGTCGTATTTTTCGCGACTTTTCTTTACCTTATCGCATTTGTCGGTGACCTGCCGTGGGTGCCGGTGACGATCGATCGCGGCGGCGCCTCGATTGCGGTCGTGCCCGCCGCGGCGATCGACCTGGTGCTGATCGCACTGTTCGGCGTGCAGCATAGCGTGATGGCGCGGCCCGCCTTCAAGCGCGCCTGGACCAGGATCGTGCCCGAACCGATCGAGCGTAGCGTGTATGTGCTGGCCGCCAGCCTGGTGCTCATCCTGCTGTTATGGCAGTGGCGCCCGATCCCGGCGACGCTGTGGCTCGTGCAGGCCCCGGCGCTGGCCGGAATCTTGTGGGCGCTGTTCGGGCTGGGCTGGTTGGTCGTATTGCTCAGCACCTTCCTGATCAGTCATTTCGAACTGTTCGGCTTGAAGCAAATATGGGGGCATCTGCGCGGGCAGGGCGCGGTTGCGCCGACATTTCGCACGCCCTTCTTCTACCGGCTGGTGCGCCATCCTTTATATAGCGGCTTCATCCTCGCCTTCTGGGCGACGCCGCATATGACCATCGGCCATCTCGTGCTGGCGGTCGGCACGTTCGTCTATATCCTGATCGCGATCCACCATGAGGAACGCGATCTGGTCGACCTGTTCGGCGACAAATACGAGAGCTATCGCGGCGAAGTGGGGATGCTGACGCCGAAATTGCGGCGCTGACCGCTCAGCGATCGACCGGCCGCAATTCCAGATCCGCTGCCGGTTCCGTCTGTGCGGCCGCGCGGAACTGGGTGAGGAAGGTCGCGCGGTCGGCGAAGATGCAGGAGGCGGCGGATTGCGGGTCGCGGCTGACATGGCCGCCGCTGCGCTCGATCGCCTCACGCGCGGCGCCGGCACAAGCGAGGATCGAGATGCGATAGCCGCCCGCCCTGGTGTCGAGCAGGACGAAACCAGCGCTCGAATCGGGACGCCCAGCCGATATTTGCTGGAGCTGGACGATGAAACGGCCCGGGAGCGCCGGATCGACCGGCACGACGATCGCGCGCCACGGATTGTCCGGGCCAGTGATCGACAGGCTATGGTCGGGCTGCTGCGCGATCGTGATGGTATCGCCGCTTTCCGGTGACTGTACGCCGGGTTCGACAAGGCGGTAGCGACCGTCCGGGATCGCCTGCACCGCTTGTTCGGCGGTGAACCAGGCCGCGCCGTTCCAGCATGCCGACAAGACAAGCAATGCGGCGAGCGCGATCGGCGTGCGTCGCATCATGGCCGCGGCGCGGCGGTGCTTGATCGCAGTATGATCTCATAGGGGAGGCTGCGATTGAGTTGCGACTTGTCCGCCTCGGTCGAATAGCCCGGACTGGTCACGATATCGACCGCCGCCGCCGCCATCTCGGCGTTGGGCTGACGCACGGTGGTCAGTTGTGGCCAGGCAACGCGCGCGACCGGGGCATCGTCGAACCCCGCCACCGACAGCGTGTCCGGCACCATGATGCCAAGCCGGATCGCGGTGACCAGCACGCCCAGCGCCATATCGTCATTGCTCGCGAAGATCGCGCTCGGGCGGTCGTCGCCGGCCAGGATCGTCTCGCCCAGCCGCAGCCCCGAGCGGAACGAGAAATCGCCCTCCAGCACGCGCCGGTCGACGATCGCCAGCCCGGCCTCGGCCATCGCATCGCAAAAGCCGTGATAGCGGAACGCCGACACGCCGTGCATCGGATCGCCCTTGATAAAGGCGATGTCGCGATGGCCGAGCCCGATCAGGTGCCGCGTCATGTCGCGCGCCGCGGCGCGGTCATCCATCCGCACCGAGGCCGATCGTTCGTCATCACCGCTTGGCGAGATGCGCACGAACGGCAGGCCATGACGCTCCAGCAGGTCGATCAGGTCGGCGCGATCGCACAAGGGCGGGGTGAGGATCGCACCGCCCAGGTTGAGCGCGCGCAGGCCCGTGTCGATCATGTCGAGCCATTCGGCCTTGCCCGTGTCGAGCGGCTCGATCACCAGATGATACCCCAGGTCGCGGCTGCGCAGCAGCGCGCCGACCTGCACATCGGTGGCGTAACCCGATGCGGGATCGTCGACCAGCAGGCCGAGCAGATAGGATTTCGAACTCGACAGGCTGCGCGCGAAACTGTTCGGGCGATACCCCATCTCGCGCACCACGCGCATCACCGCCTCGCGCACCGGCGGGCGGACATGTTCCTCGTCGTTGATCACCCGCGACACCGTCTTGGGCGAGACCCCGGCACGCGCGGCGACTTCCTTGATCGTGATCGGCTTCATCGCGCGCTATCCTCTGCCCCAATAGCTTCTGGCCCAATAGCTTCTGGCCCAATAGCGCCCGGCCCCCCGGCCGGACGCGGCGTGCGGCAGTGCGCGGCGAATGATGCGATGACGATATAGCAGGCCGCCGGCAGCAGCAGCGACAATGCCAGCCCGATCCGGTCGGCCAGCACACCGGTCAGCAGCGGCACGATCGCCCCGCCGACCACCGCCATGCACAGGAACATCGAACCGAGCGGCGCCTTGGCCTCGTCGCCGGGCAGCGCCAGCGCATAGATTGTCGGGTACATGATCGAATTGCACAGCCCGACCGCGATCAGCGCGACCGCGCCGGTTATGCCACCGCTGAGACTCGCCAATGTCGTCAATGCCATCGCGCCGATCGCGACCGATGCGAGCAGCAACCCGGCATCGATCCGCCTGAGCAGCCATGCACCGGCGAAGCGCCCGATCATCGCCCCACCCCAATAAAGGCTGACCAGCTGTCCGGCGGCAAGCGGCGCCGAGTGGAGAATATCGGGCAGCATCAGGAAATTGGGGATCAGCGTACCGATCGCGACCTCCGCCCCGACATAGGCGAACATCGCCACCGTGCCGCCGAGCAGCCGCCGGTTGCGCAGCACTGCCGGCAGCGTGCCGAACACCGCGCCCATCCCCGTCGCGACCGAACCCGGCCGGGCCCGGCCAAGCAAGTCGCGCTGTCGGTAAAAGGCGATGGCGAGCAGCCCGAGCAGGATCGCCCCGACCACGAACGGCGCCGCATCCGCCCCTAAACCCGCAGACCGCGGGCCACCCGGATCGATCCCGATCGACCCGAGCAGGAACACCGCACCGATCAGCGGCCCGAGCACCGTGCCGAGCGAATTGAACCCCTGCAACAGAGTCAGCCGCGCCGCCGCGTGGCGCGACGGGCCGACCACGGTCACCACGGTGTTGGCGGCGATCTGCAGAAAGGTGATCCCAGTCGACAGAGTCAGCAACGCGAGCAGCACCAGCGCGAACGAGCGCCACTCCGCCGATCCGATCAGCGCCAGGCAGCCGGCGACCATCACGCTTAGCCCGGCGACGATCGAGCGCATGTAACCGACGCGCAGAATCACCACCGCGATCGGAAAGGCGAACAGCAGGTAACTCAGATGGAAAGCGAACTGCACCAGTAGCGCGCGAGTATAATCGAGCCCCAGCGTCAGCGTCAGCCGCGGCACCAGCAAACCGACGATCGATGTGAGGAATCCGCCGAGGAAAAACACCCCGATCGACAGGTCGAACAAAGACTTGCTGATCCGCGCGTCGGGGTTTGGTTGGGGATCGGATCGGGGCGATTGCACACGCCGTTCTAACGCAGCGATGCATCTGTGCAACAGGTCGGGATAAATTTGACATCGATGTCGCCATTCGTTGACATCGATGTCAAATATTTCTTGACATCGATGTCAAGCTCGCCTTCTGAGCGGGGTAAGCCTGATCAAAAAGGCTCACTCCAGGGAGGAATGCATGAAACGGTATCTGCTTGCTGCGAGCACCATGCTCGCCACGTCGCTCGTCGCCGCACCCGCTTTCGCGCAGGCTGCGCCAGTGGCCCCCACCGGCAGCGTCGAACAGGCTGCCGAACCGGCCGCCCCGGTCGATGACGGCGACATCCTGGTCACCGCCACGCGGCGCGAGACCAGCCTGCAAAAGACCCCGCTTGCCGTCTCTGCATTCAGCCAGGAAAGCCTCAACCGGCAACAGGTCAACAATATCACCGATCTGGCGCGCTTCGTGCCCAGCCTGCAGTTCAACCAGCAAGGCGACCAGTCGGCCGTGCTGCTGACCCTGCGCGGCATCGGCAACGACACCGCCTTCACCGAAGTCGCCGACCCTGAGGTCGCAATCTATATCGACGGCATCTATTCGCCGCGCGCGCAGGGCGCGTCGGTGCTGATGTACGACATGGAGCGCGTCGAAGTGTCGCGCGGACCGCAGGGCACGTTGTTCGGGCGCAATGCGACCGCCGGCGCGGTCGGGCTGATCTCGGCCAAGCCGACCTTCGACAAGATGAGCGGCTATGCCGAGGCGATCGTCGGCGATTACAACCGGGTCGGCACGCGTGGTGCGATCAACATACCGATCAGCGACACGCTGGCGGCACGCTTCGCCTTCGTCACCGAACGCCATAACGGTTATGCCGATTTCCAGGCCGCGCCGAACGTGCCCAATGTCGATCGGTCGGCATTCATCACCACCGGCAAGAAATATTACGCGCAGGACCAGATGTCCGGCCGTCTCAGCCTGTTGTGGCAGCCGAGCGACCGCTTCTCCTGGAACCTCAGCGCGGAAGGATTCCTCGACAAGGGTGCGCCTGTCATCTCGTTGCTGCAGACGCCACGCGCCGGCACCAGGCTCTTCTCGACGCTCAGCGACACCGCCCCCGATACCGATCGTTATTCGGTCGCGGTGCGCAGCACAATGAACCTCGACATCAGCGACAAAGCGCAGATCAGCTATATCGCTGGTTTCTCGCGGCTCGGCGGCAGCACTCAGGCGGATGCCGATGCCGGCGCCCTGCCGCCGACCGGCGGGTTCGATCCGGTGAGCGGATTGCAGCTCTATCTCGGCGGGTTCGGAGAGAATCGCACGGTCAAGTCGCGTTATGATTTCACCAGTCACGAACTGCAGTTGAAATCGACCGGTGAGAACCGCTTCGACTATATCCTCGGCGCCTATTATTCGCACGAGAACAACAGCATCCGCTTCGATGTCGATCAGCGCGACGGCTATCGCGATGGCACCACCCGCGCCTTTGTCGGCAGTTTCATCCAGGCCAAGCGCACGATCGACTCGCTCGCCGGTTTCGGTCAGGTCACCTGGCACGCGACCGATGCGATCCGCCTGACCGGCGGCCTGCGCTATACGCATGACCGCAAGGCGGATATCGGCGGGCGCAACGTCACCGCCTTTGGTTGCCCGGCGATCGGCGATCCGTCGTGCACCGCCAACTTCTTCGGCGCCTATCCCGATGCCACCGCAGCGGAGCTGATCGCGCTCTTCCCGCAGGGCAATTTCTCGATCTCCAGCAATGACGTCAAGGGCAGCTGGGGCAAGCTTACCTATCTCGCCCGCGTCGATGCCGATCTCGCGCCCGGCACGCTCGGTTATGCGAGCATCAGCAGCGGCTTCAAATCGGGCAACATCCAGGACGGCGGCCGGACCACCGACCCGGAAACCATCACCAACTATGAGGTCGGCCTGAAAAGCCGCTTCTTCGACCGGCGCGTGACGCTCAACCTGGCGGCCTATTATTCCGATTTCCGTGGGTATCAGGTCAACCAGGTTATCACGATCCGCGATGCCAACGGCAACACGATCAGCAGCCAGGTCGGCACGCAGAACGCAAAGGGCGCCAAGGCCTATGGCTTCGAAGCGGAACTCAACGCCAATCTGACCGACCATGACCGGCTGCAATTCGCCGGCACGCTGCAAAAGACGCGGCTCGACACGCTGGTCGCGATCGACGGCCGCTTCGACGATGGCGGCAACACCGCCGCTGCCCGCGACCTGAAAGGCAACGAACTGCCCCACGCGCCGCGCTTCTCGGCGACCGCCAGTTACGAACATGATTTCATGTTGCCGGGCGGCGGACGGATCACGCCACGCGGTACGATCCATTACGAGACCAAGAGCTACCTGACCTATTTCAACGGCGACTTCAAACCGCGCACGCTGACCACCGGACAGGTCGTGGTCTATGGCGAAGGCTTCGACAGCCAGAAGTCCTATACGCGCAGCGATTTCGCGCTGCGCTACACCGCGCCGGGCGACAGCTTCAGCGTTGAAGCGTTCGTCCAGAATATCGAGGACAGCAAGATCCGCACCGGCGCCACCACATTCGGCCCGACGCGCTACGACCCCGTCTTCCTCTCGGTCTATCAATCGCCACGCACCTTTGGTGCCCGTGTCAGGGCGGCGTTCTGATAGACCTGGTGGGCAAGATCACCCCAAACCCTTGCTGGTCTTGCCCACCCTTTTGTCCGTGAAGAAACACCGGCGCCGCTCCTGCAGCATGGCGTCCGGCTGTCAGCGTGTGGAAAGCGACATTATATGGTGAGTTTCCGGAGCCGGGCAGTGATCGGCGCGATGCTGGTATCGACGGCGCTGCCGACCATGGTCGATGCGCGCACCCCGAAGCGCGCCGCCACCGCGCCCGCCAAAGCCCCGGCAAAAATTGGCGCCGAAGCGCGTGCGGCTAAGCTGGTCAAGCGGATGACCCGCGCCGAAAAGCTCCAGCTCGCCTTCAGCTTCTTCCCGCCTCATGCGACGGGCAAGCCGGGTTCGCCGACCGACATGATCCCGTCGGCCGGGCATGTCCCGCCGATCCCGCGCCTCGGCATCCCGGCGCTGCGCGAAAGCGATGCGAGCCTTGGCGTCGCCAACCAGGTCGAACAGCGCAAAGGCGATGTCGCGACCGCGCTTCCCGCCGGGCTCGCCACCGCCGCGACCTTCGATCCCGATTTTGCTTATCGCGGCGGCGCGATGATCGGGTCGGAAGCGCGCGCCAAGCGCTTCAACATATTGCTTGCCGGCGGCGTCAATTTGACGCGCGATCCGTGGAACGGGCGTAATTTCGAATATCTCGGTGAGGATCCGCTGCTCGCCGGCACAATGGCGGGCGAAGCGATCCGCGGCGTGCAGAGCAACAACATCGTCTCCACGGTCAAGCATTACGCGCTTAATTCGCAGGAGACCGGGCGCATGGTGTCCAACGCGCGCATCGGCGAGGCGGCGCTGCGCGAAAGCGACCTGCTCGCGTTCGAGATCGCGATCGAGCGCGGTCGTCCCGGATCGGTGATGTGCGCCTATAATCAGGTCAATAGCGACTATGCGTGCGAGAACCGGACGCTGCTGACCGACATATTGCGCCGCGACTGGGGCTATAAGGGCTGGGTCATGTCCGACTGGGGCGGCGTTCATTCGACCGCCAAGGCCGCGCTTGCCGGGCTCGACCAGCAATCGGGCAAGGAACTCGACAAGCAACCCTATTTCGCCGCACCGCTTGCCGCCGCGATTGCCGATGGCAGCGTGCCCGAAGCGCGGCTCGACGAGATGGCCACGCGCATCCTGACCGGCGTGATCGAAAACGGCCTGCTTGAGCATCCGATGCCGGCCACCGCTCAGCCGATCGATTACGCCAGCAACGCGGTGATCGCGCAGCGTACCGCCGAAGCGGGTATCGTCCTGCTCAAGAACGACAACGCCATCCTGCCGCTGGCGAAGACCGCCAGACGCATCGTGCTGATTGGCGGCCATGCCGATGTCGGCGTCCTGTCGGGTGGCGGGTCGTCACAGGTCCGCTCGGTCGGCGGCGTGCCGGTCGAG
Organism: Sphingomonas sp. UYAg733; assembly: GCF_054057355.1. Taxonomy (NCBI): domain Bacteria; kingdom Pseudomonadati; phylum Pseudomonadota; class Alphaproteobacteria; order Sphingomonadales; family Sphingomonadaceae; genus Sphingomonas; species Sphingomonas sp. UYAg733. The sequence continues at coordinate 971,679 of NZ_JBSRZE010000001.1, forward strand.
ATCCCGCTGACCAGCGGCGCCGCGGCCTCGTTCGCGCGCGTCACCTATCACGCCTCCTCGCCGCTCGCCGCGATCCGCAAGCTCGCGCCGGGTGCCGAGGTGGTCTTCGTCGATGGCAGCGACCCCGCCGCCGCCGCCGTCGCCGCCAAGGCCGCCGATGTCGCGATCGTCTTCGCGACGCAGTGGCAGACCGAGGCACAGGACGCCGAAACACTTGTCCTGCCCGATAAGCAGGACGCGCTGATCGATGCGGTCGCCGCCGCCAATCGCAAGACGATCGTCGTACTCGAAACCGGCGGTCCGGTGCTGATGCCGTGGATCGACCGCGTCGATGGCGTGATCCAGGCCTGGTATCCCGGCCAGCGCGGCGGCGAGGCGATCGCCGGCATCGTGTTCGGCACGGTCAACCCATCGGGTCGCCTGCCGATCACTTTCCCGCGCTCGGCCGATCAGGCGCCGCGCCCCGCTCCGGTCGGGCTGGAAACGCTCAAGACCGCCGCCGATCGCACCGCCGCCGCCAATTCGAACGGTGCCGCGGGCGCCGCCCCGATCCATTTCCCGATCGACTATCAGGAGGGTAGCGATGTCGGGTATCGTTGGTACGCGGCGAAGCGCCTGACCCCGCTTTTCCCGTTCGGCCACGGCCTGTCCTATACCAGCTTCGCCTATGCCAATTTGAAGGTCGGTGGTGGCACGACCCTGACGATCAGCTTCGACGTGACCAACAAGGGCGCCCGGGCCGGCGCCGATGTGCCGCAGGTCTATGTCGCACGCGCCAGCGGCGCCCCGCGCCTCGCCGCCTTTCAGCGCGTGACGCTGAAACCGGGCGAGACCCGCCACGTCACGCTGACCGCCGAACCGCGCATCCTCGCCGATTGGGATGTGACCGGCCATCAATGGCATATCGCCGGCGGATCCTATCGCGTCGTGGTGGCCAAGGATGCAGCCGCTGCCGGGCTTGCGGCAGAGACTGTGTTGAAGGAGCGGCGCTTCACGAAGTGAGGGTCGGTCTCTTCCAACAACGCCGCTTGTGACTCCTTGAGCAGCCCGCTACCCGGCGTCGGCGTTATTCCAGCGCCTCGACCAGATCCTTGGTGTCCTTCAGCCCCAGATGAGTGACCTCGCGCGCAAGCTTGATCGCGTCGATCTTGCGCCCCGCCGCGAGTAGTGCGCGCACCTCCGCCTCGACTTCGGGCGGCAACACCGTGACCGGCGCGGTGGCCGGGCTCTCGCGCCGCGTCGGCAGCGGCCGATAGGCCGATGGCTGCCCGCCGAGCAGCGGATCGCGCCCGCGCGACGGACGCAGCGCAAGGGCGAGCAGCAGGATGAAGATCGCGCCGATCACGATCAGGACGGGAATGGGGACGAACATCGCGGCTCCTGTACGACGGGCGCCGACGGATACCGCACCCTTCAGGCGAATGCACGATATGCCCCGCGAATTCCCGGCAGCTATCGATCAGGGCGCGCCGAGATAGCGACCGAACAATATCAGTGCCTGCCGGATCGCCAACTCGTGCGCCGCCGCCTGCGGTCCCGCCAACTCACACAGCTTCACCGTCGCCGCCATGCCGGGCAGGCAGGTCGAAAGGAAAGTGTAATGCCCCGCACCCGGCACGATGCTGAGCTTCGCGCCCGGGATCAGCCGCGCGGCGACGCGCGCGTTGGTGCCGGGTTCGGCGATCGTATCGGCATCGCCGACGATCATGCCGACCGGCTTGCGCAGCACGGCCAGGCTCCTGGGGTCGAGCGCCTGGATCAGCGCGGGCGCGATGGCGAACACCGCCTTCACACTGGGCAAAGAATGATCGTGCGTCGCTACGGCCTGAAGCGCCGCGACCTGCGGGTCTAGCAGCGCCTGGTCGCGATCGGCCTTGGTCGCCTTGAACTCGATCTGCGGCTTGCACACGCCGTCCTGCGGATGGGCGTTGCAGAAAACCAGGAACCGGTTGGGGTCGGCGCGCGCACCGCCGAGCGTCAACGCGGTATAACCGCCGGCGGAAAAGCCCGACGCGCCGACCCGCTTCAGGTCGAGATGCGGCCCGAACTCCTTGTCCTCCGCCATCGCTTGCAATGCACGCTTCAAATCCTCCGGACGTTCCCACCACAGAAAGGCGCCCGGCACGGTCATCGTGTCGATCCCGTTATTGCCGGGATGATCGACCGCGATCACCACATACCCCGCCCTGGCCAGCGCAATGCCGAACCAGCCCATCATCCGTGCGCTGCCGCCGAAACCATGCGAGAGCAGGATCACCGCACGCTTGCGGCCCGCCGCGTCGGCGGCGAACGGAGCATCGGCGGCAATTTCGCCGACCGCGAAGATCGGTTGTGCGGGCGGGCCGATCACCAGCGGCGCGGCCTTCGTCCCGACCTTGGCCGGATACCAGATCGTGACGCGCAATTCCGCGCTGTGCGTCGCGTCGCGCACCGCTGCGGAAGGCATGGTGGTGACGCGATGCGCCTCGCCGACCACGTCGGCAAAGGCCGGCGCGGCGGTGGCGAGCAGGGCGAAAGCCGCCAGGATCAGGGAATCGGCCAGGCGCTTGAGGGGATCCATCAGGCGAACTCCAATGTTGTCGCCGCTTACATCTGTCAGTCTATGTAAGCTCTGTCAACATGAGGAGCAGCGATAATTCGATAATGCTTGACTAATCGATAGTTCGGCGATAATAGAAATGTCGAAGCAATGGAGAGTGATATGAAGCGTCTGCACATGCATGTCAGCGTTCCCGACATCGATCAGGCCGTGCTGTTCTACACCACCCTGTTCAACGCGCCGCCTTCGGTGGTGAAGCACGACTATGCCAAATGGATGCTGGAGGATCCGCGCGTGAACCTCGCCATTTCCGCGCGCGACCGTGCAGCCGGTGTCAATCATGTCGGCATCCAAGTCGACAGCGCGGACGAGCTCGCCATATTGGCATCGCGGCTGAAGGCGGCGGGCAACACGACGTTCGACCAGGAAGCGACGACGTGCTGCTATGCGAAGTCCGACAAGAGTTGGGTGACCGACACCGCCGGGGTGCGCTGGGAAACCTTCTATACGATGGACGAAGCGACGTCTTACGGTGAGGACGAAATGATCCCGGCCAGCGGCTGCGCTGTTGCGGGTGGATTGGCGTGCAAATGATGCCACTCCCGACCGCCGTCGAGGCCCTGTCCGCGCTCGCTCACGGCCACCGCCTCGCCGTTTTTCGCCTGCTGGTGCGCGCCGGGGCCGAAGGCGTGGCGGCGGGCGAGATCGCGCGCGAGGTCGGCGTGCTGCCCAACACGCTGTCGACCCACCTCAATATCCTCGGTCATGCCGGACTGATCTCGTCGCGCCGCGACGGGCGTTCGGTGATCTATGTCGCGGATTATGACGGGATGCGCGATCTGCTCGGGTTCCTCGTCACGGATTGCTGCGGCGGCCGACCGGAGATTTGCGGTTCGCTTGGCGCGATCGCGGAACGGCCCGAATGCCGCACGGTCGACAATCCGGCATGACGTCGCGCTTCACCGGCACCGCCCGGCCGCCAATGGCCCTGTTCGAGCGCTATCTGACCCTGTGGGTCGCATTGTGCATCGTGGCCGGCATCGTGGCCGGGCATGTGCTGCCGGCGCAGTTCGCGGCGATCGGCTCGGCCGAACTCGCGAGCGTCAATCTGCCGGTCGCATTGCTCGTCTGGCTGATGATTATTCCGATGCTGCTGAAGATCGATTTCACCGCGCTCGGCAGCGTGCGGCGGCACTGGAAGGGCGTCGGCGTCACGCTGTTCGTCAACTGGGCGATCAAACCCTTTTCAATGGCGCTGCTCGCCGCGCTGTTCATCGGTTGGCTGTTCGCGCCGCTGCTGCCGCCGGGTCAGGCCTCGTCCTATATCGCCGGGCTGATCCTGCTCGCCGCCGCGCCGTGTACCGCGATGGTCTTCGTCTGGTCCAATCTGTGCGACGGCGATCCGACCTATACGCTGGCGCAGGTCGCGTTGAACGACGTGCTGATGCTGTTCCTGTTCGCACCTTTGGTCGGGCTGCTGCTCGGCGTCGCGGCGATCACCGTGCCGTGGAACACGCTGTTGCTGTCGGTCGCGCTGTACATCATCGTGCCGGTGGTCTTTGCCCAGTTGCTCCGTCGCGGACTCCTCGTAAAGGGCGGCCAGCTCCTGCTCGACCGTCTGATCGCGCGGCTCGGCCCGGTCTCGCTCGTTGCCTTGCTCGCCACGCTCGTGCTGCTGTTCGGCTTTCAGGGGGAGCGGATCATCGCCCAGCCGTTGGTCATCGCGCTGCTCGCGGTGCCGATCCTGATTCAGGTCTATCTCAACGCCGGCCTCGCTTACTGGCTCAACCGCGCCGCCGGCGAGGCCCATTGCGTCGCCGGACCGTCGGCGTTGATCGGCGCGAGCAACTTCTTCGAATTGGCGGTCGCGGCGGCGATCGGGCTGTTCGGCCTGCGCTCCGGCGCAGCGCTGGCGACGGTGGTCGGCGTGCTGATCGAGGTGCCGGTCATGCTTTCGGTGGTCGCGATCGTGAACCGTTCCAAGGGCTGGTACGAAAGCGGCGGCGCCGTCATCCGTTCTCAGGCACAGGGCGAACCATGACCGAGTTCCCCGTCACCATCTATCACAATCCGGATTGCGGCACGTCGCGCAACGTGCTCGCGATGATCGAGGCCGCCGGTTACGCGCCGACCGTGATCGATTATCGCCAGACCGGCTGGACCCGCGACCAGCTCGAACGCTTGTTCGCCGCGATCGGTCTCGGCCCACGCGACCTGCTGCGCGACAAGGGAACGCCCGCCACCGAACTCGGCCTGCACGATTCTTCACTGCCCGACGACGCGCTGATCGAGGCGATGGTCGCCCACCCGATCCTGGTCAACCGCCCGATCGTCGCAACGCCCAGCGGCACGAAGCTGTGCCGCCCGTCCGAAACAGTCCTGTCCCTGCTCGACCGCAAACCCGATCGGTTCGTCAAGGAAGATGGCGAGATAATCCTGCTTTAGCGGCCCGTTCCTCGATGGCGAAATCCGCACTGGTGATCGCTCGGGAATGCCGCGAAAAATCGTGCCGTCGATACCGGACACCGTATCGGGACCGGAACAACTCCGGCGTGAGGGAGTCTTGTTGGTGTGCGAGCCTTGCCTTTTCTCTGCCTCAGATCGGCCCGACTGATCCCCGACTTGTTCGGGATAGTGGCGCCAGGTCAAATCACGTGAATGGGACTTGCCTGTGGCGCAAATATTCCCATTTGGGCGGTCGAGGGGGCGTTGATGAGTAACGACAAAATCACCCTGACCGACCGCGACGTACGACTGACATTTCCCAACCCCGGACATGCCGAACACCTGGTGGCGGGCGTGGCGATTGCCGCGCATGCCGTGGCGCAGGCCTATCGCGCCGGTGCGCGGCAGATCTGGGTCGATATCGTGGATGGCGGGCGGTTGTCGCCGAAAGCGGCCGATGATGTGCGCCGCGCCGGTGCCGACGCCGCGCTTCATTTTGTGGTCGATCATGAAGCGCGCTCGAAACGGGCGGCGGACAATGTGCCGATCACCGTGGCCGCAGTGCTCGAGGCGACCGGCAAGGCGAGCGATGGGCTGGCCTCGCGTCTGGTCAATCGCCCGGTGTCGCGGCGCATCTCGGCTGCTCTGTTGCGTTTTCCCGGCGTGCGTCCGTGGCATGCCACGGTTTTGGTCGGGCTGGTCGGCGCGGTCATGGTGTTGAGCCTGTTGTTCGGTGGCTATCGCGGGTTGATCGCGGGGGGATTGCTGTTCCAGACGGCATCTTTGCTCGACGGGGTCGATGGCGAGATCGCACGCGCGACCTATCGCAGCAGCCCGCGTGGCGCGTTGCTCGACACGGCGGTCGACATGGCGATCAATGTCGGTTTCTTCGCGGCAGTGACGGTGAGTCTGACCAATTTGTATGGCAATAAGCAGGCGCTGGCGGGCGGCTTCGCGATCGTGCTGGTCGCCGCCGGATTGTCGCTGATGGCCTGGCTGGCACGGCGGCTGGGCAAGCCGGGCGATTTCAATTTCCTCAAGCGTTTCTATCGGGAGCGGTTCCCGACCGGGCTTGCGGCGAAGATTACCGAAACGCTGGTGGTGGTTACCAGCCGCGATTTCTTCGCATTGCTGTTCGCAGCAGTGATTCTGTTCGGCTGGGGGCGGATCATCCTGTTCGCGCTGGCCGGCTTTGCGGTGTTGTGGCTGTTCCTCGTGCTGTGCGCGGTGCGGCCGATCCTGCGCGATTCCAACTCGATTGGGACGATAGGCTCCGGCCTCGCGGTCGACGACGCGACGCGCCTGGCCTGATCAATTGCCCCCGGTGTCGCCAGCCACTGATCAGGGGGCGGATCGCCTGATCCTGCGCGGCGCGTTTTCCACCGCGTTCGGTTTCGTCATCCGCCTCGGTGCGCGCTTCCTGTTCCTGCTGGTGGCCGGGCGGCTGTTCGGCGCGGCGCTGTTCGGTGCCTATAGCCTGGCGGTCGCGGTGCTTGAGGCGAGCGTTGCGCTGACCGGGTTGTCGCTGAAGAAAACGCTGTTCCAGCTGCTCGACCGCAATGCTTCATCCGGGGCCGAATCCGACCCGAATAGGGGCGTTCCGGCGGCGCATATCGTGATCGACGCGGCGATCCTGGTGCTCACGGCAAGCGTGGCGGCGGCGGCGGCGATCATGGGTGTCGTGGCGATACTGCCACGTTCGGTGCTGGCGCCGGATACTGCGACCGCCCTGTTCTGGATCGCGCCGATGATCGCGGGACAGGCGCTGGCCGATATCCTGTTCGCCGCGACGCGCTGGACCCATGTCGTGCGCCACGAGGTGATCGGACGGAGCATCGTCGAGCCCTATTCGCTGCTGATCGGCGCGGTCGTCGCTTATGCCACGGGCTTTACCGGGACCGGGCTGATCATCGGTTACTGGGCGGGCAATATCATGCTCAACGGCTATGCGCTGATCGCATTCAGGCGCTGTTTCCCGCGTTTCGACCTGACGCGATATCGTGGCGGGCGGTTGATCCCGGCGCTGCGGGAGTTGCTGCCCAACACCGGCACCGACGTGATCAATGCGGTGTTCACGCGGCTCGATCTGTATCTTGTCGGCATTTTTCTCGGTGAGCGCTGGGCCGGCATATATGGCATGGCGCAGCAATTGCGCACGCCGCTACGCCATGCGCGGCAGGCATTCGATTCGATGCTGGTGCCAATGGTCGCGCGGACCCTGTCGATCAGCGGCAACAAGGCGACGGTCGATGCGCTGGCGACCGCCGCCCGTTTCATCCTGGCGGTGCAACTGGCGTTTCTGGTGGCGATCGTCGCGGCGGGCGGCCCGATGCTCGAACTGTTCGGGCATGGCTTCAGCGCGGGTTATACGGCGCTGATCCTGCTCACCGTGGCGGAAGCCGCGCAGGGCACGTTCGGGCTGGGCGACTTCCTGTTCGTCTATCTGCGGCCCAAGACCGGGCTGCTGATCATGCTGGCGAGCTTCGTCGCCTGCGTCGCGGCGGCGATCGACTTCACGCCGCGCTGGGGCATTGCAGGCGCGGCGGGCGCGGTGCTGCTCGCGACGATGGTGCAGGCGGGGTTGCGCCGGCTGGTGCTTCGTACGCAGCTGCGGGTCAGGCCACCGCTGGCGCCGTTGTGGCCGCCACTGCTGGCCGGGGTTGCCGGACTTGCCGTCGCGATCATGGTGCCCGGCGGAGCGGGGCCGGGATTTGCGCCAGCGACCTTTGTCGCGTTGGCAGCGGCGCTGGCGAGTTATGGAGCGGTGTTGTGGCTATCGTTGCGACTGTCGGGGCAGCGGCTGGCGATCAGCGGGTTCGCTTCTGGCGACGGGGCGAGTTTCGAATGATCTGGATGCCTGGTTGCCAGAATCGTCTCGGCTCCGAAGCCGATACTTCTGACGTTGCCGGTCGCACCCCAGGGAGCGATATCGTAGCTGGCCAGGGCCCAGCCCTCGATCATCCGTCGACGGTAAGTCTCAGAACACACAGTATTAAAGGCCGTCGAGCGACGCGGCCCGGTGCATGTGGCGTTTGCCGGGCGAGCCTGCCTGGCGCCTTAAGAGAATGGCTGATGGTGTCCCGTGCGCTCGCTCTTGGTCAAGCGCGATTTTTCGATCGCGGTCGCCGACGCGGTGCAATGGGCTGGTGGTGATGAGCGCGATCGGCGCGCGGATCGAGGCCGGGGTCGAGCCGTCACGTGCGATCGGCGAAGGCATGTTCGATAAGGTCAGGCCGGTGCTGATGACCGGGCTGGTGCCGGCGATCGGTTTCGTGCCGATGGCGATCGCCACGGGCACTGGGGCGGAAGTGCAGCGGCCGCTTGCTACGGTGGTGATCGGCGGGCTAATCGCAGCGACCTTGCTAACTTTGCTCGTCTTGCCCGCCATTGCACGGGTCGTGCTCGGCATCGGGCAACGATCGGCGGGCAGCTTCGTGGTCGGCACATCTGGGGAGAGTGAGTGATGGCGCATGATCATGCTTCCCACGACCATGGCGCGGAGCGGGGTGGTCATGTCCATGCCCCGGCCAGCTTTGGGCGTGCCTTTGCGATCGGCACCGTGCTCAACCTCGGCTTCGTTATCGTCGAGGCGGGATATGGCGTCGCCGCACAGTCGATGGCGCTGATCGCCGATGCCGGGCATAATCTCAGCGATGTCGCCGGACTGCTGCTCGCCTGGGGCGCGATGGCGCTGAGCCGGCGAGCGCCGCGCGGGCGCTATACCTATGGCCTGCGCGGATCGTCGATCCTGGCGGCGCTGGCCAATGCGGTGCTGTTGCTGGTCGCCATCGGGGTGATCGCGGCGGAGGCGGTGCGCCGCTTCGCCGATCCCGCGCCGGTCGCCGGCACGACGGTGATGATCGTCGCCGGCATCGGCATCGTGATCAACACGATCACCGCGCTGTTGTTCATGCGCGGGCGCAAGGGCGACCTCAACATTCGCGGCGCGTTCCTGCACATGGCGGCGGATGCCGGGGTGTCGGCGGGGGTGGTGATCGCCGGGCTGATCATCGTGCTGACGGGCAAAAGCTGGATCGATCCGGTGATGAGCCTCGTCATCGTCGTGGTGATCGGTATCGGCACCTGGGGCCTGTTGCGGGATTCGGTCAATATGAGCCTGCAGGCGATCCCGCCAGGGCTGGAGGCGGACGAGATCGAGGCGTTTCTGCTGGCGCGGCACGGTGTGGTGTCGCTCCACGACCTGCATATCTGGCCGATCAGCGCGACCGAGACCGCGTTGACCGTCCATCTGCTGGTGCCCGGCGGTTATCCCGGCGATCTCTTCACCACCGATCTGACGACGGCGTTGAAGGAGCGGTTCGGGATCTGCCATGCGACGGTGCAGATCGAAACCGATCCGCATGTCGATTGCGCGCTTGAGCCCGATCACTTGGTTTAGCGCAACCGTTGCATTCCGGTTTTGATATGAGCGCGCCGCGCCAAGAAGGAGCGGGCTTCCCGCTCTCGCGCCCCATCGAAATATTACTTCGATTCGGCATTATGTAGCAATTGCACCAACAGCAGGACAGACATAATCGCCTGCGATACGTAATGTCATCATATGACAGACTATATGGTAACGGACCTCGTGGCGAAGCGTGCAGCGCTGGCTGGCGAGATAGAGCGGGCACAGGAAACGCTCGCCAAGCTGGTGCAGGACTTGGGGCATATCGACGCCACGTTGCGGATCATTGCCCCTGATCTGGCTGTAGAGACGATCAAGCCAAAGGCGTTCCGACCGCCAGCCGATTGGAGCAAGCGCGGGCAAATGACCCGGATGGTGCTGGATATCCTGCGCACCGCACGCCAGCCCATGACCACGCGAGAGATCGCCGAACGGATGGTTGTGGAGCGCGGAATTGCGGCCACGCCTGACACGCTCAATAGCATGGGGCGGCGTGTGGCATATGCGTTGCGCGAGCAGCGTAAGCGGGGCGTGGCGACCTCTACCGAGGGCGAGGCGGGGTTCTGGCAGCTTTGGACGCTGGTGCGCTAGCAAGAAGGCCCGAGGTTTCCCCCGGGCCTTCCCGCTCAAGCATGTTCTCACGTTTGCAGACTATAAAACACTTATTTCGAGTCAACGTCGCTGCGTCGAACCGGTCTTCTTCGGCTATCGCCCGATTCAACGCACACCTCGCAAGAGCGATACGTTAAACGAGTTCACCGAGATTCTCGCTCGCGCCGGAAAGTCAATCTTGACATTAATTATTTTCATATTCGGCGCGCCGCACTCTTGCCGTATTAGAGTAGTTAGTGGATATCAGTAATCGCACACGACGCATCATCTAGGCTTGCAAACGTATCTTAAACGATGGCGTAACGATTTCGTAAATCGGAACAAGTGTAGAATGGTGTGCGTTGAGAGTGCTCTAGCTGGGGAGACAGGCTATGACGGACGAATTGCGAGCAGCACTGGAGGCGTTGAAGGGACACAAGATGTTACCCGCCGAATTGGACGCTCAGCGTATCAGTTTTGCCTACGGCAATGCGCCGAAGGAGGACAAGGGAACTAAAGAGGCAGTGCGCCTAGCCTCGCTTGCGGAACTTGTTGTTGCATAAACTCTGAAATATATTCAGTTTCTAAGGCTCGGTCGCCAGTGCGACCGGGCCTTTTTTAATGCCCGGGGGGGGGGAGAATGTCGCTCGTTCTAGATGCCAATTCGGCACAGGGACAATTCGTCTCTGACCGGAATCGCCTTCGCCAATTCGATTTCCTACAAACCAGCTTTATGATTTCGCAGTTTGGCTTGGAGATTGACCACGATTTTCTCTGCAGCCTCAACCTGTATGCGACACAGTATATTTCCCCTCAGGCAGGCAGGTATCGGCGACACTACAACGTAAAAGTTGCAGGTCATTTCCCATCTGATTGGTCGCTGCTCCTCGGTGAAATGGAGATGTTTCTGACTAGGCTTCATGTCCAATGGGCGGCGATGGACCCGGTCGAAGCGGCTGGATATGCGCTATGGGGCGTGAATCATATTCACCCTTTTTGGGACGGGAACGGCCGGACTGCTCGTGCGCTAATGTATTATGTTTTGTGCAAGAAGGTGGATCGCTGGCTGCCCGGAACTACCTCGATAATCGAGCTTATCCGCGATGATACCCACGACGAAATGTGCGATATCATGCAGCGCATGCATGACGCCAAAGTGCCCGGTACAATGGAGACCGACCTGCTTGAAATCACAGCGTTTCTGAACAACCTAATCCTAAAACAGTTGGCGACCGCACCGACTGCTTAAGCCGCCCGCTGCCAGTACCCCGCCCACTTCCGCGACACTGGCGACACCATCGCAGCGCGCGTGACCATCGCGGCCTGCGACCCGTTCGCTTCACGGCGGTTATCCTCGCGCCATGCCATTTCACCGGCATATGCGTTCAGGTACGGCCCTGCGATATGGTGATGAACACCAACCTCCGCGCGACGCAGGCGGCTGAAAAAGCTCTCAGCCTGATTGGTGCAGCGCCGTCGAGTGAGTACGCCTTGCTATGGTTGATGCGCTTGGCTTCGTAGCGACCGTGCAGCGCGTCCCAGTGCGACGCTTCGTCAGTGTGAATGATCGCGCCGAGTGCGACTGATGCGACCACGGCGGCAACGCCAACGGCTTCGGACTTCCCGACCATCGTGTTCGTGTCGCCATTGCGCTCACGTATCACCACGACCGATTGACGCTTGCCCGACTGTGTCATGCGAAGGCGGCGATCTGCGCGCTCTGACTTGATGTTGGCCGGCTTCACATAGCCGCCGGAGTACGCGCCATCGACCTCTACAACGCCATCCAGAACGCGGCCCTGCGCTTCAAGCTGCATGGCCTCGCGCAGCTTGTGCGAAAGGACGAATGCGGTCTTATACTGCACGTCGAGGTCGCGGCTCACTTGGGGCGCCGAAACGCCCTCCCGCCGTTCACGAAAATGACGATCGCGGCGAGCAAATCGGTGTAGCTCAGCTTCCGGCTGGCGAAGATTGTGCCGCTGGTGACGCTGAACTGGTGATAGCAGGCAACGCACTTGAAGCGCTTGCGGGTCGTGATGCTGTAGGTTTCGCAGCAGCCGCAACGCGGGCACGACGCTTCACCGTCCGGCCAACGCATCCGGCGGAACGCCTCGTAAGCAGCTTCCTCACCCATCTTGAAAACAGCCTTGAGGCTGAGGACCGCTGCGGAGAGAAGGAACTGTTGCGTTATGTCTTCGTTTCTAGTACTTATGCATCGAATATAGTGACAATCAGCCACTCTTGGCAATGGCGAATGCATCGAATATGATGGCATTTGCGACGACTGGAGTGCTTTTGATGTCGGGTACAGTTTGGGAAGCCAAGGTCAAAGGTCTGCTCAAGGCGGAATTGAAGCGCCGGAACCTGACCTATGCCCAGCTCGTGGAAAAGCTGGCTGCAATCGGCGTCGTAGACTCCGAACCGAATATCAGGAACAAGCTGGCACGGGGCAAATTTACAGCGGTGTTCTTGGTACAATGTCTGGAAGCGATTGGAAGCGATACGGTCCGGTTATAATTATCATATTTGGCGTCGCTCTTTATTGGGCGATGTTCTATTCGATGGGCGCGTCATACGGCTCCAACCAAGAACGCTCCAATAAACAGGCAAGCGCATATGCCGCCGATGCCCCCAAGCGTGTAGAGCGCGAGTGCGCTGGGTTGGCGGGCACTCCTCTCGCTGAATGCGCTACAAAGATTGTACAGGCCGCACGCGAAAGCGAGCGCGACGAAAGCGATTTGGGCGCTCAATGGCAGGCTGCCAATTGGGTTCTGTGGGCCACGATAATCGCGGGGACGCAGTTGCTGGCCACCGCCGTTGGCACCGCTCTCCTTTATCAGCAGATCGTACTTACCCGCAAAGCTGTGGAGGACACCGGCGAAGCGACCGAGGCCATGCGCGAAGCCAATGCCCTGTCCAAAGACACAGCCGCCCGCCAGCTTCGCGCCTACATCACAGTGAAGAAAGTTGAGTTTGTTGGCCGCTCTCCTTTCAAAAGCCGCCTTCTTGTTAAGCTGTTTTACGAGAACTTCGGAGAAACCCCGGCTTTCAATGTCCGCACTCAGCTTCGTGCTGAATTTGTTGAAGGCGGCGACGCTTCCAGTCCAATCGCTCCGCCACCCCGACAAGCGGGTGGCAGCGAAAGCCCCCTCGCCAAGAATATGGAACAAACCACCATCGATGAAGTCGGGATTGTTGTGGAAGGAGTTCACATAGGCGGCCAGTCGGCGGCGCGGATTATGCGCGAGGTCAAAGCCGGTCGGGGGATAATTTTCGCGCACGGCTGGATAACCTATGAAGACGCGTTTGAACGCTGTCATTCCGTCAGCTTCAAATGGTATTACGATAAGCGGAGCCACCTCGACACTCATGGCTTCGTTGTCGGGATTGGAGGCAACATGATGGGAGAGTGCGAAGATTGCCAGAGCAGCAAGCCTCATCTGCACAATAAATAGAAACACGTTCTACGCCCCTAGCGAGCGGCATCGTGTAGCGTCATACCTGCGATAAGAGGTGGCTCGGTTTGTTTGAACAGACCCGCGTGCTCGTTAAGTGGAGCGTCTGCCGGTTCATGCCGCTGCGAGAAGCGGTTGGTTGAAGTAGA
>NZ_JBSRZE010000002.1:0-487001 GCF_054057355.1 Sphingomonas sp. UYAg733
CAAGAACCACGACCGTTCGTCTGGAAGGCCGATCCCGATCACATTATCGCAGCTGTCAGGCGCGGGCACCAAACGTTGGAATCAATCCACTAGGGTGTCGCCTTCCAAGAATGGCTAAGCGATATTTCAACTGCGACCGCCTGCCCTTGTGCATTGACGGCGGGCTGAAAATAGGCACGGGCGCTTATTTGCTCGCAAGCTGTATCATCGAGGTACTTCACCCCGCTCGATTGTGTCGTCGTGCATCGATCGATCCGGCCGTGCGATCCCACCCGAATTTTCATCACGACAAGGCCTTTATACCCCTTGGATGCAGCGTAAGAATAATCGGTCTGGGTGATAAGGGGGGCTGAGGAGTTTTCGTTGAGCTTCGGCGGTATCGCGGGCGCAGGGTCCACCTTCTCCGGCTCGTCGGTGAGCGCGAGCAAAGGTTCGCTACATTTAAGACTGGACCGGCCGAGCCGAACGGAAGCGATGCCGTCATTCTGCGAGGGATGAACTGGCTCTGAGGACACTATCTGATCCGACCAATAGGCCATATGTTCGCCGGCGCGTTTATGGAACGTAACCGAGCAAGCGACGGTAGAGCGATGTTCATGGCCGAGAGTGAAGGTGCAGTCCTGGACTATTCCAGGGCGTGGCCCTGCGTCCTGGCATTTTACCGATCCTATCGGGATGGTCGGCGCTATGCCGCGCTGACTTTTCGACGCGAATTGCTGACAACGCAACTCACCATCGCCACCACAGGCAAGATAAACCGAGAGACGAAGGGAGCCCTCCGTTTCATCGCGTTTTCGCTCAGCGGCCCATTTTATCCATTCCTCACGGTCGGAGAGCGGCGCAGCGGGCTGTTGCATCGCTGCACTGCCGAGCAGCTCAGCGTCAGTCCGGTCGCGATAAGCTTCGGCTTGCTCAACATAACTGCCTGCCAATGAGATTGGAGCGTAATCCATCCTGTCACATTAAGCCGTCTTCCGGTCCAAGTCCTACGAACAGGTCGCATCCATGGTGAATGGTGCAAAGGCTCGGTCAGGGATAATCCGCCCGGAGAAAGAACAGCCCGTCCGGCGGCGCATTCAGCCCCAGCGCGACCCGATCTCTGGCCTCCAGCGCCGCGCCCATATCATCCGCCGACCATTTCCCCTGGCCGACCAGCGCCAGGCACCCGACCATCGATCGCACCTGATGATGCAGGAATGATCGTGCCGATGCGCGCACCAGGATCCGCTCGCCATCCCGCACGACATCGAGACGCTCGAGCGTGCGCACCGGGCTGTCCGCCTGGCAATGCGCGGAACGGAAGGTGGTGAAGTCATGGCGTCCCACCAGCCGTGCCGCCCCCTCGGCCATGGCCTCGGCATCGAGGTCGGTCGGCATGCGCCATGCCAGGCCGCGCTCGACGGTCAGCGGCGCGCGCCGCATGACGATGCGGTATTCGTAATGCCGCGCCAGGCAGGAAAAGCGTGCATGCCAGTCGTCCGGCACGATCTCGCACGCCAGGATCGCCACCGGATCGGGCCGCAGCTTGGCGTTGATCGCTTCCATCAGCCGGAATGGCGTGATCGCGCGCGTGACGTCGATATGCGCGCGCATGCCAAGCCCATGGACTCCGGCATCGGTGCGCCCCGCCGCGTGCACCGCCACCGCTGCACCGGTGATCGCCAATACCGCCGTCTCGATCGCGGCCTGCACGCTGGGGCCATGGTTCTGCCGCTGCCAGCCCATGAACGGGCGGCCGTCGAATTCCACCGTCAGTGCGAAGCGTGTCACGTCATCACCGTCCCGGCGGGGATGGCAAACCCGCGCAGCAGTTCGGCGGATGTCATGACGCCACGACCGGCGCGTTGCAGCAGGATGGGGCGGATGACGTCATCCCCGCATTGAACGGTCAGCAAATCGTCCAGAATTGTTCCCGGGGCCTGGGGCTTCTGCTCGCTGGGCGGTATTTCGGCGGCGAGGACGCGGACCCGTTCTCCACCGATCTCGAACCAGGCGCCGGGCGGGTTGAAGCCTCGCACTTGCCGTTCGACCGATGCGGCGGGTTGCGAAAAATCCAGCCGGCTCTCGGCCTTGTCGATCTTCGCCGCATAAGTGACGCCATCGTCCGGCTGAGCGGCCGGCGGATAGATTTCCAGATCGGCGAGCGTGGCCACCATCAACCGCGCGCCCATCGCACTCAACTCATCGGTCAGTTCGCCCGCCGTCTTGACGTCAATTGCCGTCGCCTCGCGCAGCAATACCGGGCCGGTATCGAGCCCGGCCTCCATCTGCATGATGCACACCCCGGTCTCGGCATCGCCGGCCAGGATCGCGCGTTGGATCGGCGCCGCTCCACGCCATCGCGGCAACAGCGAGGCATGCACGTTCAGGCATCCATGCCGGGGCGCATCGAGCACCGCACGCGGCAGGATCAGGCCATAGGCGGCGACCACGGCGATATCGGCCCCTAACGCAGCGAATTCGGCCTGCACCTCGGCATCGCGCAACGATATCGGCGTCCGCACGGCAACGCCCAGTGCCTCGGCAAGCGCCTGGACGGGGGAGGGGGTCAGCGCCTTGCCGCGCCCCGCCCGACGCGGCGGCTGGCTATAGGCTGCCGCCACATCGTGACCCGCATCGACCAGCGCCTGGAGTATCGGCACCGAGAATTCCGGAGTGCCCATGAAGATGATCCGCATGGATCATGCTCTGACCGCTTGCCGGAGGGCAGCGCAACCCCCTATCTGTTCCAAATGGCGTCTCCCGAGATCGAAGCCCTGACACAGGCATTGGCGCGGCTCCCCGGTCTGGGGCCGCGTTCGGCGCGCCGTGCTGTACTGCATCTGCTCAAGAAGCGCGAAACCGCACTCGGGCCGCTGCTCAATGCGCTTAATGCGGTTGAGGAAAACCTTTCAACCTGCTCGACTTGCGGCAATATCGATACGATCGATCCGTGCGGCATCTGCGCCGATCCGCGCCGCGATTCGCGCGCGCTGTGCGTGGTGGAGGAAGTCGCCGATCTGTGGGCGCTGGATCGCTCGCGGTTGTTCCCGGGTCGTTTCCATGTCCTTGGCGGGCGGTTGTCAGCGCTCGAAGGCGTCCGGCCAGAGGATTTGACGATCGATTCGCTGGTGCGCCGGATCGAGGCGGGCGGGATGGACGAGGTCGTGCTGGCGATGAATGCCACGCTCGAAGGACAGACCACGGCGCACTATATCGCCGAGCGGATCGAGCGTTTCCCGGTGCGTGTCACACAGCTTGCACATGGCCTGCCGGTGGGCGGTGAACTGGACTATCTCGACGAGGGCACGCTGGCCCAGGCACTGCGGGCAAGACGTCCCGTCGCTTGACGTCGCGCCCGACCTTTCCTAGCTCGCCGGAATGGCTGTTTTAGAAATCCTTGAAGTCCCGCATCCCGGCTTGCGCGCCGTCGCCAAGCCAGTCGATAAGGTTGACGATGCTGTCCGCGCGATCGTCGCCAATATGTTCGACACGATGTACGATGCGCGCGGCATCGGCCTGGCCGCGACTCAGGTTGCGATCGAGCAGCGCATCGTCGTCATCGATCTGCAGGAACCGGAGAGCGACGCGCCCGACGCCAAGGGGGTGCGCGCGCCACATGTCTTCATCAATCCCGAAATCGTCTCGGTCAGCGACGAATGGTCTTCCTATAATGAGGGCTGCCTTTCAATCCCCGAGCAATATGCCGAAGTCGAGCGTCCGACGCGCTGCCGCATCAAATGGCTCGATGGCGACGGCAAGGCGCATGAAGAGGATTTCGATGGGCTGATGTCCACCGCCATCCAGCATGAGATCGATCATCTCAACGGTGTGCTGTTCATCGACCATATCTCGCGGTTGAAGCGCGACATGGTGCTCAAGAAGCTGGCCAAGGCACGCAAGGCGGCCTGACCGGCCCGCGTTACGCCGGCACATCCTTGCGGCGTCGTACTAGCCACAGAATGCCGCATTCGAATATGATAAGCACGCAGACTGCGACCAGGGTGGCGATCCATGGGTTCCAGCCCAGCACGTGCAGGCCGTAACCAAGGCTGGTGAAGGCGCCGACCCACAAGGCGCTGCCCGACAGCACGGCGAGCGCGAAGGTGAGCAGCGGCAAAGCGAGGATACCGGCGGGGAGCGAGAGATAGACGCGCACCACGGGAATTGTCTGGCCGATAAAGGTCGCGATGAACGCGTTGCGGCTATAACGGTCGGATAGCGACAGATAGACGGGCTCGCGCAGCCAGACATAACGGCCGAAGCGCTTGACCAGTTGGTGCGTACGCTCTTCACCCAACCAATGGCCGAGGCCGTACCAGCACACCGCGCCCAAGGTCGAAGCGGCGGTCGTGGCCATGATCAATGGAACCAGGTCGACCGGATGGGCGACCATCGAACTGCCGAGGAAGATGAACAGGCCGTATGACGGCACGACCGGGATCAGCCGCTCCGCCAGTGCGAGCAAGGCCGCGCCGAGCAAGCCATAAGCGGCAATGCTGGCAATAGGGATGACGCCGCCTATCGCCCCGGTCATGTCGCGTACCCTGGCGTTTTTCTCGATCGGCCCGGCATTCTCTGTCCTCGCGTCCATTGCTATGCGTTGCGCAAAGCACGGGTTGTGCCACGCCCCTGTAAGCGGCGGAATTGCGTTGGCCAATCGCAGATTGTCGCAGGCATCGCGCCAAATACTGGGAAGGGTCGTGAATGACTCGGTGCGCCGATCTGCCTATGCCGTAATCCGACGACCTTGTGATGGAGCGGCGACCATGATGACTTCGACCTTCGCATTGGCCGCGATCGTGCTGATCGCGCCGGCCGTCACTTCGCCCGAACTGGAAGCCCAGGCGGCGGTGATGGCGGCAATGGCAGAAAGCAGCGAGGGCTGGAACCAGGGCGATCTGGTGCGCTTCACGTCGATCTATGACGATCAGGCGAGCTTCGTGGCGAGCGACGGTCTGGTGCGCGGGCGCAAGGCGATCATGGCGCGTTACGCGCCGCGCTTCGTGCCCGGCGCTAAACGGGGAAAACTGACTTTCGAGCAACTCGACTTTCGCTTGCTCGACCCGGACCATGCGCTGTTGATTGCGCGGTATCGGCTATCGTTCGACGGCGCGAAGGAACAAGCCGGGCCAACCTCGCTGGTGTTCGAGCGGACGGCGGGGAAGGGATGGCTGATCGTGGCGGATCATAGTTCCTAGGGTTTATGTAGGGCATCCGCGCGCTTGCGAAGCGCGGGCGCTGGCCCATGACTTTAACGCGCTCGCGGAATCGCTCGAATTCCCGGTCCAGGCCAATGACGTCGCGGATCTGCTGCCAACATCATGGTCGGCACCCAGCTCGATAAATTACAGGCCGAGCGAACCCTTTTCCATCCGAGGCTGAGGGTGTTCACATCGCTGGATGAGGCGGAGGCATGGCTCGCCGAGAAGAGCCGAGTCTGATTGCTTCCCCTTGCCCTTCCGGGAGAGGGAATCAGCCTGCCGCTTTGGCCAGGCCCTTAGACAATTGCAGCGCGCCGTTCAGTCGCGCCTTGGGATCGCTCCATACGCGGTTGACCACCAGCTTGCTGTCCGGGCGCAGCTTCGCCACGCCGTCCAGCCGTGCGACCCAGGCCAGCAATCCATCCACATTGGGCGGCTTGTTGTCGTGGAAGGTGACCAGCGCGCCACGCGGGCCGATGTCGATCTTGGCGACACAGGCTTTTTTGGCATTGAGCTTGATCTCGATGACACGAATCAAATTCTCGGTCGGATCGGGCAGCGGGCCGAAGCGATCGATCAATTCGGCCGCGAATGCCTCGATGCCGTCCAGTTCCTCGATATCGTTAAGGCGGCGATACAGCCCCATACGCAGGTCGAGGTCGGGCACGTAATCCTCGGGGATAAGGATCGGCGCGTCGACAGTGATCTGCGGCGAGAAATCGCGCGGGCGGGCGAGGGCGCCGCCCGCCTTGGCTTCCATGATCGCCTCTTCGAGCATCGATTGGTAGAGTTCGTAGCCAACCTCCTTGATATGTCCCGATTGTTCGTCGCCAAGCAGATTGCCCGCGCCACGAATGTCGAGATCATGGCTGGCAAGCTGGAACCCTGCGCCAAGACTGTCGAGATCGCTCAACACTTTGAGCCGTTTCTCCGCCGCTTCGGTCAGGATGCGACCATCCGGCGTGGTGAGATAGGCGTAGGCGCGCGTCTTCGCCCGGCCGACGCGGCCGCGCAGCTGATAGAGCTGAGCGAGGCCGAAACGGTCGGCGCGGTGGATGATCATCGTGTTGGCGCTGGGGATGTCGAGGCCGCTTTCGACGATGGTGGTCGACACCAGCACCTCGAACTTCTTGTCGTAGAATGCCGATATGCGCTCCTCGACCTCGGTCGGCGACATCTGGCCGTGCGCGGTGACATAGCGGACCTCTGGCACATGCTCGCGCAGGAATTGCTCGATATCGGGCACATCGGCGACGCGCGGCGTCACGAAGAAGCTCTGCCCGCCGCGATAATGTTCGCGCAACAGTGCTTCGCGCAGCACCACCGGATCCCACGGCATGATATAGGTACGCACAGCGAGGCGATCGACCGGCGGGGTCTGGATCACCGACAGTTCGCGTAGGCCCGACATCGCCATTTGCAGCGTGCGCGGGATCGGTGTGGCGGTCAGCGTCAGGACATGTACATCGGTCTTGAGCGCCTTCAGGCGTTCCTTGTGCGTCACGCCGAAACGCTGTTCCTCATCGACCACGACCAGGCCGAGCCGTTTGAATTCGACCGACTTGGCGAGGATCGCATGGGTGCCAACCACGACATCGATCGTGCCGTCGGCAATTCCCTCGCGCGTCGTCCTGGCTTCGCCCGCCGTGACGAGGCGCGACAGGCGGCCGATCTTCAGCGGGAAGCCTTCGAAACGCGCGGTGAAATTGTTGAAATGCTGGCGTGCGAGCAAGGTGGTCGGGCAGACGATCGCGACCTGTAGCCCCGACATTGCAGAGGCAAAGGCGGCGCGGAGTGCGATCTCGGTCTTGCCGAAGCCGACATCGCCGACCACCAGCCGGTCCATCGGCGTGCCCTTGGCCAGATCGCCGAGTACGTCGTTGATCGCGCGGTCCTGATCGTCGGTTTCCTCATAAGGGAAACGATCGACGAAGCTGGCATAACCGCCGCCATCGGGCTCGATTACATCGGCGGGACGCAGCGCACGTTCGGCCGCGGTCGCGATCAGATCGCCCGCGATCTCGCGGATGCGCTCCTTCATTCGCGACTTGCGGCGCTGCCATGCCTCGCCACCGAGCCGGTCGAGGCTCGCGCCTTCGCTGTCCGAGCCGTAGCGCGACAGCACATCGATATTCTCGACCGGTACGAATAGTTTGTCGCCGCCGGCATAGCTCAGCGCGACGCAGTCATGCGGGCTCTGGCCGACCGGGATCGAGGTCAAGCCCTCGTAACGGCCGATGCCGTGATCGACATGGACGACCAGGTCGCCCGGCGTGAGCATCGCCAGCTCGGCAAGGAACGCATCGGCGGATTTCTTGCGCTTGGCGCGGCGCACCAGCCGGTCGCCGAGCATATCCTGTTCGGTCAGGAGTGCGACATTTGGTGCGGTGAAACCATGGTCGAGCGGCAGGATGATCAGCGCGACGCCGCTTGCACCCAATGCCTCCTGCCAGGTATCGACCAGCTTGAGCTGAGTCGCGCCATGGTCCTTGAGCAAGCCGGCAAAGCGTTCGCGGGACCCGTGCGAATAGCTGGCGAGGATGGTCTTGCGGCCATCCTTGTGCAGCGTTTTCAGATGGTGAACCACCGCTTCGTAGATATTGACGCCGCTGTTGCGATCGGGTCCGAAATCGCGCGGCCCGTCGACCGCGAAGTCGAGCACGGTGGCGCTTTCCGGTTCGTGGAACGGTGTGGTGAGGTGAGTGGGCGCCTCCGCCAGCCGATCCGCGAAATCCTTGGCGGTCAGGTAGAGCGCATCGGGCGGCAGCGGGCGATAGCTGCCCGCGTCGCTTGACTGCGCGCGGACGCGATTGGCGTGATAATCGGTGATCGCTTCGAAGCGCTGCTCGGCAGCGCCGATCACACCGGCATCACGGACCATGACGGCTTCGTCACCGAGATGGTCGAACAGCGTCGCCATCCTCTCTTCGAACAAGGGCAGCCAATGTTCCATGCCGGCCAGGCGGCGGCCGTCGGAAATTGCCTGATAAAGCGGATCTCCGGTCGCTGTGGCGCCGAAGCGCTCGCGGTAACGGCTACGGAAGCGCTTGATGCTGTCTTCGTCGAGCAGTGTTTCTGATGCTGGGAGGAGTGTGAAGCCCTCGACCCGCCCGGTTGTGCGCTGATCGGCCGGGTCGAAGGTGCGGACGCTTTCGATCTCGTCGCCGAAGAAATCGAGCCGTAGCGCCTGTTCCTCGCCGCTCGGAAATAGGTCGACCAGGCCACCACGTACGGCGAATTCGCCCGAATCGGCGACCGTCTCGACCCGGACATAACCGTTGGCCTGGAGCATCGTCGCGAGCTTGTCGCGATCGATCCGCGCCTTGGGGGCGAGCGTAGTGACAAGCTGACGGATGCGGAATGGGGTCAAAACGCGCTGCGCGGCGGCGTTGGCAGTGGTGATGAGGAGCTGCGGCGCCTTGGTCGGCTGTTGCAGGCGATAGAGCGTCGCCATGCGTTCGGCCATGGTGCGTAAGGTCGGCGAGGCGCGATCATAGGGCAGGCAATCCCAGGCGGGGAATGTCAGCACCTCAAGTTCGGGGGCGAACATCGTCGCGGTTGCCGCGATCGCGCGCATCGCGGCCTCGTCGGGGGCGATGAACACCGCACGGCTTTTCGCGGCGCGGGCGAGGTCGGCGAGCAGCCATGGCTCGAACCCAGTCTGTACGCCGGCGAGGGTGAGGGGCTTTTGGGCCGAGAGGATCGTTTTCAGGTCGGGCATATTCTACTTCTGAAAGCCCTCTCTAGGGGAGAGGGAGATTAGGTCACTCCGCGATCGGCACGTAGTTCAATACCTTCATCGCCTCGATCAGCGGCCCCGCATATTTGGCTGGCACAAGATCCGTACCGATCGCCCAGGCCATGATATCGACATCCTGTTCCTCGAGCAGTTCCTCGAACAGATCGATCTCGGCATCGTCCCAGCCGGCCGACTTCGCATCGAAGAACCCGCCGATCAGCAAGTCCGCCTCACGCGTACCGCGATGCGTGGCGCGGAAGCCGAGACGTTTGAGGCGAATATCGCGGTCCATCACTTTCCCATGCACAATTGCCCGGCGGGCGCTGGCGGCGACCGTCGGGTGAGGTTATCAGTCGCAGATAGTCATGCGGCCCGATATCCTCAATCCACTGTTTGCCGAAGTCACGGTGCTGAAAGGCATCGGCCCCGGCCTGGCAAAGCCGCTCGAGCGGCTCGGGCTGCGCCGGGTCGTGGATGTGTTGTTCCATTTGCCGACCGGCTGGATCGATCGCGTGGCGCGCGACGAACTCGACATGGCGGATGCCGGTCGCACTATCGTCATCACGCTGACCGCGCAGCATTACCGGTCGAGCGCCGGGCGTGGGCCGACTCGGGTCCATGCTGCTGATGCGCGCGGCAATATCGTCAGCCTGGTCTATTTTGGAGGTCATTCCGGCTGGGCGAAGAAGCTTGCGCCAATCGGTGAACCGCGACGCGTGTCGGGCCGGCTCGAGACATACGGGCAGGAACTGCAGATCGTGCATCCGGACTATGTCCTGCCGCTCGACGAGGCGGGCGACCAGCCCGAGCGCGAGGCGATCTATCCGTTGTCGGAGGGGCTGACCTCGCGACGGCTGGGCCAGATGGCGGCGCATGCGCTGGAACGCGTGCCCGACCTGCCGGAATGGATCGAACCCGGGCTGCTGGCGAAACGCGGCTGGCCGGGATGGCGCGAGGCGCTGGCGCGGATCCATGCCGATCCTTCGGACATGATCGCCCGGGAACGCCTCGCTTATGACGAGGTTTTCGCTAACCAGCTTGCTCTGACGCTGGTGCGGCAATCGTCGCGGGCGCGGCGGGGCAGGGCGCTGACCGGTGACCGTCGGCTGCGCGATGCGTTGCAGCTGCCCTATAGCCTGACCGGGGCACAAACCCGCACGGTAGGCGAGATCGAAGGCGATCTGGCGCAGGCGCAGCCGATGTTGCGGTTGCTGCAAGGCGATGTCGGGTCGGGCAAGACCCTGGTCGCGACGATGGCGCTGCTGCTCGCGGTCGAGGCGGGCGCGCAGGGGGCGTTGCTCGCGCCGACAGAAATACTGGCGCGGCAGCATTACGAGACGCTGCGGCGGATGCTGGCGGGCTTGCCGGTCGAGATCGCGATCCTCACTGGGCGCGACAAGGGCAAGGTGCGCGAGGCGACCTTGATCGGGCTGGCGTCGGGCGCGATCGACATATTGATCGGCACGCATGCGATCTTCCAGGAAGCGGTGACGTACAAGGATCTTGCCTTTGTCGTCGTCGACGAGCAGCATCGCTTCGGCGTCGCGCAGCGCATGATGCTGCAGGCCAAGGCGAAGGCCGCGCCGCATCTGCTGGCAATGACCGCGACACCGATCCCACGTACGCTGACGCTGGCCAATTATGGCGAGATGGATGTCAGCCAGATCGACGAGATGCCGCCGGGCCGCCAGCCGATCGAGACGCGGGTGATTTCCGAAGACCGACTGAGCGAAATGGTCGATGCGCTGGCGCGGCACTTGTCCGACGGCGGTCAGGCCTATTGGGTTTGCCCGCTGGTCGAGGAAAGCGAGAAAAGCGACCTCGCCGCTGCTGAAGACCGGGCCGAGACTCTGCGCGCACGCTTTGGCGACCGGGTCGGGCTGGTCCATGGACGGATGAAGGGGCCGGAAAAGGACGCGGTGATGGAGGCGTTCGCCAGCGGCCGGACTGGCGTGCTGGTCGCGACCACGGTGATCGAAGTCGGGGTCGATGTGCCCAACGCAACCCTGATCGTGATCGAGGCGGCGGATCGCTTCGGGCTGGCGCAATTGCACCAGTTACGCGGGCGCGTCGGGCGGGGGAGTGGGCGGTCAACCTGCGTGCTGATTCGCGGCAATGCACTGAGCGAGACGTCGCGTGCGCGCCTCGCGCTGATGCGCGAGACCAATGACGGTTTCAGGATCGCCGAGGAGGATTTGCGGCTGCGTGGATCAGGCGAATTGCTCGGCACGAAGCAGTCGGGCGAGGCCGCGTTCCGGATCGCCACGCCCGAGATGCTCAACGACCTGCTGCCGGTGGCGACGGACGATGCGCGGCTGCTGATCGATCGCGACGGGGGATTGAGCGCGGACCGGGGGCAAGCGGCGCGCACTGCGCTATACTTGTTCGAGCGCGATGCCGGGGTAGCGCTGCTGCGGTCGGGTTAGGTCCTCCGCCGTATGGGGAAGATCGAAAAGTTCACCGCCCCTTGATCAGTGCCGCGAGCAATTCATAATAATCGGCCAGATCGATCGGATGGTCGAGCTCACAACCCATTCGTCCACCGAGGCACCAACGGACCTCGGCCGCGATCACGCCGACGACCGGCAAGGTGACGCGTAACCGCGACCCCTCGGCGATATCCATATCGCACCGCGCCATCAGGCCGAGCGCGGACATGTTGACGATCAGCAGCGAAAGAGGCCGAGCATCGGGGCCATAGGCGCGGGCACGGTAGTGCACCTCGTCGCGCGATATCTCGCGATTGTCGGCGATAGCCGCATTGCCGAAACTCATGACCCATCCCCTGTGGTCCCGCGCCGATGCTAAGGCAAGCGGTGTAAACCGGGTCGCAACGAAGCTGTTTAACAAATCATTGCAGGTCGATTTTCAGGGAATTTTATCCAGCGATCAGAAGGCCATGATGCTTTTTTCCGGCAGCGATCTGCACCGGATCGGCACTGACCGCGATTACCATTGCCTCGTCACTGACCTTTTCTGTGCCCACGCGCGCGCCGCCGCCCTTGATCAGGCGACGAGCCTCGCCCTTGGAGGCGCAAAAACCGAGCCCGACCAGCGCATCGACGATCGAAATCTCGCCCGACACGGTGAGGGTCGGCAACGAGCCACCGGCCGTTCCTTCCTCGAAGGTACGACGTGCGGTCTCTGCGGCTTCCACCGCGGCCGCTTCGCCACGGCACATTGCGGTCGCGGCATTGGCGAGGATCTTCTTCGCTTCGTTGATCTCCGCGCCCGGCAGCGCCTCGAGCCGGGCGATCTCGTCGAGTGGCAGATCGGTGAACAGGCGCAGGAAGCGGCCGACATCGCGGTCGTCGGTGTTGCGCCAGAATTGCCAATAATCGAAATGCGGCAGTTGATCCTCGTGCAGCCACACGGCGCCCGACATGGTCTTGCCCATCTTGCCGCCGTCCGCCGTCGTGATCAGCGGGGTGGTGATGCCGTAGACCTCGGTCCCGTCCATGCGGCGCGAGAGTTCGATGCCGTTGACGATATTGCCCCATTGATCCGACCCGCCCATCTGCAAGCGGCAACCGGCGCGGCGCGACAATTCCAGGAAATCATAGGCCTGGAGGATCATGTAGTTGAACTCGAGGAAGCTCAGCGATTGTTCGCGGTCGAGGCGCAGCTTGACCGAATCGAAGCTGAGCATGCGGTTGACCGAGAAATGCTGGCCGACATCGCGCAGGAACGGGATATATTCGAGCTTGTCGAGCCAGTCGGCATTGTCGACCATCATCGCATCGGTCGGACCATCCCCGAAAGTCAGGAAACGTTCGAAGATGCGCCGGATCGACTCCACGTTTGCGTTGATGCCGTCATGGTCGAGCAGCTTGCGCGATTCTTCCTTGAAACTCGGGTCGCCGATCTTGCCGGTTCCGCCACCCATCAGCACGATCGGCTTGTGACCCGCCTGTTGCAGGCGGCGCAGCAGCATGATCTGCACCAGGCTGCCGACGTGCAGCGATGGCGCGGTCGGGTCGAAGCCGATATAACCGGGCACGATCTGCTTGTTGGCGAGCGCATCGAGCGCCGCAGCGTCGGTGGTCTGGTGAATATAGCCGCGCGATGAAAGCAGGCGGAGAAGATCGGAGCTGTGGTCGGTCATGGTGAAACCCGCTTAACAAGCTCAGTTCATCCTGAGTAGCCCCACTGACGGGCTATTGCATCGGGCCCTGGTAACGCGCCAGGCTTTGCGCTCGCTGTCCTGCGACAATGTGTTCAGACAATAAGAAAGAGCGGGTCGGTGCAAGTCAGGCGAGAGATGACAACCATGCCCTGCGCTATGGTTGAATCGTCGTTCGGCGAAACGACTGTGGGGAGCAGCGGGGTGAGATATGTCACACCGGTATGTGTCATATTCAGTTCGGCGCCACACTAGCGCCGATCCATATAATATCATTATATATTAGATGTTTGATATGGGTTTTTGGCGTTTGGAGCGATCTTCCGGAGATATGGCGCGTCGATCAAAGCCCGGGCAATTGCCCCATGGGATCGACTGGCGTTCGCCCTTTGCGCATTTCGAAATGCACTTCGGGCCGGTCGGCAAAGCCCGAATTGCCCGACATGGCGACGGTCTGGCCCTTCTTGACCGATTGGCCGCGCTGGACGAGCAACTGGCTGGCATGGCCGTAAACCGTGGTCCAGCCATCGCCATGCTTGAGGATCACCAGGCCGCCGAGCGCGGCGATCTCGTCGCCGGCATAAGCGACGACGCCGTCCGCCGCGGCGAGGATTGGCGTATCGACCGGCACCGCGATCTTGATGCCGTTATTCCTCTCGCCGCTCGCGCCGGGGCCGAAGCGGCCGATCACCCGTCCATGAACCGGCCAGGAAAAAGCACCGCGTAGCCGGCCGGGCTGTGCGAGCGCCGCGGTCGAGGGCAGAACTCTGGTCGAGGACGCGGTCGGACGCGCAGGGCGCTGGTTGGTTGCGAGCGCAGGTTCGCCGCCAGTGAGAATGTCGTCGACATCAAGGCGAAACGCGGCCGCGCGTTCCTCTATCGTCGTCTTGCCCCGGGCGATGCCCGGGATCAGCACGCGCATACCGACGCGCAGCACATAAGGTTCGATCAGGTTGTTCGCGGTGACGATTCGCGACCAGTCGATGCCATAAGCACGCGCGATGGCGATGCCGGTCTCGCCGGCGCGAACGAGATGGTAGCGGCCGGCGGGGATGATCATCTGCTGACCCGGGCGAATCACGAACGGCGGTTGCAGATTGTTGGCGCGGGCAATCGCTTCCGACCCTGCGCCGGTGAGGTCGGCGATCGCGCGCAGCGTGTCCCCCGGCCGAACGAGATAGGTGTCGCCGACGACCGATCGTGCATCGGCGGTTACGGGTCGCGCCCGCCAGGCGGGTGGCGCGCTGGGCAATTGCTGCACGCCATCGTCGAGACGCTGGCGTTCATAGGTATCGCGAGGCTGACGATATTCCTCGCCGGGATAGCGTTGCGGCTCGGGACGTTCATTCCCTGGAATGCACGCGCCGAGCAGTGTCAGCGCCGCCAGCGGCGCGATGCCGTATATGATACTTGCCCCCATGACCTTACCCCTAAGCCAGCCCCCCGGCTGGTTATCCCTAGGTAAACGCCGCGTTCAGCATGTCGAGTGATTCATGATGGGTAAGGTCAAGATGGAGAGGGGTGACGGCGATAAAACCTTCGGCCACGGCCTCAAGATCGGTCGAATGCGCCGGTGTCTCGATCGTCGGGCCGAGCCCGAACCAGTGATATTCGTAACCGCGCGGATCGCGATTGGTGACGATCTGCAGCCGTCCATAATCGCGCAGCCCCTGATTGACGACGCGGATGCCCTTGACCTCGGCCGCTGCGCCGACCGGGAAGTTGATATTGACCAGCGTGCGCGGGGCAAGCGGCGCATCGATCAGCGGGCGCAGTACGCGCTCGCCCCAGGCGGCGGCGGCCTCGAACGGCACGGTGTCGCCCATGCCGTCACGACTATAGACTTGGCTGAGTGCGATCGAGCGCACGCCGGCCAATGCCCCTTCCATCGCGGCGGAAACGGTGCCTGAATAGGTCACATCCTCGGCGAGGTTGGCACCGCGATTGACCCCGGACAGGATCAGGTCAGGTGGGCTGTCCTTCATGATTCGGGCGATCGCCATCATCACCGCATCGGTGGGCGTGCCGGCGACAGCGAAACGCTTGTCGCCATGGCGGTGAATGCGAATCGGGCGGCTCAGGGTCAGCGAATGGCCGGCGCCCGATTGCTCCTCGGACGGCGCGACAATCCAGATATCATCGGAAAATTTCGCCGCGATCTCTTCCAGCACCTTGAGGCCGGGCGCGTGGTAGCCATCATCATTGGTCAGCAGGATGCGCATCAGGCGGCTACCTCTACCGTTCGCCCTGAGCCTGTCGAAGGGCACGTGCCCCAAGACCACCGCTCATTCGTGGCCAGGAGGGATTCGACAGGCTCAGCCCGAACGGGGAACAGGGCACCGAGCATCAGGCTGGTTCCAGCCGGTTGATACCCTTGAGATAGGGCTGCAACACGTCGGGAATCGCGACCGATCCGTCCTCCTGCTGATAATTCTCCAGCACCGCGACGAGTGTGCGGCCCACCGCCAGTCCCGAACCATTAAGCGTGTGGACGAAGCGGGTGCCTTTCTCGCCTTCGGGCCGATACCGCGCGTTCATGCGCCGCGCCTGGAAATCGGTGCAGGTCGAACAGCTCGAAATCTCGCGATACTGGTTCTGCCCTGGCAGCCAGACCTCCAGATCATAGGTCCGTGCAGCGGTGAATCCCATGTCACCCGTGCACAGCTTCATACGACGAAAGGGCAAGCCGAGCGCGTCGAGCAGTCCCTCTGCGCAAGCGGTCATGCGCTCATGCTCCGCCTCGGAGGCATCGGGCGCGACGATCGAGACCATCTCGACCTTTTCGAACTGGTGCTGGCGGATGAACCCGCGCGTATCTCGCCCAGCGGAGCCCGCCTCGGAGCGGAAGCAGGGGGTAAGAGCGGTGAAGCGTAGCGGCAGTTCCTCCTCGCTGAGGATTTTGCCAGCAACGATATTGGTCAGGCTGACCTCTGCTGTCGGAATCAACCAGCGACCGTCGGTCGTGCGGAACAGGTCTTCGGCGAATTTCGGGAGCTGCCCCGTGCCGAAAACCGCCTCATCGCGCACCAACAAAGGGGGGATGACCTGTTCATAACCATGCTGGCCGGCGAGCGTGTCGAGCATGAATTGCCCGAGCGCGCGATGCAGCTTTGCCGCCGAGCCACGGACCAGGGTGAAACGTGCGCCGGACATCGCCGCGCCGGTTTCGAAATCCAGGCCGAGCGCAGGGCCGATCGTGTCATGTTCCTTCGCAGCGAAAGCGAAACTCGGCGGCGTGCCGCGCAGATGGACGATCGCATTGTCGGCTTCGTCCGATCCTTGCGGGACGTCGGCGAGCGGCAGATTGGGGATCGCCGCGAGTTGACCGCTCAGCGCTTCGCCAAGTTCCTTTTCCTCATTCTCGATTGCCGGCAACCGTTCCTTCAGCACCGCGACTTCCGCCATCAGTACAGCGGCCGTTGCCTCGTCCTTCGACGCTTTTGCCGCGCCGATCGCCTTGGAAGCTTCGTTGCGGCGCGCCTGGCCCGCCTGTGCTTCGGTGATCAGGGCGCGGCGGCGTTCGTCCAGGGCGACGAGTTCGGCAGCATGCGGTGGCAGGCCGCGGCGGGCCAATGCGGCGTCGAAGCTTGCGGGATTTTCGCGGATCAGGCGGATGTCGTGCATGGCGCAGGCTATGGCGGCGAGGCGCGCGGCGCGCAACCCGCAGGGCCGCCGGGGCGTTACCCATAACGATATCAACAACCGGAAAGGCCATTCCATGCAGATTTCGCACAACGCCGTCGTGCTCGTCGCCGACGGGCGGAAGATGCTGTTCCTGCGCAATCAGGGCGATGCAGCCTATCCGAATCTGGTGGTCGAAAACGCGGTCGAACATGTTAATCCGTCCGATGGCGACCAAAAGACCGATCTTGCCGGGCGTTCCTCGTCGAGCGTCGGTGGCGGGCAGAATTCGATGCAGGAAGTCGATTTCCACCAGCAGGAAGAGGACCGCTTCGCGGCCGAGACCGCTGGCCTGCTCCAACGCCGCGCACTCGCCAATGATTTCGAATCACTCATCATCGTCGCGCCGCCGCGCACCCTGGGTGAGCTTCGCAAACATTATCATAAGGAAGTCAGCTCAAGGCTCATCGCAGAG
This sequence comes from Sphingomonas sp. UYAg733, assembly GCF_054057355.1. Lineage (NCBI taxonomy): Bacteria > Pseudomonadati > Pseudomonadota > Alphaproteobacteria > Sphingomonadales > Sphingomonadaceae > Sphingomonas > Sphingomonas sp. UYAg733. The sequence continues at coordinate 17,142 of NZ_JBSRZE010000002.1, forward strand.
GTCGACAAGGACCTCACCGGCCACCCGATCGATCAGATCGAAAAGGTCCTTGCCACGATCTGAGGTGGTCGCCCGACCCAAAAAGGGCTCCCGCACAAGGCGCGGGAGCCCTTTTTCATATCGGCTGCTTGACGCGACTCAGGCCGCGACGGCGGCCTTTTTCGCGAAGCGCTTGCGCGCCACGAGTGCGGCTGCCGCTGCACCAAACAACAGGATCATCGGCGGGGCGGGCACGGGCGACGGCGTACCACTGGATCCGCTGCTGCCGCTCGACCCGGTGCTGCCATGGCCGCCATTGCTGCTCCAGCCGCCATTGCTGCTCCAGCCATGGCTCGACGATCCATAGGACGAACTCGAGGTCGACGTGCTCGATCCGTTGGATGAGCTGGACGTGGAGGTCGATACGTTGCCGCTCGAACTGCTTGAGGTCGATGAGGATACATCGCCGCTGGAACTGCTCGACGTTGAGGAGGATGTAGAGGACGAGACATCGCCGCTCGACGATGATGACACGTCCCCGCTGGACGAAGACGACACATCGCCGCTCGAACCGCCCGATGCGGACGAGGTGCTGCTGCCGCCGGTCGACGAGGTGCTGGTGCTCGAAAGGCCACCCGTGCTGGTCGACGACCCACCGCTGCCGCCCGACGATGTGCTGGTGGAACCGCCGCTGGTGCTGGTAGAGCCGCCACTGCTGCTGGTCGAACCGCCGCTGGAGGTCGACGAGACGACGATCCCGCCGCTGCCACCGCTAGAACCGCCACCGAAAAAGCCGCCGGCAAAGAAGCCGCCGCCGCCACCGAATCCGCCGCCACCCACGACAGCCGCGCCGCCGCCACCGCCGCCGCCCGACACCGGCATTTCGCCACCCGAAGCGGCAAAGATCGGGGGAAGGGGAATGGGGGCGCCCTGACTGGTAACGGTGACGATCGCAGGCCGGCAGGTCGCACGCGTCTGCGTCACGACTCGACGGACCTTGGTCAATTTGCGCGGGGCCGCAGCACGCTTCACAACGCGCTTGACCATCTTGGTCTGATATACCTGTCGCGTTTTCGCGCCTTCGGCGACGTGCACAGCACCACCACCGATCAGCGCCCCACCGCATGTGCAGGCACACAATTTTGCCAAAGCCATCCGCACCGACATGTTGTCACTCTTTCGTTGCTGGTACCAACCGCACCAGATCCGGACCCGTAGCAGCTGGATCGCCGCTATTGCCCAAAGTGACCAACAAACTATTAAGTTCAAGCTCATTAACCAATGTTCCGGCGCCTGGATGACGAATTCGCCATAATGGTGCGTCATTAGCCTGGTTAACGTGCCAAGACGGTACAGTTCAGCTATTAATACTAACCAGCCATTATTTTTTATAGTTAACAGAGCGGGACACTGCTTTCGTTCGTTACCCGATATGAGTCTCGAAAGTGAAATGCGGTGATGCTTATGCGCACGAAAGAACCGATTTGAACGTTCATGTGAGTCGGTTGCTTGTGGTGCGAAGACGGCGTGTCTATAGGCGCGGTCATCACGGGGGCAGGACAGGGGCGGTACAGAGGTGCGCAAAGCATCGCGAGACCGACTGGAGAGTGGGATGGCGACGGTCTTGAATCGATTGGACGAATCCGAACCTGGTGCGATTGCGGCGAACGACGCGGCTGGAGGCTATCGCCCCAGCCCGGACGAGCCGTTTATGAATCAGCGCCAGCAGGAATATTTTCGCGACAAGCTGCATCAGTGGAAAGATGCGATCCTGCGCGAAGCGGCGGGTACGCTGAGTCAATTGCAGGTCGATTCGCTGCGTGAGGCCGATCTTACCGATCGCGCATCCAGTGAGACCGACTGGTCGATCGAGCTGCGCACCAGGGATCGCCAACGCAAACTGATCGCCAAGATCGATGCGGCGTTGCGGCGCATCGAAGAGGGCGAATATGGCTATTGCGAAGTGACCGGCGAGCCGATTTCGCTCGCGCGGCTCGAAGCGCGCCCGATCGCGACCATGACTGTCGAGGCGCAGGAACGTCACGAACGCCATGAAAAGGTCTCCCGCGAAGATTGATCGCGGATTCTTTAAGCGATTCGATACGAATTTCTGGTCTATCGGTGGCGAACGGAGGTTTGCTCGAGCACCCTGATGGACCAGTTGCCCCAAGATCCTTTTGGCGATCTCGCCGCTGACGACCTTGCGCGTAATCGCAACCAGTCGCGCGACAGCCTGTTCCTGATGGCGGATTTCCGCTTCACGGGCAGCAACGACATTCATCATGTCCGTGTTCGCAACCTATCCGCCGGTGGGCTGATGGCGGAGCTTCCCAATGGCTTGCCGCAGGGCCTAGATGTCGAATTCGACGTTCGCGGCATCGGCTGGGTGTCGGGTAAGGTCGCCTGGTCCGCAGCGGGGCGGGTTGGAATCGCGTTTTCGCACGCGATCGATCCGATGCTGGCGCGCAAGCCAGTCGGTATGGGAACCAAAACGCCTGTTTTCGTCAAACCGATTCTTCCGCGGCGCTAAGGCTCGCGGTGCTTTAACCCCGCGCGGGCGCACCCGGGCGGGGTGAGCGCGCGGGGTGAGCAAGCCTATTGCGTGGTCATTTCCTCTTTGAGGCGAAGTTTCCGCTTTTTGAGCGCTGCCAGCGCCGCAGTGTCAGGGAGTGGGCGTTGCGACTCGGCAGCGATCTTTTGATCGAGCACAGCGTGCTTGGCCTCAAGTGCCGAGAAATGCGCAGTTTGCATGGAAGAAAGCCTCCTTCTTTGCTTGGCGGGAAATGATTGAAACACGCCAATGATAAATTGTCTTCCTACATTTTACCGGCAATCGACATGCCGAGGCGATTTACGCGCCAGGCCGATTCCACTGCGAACCCGACAGGATTTTTTGCTGCTCGCGATGCGCGCGCAGTTTGCTAAAGGTGGCGGACGGGAAATGGGGAGCCGATGGAAGAAACGCAGATCGCCAAGCGCCTGGAAATCCTGCGCATCGAACATCGTGACCTCGATTCGGCGATCGGCGCGCTGTTCGAGACCGGATCGACCGACCAGCTCCAGCTGGCGCGCCTGAAAAAGCGCAAGTTACGGCTTCGCGACGAGATTGGCATGCTCGAGGATCAGCTCATCCCCGACATCATCGCTTGACCTTGCTCCGCTTTGGGACGCCCGCGCGATAAAAGCCTCGCACGATCCCTATGTTGTTGATCCTCCGTTTATGTCACCCCCGTTGAGATGAGGGGCTTTGCAGATGACTCGCGGATCCACCGCCGGCTGATCGACACACTGTATGTCGACGCGATGGTGCTTGCCGACGAAGCGCGGAGCTATTTCGATGAAGGAGGGCGCGAGGAGCGCGAGATGCTCGACCCGCTGGCACGCGTTTCCTTTTCCTGCGAATCGCTGAAGGTTACGACACGGCTGATGCACATCATCGCGTGGCTGCTGACGCAGCGCGCGATCGATGCCGGCGAATTGCAGCCGCGCGACGCGCTCGATCCGTCACGACGCCTCGGCCCCGCGCCGGTCAGCGACGCCCCCGCGATCCTCGCCATGCCGCCCCAGGCGCAGGCGCTGATCGCGTCGAGCACCGAACTCTATCGCCGCGTTGCATTGCTTGATGGCGCCCAGGCCGATGACGCTGTGATGATAAGCCCGGCACGGTCGATGTACGACCGGCTGGCAAGGGCGTTTTAGAAACCCACGCTTCCTCTTCAGCGGTGGTGCCTAGGGTATCAATCGCGCCCTGGCCGCGAGGTATTCACGCTCCAGCCGATCGACGCGCGTTGCGACCGGCTCGATTGCCGAGACCGCTCCGACACCCTGGCCGGAGCCCCAGATGTCCTTCCACGCCTTGGCCTTGCTGCCATTGCCGCCGCCAAAGTTCATCGTCGACAAATCGCCCTCCAGCAGATTGTCCGGGTCCATGCCCGCCGCGACGATCGAACTGCGCAGATAATTGCCGTGCACACCAGTGAACAGGTTTGAATAGACGATATCGGCGGCCTTCGACGCGACGATCGAGTCCTTGTAGGACTGGTCGGCATTGGCCTCGTCAGTGGCGATGAAGGGTGAGCCGATATAGGCGAGGTCAGCCCCCATCGCGAGTGCGGCAAGCACCGCATCGCCGGTCGCGATCGACCCCGACAGAGCGAGCGGACCTTCAAACCATTGGCGGATTTCCTGGATCAGCGCGAAAGGCGAGAGCCGGCCGGCATGGCCGCCGGCGCCGGCGGCGACCGCGATCAGGCCGTCAGCGCCCTTTTCCACCGCCTTGCGCGCGAAACGATCGTCGATGATGTCGTGCAGCGTGATGCCGCCCCAGCCGTGCACCGCAGTATTGAGGTCTTCACGCGCGCCGAGCGAGGTGATGACGATCGGCACCTGCCATTTGGCGCAGGTCGCGAGATCTGCCTCAAGCCGTTCGTTGGAGCGATGGACGATCTGGTTGACCGCATAAGGCGCGGCGGGTCGGTCGGGATTGTCGCGATTCCAGGTCGCGAGCTCCTCCGTGATCCGATGCAGCCATTCGTCGAGCTGCGCCTGGGGCCGCGCGTTGAGCGCAGGGAAAGCGCCGACGATGCCTGCCTTGCACTGGGCGATGACCAGATCCGGGCCAGAGATGATGAACAATGGCGACCCGATGACGGGCAGGCGCAGGCGTTGCAGGATTGGCGGTAAGCTCATGCCAAGTTTCATAGCGCAACTTAAATGCCTGTCCAGCCATTGGCCGGCCCTAAGTTGGCGTTGCGCTTGCCAAGCTATCTGAACGTATTACTGGGGCAATACACGAGATAATATATCCAGAGGTTGCCATGAAGCTCGCTCCTGTTGCTCACGCTACGGCGTTGTTGTTGCTGTCCGTTTCCACCTCCGCGCTTGCTGCGGGACGATTGCCGACCAACGTCGTGCCGACCGCCTATGACATCACCGTCAGGCCCGATGCCAAGGCCATGACCTTCACCGGCATGGAGACGATCAAGGTCGAGGTGAACGAACCGACGACGACAGTCATCCTCAACGCCGTCGATCTGGTTGTCGATTCAGCGACCTTCGACGGTGTCGCCGTGACGGTGAGGCAGGACGAGGAAGCACAATTGCTGACCGTGACGCTGCCCAAGATCGCGAGTAAAGGCGCGCATACGCTGAAATTCACCTGGAGCGGCAAGATCAACGAATCGCCGCTCGGCATGTTCGCGATCGACTATAAGAACCCCGATGGCAGCGCCGCCCGGATGCTTGCCACGCAGTTCGAGGCACCCGATGCGCGTCGTTTCGCGCCGATGTGGGACGAGCCGTCGTTCAAGGCGACCTTCACGCTGTCGGCCGAAGCGCCGGCCGACCAGCTCGCCTTTTCCAACATGCCGGCGACCACGGTCGGCAAACCGGTTGGGGGCAAGAAGCTCTATCGTTTCGCGACCACGCCGAAAATGTCGAGCTATCTGCTGTTCCTCGGCATGGGCGACATGGAACGACGCACGGTGATGGCCGGCAAGACCGAGATCGGCATCATTACGCGGCGCGGCGTGGGCGAGCAGGGCCAATATTCGCTCGACGCCGCCAAGCGGTTGCTGACCTACTATAACGATTATTTCGGCCAGCCTTATCCTCTGCCCAAGCTCGACATGATCGCCGGACCCGGCGGCAGCCAGACCTTCGGCGCGATGGAAAATTGGGGCGCGATCTTCTATTTCGAACAGGAATTGCTGTTCGACCCGAAGCGCGCGACCGAGAGCAACCGCCAGCGCATCTATACCGTCGTGGCGCATGAGATGGCGCATCAATGGTTCGGCGACCTCGTCACCATGGCGTGGTGGGACGACCTTTGGCTCAATGAGGGCTTCGCGTCATGGATGGAGGGCAAGGCCAGCGCCGACCTTAATCCAAGCTGGAATGCCATGACCGCGCTGGTCGGCAGCGAGCGCGAGTTCGCTCTGGGCGCCGATGCGACCGCCGCGACCCACCCGATCATCCGCAAGATCGAAACGGTCGACCAGATCAGCCAGGCGTTCGACGGCATCACCTACCAGAAGGGACAGGCGGTGATCGGCATGGTCGAATCGACGCTGGGGCCGGATGTCTTCCGCGACGGCATCCGCCGCTACATGGCGAAGTACAAATACGGCAACACCGTCACCGATCAGCTCTGGGCTGAACTCGCTGTCGCCGCGGGCAAGCCGGTGGCGGATATCGCGCATGACTTCACCCTGCAGGGCGGCGTGCCGCTCATCACGTTGACCGGGGCAAGTTGCCGCAACGGCACGACCATAGCGACATTGACCCAGGGGCGCTTCGGTCTCGATGCCGCGTCGAAAAAGCCGCAGACCTGGCGCGTGCCGTTGAAAATCGGCGTGGTCGGTCAAGACGCGACGAGCACGATCATACAAGGCGCCGCTCCCGCGACCGTGAGCGTCAAGGGTTGCGGCACGCGGATCCTCAATCAGGGCAAGGGCAGCTATCTGCGCGGCAAATATGACGCGACCAGCCATGCCGCGATCGTGCGCGATTTCCGTAATGTGGCGCTGGCCGACCGCCTCGGTACGCTGGGCGACGATTATGCGCTGGCGATGAGCGGCGACCAGGACCTCTCGCTTTATCTCGCGTTGACCGGTGCGGTTCCGGTCGATGCCGATCCGCTCGAATGGGATATGGTGTCGGGCCAGCTGCTGCGTCTTGCCAACCGGTTCGAGGATACACCGCTGGAGGCGTCGCTTAACGCCCGCAACATGGCGACGCTCGCCCCGGTGATGAAGCGCATCGGCTATGAAGCAAAGCCGGGAGAATTGGCGTTGGTGACCAATATGCGCGAGAATTTGATTGGCGGCCTGGGCGGCATCGGTGATCCCGGCATCGCGGCAATGGCACGGCGTTACATCGCGGCGCTCGCCACCGATGCGAACGCGATCCCGCCGGCAATTCGCGCGCCGATCCTGCGTACCTATGCGATCAATGCGACGGCACCCGAATGGGAAGCGCTGCTGGCGATCACGCGCGCCGAAAAGAACCCGGTCGCGCGCAACAGCTATATCCGGTTGCTCGGCGGCACGCGCGATGTCGCACTGGCGCAGCGTGCGCTCGACCTGATCAAGACCGACGAGTTCAGCGCACCGCAAAAGGCCAGCCTGTTGCGCAGTGTATCGACCCGGCATCCCGATCTTGCGGTCGATTTCGCGCTCGCCAATCTCGTGTTGGTCGATGGTTTCACCGAAACGAGCAATCGTTCGACCTATATTCCCGGGCTCGGTGCGGGGTCCGACGATCCGGCGATGCCGGCGAAGCTGACCGCATTTGCCGAGAAAAACCTGCCCGAAGCGGCGCGCGAAGGTGCCGCGCGGGTGGTTGCCGGCATGGCGGCGCGACATGCCGTGACCGATCGGTTGCGCCCGGCGGTCGAGGCCTGGGCAGCGGGCAAGTAAAACCGCTTACCACGCCGCGTCGAACAGCGTTTTTGCGCCGGCGCGGCTGCGAGCCGAAGATATTGTTTCGCGCGCCGACCCGCGCGCCGAGTTCGGCAGCGGTGTGCCATGGCCAGCACGGATCGTCGATCAAACCATATCGTCAGGTCTGTACGCCGCCGTCGGTCGCGATCAATCGATGGACATACTCTCTGACCTCTTCGGAGGCCTGGGAGAGCAGGCGTTGGATTTTCGCATCATACACGTCAGCAGGTTCTCCGGCCCGCCGTTGCATCATGCCCCAGCCACCGAATTCCCGCATGTCGATCGGCACATCGACAAGGATCCTGATATCGCGATGCCTTGTATCCCGCAGGATGCGATCAAAAGTCGCCTCGACGCTCGCCTTTGGGCCTTCGATCACTTGCATGAAATGCGTGCCGTCCGACCATAAAAGGCCAGTGATGCCGTCGATGGCATTATTGTGGCGCGATTGCTCCAGGATGACGGTGAGGTCGGCCTTCCCGCCGGGCGCGGTGCAGACGCTGACATAGAGTATTTGCCGCACGGTTCCTGCCCTCCTGCCGATGCTCAGTGTATTCGATCGGGCCTCGTTCGTAATTGCGGCAGATCAAAGGGAAGTCGAGCCTTCTCGGTTCAATCGACGCGCTTCAGCCCCGTCGCGCAGCCATGTGCCTTGTCGATATAATGCTTGGCCGAGATCAGCAGCATGGCCTGTGCATTATCGTCGAGTTCCCGAATCGCGCGCGCCGGGCTGCCGACGATCAGGCTACCGGCGGGGAAGGTCTTGCCTTCGGTCACCAGCGCGCCCGCGCCGACGATGCAACCATCGGCGATGACCGCGTGGTTTAGGACGATCGCCCCCATGCCGATCAGCACGCGGTCGCCGATGGTGCAGCCATGCAGGATCGCCCGATGCCCGACCGTGCAGTCGGCACCGATGGTCAGCGGCGCCCCCGCATCCGAATGGCACACCGCGCCTTCCTGAATGTTGCTGCGCGGGCCGACGATCATTGGCGTGTTGTCGCCGCGGATAACAGCACCGAACCAGACGCTTGCATCCTCGCCGAGCAGTACCTCACCGATCAGGTCGGCGCTTGGCGCGACCCAGGCGCCGGGGGCGAGGTGCGGACGTTTTCCGTCGATTTCATAGAGCGGCATCGTCGATCTCCCTGTCCACGTTGCTTAAGAGCTACGAGACGGCCGCGCAAACTGACCGTTGGAGGGGCGAAGAGCCCGTGATGACAGTTCAGGCCACCGCCGACATCGACCCGCGCAGCATGTCCATCACGGCATTGGCTTCGATCGGGCGGCTGAACCAATAGCCCTGGATGCTCGAACAACCCTGGCCGCGCAGTTCGTCAAGCTGGTCACGGTCCTCCACGCCTTCGGCGGTGGTTTCCATTTTGAGCGCCTTGGCGAGATCGACGATCGCGTGGACGATTGCGGCCGAGCTCGCATCTTGCGCGACGCTGTCGACGAACGACTTGTCGATCTTGATCTTGTCGAACGGAAAGCTGCGCAGATAGCTGAGCGACGAATAACCGGTGCCAAAATCGTCGAGCGCGATGCGGATGCCCAGCGCACGGAGCTGATGGAGCAGCGTAAGTACCGATTCCTCACCTTCCAGGAAGATCGATTCGGTGATTTCGACCTCCAGCCGATTGGGTGCGATGCCGCTGCGGGTCAGCGCCTGAAAAACGATGTTGGAGAAACCCGAATTGCGGAACTGCAGCGGCGAGACATTGACCGCGATGCGGACATGTTCGGGCCATTCGCTGGCCTGACGACAAGCCTCATGCATTACCCATTCGCCGATCGCAACGATCAGGCCGGTATCTTCCGCGACCGGAATGAATTCGACCGGCGTGACGTTGCCGCGGGTCGGATGTTCCCAGCGCAGCAGCGATTCGAAACAGCCGATGCGATCCTGGGCAAGGTCGAAGATCGGCTGGTAATTGAGACGGAACTGGCCGCTGTGCAGCGCTTCACGCAAGTCCAGTTCGAGCTGGCGTCGCTTCCGCGCGGCAGCGTCGAGCGCCGGTTCAAAGAACCGGAACACGCCGCGCCCGTCTTGCTTGGCGCGATACAGTGCCAAGTCGGCACTTTTGAGCAGTATATCGGGATCGGCCCCGTTGCCCGGGCCAATCGCGATGCCGATACTGGCTCCGGTTGCGATCTGATGCCCGTCGACGCGGACTGGTTCGCGGAGGCGGTCTAGAATCGCCTGGGCGATCGCACGTGGACGATCATGATCGCCTCGATCAGCGAGGATAATGGCAAACTCGTCGCCACCGAGCCGTGAAACCGTACCGTCGGTGACGAGGTGGGTCAGCATCGTGCCGACCTGGCGCAGCAGAGAATCACCAATCGGATGTCCGAGTGTGTCGTTGACGCCCTTGAACCCGTCGAGATCGAGGCACAGCACCGCGACCTTTTCGGCCATGCGCGGCGCGCGCAGCAGAGCGGCATCGAGTTGCTGGCGAAAATAGGTGCGGTTGGGCAGGCCGGTCAGTGAATCGTGGAACGCGAGGTGAGTGATGCGGTGCTCACGCTCGACGATACCTGCCGACATCAGGTTGAAGCTTTCCGCCAGTCGCCCGATCTCGTCCGAACCCTCGACCTTCAATTCGGCTCGCGAACCCTCTTCGAGCGCCTTGGCGGCGGCGTCGAGGGCAGCGATCGGCCGGGCGATATCGTTGGCGAGACGGCGGCTGCCGACCAGCACCAGGATCAAACCGATCAAGCCCGCCAGCGCGATGCCCAACTGCAGCGAGGCGTAAGAGGCGAGCGCCTTTTCGAGTGGATAGCTGAGCAGCAATGCCGCTTCGGGCGCCGCGCCGCGTCCGGCGAGCGGCTTGGCCAGCGCGAAGGCCTGGCCCTGTGGCAAAGCGAGCGTGGTGGGGGCGTTGGTCGATACGCCGCCACCAACAAAGGAATCGATCGCCGCGTCGGGCTGGATCGTGCCGTCGCGCGATACCCAATGCCCGTCGCCGCGCCGTTGCAGCATCGTCGCGGTCAGCGGAATCGCCGAGAGCTTTTCCAACGCCCGCATTTCGGTCGCGTCGAGCGGTACCGCGAAGATCACCCAACCGATTTCGGTCGGCGCGAGGATCGGCGAAACGATCAGGCGATAGACGCCATCCCGCGATGCGATCACCGAATCCCTACGGTCGTCGGCCAGAGTGAATGGCAGTTTGGCGACGATCGCACGCAAATCTGCCGGGCCGCTGCCCAGCACATCCCCAGCCTGATCGACGACAAAGGCGTTGGCGACACCCGCACGCTCGCGCAAATTACCCACTGCGGATTCGATCGTCGGCCGGTCACCGCTTGCCACCGCTGCGCGAAAGCCGAAATCGCGCGCGAGTACATCGGCCGACCCCGCCAGGGATTTGGCGCGCAACGCCCAGATCCGATCATAGACCTGGCCGCTGGTCGCCAGTTCGGCACGCACGCTGCTTTGCGCGTGGCTACGGATCATCACTTGCCCGACGACGGCCACGACGAGCAGCGCAACGGCGAACAGCGCAGCGTAGAGCACCGCTAGACGATTGCGCAGATTGCGGAAGCGAAACAGCTTCCGGTTCGCAAAAATTGGCATATCGCGGTTCAACGACCGCGCATGGTATAGGTGGTCGTGAAGCCGCTCGCCGCAATCGTTACGCTTTGCGTCAAAATGTTGTCGGGCGCGCGAACCGAAGGATGCCAGATGCGGATGTTCGCGCCGCCGGCGGGGACATTGGCGATCGTCACATGACCGTTCGCATCGGTCTGCATCGCATAAGGCGTATCGACCACCACGACGAAGCCGTTCATCGCGTCATGGATATTGCAGCCGAGCGCGATCACCCCCGGCTTGTCGAACACGATGCTGCGGGACTCGTCCTTGCCGTAGAGTTTCAGATCGAACTTCTTCGCCCTGGAGAAAGAATAGACATGGTGGCGCACCTTGTCGCGGTTGGGGAAGGACACGCTCGACCCGACGGGCACGATCAGGATGTGCGGATCGAAGGCGATGTTGCGTTGCGCCATTGCCGTGCCCCAGGAAAAGTGAATCGGCCCCGCCGCTTTTTTGGGTGTGTCGATGAACACCACGGCGCCGGCGAGCGGTTTCCCATCGACACCGCGCACATCAATATTGGCGGTGGCGGCGAATGCCGGAACTGCGGCGAGGAACGGGGCTAGCGCAAGAAGTGCAACGGGAACAGGGTGGGGCATGGCTCGTGCATAGCGACGGTCTGATTGCGACCGGGTAAATATGTTGTTTACGTAAAAACAACCATAACGGCGATAACGGATCACGGTCTTGACCTGGTCGGAGCGCCTTGATGCCTGTAAATTGCGTAACTAGGGCCATCTTCGCCGCCCTATTTGCATACCTGGCAGTATCGCCCGCTATGGCGAGTGACCTGCGCCAGGGTGGAAAGCTACTGCTGACCGGCGGCGTATCGAGCATCGAAGGTGCGGCCGGTGGCGGCCTTGCCAACTGGGCGTTGATTGCCGGCAACGAAACCGACGCCGGCATCGGCGCGAGCGCCCATGTCACCTATGTCGCGCTGCCCGATTTCGACCTGACAAGCTTTGGCGGAGCGATCGGTTACAAGGATCGTGTCGAACTATCCTATGCGCATCAGAGTTTCGACACCCGCGATGCTGGTGCCGCGCTCGGCCTGGGCCGGGGGTTCAAGTTCAGTCAGGATGTATTCGGCGCCAAGGTCCGCGTCGTTGGGGACGCTGTGTACGATCAGGATAAATTGCTGCCCCAGATATCGATAGGCGTGCAGCACAAGCGTGCGTCGCAAGATGATATCATCCGCGCCGTGGGCGGCAAAAAAGCGAACGGCACCGATTTCTACGTCGCGGCGACCAAGGTGATCCTGTCGAAAAGCATGGTGGTCAACGCCACACTTCGCTTCACCAAGGCCAACCAGACCGGCTTGCTTGGCTTTGGCGGCGACCTGAACGATAAATATAAACCGCAGTTCGAGGGGTCGGCGGGGGTATTGTTGTCACGCAACCTGCTGGTCGGCGCGGAGTATCGCACCAAGCCAAGCAACCTCGGCTTTGCCAGGGAAAATGACGCCAAAGACCTGTTCGCCGCGTGGCAGGTGACGCGGAACGTCGCGATCACTGCGGCCTATGCCGATATGGGCGACATCGCGACCGTGAAGCGCCAGCGCGGCGCCTTCCTGTCACTCCAGACCAGTTTCTGAGGGATCATCATGTTCAGCCTGTTGCTCATCGCCGCCCTTTCGTTCCAGGCCGCTCCGCAAGAGGATCCGGTCGATCCCTATGTGCAGAGCAACGCCAATGCCGGCGCGACGCCATTCGCTGGCGACGATATGCTGAAGGCGTTTCACGGCAAGGCTGGGATCGACCGTCTGGTCGACGACTTTGTCGATCGCAATATCGCCGATCCGCGCATTGGCGATATCTTCAAGGGCCAGGACATCGTCCGCCTGCGCCGCACGCTGAAGGAGCAGTTCTGCTACATCCTCAACGGTGGTTGCGACTACACCGGACGTGACATGAAATCGTCGCACAAGGATCTGGGCATCCAGGCGGCGGACATGGGGGCGCTGGTAGAAAATCTGCAGGCTACGATGCGCAAGGAAGACATTCCGTTCTTTGCGCAGAACCGCTTTCTCGCCAAGCTTGCGTCGATGAAGCGCGATACCGTCGAGCGCTAGGTTTAGTTGGAGTTTTCGCCCAGCGTGACAGGCCCGCTCGCCTTGCGCGCGCGGCGCAACCGGGGCTCGCGCTCCAGGCTTGCCGCCGCCATGATCTCCTTGCGCAACTCGTCGCGCTTCTCGTGGATCGAGGCGATCACCGGGCCGATCGCAACGCCGAGGTCGACCAGTACGGCTTCCGATAATTGCAGCGAGCTTTCGAGCGTTTCGGGCACCGCATCGGTGGCGCCGGCGCGGTAGAGTTCGGCGGCATGCGCAGTGTCACGCGCGCGCGCGACAATGGTCAGCCCCGGCACCCAGCCGCGTACGCGCCGCGTAAGTCGGACAGATAGAACGGGATCGTCCATCGTCAGAATCAGCGCCTTGGCGCGGCCGAGATTGAGGCGATCGACCAGTTCAGCGCGCGACACATCGCCAAAGATCACCGGATAGCCCTCGGCGCGTGCCGCCGACACCGCATCGATGTCCGCCTCGACCGCAATGAACGGCTGATTATGCACCTTGAGCATGTCCGCGACCATGCGCCCAACGCGGCCGAAGCCGATCACCACCGTGCCCGGACCCTCGGCCGGAATCTCTGCCTCGCTGGTATCGCTCTTGTCGCGCTGTTCGATACCCTTGGCGACCTTCTTGCCCAACTGCGCGAGCAGCGGCGTGATGGTCAGGCCGATCGCGGTTACGGTTTGCCAGAAGTTTGCGGTCGACGCCTGGATCAGTTGCGCCTGACCCGCGGCCCCAAGCACGATCAGCGTTGTTTCCGACGGGCTCGCCATCAGCACACCGACTTCGGCCGCGACGCCATTGCGGATGCCGGCGACCTTGAGCAGTCCAAAGGTCACCGCCGTCTTGACCGCGACGACACCGGAAATGGCGAGCAACAGGCTCGGCCAGTTTTCCAGAATCAGCCTGATGTCGAGGCTCATGCCCACAGTGATCAGGAACACGCCGAGGGCGAGACCCTTGAACGGCGCGGTGATGACCTCGACCTCGCTATGATATTCCGTTTCCGCGATCAACAGACCGGCAAGCAGGGCGCCGACGATCGGCGACAGACCGGCTGCGGTGGTCGCCAGGCTGGCGACGATGACGACCAACAGCGATGCGGCCAGGAAAAGCTCCGGACTCTTGGTCCGTGCCGCCTGGGCGAACAGCCTGGGCAAGAGGATGCGCCCGGCGACGAAGATCACCGCTATGGTGAACAGTCCCCGCATGGCGACGCCGGCAATCCCGCTAAGCCGGTCGCCTGCCGCGCTCGGTGCCAGTGCGGCTAGCGCGAAGATGATCGGCACGAGCGCCAGATCTTCGAACAGGAGCATCGCGAAAGAGGTTTTGCCAACCGGGCTCGCCGTCCCGGCGATTGGTAGCACCAGCGCGGTTGAGGACAGTGCAAGCGCCAGACCCAGCGCACCCGCGCCGGCCCAGCTCTGACCGAGCAGGTGGAGCGCCATGCCGATGCAGATGGCGGAACCCAGCAACTGCGCGGCGCCGGTGCCGAACACCAGCTGCCGCATCGCCCAGAGCCGCTTGAGCGAGAGTTCCAGCCCGATCGAAAAGAGCAGCAGGATGATGCCGAATTCGGCGAACGGTTCGATCGAATGTGCGTCCGAGATCGTGATGTAATACAGCCACGGATGGTCGTGAACGAGCATGCCCAGGCCCGACGGACCAACCAGGAGGCCGACCAGAATGAAGCCGATGACCGGGCTGATCTTGAAACGCGCAAATGCCGGGATGACGATTCCCGCCGCGCCGAGGATAACGAGGGCGTCGCTGAAACCGGTGTTGCTGAGGGGTGAAGCCATGCGTGCATCTAGTCGTAACGCTGCCGATTTGTCAGCCGATGACTGAGGAAAATTCCGATCTGGCGATTATCGACGGCGGTCCGGCGGGCATGATGGCCGGGCCGTTGTTCGCGCGCGCGGGGGTCAGCGCGGGGGTCAGGACGCTGGTGCTGGAGAAATATGGCGATTTCCTGCGCGATTTTCGCGGCGATACCGTCCATCCGCGGCACCGGCGTCCGCGCGAAAGATGACGCCGTGATTCGCATTTCCGCACCGGGCTGCCACTGACGACGGTCGGGGCGCCGATGGACCTGTTCTGGTTTCGCATTCCCAAGTTGGCGCAGCCCGACAATGACAGCATGGGCGTGTTCGACACGGGGCTGCTGTTCGTGCTGATCGACCGCGGCGATTATTGGCAGTGCGCCTTCGTCATCGCCAAGGGCGGGGCAGAGAAGATCAGGGCCGAAGGACTCGACGCTTTCCTGCGGCGCGTCCGCGCCGTCGGCCCGGAAACCGCGGCGGTGGAGCAAGGCATCAAGAGCTGGACGATGTGAAGCTGCTCACGGTAACGGTCGATCGGCTCGAAAGCTGGCATCGCCCCGGCTTGCTGGTGATCGGCGATGCGGCACACGTCATGTCGCCGATCGCCGGGGTCGGCATCAAGCTGGCGGGGCAGGATGCAGTTGCGGCGGCCAATGCGCTGGCTGGGCAGCTGGCGGACGGCATGGCGATCGATGCGCTGCTGCAGAAAGTGGAAGATCGCAGCATGTTCCCGAACAAGCTTGCTCAGGGTTTCCAGCGTGCGATCCAAGACCGCTTCATCCAGCCGCTGCTGGCGAGCACGACACCGATGACCAAACCACCGCTCGCCGCTCGATTGCTCGATGCGGTGCCGTTGCCACGGCGTAGTCCGGCGCGGGTCTGGGCGTCGGCGTCCGGCCGGAATCTGTCCGGTCGCCGGACGCCGGGAAAGCGGGTTAGTTAAAGCCGCCCATCTGATTGTCAGCGAACAGCCGGACGATTCCGCGCGGCGAAGAAATTGGCACCCGCAGCAACCCTCCCGCCATATCGCCACGGCGTCCGACGCCGTTCTGCGCATGATTGGCCGCTATGATCGCCGCCGTGATCGCGGGAGCATTGGGGGTGAAGCGGGTATTCGCCTCGCTCAGTTCAGGCATGCTTCACCCCCCAATTTATGTTGATTACCGCGTGACGTTCAGCCCATCGCGGTTTCGAGATTGACGCGCACAGCTTCGAAAAACTGCTCGGTCGTCATCCAGGGCTGCTCCGGGCCGATCAGGATCGCGAGATCTTTGGTCATCTTGCCGCTTTCGACGGTGTCGATGCAGATTTTTTCGAGCAGTTCGGCGAACTCGGTCACTTCCGGCGTGCCGTCGAACTTGCCGCGATATTTCAGGCCGCCGGTCCACGCGAAGATCGACGCGATCGGGTTGGTCGAGGTCGCCTTGCCCTGTTCGTGCATGCGGAAGTGGCGCGTGACGGTGCCGTGCGCGGCTTCCGCCTCGACCGTCTTGCCATCGGGCGTGAGCAGCACCGAGGTCATCAGCCCGAGCGAGCCAAAACCCTGCGCGACCTGATCCGATTGCACGTCGCCATCGTAATTCTTGCAGGCCCAGACGAACTCGCCATGCCATTTGAGCGCCGATGCAACCATATCGTCGATCAAGCGATGCTCATAGACGATATTCGCTTCCTTGAACTTGTCCTTGAATTCACTTTCGAAAACTTCCGCAAAGAGGTCCTTGAAGCGGCCGTCATACGCCTTGAGAATGGTGTTCTTGGTCGAAAGATAGACCGGCCAGCCGAGGTTGAGGCCGTAGTGCATCGACGCACGCGCGAAATCGCGGATCGAATCGTCGAGATTATACATCGCCATCGCGACGCCCGACGAAGGAAACTGGAACACCTCCTCATCGATCACGGTGCCGTCATCGCCCTCGAACACAAGGCGCAGCTTGCCTGGACCGGGAATGCGATAATCCGTCGCGCGATACTGGTCGCCGAAAGCATGACGGCCGACCACGATCGGATGAGTCCAGCCTGGAATCAAGCGGGGCACGTTCTTCATTACGATCGGCTCGCGGAACACGACGCCGCCCAGAATGTTGCGGATCGTGCCGTTGGGCGACTTCCACATCTTCTTCAGGCCGAATTCCTTGACCCGGTCTTCGTCCGGCGTGATCGTCGCGCACTTCACGCCGACGCCGTATTTCTGGATCGCCTTGGCCGATTCGACCGTGATCTTGTCATCGGTCTCGTCGCGCTTGCCGATCCCAAGGTCGTAATATTCCAGATCGATATCGAGATAGGGGAGGATGAGCCGCTCGCGAATCCACTGCCAGATGATCCGCGTCATCTCGTCGCCGTCGATCTCCACGACAGGCGTCTTCACCTTGATCTTCGCCATCGATACTCTTTCCGTAAGGGGAGGTTTGGTCCTAGCTCTAGATTGGGCGTCTAGGAGCAAGGATGGCCGCGATCAACCTCGGCACGCCAGAGAAATGGTCATGACAGCCATGAAGTGGCCGATCGCACGCTGGAGCGTTGTCACCTTGCACTGCGATGGGTAGAACAACGCCATGTCATCACTTGATAAGCCGCCGCTGGCGAACCCGACCGTCAAATGGCGTTTTCCCGATATGCACCCTGAGGGGCGCAAATATGTCCTGATCGCGTGCGTGTTTGTCGTGTTGTCGCTGATCTTCTGGGATTTCATCACCTGGCCGTTGATTGGCCTGACGATCTGGGTCGTATCCTTCTTCCGCGATCCCGTTCGCGTGACACCGACGGGGGAGGGGTTGATCATCGCCCCTGCCGATGGCTTGATCACTATGATCGAGCGCGTCCCCGTGCCGCGCGAACTGGCCGGGGAGAACGGTCTTGGCGATGTACCGCTCCTCCGCGTGTCGATTTTCATGTCGGTGTTCGACGTGCACATCAACCGCACCCCGATCGCAGGTACGATCCGCCAGGTCGTCTATATTTCGGGCAAATTCCTCAATGCTGATCTCGACAAGGCGAGCGAGGAGAATGAGCGCCAGCATATCGTGGTCGAAGGTCGCGATGGGCGGCGCGTCGGCATGACTCAGATCGCCGGTTTGGTCGCGCGGCGTATCCTGGGTTTCGTCAAACCCGGCGACATGGTCGCGACCGGCCAGCGCGTCGGCCTGATCCGATTCGGCAGCCGGGTCGATGTCTATCTGCCCGACGACGTTCCGTGTCAGGTGGCGCTGGGGCAGCGCAGTATTGCGGGTGAGACGGTCTTGGGCAGGGTCGGTGGTGTCGTGCCGACCGGCATTGCCCAATGACTTGTGCGACGCGGTCTTGAAGGGTCAGCATCGATGAGCCGTCCTGCACGGCAATTGTCGCGCGGTTTGCCGCTGCGTGCCGTCGCGCCCAACGCGGTCACCGCTCTGGCCTTATGCTGCGGCTTGACCGCCATCCGCTACGCGATTTCGCAGAATTGGGAGATTGCGGTCACGCTGATCCTGATCGCGGGCGTGCTCGACGGCATCGACGGACGCATAGCCCGGATGCTCCATGGCGAGAGCAGGTTCGGCGCCGAACTCGATTCGCTGGCCGATGCGATCTCGTTCGGCGTATCGCCGGCGCTGATCATCTATCTCTGGTCGCTCAACGCCTTGCCGCGCATCGGCTGGCTTTGCTCGCTGGTTCTGGCGGTCTTCTGCGCATTGCGCCTCGCCCGGTTTAACGCCAATATCGATGTTACGGAGCAACCTCACAAATCGGCGGGGTTCCTGACCGGCGTTCCGGCACCGGCCGCCGCGGCAATGGCTCTGTTGCCGCTATTCATGTGGTTCTGGACCGGCGAGCCGCTGTTCCAGTCGCCCTATCTCGTTGCGCCCTGGGTCGCGATGGTCGCGTTGTTGATGGTGTCGAGCGTGGCGACCTATTCGTGGAGCTCGCTCAAACTGCGCCGGAACATCCGCTTCGAAGCGCTGGCAGTCGTGGTGATCGTCGGAGCGGCGATGGTGTCGGCACCCTGGCACACGCTCTCATTCCTGTGCATCGCCTATATCGTCTCGCTGCCGTTCAGCATCACTTCCTACGCCCGGGTCAGGCGGCTGCGCGCATCGCAACCGGTGTCACCGGTCGCGACCGTGCCGCCAGCCGTCGATCCCTGACCGTCAGGCGATGGGTGGAGGCGAGGATCGGATCTTCGCGTCCCGACAGGATCGCGACGATCCGCGGCATCGCTGGCATCAGGGTGAATGCGAACACCGCGAGAGCAGCAGCAAAAGCGCCAGCGAAAACCAATAGTCCGACGAACGTCATCATTGCCCAGCTCCCTGAAATTTGGGCCACAGTTGGACTGCGCTAATCGTATCAGCGCCGTTCCGTTTCCGTGTCCGCCTTACGAACCCTTTATGTTCCACTCATGTTCCGCATGTCAACACTTGATTTGCGGATCGGTGTCGGATAGAGGGCGCGCCTTCACACCGCATGGGAAGCACACATCGCCGGTGTCCGCCAAGCTCGCCCATTGGGTTCGCTCGACGGATTACTCGCTTCCCAGAGGCTCAACCGGAAAGGAACTATCTTATGGCGGCACCTGTCGTCTCCATGCAGCAATTGCTCGAAACGGGCGCGCATTTCGGCCACCAGACGCATCGCTGGAACCCGAAGATGAAGCCATACATCTTTGGCGACCGTAACGGCGTCCACATCCTCGACCTGTCGCAGACCGTGCCGCTGTTCGCGCGCGCTCTCGAATTCGTTGCCGCCTCGACCGCTGCCGGTGGAAAGGTTCTGTTTGTCGGCACCAAGCGCCAGGCACAGGAGCCCGTCGCGGACGCAGCGCGCCGTTCGGGTCAGCATTTCGTCAACCATCGCTGGCTGGGCGGAATGCTCACCAACTGGAAGACTATTTCGGGCTCGATCAAGCGCCTCAAGACGCTCGAAGAGCAGCTGACCGGCGACACGCACGGCCTGACCAAGAAGGAAGTGCTGCAGCTCACCCGCGAGAAGGACAAGCTCGAGCTTTCGCTCGGCGGTATCCGCGACATGGGCGGCATCCCCGACGTGATGTTCGTGATCGACGCGAACAAGGAAGAGCTGGCGATCAAGGAAGCCAACACGCTGGGTATCCCGGTCGTCGCGATCCTCGATTCGAACGTCTCGCCCGACGGCATCGCATTCCCGGTTCCGGCGAATGACGACGCGAGCCGCGCGATTCGCCTGTACTGCGAAGCGATTGCGATCGCCGCGACTCGTGGTGGCCAAGAGCAGCAGCAGCGCCGTGGCGTCGATGTCGGCGCAATGGACGCGCCGCCGGTCGAGGAAGTACTGACCGTCGCACCGGCCGCAGAAGAAGCGCCGGTCGATACGTCGGTGACTGCCGAGACCTTCGCTGCGCCGGAAGCGCCTGCTGCCGACGCACCTGTTGCCGACGCACCAGCCCCCGAAGCGCCTGCTGTGGTCGAAGCGCCTGCAGCGGTTGAAGCTCCGGCAGCAGTCGAAGCACCGGTCGAGCCCGAGGCACCTGCCGCCGCGACCGAGCCGGAAACGGCTGCCGAGGGCGAGCGCCAGATCGACGCCTGAACCGTCGCCGGAATGACATGCGGGCGGGGTAGGGCGTTTCAGCCTTTTCCCGCCCGCACCCATATTTAAAGCACAAGAGGAAAATTGACATGGCCGAGATCACGGCAGCAGCGGTGAAGGACCTGCGCGAGAAGAGCGGCGCGGGCATGATGGATTGCAAGAAGGCGCTGACCGAAGCCGGTGGCGACATGACTGCGGCGATCGACTGGCTGCGCGCCAAGGGTCTCGCCTCCGCCGCCAAGAAGTCCAGCCGCACCGCGGCCGAGGGTCTGGTCGGCATCGAAGTCTCGGGCACCAAGGGTGCCGTGGTCGAAGTCAATTCCGAGACCGATTTCGTTGCCAAGAACGTGCAGTTTCAGACCTTCGTACGCGACGTGACCTCGGTCGCGCTCGAGCTTGGCGATTCAATCGACACGATCAAGGCTGCATCGCTCGGCGACAAGACGGTCGAAGAAGTGCTGACCAACAACATCGCCACGATTGGGGAGAACCAGGCGATCCGCCGCGCCAGGCGCCTCGAAGTGACGCAGGGCGCGATCGTGCCTTATGTCCATAACGCGGCCGCCCCCGGCCTTGGCAAGATCGGCGTGCTCGTCGCGCTCGAAAGCGATGCGGGCGCGGATGTGCTCGAGCCGCTCGGCAAGCAGATCGCGATGCACATCGCGGCCGCTTTCCCGCTGGCGTTGAGCGAGGACGGCCTCGACCCCGAGATCGTCGCGCGTGAGCGTGCAATCGCGACCGAAAAGGCCGCCGAGAGCGGCAAGCCGGCCGACATCGTCGCCAAGATGGTCGATGGCGCGATCGCCAAGTATCGCAAGGAAAACGCCCTTGTCAGCCAGCTGCTGGTGATGGACGGCAAGACCAAGATCTCCGACGTCGTCGCCAACGCCGCCAAGGCTGCGGGCAAGTCGATCGAGCTCACGGACTATGTCCGCTTCCAGCTCGGCGAAGGCATCGAGAAGGAAACGAGCGACTTCGCCGCCGAGGTCGCCGCTGCATCGGGCGTCAAGCAACCAGCCTGACCCGACATATCCTCTTCCCGACTGTGGGAGAGGGCACCAGAAGGCCAGGGCCGACATGCAGTCGATCCTGGCCTTCTTGGTAAATGGGGTCGACCCTGCGAGCTTCGCGCTCGCCGCCGCCTTCTCGCTTCCCATCGACGGTCCTGCCGACTAAGGTCCGCGCCGCCCCGTCCGCCAGCATGTTGGAACCTTGTGACAGCACTTCGCTTCAAACGTATTCTGCTGAAATTATCCGGCGAAGTCCTGATGGGCGAGAATGGTCTCGCTATCGATCCCGCCGTGACCGCGCGCGTCGCGGGTGAGATCGCGGATGTGAAGGCGCAGGGCTATGAGCTGTGCGTCGTCGTTGGCGGCGGCAACATCTTTCGCGGGCTGGCAGCGGCGGCCAAGGGTTTCGAGCGCGCGACCGCCGACCATATGGGCATGCTGGCAACAGTCATGAATGCCCTCGCGGTGCAGAATGCGCTCGAGCAGATCGGCGTCTCCACCCGCGTGCAATCGGCCATTTCGATGGACAAGATATGCGAGCCGGTGATTCGCCGTCGCGCCGAACGCCACTTGGAAAAGGGTCGCGTGGTGATCTTCGCCGCGGGCGTCGGTGAGCCTTATTTCACGACCGACAGCGGGGCCGCGTTGCGCGCCGCCGAGATGAAGTGCGATGCCTTGTTCAAAGGCACCTCGGTCGATGGCGTTTATGATGCCGACCCGAAAGTCGTGCCCGGCGCGACGCGCTACGACACGGTCAGCTACGATACTGTGCTGGCCAAGAATCTGAAGGTAATGGACGCCAGCGCCATTGCGCTTTGTCGCGACAACAATATTCCGATCGTCGTTTTCAACATTCGCGAACATGGCAATTTTGCCGCTGTTCTGGCGGGTGAGGGCGTATCGACGACCGTTCAGAAGGAGCAATAATCATGGCAGCCTATGACAAGGCGGATCTCGAGCGCCGCATGGCCGGAAGCGTCGAGGCATTGAAGCACGACCTGCAGGGTCTGCGCACCGGGCGTGCGTCGACTTCGTTGCTCGATCCAGTCACGGTCGAGGTTTATGGCGCGCATATGCCGCTCAATCAGATCGCCACGGTTTCCGCGCCCGAGCCGCGCATGCTGTCGGTGCAGGTATGGGACAAGGGCAATGTCGGCCCGGCCGATAAGGCGATCCGTTCTGCCGGCCTCGGCCTCAACCCGATCGTCGACGGCACGACATTGCGGCTGCCGATTCCCGACCTGACCGAGGAACGCCGCAAGGAACTGGCCAAGCTCGCGGGCAAATATGCCGAGGACGCCCGCATTGCGGCGCGCAACGTACGCCGCGACGGCATGGACAGCCTGAAGGCCGACGAAAAGAAGGGGCTGTTCGGCGAGGACGATCGCAAGAAGCTCGAGACCGACGTGCAGAAGCTCACCGACAAGACGATCGGCGATATCGATGCCGCCGCGTCTGCGAAGGAAAAGGAAATCCTCGGCAAGTGATGCCTGTGCCCGCCACGGCCGCGCATCCCGCTGCCGGGACGGCGCCATTGCCACGTCATGTCGCGATCATCATGGACGGCAATGGCCGCTGGGCGAAAAAGCGCTTTCTGCCGCGCTTCGCCGGGCACAAGGCCGGTGTCGAAGCGGTCCGCTCGGTCACCCGCGCTGCCCGGGCGATGGGGATCGAAGCACTGACCCTTTATGCCTTTTCATCGGAAAACTGGCGTCGGCCCGAAGAAGAAGTGAGCGACCTGATGGGGTTGCTGCGCTTGTTCATTCGCTCCGATATCGATGAACTGGTGCGCGAGAATGTTCGGTTGCGGGTCATTGGCGATTACCGGCGTTTCTCCGCCGACCTCGTCCAGCAGGTGAATGACGCGATCGCGCGGACGGCCGGAAATACCGGGCCGATCCTGGTCATTGCACTTAATTATGGTGCGCAAGCCGAAATTGCCGCGGCGGCGCGGCGGCTCGCGGCAAAAGTCCGTGAGGGTGTGCTCGATATCGCCGCGATCAACGAGGCAGCGATCGAGGCGGAACTCGACACCAACGACTTGCCGCCACTCGACCTGCTCATTCGCACCTCGGGCGAGATCAGGCTGTCCAACTTCCTGCTGTGGCAAGCGGCCTATGCCGAATTGCTTTTCGTCGATACCCTCTGGCCTGATTTCGACGCAGCCGCGCTGGACAAGGCGGTCGCCGAATTCGGCCAGCGTCAGCGGCGCTTCGGCGGCCTTTGACCATGCAAACCTCGGACCTCGGGCTGCGTGCGGCGGTCGGCATATTGCTTATCGCCGTAGCGGCACTGGCATTGTGGGGCGGCGGGATCGGTTTCTGGCTTCTTTGCGTCGTGCTGGCGCTGTTGATGATGGCGGAATGGGCCGATCTCGACGGGGTCGATCGCAAGACCCGTCGCATGGCGCAGTTCGCACTGTCGATTCCGCTGGCGCTGATGGCACCGGCGTCGCTGATCATCGAAGTCCATTACTTCTTTACACTCGGGTTGCTTGCCGGTGCGGCGTTCTTCATCGCCATCGTGACCAGGCGGCCGACTTTGGCGGCAGGGGTGGTCTATTGCGGGTTACCAGTGCTCGCTTTGGTGTTCATCCGCCGCCAGGATGAAGGCATCGTCTATGCGCTCTGGGCGCTGGCGCTGGTCTGGGCATGTGACATCGGCGCCTATTTCACTGGCCGCGCGATTGGCGGGCCCAAGCTATGGCCCGCGATCAGCCCGAACAAGACCTGGGCCGGCCTGATCGGCGGTGTGGTGCTGGCGAGCCTGTTCGCGCTGTTCATGCATGTTCAGTATGGACTGCCGTGGCGCATGACGCTGGCAACGCCGGTCCTCGCGGTGCTGGCGCAGGGCGGCGACCTGTTCGAAAGCTGGTTGAAACGCCGGGCAGGGGTCAAGGATAGCGGCAATATCCTGCCCGGGCATGGCGGCGTGCTCGACCGGCTCGACGGGCTTGTCCCGGTCGCACCGCTCGCCGCGTTGCTCGTCATCCTGCCGCGATTCTATACGTGAAGACGGTTACGATCCTTGGCGCGACCGGATCGGTCGGGAGTTCGACACTCGACCTGATCGAACGTGAACCCGAACGATTTCAGGTGCTCGCGCTGACCGCCAATTGCGATGTTGAAAAGCTGGCCAAGGCGGCGATCCGCACCAACGCCCGTCGCGCCGTGGTCGCGGACGAAAGCTGCCTTCCGGCGCTGCGCGACGCACTCGTCGGAACCGGCATCGAAACAGCGGGCGGTGCCGGGGCACTGCTGGAGACCGCAGCGATGGGCGCGGACTGGACGATGGCGGCGATCGTCGGCTGTGCCGGGCTCGAACCGGTTATGGCCGCGGTCGAGCAGGGCGGCACGGTGGTGCTCGCCAACAAGGAGCCGCTGGTATCGGCGGGCGACGTGATCCTCGCCGCCGCCAAGCGCCATGGCGCGACGCTGCTGCCGGCGGATTCCGAACACAATGCCATCTTTCAGTGCTTCGATTTCGAACGACCGGAGGCGATCCGCCGAATCATCCTGACCGCGAGCGGGGGGCCGTTTCGCGACTGGTCGATCGAGCAGATGCGCGGCGTGACGCCCGAACAGGCGGTCGCCCATCCCAATTGGTCGATGGGCGCGAAGATCTCGATCGATTCGGCGACCTTGATGAACAAGGGACTCGAACTGATCGAAGCGGCGCGACTGTTCCCGCTGCCGCACGACCGGATCGAGATCATCCTGCACCGTCAGTCGGTGATCCATTCGCTGGTCGATTATGTCGATGGATCGGTGCTCGCGCAGCTCGGCCCGCCCGATATGCGCACGCCGATCGCACATTGCCTCGCCTGGCCCGACCGCATGGCGACGCCGATGGCGCCGCTCGATCTGGTCGCGATCGGTCGACTCGACTTCGAAGCACCCGACCCGGTGCGCTTTCCGGCGCTGCGGTTGGCGCGAGAAGCACTCGACGCAGGTGGTGCCCGACCGGCAATCCTCAATGCCGCCAATGAGATTGCCGTGGCATCGTTCCTGGATCGCCGCATCGGCTTCCTCGAAATTGCCGCAATCGTCGCTGATACGCTTGATCGTTACGGCCCGCCCGCTCCGGAGACGCTCGATGCCGTGTTGGCAATCGACGCTGAAGCGCGGAGGATCGCGGGTGCCAGAATAGCGGGTGGGCGTGTGAAGGATTGCGTGATTTGATCCAGACCCCAGGCCTTTGGCTGACTATCCTGGCCTTCATGCTGGTGATCGGACCGCTCGTGTTCGTTCACGAGATGGGCCATTATCTTGCCGGCCGCTGGTTCGGTGTGAAGGCCGATGCCTTTTCGATCGGTTTCGGCCGCGAGATATTCGGCGTGACCGACAAACGCGGCACTCGGTGGAAGTTCGGCTGGCTGCCGCTTGGCGGCTATGTGAAATTCGCCGGCGACATGAACCCGGCGAGCCAGCCCGACGCGGCCTGGCTGGCATTGCCGGCAGTCGAGCGTGCGCAAACGTTCCAGGCGAAACCGGTCTGGCAGCGCGCGATCATCGTAGCGGCCGGGCCGGTAGTGAACTTCGTTGCCGCTATCGTGATCCTGAGCGGATTTGCGATGGCATATGGCGAAAACCGCACGCCGCCCGTGATCGCGATGGTAGCGCCGGACAGCGCGGCGGCCCATGCCGGTTTGACAGCCGGAGATCGCATTACGTCGCTCGGCAGCCGTTCGATGGAGACCTTCAACGACATCAGTCAGTACACCGTCTTGCGCCCGCAGGAGCGCGTCGCGATCGAATATCAGCGTAACGGCGTCAAGCGGAGCACCGAAATCACGATCGGCGCGGTGGTTGAGCGCGATCGATTCGGCAATAAATTCCGCAAGGGTCAGCTTGGCGTAGCCGGGGGCAATGGCGTTTATCAGCCGGTTGGCTTGCTTGAGGCACCAGTTGTCGGCGTACGCATGACCGGCGAAATCCTGCGCACTACCCTCGACGGCTTGGGTCAGATCATCAGCGGAAGGCGCTCGGTCAGCGAGTTGGGCGGTCCGCTAAGTATCGCAAAAGTGTCCGGGGAGCAGCTTTCCCTAGGCTTGCCGATGTTCATTTTTCTGATGGCTTTTGTGTCGATTAACTTGGGGTTCATCAACCTCTTGCCAGTTCCTATGCTCGATGGCGGCCATTTGTTTTTCTATGCGATCGAAGCGGTCCGGCGGCGTCCCGTCAAACCAGAGGTCCAGGAATGGGCCTTTCGTGGCGGATTGATGGCCTTGCTTGCACTTATGGTGCTCGTGACGTTCAATGATTTGGGCGCATTAGGGCTGTGGAAGAATTTGGCCGGGTTGATCGGTTGACGCGGTTGAGGCAGGGCAGGCGAATTAAGCGGCCCGCGTAATTTTCTCCGGTTGGGGTGGACAGTGACAGCGATCAAGGTTTCGAAATTCGGCGTACGCGCCACGACAGCGCTGCTTGCGGGCACGATGCTGTCTGGGCTGCCGATTGCGGCCAGTGCGCAGACCGCACCGGCTGCGCCGCCGCAACAGGCTGCGCCAGCTCCAGCCCCCCAGGCCGCCGCGCCCCAGGCGCCGGCACCAGTCGTCGCCCCGGTCACGCGTACGATCAAGTCGCTGCGCGTCGAAGGCTCGCAGCGTATCGAGCCCGACACCGTGCTGTCCTACACCAAGCTGCGCGTCGGCCAGGCCTATACCAACGAAACGCTCGATCAGGGTCTGCGCGACCTGCTGGCCAGCGACTTCTTCGCCGATGTGTCGATCGCCGGCGTCGAGAGCGGCGACATCGTCATTCGCATCCGTGAAAATCCGGTGATCAACCGTATCGTGCTGGAGGGCAACAAGCGCCTCAAGTCCGACAAGATCACCAAGGAAATCAAGCTCGCACCGCGCCAGATCTTCACACGCACGGCCGTCCGCCAGGACATTGCGCGGATCGTTGAACTTTATCGCCGCCAGGGCCGGTTTGGCGCTTCGATCGAACCGAAGATGGTCATGCTCGACCAGAATCGCGTCGATGTCGTGTTCGAGATCAGCGAAGGACCGAAATCCAAGGTCCGTCAGATCAACATCATCGGCAATGAGGTGTTCGACGACGACAAGCTGCGCGAACAGATGGCGACCAAGCAGGCACGCCTGTTCCGTCTGCTCAGCTCGAACACGAGCTACGACCAGGACCGCATGGCGTATGACCAGCAGAAGATGCGCCAGTTCTACCTGACCGAAGGCTATGCCGATTTCAAGGTGACCTCGGCGGTTGCCGAACTGACCCCGGACAAGTCCGATTTCATCATCACCTATGTCGTCGAAGAAGGGCCGCGCTACAAATTCGGCGATGTCAGCGTCGACAGCTCAATCCGCGATTTCAACAATGACGCTTTGGCCAAGAGCCTGGCGATCAAGAAGGGCGATTGGTACAACGCAAAGCTGGTCGAGAATTCGGTCGACAGCCTGAGCGAAGCGGCCGGTCTGTATGGCTATGCCTTTACCGAGGTGAACCCGGAATTCCAGCGCGACCGTGAGAACCTCACCATGTCGCTGAATTTCAACATCGCCGAAGCGAAGCGCTCCTATGTCGAGCGGGTCGACATCAATGGCAACACCAACACCCAGGACAAGGTGATCCGGCGCGAGATCCGCCTGTCGGAAGGCGATGCGTTCAACAGCTTCCAGGTCAAGCGCTCGCAAGACCGGATCAACTCGCTCGGGTTCTTCCAGGACAAGTTCGAGATCAAGCAGACCCCCGGATCGGCACCCGACCGCGTCGTCCTGACCGCCGATGTCGAGGAAAAATCGACCGGTGAGTTGCAGCTGTCGGCGGGCTTTTCGAGCCTTGAGAGCTTCATCGTCCAGGCATCGATCCGCCAGCGCAATTTCCGCGGCAAGGGTCAGGAATTGCGTGCCAGCGTCAATTATTCGAGCTATTCCAAGTCGGTCGAACTCGGTTTCACCGAGCCCTATCTGTTCGACAAGAATATCGCGATCGGCGGCGATATCTTCCGCCGCGACTATAATTCGTTCAACTATGTCGGCGACCAGCGGAAGACGACCTATACCCAGGTGTCGACCGGCTTTCAGATCCGTGCGGGCATTCCGCTCACCGAATATTGGTCATTGTCGGCGCGTTATGGCCTTTCCTTCGACAAGGTCGGCTTGGATAGCCAGTATTTTACGGGAAACACCTGCGATCCCGTGAAGGCCGGGCGTTATCTGTGCGATGCGATCGGCAATCGCGCGACATCGTCGATCGGCTACTCGCTGATCTTCGACAGCTTGAACAGTCGGTTGCGGCCGAGTGCGGGGCAGCGTCTTGTGTTTAGCCAAGACTTCGCCGGTCTTGGCGGCGATGTCCGTTATGTCCGCACGCGCTTCGATGCCGATAAATATTGGGGCATCGGCGGCGGCTTCATTCTGTCGGCGAGCTTGGAAGGCGGCTATATCCACTCGCTCGAGGGGAAGCGTGGTCCGGGCATCGACAAGGTGCGCATCACCGATCGTTTCTATCTCGGCGAGCCTGAGTTCCGCGGCTTCGATATCCGCGGCGTCGGGCCGCGCGTCCGGCGGACCAATTACACGACCGTGGACGGAAAACAGGTCCTGGTGACCGACAAGAACTCGATCATCGACGATGCGCTCGGCGGACGGGCTTATTATTCCGGGCGTATCGAACTTGAAATCCCGCTCAGCGCCGGGGCGCGCGAACTCGGTTTGCGCCCGTCAATCTATATACAAACCGGCGCGTTGTTCGGCATCACAAAGCCATTGGATACGATTACCTTTCCGACAGATCCCGACACCGGCTTTTTGGTTTCGCCGCTGCTGCTCAATGATGCTGGCCAGCAACTTTTCGGCATAACCCAGGCTGATGGTGGTACGATCCTGACAACTTGTCAGTTCGGTATTCCGGATGCTTCGGGGGTCTGCAACGGCGGTTCCGCAAACGCTGTTCTTCGAACCGGGGTACAGCCGTTCAAGGAGGAATTCCTCGGCAATTCGGCCAAGCCGCGCCTGTCGATCGGCGCAGGCGTCAACTGGACTTCACCGTTCGGCCCGCTGCGTATCGACGTTGCTTACGCTCTGCTCAAGGATAAGGGCGACGACACGAAACTCATCACTTTCAACGTAGGGACAGCTTTCTGATGAATACGTACAAGAAGTTTTTGCTGGCAAGCGCGATGATCGCGTCGCCGCTCGTCGTCGCAAGTTCGGCTCAGGCGCAAGTTTCCGGTATTGCCGTCGCCGATCCTGAAGGCGCCATTCTCGGCGCCAAGTCGCTCGAAGCAGCCAATGCAACGATCGGCACCACCTACAAGGCGCAGATCGATCAGGTGCGGACGCGGCAGCAGGCGCTCCAGACCGAATTGACGGCGCTCGCCGCGCCGCTCGACACCAACAAGGACAAGCAGGTTTCCGAACAGGAACTCGCCGCTGCCGAAACCGCGAAGAACCCGATTCTGCAGAAGATCAAGACCGCGCAGGCCAGTGGCCAGGCGGAAATCTCGCGGCTTAACGCGCCAGCGCTCCGTGCACAGGCGTATGTGATCGAACAGATCACCCAGAAATATAACCCGGCGCTGGAAACGGTCGTCGCGGCGAAGAAGATCAGCTTGGTGCTCTCGGCCAACAGCGCACAGTTCGCTCAGCCGGCCGTCGACATCACCGAAGCGATCCGCGCGGAAATCGACCGGGTGCTGCCGACCGCTAACATCACGCCACCGGCCAATTGGCAGCCTGGCCAGCAGACCGTTCAGCTGCTGCAACAATATCAGCAGGCCGTATATGCACAGGCGGTGCGCCAGGCTCAGTCGCAAGCGGCACCGGCGGCTCCTGGTGCAACCAAGCCCCCTGCAAAGCCGCAACCGCAGGGCCGGTGAGCGAGATGAGCGAAACGGGAGTGCCCAGCCCGCTTGATATCGGCCCGCTCGATATTGGACGGGTCATGGCGGCGCTTCCGCACCGCTATCCGATGCTGCTGGTCGACCGTGTCGAGGAATTGATCCTCGACCGGTCGATCGCGGCAATCAAGGCGGTGACGATCAACGAAAGCTTTTTTCAGGGCCATTTCCCTGGGCGCCCGATCATGCCCGGCGTCCTGATCGTCGAGGCGATGGCGCAGGCGGCGGGCATTCTCGCGGTCGAATCGCTCGGGCTCGCGGGCTCGGGCAAGCTCGTTTATTTCATGGCGATCGACGGCGCGAAATTCAGGAAGCCAGTCGAACCAGGCGTTCTGCTGCGGCTCGATGTGGAATTCGTGCAAAAACGGTCGAGCGTGTGCAAATTCGCTGGCCGTGCGACGATCGACGGGCAGTTGGCGGCCGAAGCCAATTTCACCGCGATGATCGCGGAACCGCCCAAGGCCTGAACAAGACACCGGCTCTTGCCGTATCGTGGCGCCTCGTGTAGGGCCCGCGCCTTCGCTGCTGGTCGGAAACCAGCGGTTTTTCCCGGAGATTTGACGTGAAGAAAGACATCCATCCCGATTATCACACCATCAAGGTGCAGATGACCGATGGCACCGTGTACGAAACCCGCTCCACCTGGGGCAAGGAAGGGGACACGATGACGCTCGAAATCGATCCGCTGGCGCATCCGGCATGGACCGGCGGCCGTGGCACGATGCTCGACACCGGCGGCCAGGTCGCACGCTTCAACAAGCGTTTCGGCGGTCTGACCCTCAAGAAATAACGGCTGCCGCGCGCCGTCGTTAACGGCGCGTTAGCCAAGCGGGCATAGGCTCTCCCCAGTTGTCGACGATTCATCGTTCAGACGAAAGGGGAGCCATGTTCGCCGCTGAATACGAACCAGCAGTCGTCAGCAACCGATGCCGGCGCGCCCCGCGCGCGCCGGTTTCGCTCGATGCGCGGATCGGACGGGGCGGACTGGACCGCACCTTGTGCAAGGTGGCGGATTTGTCGATCCATGGCGCCCGAATCCATAGCTATTCGGGATTGCGCAGAGGCGCGGTTATCTGGCTGACTCTGCCACTGCTTGGCCAGGTCGCCGCCACGGTGATGTGGGCCGATGATTTTGAGGCCGGCTGCCAGTTCCATCATGCACTCGACGATGCCGCGTTCGAAACGCTGGCCGCGCTCGGCCCAAGCTAGTTGAAGAGCGCGGCTAGGGCGGTTATGCGCACCCAAGCCGATGTAGGGCCGATTTTCCTCACACGATCGACTGGTGCTGGACGGAAACACGGCGATGAATCTGCTCTGTTCAATCCTGAACCATCGGCGCGACGCGGCGCGGGTGTGGGACGATGGCCATAATTACCGGGCGCCATGCCGGCGTTGCGGCTTCCCGCTGATCAAGGCCACCCTTGGCGACTGGCGCGCGTTCGACGCGGCTCGTAATCATCAAACCGATGGCGCACCGCGCAAGTCACGGCCCAGCAGCCGCTAGAGTTTTGCGATGGCCGGCGAGTATATTCGCCGGCCGTGGCGATTTCTTCGTCGTTACTCACTCGCCGTGGCGAACGCGGCAGTCATGTCCATCCAAACGGCTTCAAAGACATGGCCGTCCGGGTCGGCAAAGGCTCGATTGTACATCCAGCCCATGTCCATGCGGTCGCGGACGTCGGCCTTGCCGCCGGCTGCCGCAGCGGCCTCCGAGATGCTATCCACTTCGTCGCGGCTGTCGCGCGTGAGGGCGATCAGCGTGCCGACGGTTTCCCGCGCATTGGCAATCGGCTTTGGCGCGAAGGTCGCGAAATATTCGTGTGTCAGCAGCTGGAACGTGATCGTGTCGGACCAGACCATGGATGAGGCCCGGTCATCGCTGAACTGTACATTCTTCTCGCACCCGATCGCCTCATAAAAGCGGGTCGCTGCGGCGAGATCTCGAACGGGCAGGCTTGTGAAGATCATCTTGGGCATCACTATTCTCCTTTTGCTACTCTCGGGGGTTGATGTTGCGTCAGAGGAATTCCTGCTCGATCGTGTCGCTGGCATGGATGCACGTGATTTCGAGCCGCCCCGTCCCGACATTCACGAAGCGATGCGGAATGCCGGCAGGCCCGACAAGGATGTCGCCCGGATAACCGCGGATATTCTCGTCACCCACGGTGAACTCGGCCTCGCCCTTTCTGACGATCCAGGTCTCGGTATAGGGATGCACATGCAGGCCCGGCCCTTGGCCCGGGTCATTGTCGACCAGGAAGAACGACACCCCGCTGCCATGATCGTGGCCCTCGAAGCGCACCGTGCGGGTCTGGCCCGGTTGTGGTTCCTTGTGACGAAGGACATCGAGCATATCCGGTCTCCTCTTCATGCAAGATTGCCGAAGAAAACTATCTTGATAAGAAGATATATCTCCATCAGAAATATCTTCCTGTCAAGATATCTTCTCGCGGCGGGATTGATGGTGTAAGTGCAGCGTTCGGCGCACCGGCGCCCCGGGATGAGAAATGACCGACGAAACTGAAGCGACTGACGGCCGTGTCGATGGCGACCATATCGATAGGCTGCGGCGGCAATGGGCATGCGAGTTGCCCGATCTCGATACCGCGCCGATGGCAATTCTCGGGCGGGCCTATCGGCTGTCGAATCTGGTACGCCCTAGCATCGAGGCGACGTTCGCTGATTTCAGGCTCGATCGCGGCGAGTTCGACGTCATCGCTACCTTGCGCCGATCAGGTCCGCCTTACCGGCTGACGCCGACCGAGTTATATACGTTGCTCATGGTCTCGTCGGGCGGCCTTACCCACCGGCTCGACCGGCTGGAAAAGGCGGGACTGATCCGGCGCGAAAAGGCACCGCGTGACGGACGCAGTCTGCTGGTGGCATTGACCGAAACCGGCGCAGCGCTCGCCGAACAAGCCTTTCGCACGGACATGGCGAACGAAGCCTTGTTCCTGGGTGCTCTGGATATGAAGGAGCGAGAGGCGCTTGCGGACTTGTTGCGCAAGCTGATCGTCGGAATCGAGCAGGACATGCGCGAAAGTTGAGTTGCCGCAGTCTAGGCCGCTCACATCAGGTCTTACGGCCCACGACGGAAGGGAGCTGTCGTTACCCTTGGTCGAATTGTTTTCGGCGGTGATCGGTGGGCCATGCCCGATGAACCAAAATGATGCACTGACTTCTCTTGGAACGGCAGACGATTGCGTCGAAACCGATTGACTCGTTCGATCGAACGAATTAAGCTAGCACTTATGGATCAATCTTCAACCGACTCGCGGCTTCTCGATGTTGCGATCGATCATTTCGGCCGGAAGGGCCGTGAGGGCGCCAGCACCCGCGCCATCGCACGCGACGCTGGCACCCCAATGTCCTCCATCACCTATCATTTCGGCGGAAAAGAAGGGCTCTACCTCGCGGCTGCCGACCACATCGCGGCTCGGATGACCGAGTATCTCCAGCCGGCGCTGATCCAGGTGCAGACGCTATGCGCCGACGGTATCGACGTCCGCGCCGCTCGCGCATCGCAGCACGCGATTTTCGGTCGTTTGGTCGAAGTGATGGTCCAGGATGAGACCGCCTCCTTCGCGCGCTTCATCGTGCGCGAGCAGGCCGATCCGACCGCAGCGTTCGACCGCATCTATGTCGGCGTGATGGGCCACATGCTGGAACGTATCTCGGAGATGCTGCGCGTGATCGCTCATGGTCGTCTGACCGATCATGATTCTCGGGTCCGCGCGATGACACTGGTCGGGCAGGTCGTTTTCTTTCGCGTGGCGCGCGAAACAGTGCTCGCTGGCACCGGCTGGTTCGATGTGGGCGCCACTGAAACAACGCAGATCAAACGCGCGATCGCCGCCAATCTGGACGCCATTTTCGATCAGCTGGAAGCCGGGGACCGCTCATGAACCGCCGCCGCATCATCGCGATCATTGCCGTGGTTGCGCTCGTCATCGCTGCGCTCGTGACGCGTGGTTTCGGGCTGGTGGGACGCGACCGCGATGAGGCGCTCGTTCTCAATGGCAATGTCGATATTCGTCAGGTCGATCTTGGCTTCCGGGTCGCCGGCCGGATTGCCGGGATACCTTTCGAGGAAGGCGTGCGCGTGCCGGCTGGCGCTGCACTTGCGCGCCTCGACGCGCGACCGCTCAAGGATACGCTCGCCGCCACAGAGGCGCAGATCGGCGTGACGCAGGCAGAACTCGACAAGCAGCGCAACGGCAACCTCCCTCAGGACATCGCGCAGGCGCAGGCCAAGCTCGCCGAAACGCAGGCGTCGCTCACCAAGGCTCGGAAGGATTATGATCGCCGTGCCGAACTGGTGAAGACCGGCGCGGTCAGCCAGGCGGTGTTTGACGCCACCAGGCAGCAATATGAAGCCGCGCGCGCGCAAGTGGCGGCGGCCCAGCAGGCATTGTCATTGCAGCGTTCGGGCGCTCGGCGCGAAGACATCGAGGGTGCTGCGGCGCAGCGCGCGCAAGCGGTCGCTCAGCGGGATAGGGCGCAGACCGATCTGACCGACGCGGTGCTGCGCGCGCCTAATGCAGGTGTGATCCTTACACGTGCACGCGAGCCGGGCGCGATCGTCCAGCCCGGCGAGACCGTGCTTACGCTCACGATCGACCGGCCGATGCGTGTGCGCGCCTATATCGCCGAGCCCGATCTCAGCCGCATCTCGCCGGGGATGAAGGTGCTGGTCACGGCCGACGGCAATCCGAAAACCTATCACGGCACGATCGGCTATATCGCGCCCACCGCCGAATTCACGCCCAAGACCGTCCAGACCGAGGATTTGCGCGCCGATCTCGTCTATCGGCTCCGCGTCATTGTCACCGATCCTGACGACGCGCTGCGCCAGGGTGCGCCGGTCTCCATAACCGTGCCTGACGCCCGCCTCGCGGCCAGGCAATAGTTATGACCGATGCGGTCGCCATCGCCGACGGCATCGTCAAGGCGTTCGTCAAGGGAGGTACGCCGGCGCTCGACGGCGTGAGCATGACGATAGAGCCGGGCAAGATGACCGGGCTGGTCGGACCGGACGGCGCGGGCAAAACCACGTTGATCCGCATCCTCGCCGGCCTGATCGTTCCCGACCGGGGCGAGGCGCGGGTGTTCGGTAAGCCGGCGACCGCGGCCGACCGTTCGATGATTGGTTACATGCCGCAGCGCTTTGGGCTCTACGAAGACCTCACGGTGATCGAGAACCTGCGGCTGTACGCCGATTTGCGCGCGCTGCCCGCCGATGAACGTGAGGCGAGCTTCAATCGGTTGCTCGATTTCACCGACCTAAAACGCTTCACCGGCCGCCTCGCCGGCAAGCTCTCGGGCGGAATGAAGCAGAAGCTCGGCCTGGCCTGTGCGATGGTGCGCACGCCAAAGCTGCTGCTGCTCGACGAACCCGGGGTCGGTGTCGATCCGATCTCGCGACGCGAGCTGTGGAGCATGGTAAAGGAGTTGGCTGGAGAAGGCATCGGCGTGCTCTGGTCGACCGCCTATCTCGATGAGGCCGAGAAGTGCGACACCGTCACGCTCCTGAGCGAGGGCAAGGGCCTGCATTCCGGCCCGCCCGGTGAACTGAAGGGCAGGCTTGAGGGGCGCATTATCCGCGTATTCGTCCCCGAGCAGGGCCGTCGCATTCTGCTGCGCCGCGCGCTCGATGTAGCGTCGGTAGAGGACGGAACAATCCAGGGCGCTTCGATCCGCCTGATGCTTTACGAAGGCGTACCGCGCCCGGAGCTGAGCGTGCTCGGTGCCCCGATCGATGCCGAGGTTCACGATACCCGACCGCGGTTCGAGGATGCTTTCATCGATCTCTTGGGCGGTGGCCCGCCTGGCACCTCGCAGCTCGCCGAAAGCTATCGGACCGTGCCCGATAGCGACAAGCCGGCGATCGAGGCCAGGGGGCTGACCAAACGGTTCGGCGACTTCACCGCCGCGAGCGACATCAGCTTCGACGTGCCGAGAGGCCAGATTTTTGGGCTCCTCGGCCCCAACGGGGCCGGCAAATCGACCACATTCAAGATGTTGTGCGGACTGCTGACGCCGTCGGACGGCACCGGCTCGGTCGCGGGTTTCGATTTGCACCGGGGCCGCGCGGCCGCGCGCCAGTCGCTCGGCTACATGGCGCAGAAATTCTCACTCTATGGCGAGCTGTCGGTCCGCCAGAACCTCGACTTCTTCGCTGGTGCCTATGGCCTGCGTGGTGGCGAGGCGCGCGAAGCGATCGAGCGTGCGGTCGAGACCTTCCACCTCGATCGCTATCTGAAGACCAATGCCGGGACGATGCCGCTTGGGTTCAAACAGCGCCTCGCGCTGGCCTGCGCGGTACTCCATCAGCCGCCGGTACTCTTTCTCGACGAGCCGACGTCCGGCGTCGATCCGATCGTGCGGCGTGAATTCTGGACGCACATCAATGGCCTGGTCGAAAAGGGCGTGACTGTGCTCGTCACCACGCACTTCATGGACGAAGCCGAATATTGCGACCGCGCGACGCTGATCTATCGCGCCCGGCAGATCGCGACCGGCACCCCCGAGGAGCTCAAGGAAAAAGCCGGCATGAAGGATGCGACGATGGAGGACGCCTTCATCGCGCTGATCGAAGCCTCCGACGACGATGAAAATAACCGGAAGGAAGCGGCATGAGCGCTTTCGCCCCGCGCCGCTTCAGCGCCATGCTAGTCAAGGAATCGCGCCAGATCCTGCGCGACCCATCGACCTTCCTGATCGCGTTCGTCCTGCCGATCCTGCTCATTTTCCTGTTCGGCTACGGCGTCAATCTCGACACCGCGACGACCCGGATCGGCCTTTCGGTCCAGGACGATGGCCAGGCTGCAAAGTCGCTCGCCGGCAGTTTTCAAAGTTCGCGCTGGTTCGAGATCAAGGCGACCGGCCCGGTCGGTCCGATGAAGGCCAGGCTCGTTGCCGGAGACATTCGCGGCATCGTCGTCATTCCTGATGGGTTCAGCCGGAAGGTGGCGAACGGCGGCGGCGACATTCAGGTGATAGCCGACGGATCGTCGCCCAATACCGCGAGCTTCATCTCGGCCTATGCCGAGGGCGTGCGCCAGGCCTGGGCGGCATCGCGCGCCGTCGAGACCGGCGTTCGCGCGGGTGGCCCGCCGGTAGCGGTAAACGCGCGTTTCTGGTTCAACCCCGAGCTCGCCAGCCGCTATTATCTCGTACCCGGCGCGATCGCGATCGTGATGACGATGGTCGGATCGCTGTTGACCGCGCTTGTCATCGCCCGCGAATGGGAACGCGGCACGATGGAGGCGCTGATGGCCACGCCGCTCGGTATGGGCGAGCTCATCGCGACCAAGGTCGTGCCCTATTTCGTGCTTGGCATCGGATCGATGGCGGTCTGCGCATTGCTCGCCGTCAGCGTCTTCGGTGTGCCCTTCCGGGGATCGCCGCTCGCGCTGCTGGCGATTGCTTCGGCATTCCTTGTACCAGCGCTGGGCCAGGGTCTCCTGATATCGGCGGCCACCAAGAACCAGTTCGTCGCGAGTCAGATCGCGCTCCTGACCGCCTTCCTGCCAGCGATGCTCCTGTCAGGGTTTCTCTTCGATATCGCGTCGATGCCGCGCTGGGTTCAGTTGATCACCTATGCCTTGCCGCCGCGCTATCTGATCCCTTGCCTTCAGACGGTTTTCGTCACGGGCGATAACTGGCGTCTGTTTCTACCCAATATCGCGATCCTGCTAGGCTTCGGGACGCTCTTCTTCGGCCTTACCGTCGCCGCTACCCGGAGGCGTGTCGCGTGACTGCCGGGCGCCTCCTGGCCATGATCGTCAAGGAGCTATGGGCGACGCTGCGCGATCCGCGCGCGCGGATCACGCTGATCCTCCCGCCGATCCTCCAACTCGTGCTGTTCAGCGCGGCCGCGACGCTCGAGGTCAAGAATGTGACCGTCGGAGTGTGGGACCGCGACGGTGGCGCGGCGTCGGCCGAGTTCGTCGCCCAGCTTGCCGGGTCGCCCAACGTCAAGCGGATCGTTGTCCTTGACTCGTCCGCCGACCTGCGCGCCGCGATCGACGATCAGCGCGTGCTCGCTGCGGTCGTGATCGACGAGACGTTCAGCCGCGACCTGGCGGCCGGCCGGCCGGCCACTGTCCAGGCGATCCTCGATGGTCGCAAATCGAACGCCGCGCAAATCTTTGCGGGCTATTTGAATGCCATCGCCGCCAGCGTGGGCGCGACGCTGCGTCCGGCCACCGCCAGTGCCGGCGGCGAAACGGTCGTCGCCAACGCGTTCAACCCGAGTCTCAACTATCTCTGGTTCATCATGCCCGCGCTGCTCGTCCAGATCAGTTCGGTCTCGGCGTTGTCGGTGACCGCACAATCGGTCGCTCGCGAGCGCGAGCTCGGCACCTTCGACCAGCTGATGGTCTCGCCGCTGCGCCTGCACGAAATTCTGATCGGCAAGATGACGCCGCCGTTTCTGATCGGCATGTTCAACGGCACGCTCTACCTGATCGTAATCCCGCTCCTTTACGGTGTGCCGTTCGCCGGTTCGATCCTGCTGTTCTATTTGGCGCAGGCCGTGTTCCTGCTCGCGATCATTGGTATCGGCATGCTGGTTTCGGCGGTGTCGCAGACGCAGCAACAGGCCTTTCTCGGCATGTTCCTGGTCACCGTGCCTGCGATCCTGCTCTCGGGCTTCACCACCCCGTTCGAAAACATGCCCGGCTGGCTTCAGGTCGTCGGCCAGGCCGACCCGGTCAAGCACTTCATGGTCATCAGCGAGGGGCTGTTCCTCAAAGCCATGCCCGCCAGCGACGTGTTCGCCAATCTGTGGCCGCTCGCCCTCATCGCCGCCGTCACGCTGACCGGGGCCACGTTACTTTTCCGATCGCGAATGGAGTAACCATGCGTCGCCTGCCACTCGTCCTGCCACTGGTGCTCGCCGCCTGCACCGTCGGCCCCGATTACCAGCGCCCTGCCGTGTCCGGCGCGTTGGGCGGATGGATTGGACGGACCGATGCCGCTCCGATCGATCCCGCACCCTGGGCGCGACTCAATGACCGGGTTCTGTCTTCGCTGATCGACGACGCGCTTGCCGCCAATCTGGACGTCCAGGAAGCGGTTGCGCGGTTGGGCGAAGCGCGTGCGCTGCGTGATGCCGCCGCCGGACGTGCGCTGCCCCAGGTGGACGCGACCGGCTCGGCGCAGCAGCAGCAGGTGAGCAGGAACGGCCAGCTCCCGGCCGCCAACATCCCCGGCTTCGACCGCAACTACTCGCTGTTCGATCTCGGCTTCGACGCCTCGTGGGAAATCGATCTGTGGGGCGCGACCCGCCGTTCGATCGAAGCCTCGGGGGGACAAGTCGAGGCCGCCGACGCCAGGGCGCGCGACGTGCGTCTGCAAGTGGTCGCGGAAGTCGCCCGGACCTATGCCCAGTTGCGGGGCGCCCAGGCGTCGCTGGCAAGCGCTCGCGAGGATGCCGAGACACAGGCCGGGATCGCCCGGCTTGTCCGCCAGCGCTACCAGGCCGGAGAAGCCGCACGGTTCGACGATGCCCGCGCTGAATCGCAAGCACGCACCGTCGCCGCAGCGATCCCAGGGTTTGAAGCGGACATCCGCGCAGCGACTTACAGCCTCGCGACCTTGACCGGCCGGCCACCGGAAGCGCTGCTGACATTGCTCGACGCCGCACGGCCCATGCCGTCTCCACCAGAAAATGTTGCGCTTGGCCTGAGGAGCGACGTGCTCCGTCGTCGCCCCGACGTGCGTGCCGCCGAAGCCGACCTCGCGGCGGCCACCGCCAATGTGGGCGTCGCCACCGCCGACCTGTTTCCGCGCTTCTCGCTGACCGGCAGCTTCGGCCAGCAAGCGCGCGAACCCGGCAACCTTGGTTCGTCGGACAGCACCCGCTTCCAGATCGGTCCGTCATTCCGCTGGCCGATCTTCGATGCCGGTCGTGTGCGCGCCAATATCCGCGCCGCCGATGCGCGCGCCGACCAGGCGGCAGCACGCTATACCAAAGCTGTCCTCTCCGCCCTTGCCGATAGCGAAACCGCGATCAATCGTTATACCGCAGCACAGGCAATCGTGAAGGATCGCGAGGCGGCTGCGTCCGGGAGCGCAACGTCGCTCGACCTGGCCCGCCAGCGCTATCGTGCCGGTGAGGACGATCTCCTGACGCTGCTCGACACTCAATCGGCCTATACCGAAGCCGACCGTGCCGCGGTGCAGGCGCGCCAGCAGGCGCTGATCGACTATGTCGCGGTGGTAAAAGCGCTAGGCGGTGGACTGAATGAATAAGCAGCACC
The DNA here is from genome assembly GCF_054057355.1 of Sphingomonas sp. UYAg733. Lineage (NCBI taxonomy): Bacteria > Pseudomonadati > Pseudomonadota > Alphaproteobacteria > Sphingomonadales > Sphingomonadaceae > Sphingomonas > Sphingomonas sp. UYAg733. The sequence continues at coordinate 57,736 of NZ_JBSRZE010000002.1, forward strand.
GTGCCAAACGGAAGCGCGCACCGGTGTTGATTGCACGATCGAGGTAGGCCGTTGATGGCGCACGCGAGCCGTCTCGTCGGTGGCGCATGGAACGAGCGGAAGGTTGCGCTTGGCAGTCTGCGAGGACGCCACCAATCTGGCTTTTGCGATGATCATCGCCGCGCATCCCGAATTCGGTCCCGGATGTGGCGTGCGTTCGGTGGGATCGGTTCGCACTTCTGTTCCGAAGTGGCGGAGAGGGTGGGATTCGAACCCACGGTGAGCGTGAACCCACGGCGGTTTTCAAGACCGCTGCCTTAAACCACTCGGCCACCTCTCCGCGTGTTGTGGCGCTTAATGCGCCGGGGCGGCGAAGCGCAAGCCCGGAATAGGGTGTGAACCAGCGCCACTTTGTGCTCCAGGCACGACCATCGGAGGTTTGTGTCGCGGCAACGCTGTGGCAAGATCAACCGATGCCGGGGATAATGATCAAATGAAACAATGGTTCGGGGCGGTGCTCGCTGCCTGGGTATGTGTAATGTTCGGCGGATCGGCTCATGCCCAGGATGAGGCCGGCTTCCAGGATTACCTCGTCACCCTCCGGGCTCAGGCACAGGCACAGGGCGTGAGCCGTGCGACGCTCGACGCGGTGATGCCCACTCTGACGCTCAATACCCGGGTAATCGAACTCGACCGCGCCCAGCCGGGTGCCAATCCCAATGCCGGGGTGCCCAATTTCGCGCCGTACAAGGCGCGCCACGTCGATGCATCGCGGATCAATCGCGGCCGTGCCGCCTATCAGGCGCAACGCTCGCGCCTGCAGCGGATCGAGCGCGAGCTCGGCGTACCCGAATCGGTCATGGTTGCGATCTGGGGACACGAAACGAATTACGGCGCCGTGATGGGCAATTTCGATCTGGCGCGTGCACTGGCAACGCTTGCCTATGAAGGCCGCCGCCGTGAGCTGTTCTCGGCGGAGTTTATTGCGACGTTGCAGATGATGGATCGCGGCCTGCCACGCAGCAAACTGCAGGGCAGTTGGGCGGGCGCGACCGGCGGGCCGCAGTTCCTGCCGTCGATCTACATCCGCCTCGCCCGGGATGGCGACGGCGACGGCAAGGCCGATATCTGGGCCAGCGATGCCGATACCCTGGCATCGATCGGCAATTATTTCGCCAATGCCGGCTGGCGGCCAGGCCAGCCCTGGGGCCTGGCGGTGACCGTGCCGACCGGGTTCGATCGGAGCATGATCGCTAACCGGACGCTCTCGCCGCGCTGCCCCCGGGTGTTCGAGCGGCATAGCGGGTGGAAGACGATGGCCGAATGGCGTGCGCTCGGCATCGCGCCGCAAACCGCAAGCTGGCCGGGCGACCGGGTGCTGGCGACCTTGCTCGAACCCGATGGCCCGGGAAAAACCGCGTATCTGCTAACCGGAAATTATCGGGTCATCCTCGATTATAACTGCTCGAACTTTTACGCACTTTCAGTCGGGCTACTCGCGGATGCAGTTGAACAGTAAATTGATCGCCGGATTTACGCTGCTCCTCGCCGGGTGCGGCGGGGGCGGGGGATATCAGGGCGCGCCACGGCTCGCCAATCCGACAATAGCGATGGTCGATCAAGCCCCGCTGACGGCGGTATTGCAGGATACAGCCTATGGCGCGGGCCGAGGGGCGGCGTATGCCCCGCCGCTGCCGGATAGCCCGGTGCCGGTCCAGCAGGCGTCCGTGCCGATTCCCGCCGACATGCCCACAGGCAATGGCCCGCGCGGCACGTCCGGCGAGCAACGCTATGACGCGGTCGGTTATGCCAGCTGGTATGGAGAGGAAATGGGCGGCGGACGCACCGCATCCGGCCAGCCTTTCGATCCCGCCGCGATCACCGCCGCGCACAACAGCCTGCCGCTCGGCTCGTTCGTCGAGATCACCGCGCTCGACACCGGGCGGACGATCGTCGCGATCGTCAACGATCGCGGTCCCGGGTCGAGCGATCGGCTGATCGATCTTTCGCGCGGCGCGGCGCAATTGCTCGGCATCACGGCGCTGGCACCGGTGCGCGTCCGGCTGATCAACCCGTCGCCCCCGGATCAGATGGCGCTTAGTCAGGGAAGGGCTGCGTCGCCGCGAATCGATGCACCGCAATCCTTGCTGGTGGCGCTACGCCACAAATTACCGACTCGGTCGGCACCCGTTACCATTGGCCGGTCGGCGGCACCACATCAGGCAATGCCCAGAGTGGCGTCGCCGCGCGCGACACCGCCACGCCAGGCGCCAGGGGTGGGCTATGCCGCGCCCGATACGGCCCCACGCCAGCCGCAGGCGGCGCCGAGGCCCGGCGTGCGGGGCGGTCCGGGCCTTTATGTCCAGGTTGCCGCGCTCTCGAACGCTGCGCGCGCGCAGTCGCTCGCCGCAAGCCTGGGTGGGCGAGTCGAGCAGGCCGGCTCGATCTTCCGCGTGCAGATTGGACCGTTTGCAAACAACGCTTTGGCGCAACGCGCACGTGACGATGTCGCCCGACGTGGTTATGGGGATGCTAGGATCGTGAAAACGAACTGAGTCACCCCTAGCGTCACGGACTGCTCATGAAGAAAATGCTGCCCCAGAAACTGGCGAAAAAGCTCACCGCCGCTTCCATTCTCGCCCTAGTCCTGGCCAACCCCGGCATGGCCGCCGCCCCGGATTTCCCGACCCCGGCACCGGTCGCCTATCTGACCGATCTGTCGTCGGGCGCGGTGTTGTACGCCAAGGACCCCGACCGGCGCATGCCGCCCGCGTCGATGGCGAAGATGATGACGGTGTATGTTGCGTTCGACATGCTGAAGAAGGGCGAGCTCAAGCTCGACCAGCAGTTCGAAGTGCGGCCCGAAACCTGGAAGCAGTGGCACGGCCCGGCAGCGGGCTCGACCATGTTCCTGTCGACCGGCGAAATGGTCAGCGTGGAGAATCTGCTCAAGGGCATCGTCACATTGTCGGGCAACGATGCCTGCGTCGTGCTGGCGGAGGGCATTTCCGGCACCGAAGCGGCTTTCACCGAGCGGATGAACCGCGCGGCCAAGGATCTCGGCCTGACCAATAGCCATTTCGGCACGTCCAATGGCTGGCCGGACAATGGCGTGACCTATGTCACCGCACGCGACCTTGCCAAGCTGGCCGCGGCGACGATCAAGGACCATCCGGGATTTTACAAGAAATTCTATTCGCTGCCGAATTTCACCTGGGGCAAGACACTGGGCGCGGGCGCGGACATTACCCAGGCCAATCGTGATCCGCTGCTCGGCCGCGTCGCCGGCGCCGATGGGCTGAAGACCGGACACACCGACGAGGCCGGTTATGGTTTCACCGGGTCGGCCGAACAGAATGGGCGCCGCCTGGTCATTGTGATGGCCGGACTGACCAGCTCAAACCAGCGGATCGAGGAATCGGTCAAGTTCATGAACTGGGGCTTCCGCGCCTGGCAGGCCAAGCCGATCGTCGCCAAGGGCCGCAAGGTCGAAAGCGCCGAGGTCCAGCTTGGCGATGCCAGCACGGTCGATCTGATCGCACCGGCGAACCTCACCGCGACCCTGCCTGCGGGCGCCGTGCCCGACATCCAGCTCCGCGTCGTCTATGACGGGCCGATCAAGGCGCCGATCAAAGCCGGTCAGCATATCGCCGACCTGGTCGTGATGACCCCCGATATGCCACCACAGCGCCTGCCGCTGGTCGCCGGCAAGGATGTCGGCGAAGCGGGCTTTTTCGGCCGTGCCTGGGCCGGCCTGATGGGCCTGTTCGGCGGGTGAGGGGCCGCTTCATCTCGCTCGAAGGCGGCGAGGGGGCGGGTAAATCGACTCAAGTCCGGCGCCTCGCCGAGGTGCTGGACGCGCGCGGGATCGAGACGCTGGTGACGCGCGAACCCGGCGGCAGCGAGGGCGCGGAGGCGATTCGCGGGTTGCTGATGCAAGGTCCGGTCGCGCGCTGGAGCCCGCATAGCGAGGCGCTGCTGTTTGCGGCGGCGCGTGCGGACCATGTCGAAAAGCAAATTCAGCCCGCGCTTGGCGCCGGGAGCTGGGTGATCTGCGATCGTTTCATCGATAGCAGCCGTGCCTATCAGGGCGTCGCTGGCGGAATTGACGACGCGGCAGTGCTGGCGCTGCACGGGTTCGGGTCGCGCGGCCTGCTGCCCGATCGCACCTTCGTCCTCGAAGTGCCGCTTGACCAGGGTCGGGCGCGAGCGGATGACCGCGACGGCGCCGCGGCGGACCGCTTCGCGGCGCGCGGCGACGATTTTCACGCTCAGGTCGCCAAGGCGTTCCGAGGCTATGCCGAGCACGAGCCCGACCGGATGCGCCTGATCGACGCATCGGGCTCGCCCGAGGCGGTGACCGAGGCATTGCTCGCCGGCCTGGCCGATTTGCTGCCATGAGCCGTTTACGATGATGGGGCCAATCGGCAATGACGCCGCTCATGCCGCCTTTGCCTCGGCGATGGCGGGCGGGACATTGCATCACGCGTGGCTGTTCGCCGGGCCCGAGGGCGTCGGCAAGGCAAGCTTTGCGCGGATCGCGGCTTTGCGCCTGCTGGCCGAAGGCGCGAACCCCGGCATGCTGCCACCCGGTTACGATGTGCCTGAGATCGATCGTACACGATCGTTGATCGCGGCCGGCTCGCATCCCGACTATCGCGAATTGTCACGCCAGCCCAAGGACCCCGACAAGCCCGGCCAAGATCTCGCGCGGAGCATCCCGATCGCTCAGGTCCGCGCGCTCGGCCCGATGTTCGCGACCACCCCGTCCATGTCCTCGCGTCGCGTGGTGCTGATCGATGCGATCGACGAGGTCGAGCGGCCGGGCGCATCGAATGCGTTGCTCAAGAGCCTGGAGGAACCGCCGGCCGGCACGATCTTTCTGCTGATCAGCCATGCGCCGGGGCGCCTGCTGCCGACGATCCGCTCGCGCTGCCGCCTGCTGCGCTTCGATCCGCTCGATGACGCTGCGATGGAGCGCGTACTGCGCGCACAATTGTCCGATGCCAGCGCTGCCGAGATTGCCGCGCTGGTGAAGGCGGGGCAGGGATCGCCCGGTCGCGCATTGGGTTTTGCCGGCCTCGACATGGCGGCGCTCGACACGGCGCTGACCGGAATTGCGAAAGACGGCGACCCGAGCAATGCCCAGCGCGCCAAGCTGGCCAAGCTCCTCGCGCCCAAGGCCGCGCAGTCGCGTTACGAGGCGTTTCTGGACCGCGCCCCCGCGTTTATTGCCGCCGCCGCCCCCGCGAAGCGCGGTACCGCGCTGCAGACGGCCTTGAACAGCTACGATGCCGCTCGCGCGCTATCGGCCAGCGCACGCGGCCTGTCGCTTGATGCTCAGGCGACGGTGTTCGAAATGGCCGGGCTGGTCGCCACGCTGGCCGAGCGAGGCTAAATCAGCGCGAAGCCGCGATTGTTGTTCGTCATGTCAAAGAGCCGAACGGCGGTCCGAGAGGTGCCGTTGGGGATGGTGCTAACGGTTGGACGGGCGCGGTTGAATCGACGGAATTGTCCGTTCGGAATCGCGTTTCCGGTGCTCCGCGTGGTGATGCGAATTTCCCGGAGCTGCGGGTATTTCTGCGGGAAGAGTTTTTTTTGGCGGTTCTTCGGGAAGCTGCGGGAAAAACTGCGGGAAATTTGATGAAACCGCACGGGAATTTGTTGGAGATCCTGCGGGAATATCGGGAGGGATGGGGCGGAAGTCATCATCGGCTCGATTCCGGGCCTGTCGATTCAAATGGTCGGTCGGATAGGCTTTATCCGTAATGCGCAAGGTGCGTCACGGGGCGCAGAGATGATCACATCAGGCGAGCGATGTGAATCGAGCCAGCATGCGGTGGTGGGCGATATTCGGGGCGACCAGACATTCAGTTCATCGCCATGTCGGCAAACGAAGCGAGAAGATCGATCGGCCTAAGGCTTCAATTGCGCTGCTCCCTGTTCTAGGGACTGCGGCATGGCCGACCCTTATTACATCACCACCGCGATCAGTTATCCCAATGGACGCCCGCATATCGGCCACGCCTATGAGGCGATCGCGACCGACGCGATCGCGCGTTACCAGCGCCAGCTCGGGCGCGATGTGCGTTTCCTGACCGGGACCGACGAGCATGGCCTGAAGATGGTGCAGGAGGCGCGCAAACGCGACCTCGCGCCACGCGCACTTGCAGATGAAATGAGTGGTCATTTCAAGGCGATGGCCGATGTTCTGAGCATCTCCTACGACCGCTTCATCCGCACCAGCGATGCCGATCATTACCATGCGAGCCAAGCGATCTGGCGTGCGATGGAGGTGGCCGGCGACCTGTATCTGAGCCGTTACGAAGGCTGGTATTCGGTGCGCGACGAGGCGTTTTACGACGAATCTGAACTGGTCGAGGGGGAGGGCGGCAAGCTCTCGCCACAGGGTACGCCGGTCGAATGGACCGAGGAGGAGAGCTGGTTCTTCCGCCTGTCAAAATATCAGCAGCCTTTGCTCGACCTTTATGCTGCCGATCCCGATTTCATTCGGCCCGAGGGACGGCGCAATGAAATCCTGCGCTTCGTCGAGGGCGGCCTGTCCGATCTATCGGTATCGCGCACCAGCTTCGACTGGGGCGTACCGGTACCGGGCAGCCCGGGGCATGTGATGTATGTCTGGGTCGACGCGCTGACCAATTATCTGACCGGCGCGGGTTACCCCGACGATCTCGAGCAGATGGAGCAGTTCTGGCCAGCCAATCTGCACGTTATCGGCAAGGATATCGTGCGTTTTCATGCCGTTTACTGGCCAGCCTTCCTGATGAGCGCCAACCTGCCGCTGCCGCGCGCGGTGTTCGGTCATGGCTTCCTGCTCAATCGTGGTGAGAAGATGTCGAAGTCGGTCGGCAACGTCACCGACCCGATAGAGCTGGTCGAGCGTTTCGGTGTCGATGCGCTGCGCTATTTCCTGCTGCGCGAAGTCAGTTTCGGCCAGGACGGCAGCTATTCGGAAGAAGCGATCGTCACGCGCTGCAACGCCGATCTCGCCAATAATCTCGGCAATCTCGCGCAGCGTTGCCTGTCGATCATTGCCAAGAACTGCGATGGCCTCGTGCCGGCCGCTGGCGAGCGCACGGCGGCGGAGGACGGCTTGCTCGCCAGCGTCTCCGCGGCGGAAGACGGTATGCACGTGGCGATGAAGGATCTGGCGCTGCACAACGCGCTCGACGCGATCTGGGCCGCGGCGCGTGACGCCAACCAGTATTTCGCCGATCAGGCGCCATGGAGCGTGCGCAAGACCGATCCGGCGCGCGCCGATACGATCCTGTATCACACGGTAGAGGCGATCCGCCGCATCGCAATCCTTGCGCGCTGGGCGATCCCGGGCGGAGCGGACAAGCTGCTCGACCTGCTCGCGCAAAAGCATGACGAGCGCAATTTCGAGGCGCTTGGCTGGCCGATCGGCGCTGGTGTCGCGCTACCGGCGCCGGTCGGCGTGTTCCCGCGGCTCGAATTACCGATGGAGGTCGATTGATGCTCGCCGACAGCCATTGTCACCTGAATTACAAGGGGCTGGCCGAGGATCAGGCTGCGGTGCTCGATCGCGCCCGCGCGCGCGGCGTGACCGCGATGCTCAATATCGCGACACGAGAGAGCGAATGGGATGATGTGCTGGCCACGGCCGAGCGCGAGCGTGACGTCTGGGCGACGGTCGGCATTCATCCGCACGAGGCGGATCAGCACGCGCATGTCGACACGGCCAAGCTGGTCGATCGCGCACGCCATCCGCGCGTCGTCGGGATTGGCGAGAGCGGGCTGGATTATTATTACGAGCATAGCGACCGCGAGCGGCAGCAGGTCAGTTTCCGCGCGCATATCGCCGCAGCGCGCGAAACCGGGCTTCCGATCATCGTCCATACGCGTGACGCCGAGGACGATACCGCGACGATCCTGCGCGATGAAATGGGGAAGGGGGCCTATCCTGGCGTCATCCACTGCTTCACCGCGAGTGGCGCGTTCGCCGATATCGCGCTCGACCTGGGCTTCATGATCTCGATCTCGGGGATCGTGACATTCAAGAACGCAAAGGATCTGCAGGAGACGGCGGCGCGCCTGCCGCTTGAGCAATTGCTGATCGAGACCGACGCACCGTTCCTCGCGCCCGTTCCGCATCGCGGCAAGACCGGCGAACCCGCGTTCGTCGCCGATACCGCGCGCTTCCTGGCCGATCTGCGCGGCGAGACGGTCGAGCAGCTCAGCGAAGCGACGGCGCGCAATTTTCATCGGCTGTTCGCCAAGACGCGAGCCTGACGAGGCGTGAAGGTTCGCATCCTCGGATCGGGCACTTCGTCCGGCGTACCGCGGATCGGCTCCAATCAGGGTGGGGATTGGGGCGCGTGCGACCCGAACAATCCGCGCAATCGCCGGACCCGCGCATCGATCATCGTCGAAACGGTGACGACTCGAATCCTGGTCGATACCAGTCCCGATATGCGCGAACAGTTGCTGGCGGCCGACGTGTCCGACATGGATGCGGTGATCTGGACGCATGATCACGCCGATCATTGCCACGGCATCGACGATCTGCGGCAAATCTATCATGCCAGGGGTCTCCCGGTACGCGGTCTGGCGAGAACGGCGACACTCGCGGCGCTCACCGACCGCTTCGCTTATGCCTTTAGTGGCCGGGACGGTTATCCGCCGACAGTCGCGGGCGAGATTCTGCCCGACGCGATTCAGATCGGCGATATATCGATCCGCGTCGTCGATCAGCCGCACGGCAACATCGAATCCGCCGGGTTACGCTTCGAACACCAAGGTAGGTCGATCGGATATGCAACCGATTTCAATATCTTAAGACCTGATATGCGATCATTGTATCAGGATCTTGATATCTGGGTGGTCGATGCGCTGCGGCGTTTTCCACATCCGACGCATCCGGAATTAGCGGCGGTCCTGGAATGGATTGAACAATTACGGCCGGGACGGTCTGCGCTGATCCATATGGACCAATCGATGGACTATGCCACATTGGTTGCCGAACTGCCCGACGGAGTCGAGCCGGGCTATGACGGATTGGAACTCACAGCGTGACCAGCGGCCAGTCTGCCAGCTTTATCTTCAGCCTGCTGTGCCTGGTGCTGGCGGTCAGCGCACTGGGTGGCCGGCGCATTCCGCTCGGCTTCGCCGTCAAATCGGCGCTGGCCTGGGCGGCTATTATCGGCATGGTCTATATCCTGGTCGCTCACCGTGTCGCGATCGTCAACGGGTTCGGCGCGGTCGAGCATTGGGCGAGCCTCGGCAAGCAACAGACCGACGGCAAGACCATCCGCATCGCGCAGAGCGATGACGGCCATTATTACGCACGGGTCACGATCAATGGCGTCACACGGTCGATGCTGATCGATAGCGGCGCGACGACCATCGCACTGTCCGAGGCGACCGCCAATGCCGCAGGTGTCGAGTTCGACAAAAGCAGCGATCCGGTTCAGCTCGAAACCGCCAACGGCATGGTCGATGCGTGGCGCGCCAAGATCAAGCAGTTGGATATCGATGGGCTGCACACGAAAGACATAAAGGCAGTGGTTTCGCCGAGCTTCGGCGAGATGGACGTGATCGGGATGAATTTTCTGTCGCGGTTGCGGTCGTGGCGCGTGGAGAATGGCACACTGATGCTCGAGCCGATGAAAACGGAGGGGCCCGCCGATACGGATGCTGATTTAACATAATGTATATTATCGGACTTAGATCATGAGCGACGAGCAGGGCTCCCCTACAGCGATCGATCGCCCGATGGATCGTCTCGTGACGATCATGGCGCGGCTGCGCGATCCGGTTGGTGGCTGCGAATGGGACAGCGTGCAAACCTTCGCGACGATCGCACCGTACACGATCGAGGAAGCCTATGAGGTCGCCGATGCGATCGGCCGTGGCGATATGGCCGATCTCAAGGACGAACTCGGCGATCTGCTGCTCCAGGTCGTGTTCCACAGCCGTATGGCGGAGGAAGCCGGCCTGTTCGCACTACCCGACGTGGCGACTTCGATCAGCGACAAGATGGAACGACGGCACCCGCATATCTTCGGCGACGCGGCTGAGGGCGGTCATTATCTGTGGGAGCAGATCAAGTCCCAGGAGCGGGCGGCAAAGGGGGAATCAAGCACGCTGGATGGTGTCGCAATCGGCCTCCCCGCCCTGCTCCGTGCCGAGAAGCTGCAGAAACGCGCGGCGCGTACCGGATTCGACTGGCCCGATGCGGCGGGACCGCGTGCGAAAGTGATTGAGGAGATCGCCGAGATCGATGCCGCCACCGTCGATCAGCGCGAGGAAGAAGTTGGCGACCTGCTTTTTTCAGTGGTCAACTGGGCGCGGCATCTCGGAGTCGACCCCGAAGCGGCGTTGCGCACGGCCAATGCCAAGTTCGAAACGCGCTTCAAGGCGATGGAGGCGGATGCCGGCGACAGCTTTGCCGGGCTCGATCTCGATTCGAAGGAAGCTTTATGGCAGGCGGTCAAACGCCGCGCTGACTAAACCGGTCATAATCGCGTGGCGACATGCGTACCTGATAGATCGCCTGTTCACCTTCAACCGCTTGCTCGATCACTTCGCCATGCGCATGCAGCCAGGCCGCGCCAGCGCCATCGGCTGAATCCAGCGTAATGTTGTAACGCCGATGATTCTGCGTCAGCATCGCCGCGACGGTCTGGATCAGAGTATCGACCCCTTCCCCGCTCAATGCCGAAATCGCGACCACATCGTCGCGGCGCTCCGCTTCGCCGAGCAATTCTGTGCGTTCGTCATGGTCGAGCAGGTCGAGCTTGTTCCACGCCTCAAGCCGCGGCGTTTCCGGCGCGACGCCGATTTCCTGCAGGACCGCTTCGACGTCGGTGCGTTGTGCGATGGTATCGGGATGAGCGATGTCGCGGACGTGGATCAGCACATCGGCCGAGATGACCTCTTCCAATGTCGCCTTGAACGCGGCGACGAGCTGGGTTGGTAGCTCCGAGACGAAACCCACGGTGTCCGACAGAATTGCCTTGTCGAGTCCGGGCAAGCTGATCTGCCTTAATGTGGGGTCGAGCGTTGCGAACAACAGGTCTTCCGCCATGACGTCAGCACCCGTCAAGCGATTGAAAAGCGTTGATTTCCCCGCGTTGGTATAGCCGACCAGCGCGATCACCGGCCAGGGCGCGCGCTGGCGGCGTTCGCGGTGCAGACCGCGCGTGCGGCTGACCTGTTCGAGCTCGCGCTTCAATCGCGCCATCCGGTCGCGGATCAGCCGGCGATCGGCCTCGATCTGCGTTTCACCCGGCCCGCCGAGAAAGCCGAAACCGCCGCGCTGGCGCTCGAGATGGGTCCAGCTGCGCACCAGCCGCCCCGCCTGATAATCGAGATGCGCCAGTTCGACCTGCAGCCGCCCTTCGGCGGTCGCGGCGCGTTCGCCGAAAATCTCGAGGATCAGCCCGGTCCGGTCGATGACCTTGGCACCGAGTTCCTTTTCGAGATTACGCTGCTGCACCGGGGTCAGCGAGGCGTCGAACACGACGAGCTCGGCTTCCTCCATCCGCACGGTCGCGGCGAGCATCTCGACCTGGCCGCTGCCGAGCAGGGTCGAGGGGCGCGGCGCACGGACGCGGTAGGAGATTTTCTCCGCGACGATCACGCCGATCGCTGCGGCCAGCCCGGCCGTTTCCTCCAGGCGCGCGGCTACGTCCCGCGAGGAGGCACCATGTTCGGGAAACACGATAACAGCACGGGCACCACGCGAGAATTCATCGCGATCACGTTCAAAACCTGTGGTCAATCTTCGTCACTATCCGTTGTTTCGTCAGCCAAATTCAGCGGGTGCGCCGGCTGGATGGTGGACACGGCATGCTTGTAGACGAGCTGCGACATGCCGTCGCGCTGGAGCAGCATGCAGAACAGGTCGAACGCCGCGATCTGGCCCTGAAGCATGACGCCATTGACCAGGAACATGGTCACATTGTCGTCCGACTTGCGCACCGCGTTGAGGAAAATCTCCTGCAGCAGCGGCGTGCGTTTCTGCGCCTCGCCGACCGCATTGACGATCGCGGCGACATCGACCGCGCCCGACGGCATGATCGTCGAGATGGCGTGTTTGTAGATCAGCTGCGACTGGCCGTCACGGCGCAGCAATACCGAGAAATTGTCGAACCAGGTGACGATCCCCTGCAGTTTCACGCCCTTGACGAGAAACATCGTCACCGGTGTCTTCGACCGGCGCAGCGCGTTGAGGAAAAGATCCTGGAGAGAAGTTTGCTTGTCGGCCATCGGTCGATCCTTTGTTCTTGGCGGAAGTTTACCGCATTGCGCCGGTTCCCGGCGTCAGATGGGCGCTATCTGGCACCTTTCGCTAATCTAGGGATGAGACATCCTCGCGTCCACTGGTCGCGAATGAATTCGATTTAATCCTCGCGCGTCTCGGTGATGCCGAGCAGCTTCAGTTTGCGGTGCAACGCCGAGCGCTCCATCCCGATAAAGTGCGCGGTGCGCGAGATATTGCCCGAAAAGCGCCTGATCTGAACACGAAGATATTCGCGCTCGAACGTTTCGCGCGCCTCGCGCAACGGCGACCCCATGATCGCGTTGGTTCCCCCACCCATCTCGCCCGGCTCGCCCAGCACTTCGGCCGGCAACAGGTCGAGATCGATCCGTCCGATCCGGTCACCCGGCGCGAGGATGATCGTGCGTTCCACCACGTTACGCAGCTGGCGGACATTGCCCGGCCATTCATAGGATTGCAGCGCGACCATAGCGTCGGGCGCGATTTCCGGCGTCGGCACACGCCGTTCGGAGGCGTAGTGCGCCATGAAATGATTGACCAATGCCGGGATATCCTCGCGCCGTTCGCATAGGCCAGGGATGAGTACCGGCACGACGTTCAGGCGATAGTAAAGATCCTCACGGAACCGTCCCTCGGCGATTTCCTGTATCAGGTCGCGCGAAGTCGCCGAGACGACACGGACATCGACCCTGACGATGCGCTGGCCACCGACGCGGCTGAAGCTCTGATCGGTCAGCACGCGCAGGATTCGTGCCTGGGTCGCGATCGGCATATCGGCGATCTCGTCAAGGAACAGCGTGCCGCCATGTGCCTGTTCGAGCAGGCCGGGGCGGACGATACCCCCGCTCTCCTCCACGCCGAACAATTCCTCCTCGACCCGCTCGGGCGTCATGCGCGCGGCACTGACGATGACAAACGGCGCATCGGCGCGCTGGCTCCAGCCGTGGAGCAGGCGCGCGGCGACTTCCTTGCCGACGCCGGCGGCGCCCATCACCAGCACGCGGCTGCCGGTCGAGGCGACCCGCTTCAGGGTCGCGCGCACGCCATTGATCGCGGTCGAGCTGCCGGTCAGGTCACTGTCGCGGCCAACCGTCGCGCGGAGCGAGGCGACTTCGCGGCGCAGGCGCTCGGTTTCGGTCGCGCGCGCGACCATCAGCAACAGCCGTTCGGCCTCGAACGGCTTTTCGATGAAGTCGGCGGCGCCGCGGCGGATCGCGGCGACAGCGGTATCAAGATTGCCATGGCCGGATATGACCAGCACCGGGATCGACGGATCACGGCGCTTCAGTTCGTCGAGCAATTCGAGCCCGTCGAGCCGCGATCCCTGCAGCCACACGTCGAGCAGCACCAGCGACGGTCGGCGCGCCGCGATCGCCTCGAGCGCGGCGTCACTGTCCGCCGCGCTGCGCGTTTCATAACCTTCGTCTTCGAGCACGCCCGAGACGAGTTCGCGGATATCGCGTTCGTCGTCGACGATAAGGATATCGAGTGCCATTGGTCAGGTCCGATTTCGTGTGAGTTCGGTGGGGCGACGATCGTCGCTGTCGACGGCGCGGGCGTCCGCGCCATCGCCGGCATCCAGCGCAGACAATGCCGCCGCGTCGAATGTCATGGTTACGAGTGTGCCCCCGCCGTCCCGGTCGCCAAACGAGATCGTGCCGCAATGCTCCTCGACGATCTTGTTGACGATCGCCAGGCCAAGGCCGGTGCCGCGCGCGCGCGTCGTCATATAGGGCTCGACGATCCGGTCTCGGGCCGCCGGCAGGCCCACGCCATTGTCGGCAATCCGGATCACGATCGAACGGCCATTTTCGCCGTTCAGCGTCATGGTGATTTCGCCCGTGGCTTCGCTGTTCGCCGCCTCGATCGCCTCGACCGCGTTCTTCACGATGTTGGTCAGCGCCTGACCGATCTGACGGCGATCGCACACCAGTTCCATGCCGGGCTGGTCGTTGATCAGTGCGAAGCGGATCGCCGGATGCGCCACCTCGTGCAGGAACAGCGTCTGCTTGGCGATGTCGCCGATCGATTCGGGCCGGAACAGCGGCTTGGGCATGCGCGCGAAGGAGGAGAATTCGTCGACCATGCGGCGCAGATCGCCGACCTGACGGATGATCGTCTCGGTCAGTCGTGAGAACGTCCCGTCGTCGCTCGCGATCTGCTTGGCGTAACGGCGCTGCAGCCGTTCGGCGGCGAGCTGAATCGGGGTTAGCGGGTTCTTGATCTCATGCGCGATGCGCCGCGCGACATCCGACCAGGCGGCGCGGCGCTGATCGAGCAATTGCTGAGTGATGTCGTCGAAGGTCAGGATCGGCCCGTCCTCGGATCGCGCGATCTTGACCGCAAGCGTCTTCGCCTCGCCGCCGGCATCGATCTCGACGATCGCGTCGCGCGCGTCGCTGCCGATCAACGCGGCCAGTTCGGGTGAAACGACGCTGAGTTGGCGGCCCACCGGATTGCTGTCGCCGGTGTTGAGGAATTCGGTCGCCGAGCGGTTGATCAACCGGATCGTGCCGTCGATGGTGATCGAGACGACGCCGGCCGACACACCCGACATCACCGCTTCGATCAGCGCGCGGCGGCTTTCGAGCGCGCCAGTCTGTTCTTCGAGCCGCCCGGTCATCTGGTTGAAGGCATTGGCCAGCGTGCCGACCTCATCCTCCGTCTTGGGCGCGGGCACGCGCGCGGTCAGGTCGCCGTCGCTGACCCGGCGCGCGGCGGCGACCAGCTCGCCGACCGGGCGCACCAGCCGGTCGGCCACGGCGAGCGCGATCCACACCGCAATGCCGACGATCAGCAGCGAAATGCCGAGCAAAGCGGCATTGAAGCGCAATTGCAGCGCGCGCGAACGCGACTGCAGCACGCGATAATCGGCCAGAATGGCGTCGCCACGCTTGAGCTGCGCCGCCAGTTGCTCGTCGAACACCTTGGCGGTGTAGAGATAGGTGTGGTTGCCATAGTCGAGCGGGACGACGGCGCCGGTCCGGTCCTTATCCTGAATAGAAACATAGGGTGCGCCGCGATCAATATCGTCCATCATCTGGACCGTGACCACATTCCGGAGCGGACGGTCATACGGGTTCAGTACGACCAGTGGATCTTCTTCGTCTCTGCGTAGAATCATCGCTTCCGACAGTTCTCGCCGGTAAGTCTGGATGAAGAGCGCTTCGCTGAATTTTCGACTGTCGATCGGCAGCTGGCGCAGGTCAGCGGCCAGGTCACCGCTCATCGTCCTGGTCTGGTCAGCGACGCGGCTAAGCTCTCGCTGGTAATTCTCGCGCACCAGCGTGCTCGCATTTTCCAGCATCCCGCGCGCCCGATCCGACGACCAGAATTCGACACCATATTGGAACAGCAGCGACGCGAAGATCACCACCAGCAGGGTCGGCACCGCAGCGACCGCCGAGAACATTGCAACCAGCTGGACATGAAGCCTTCCACGCCCGCGCAGCGGCGATTGCGCCGCGCGCTTCATCGCCACGCGACGCCCGAGCAGCACCATGAGCGCGATTCCCGGAAGCAGGTTCGCGACCAGCAACAGCGCGATGATCGTCGGGGTCAGCGAGCGTTGTGGCGCCTCGCCACCGGTCACGACAAAATAGGTGCCGACCGCGATCGCGATCGCACCGCCCAATACGAGCAGCTCGACAAACGGCGTGACACTGAACCGTCGGTTCGGCGTTTTCAGCTCAGTCGAAGGTGCCAATCCGGCGTGCATCGTGTCTTTGATACAACGATATAGTTGTAATTAGAACACAGATTCTAACCTCTCAGCCGATATCGGCCTCGGCCGACCGCCCAGCGGTGGGGTCGATACCCAGCATATCGAGGCGTTTTCTCAATGTGTTGCGATTGATTCCCAGCGCGCGCGCGGCACGCAGCTGATTTTGGCCGTGACGAGCCAGCATCGCTTCGATCAACGGCCGCTCCACCTCGCCGATGATGCGGTCGTAAAGCGACCCGTCATCGAGCGCCGCCGGTTCCTCGCGCGCCATGCGTTCGAGTCGCGCGCGCACCGCCGCCTCGATTCCGGGATCGCCTTCGAGGACCGCCAGCGTCGCGGCATTGCCGCCGAGCATCGCGCGCACCTCGTCCGCGTCGATCCGCTCGTCGCGGCTGAGCACCGCCATGCGCCGCATGATATTTTCGAGTTCACGAACATTGCCCGGCCAGTCGTAATTCTCCAGCGCGACGATCGCGGCTGGATCGAGCTGTTTGCGCGGCAAGCCGCTCTCCGCCGCTTTATCGAGGAAATGCCGGGCGAGCAGCGCGATATCCTGCCGCCTCGCTCTGAGCGCGGGCAGCATGACGGGCACGACGTTGAGACGGTAGAACAGATCCTCGCGAAATTGCCCGCCGCTGACCAGTTGCGCCAGTTCGCGATTGGTCGCAGCGACGATGCGGACATCGGCGCGGATCGTGCGCGCGCCGCCAACGGTGGTGAATTCGCCCGATTGCAGCACGCGGAGCAGCCGTGTCTGCGCCTCCATCGGCATGTCGCCGATCTCATCCAGGAACAGCGTGCCGCCCGCTGCCTGCTCGAAGCGGCCGGCGGATCGCGCCTGTGCACCGGTGAATGCGCCGCGCTCATGACCGAACAGCTCGGCCTCGATCAGTTCGCGCGGGATCGCCGCCATGTTCAGCGCGACGAACGGCGAGCGACGACGCGTGCCGAGATCATGGATTGCGCGCGCGACCAGTTCCTTGCCGGTGCCGGATTCGCCCGAGATCAGCACCGTCAGATCGTTAGACACGACCCGGGCAATCACGCGGTAGACGTCCTGCATGGCAGGCGACCGGCCGATCAGCGGCAGCGCGCTATCCTCCGCATCGACCGATACGAACGGTGCGCCCTGCCGTCGCGCCAGCGCGCCCTGTACAGCACGCGACAGAGCGTCGAGGTCGAACGGTTTGGGCAGATAGTCATAAGCGCCGACCTCGTTGGCGCGCACCGCGGTACTCAGCGTATTCTGTGCCGACAGCACGATCACAGGCAGCTCAGGATGCTCGGCGGTCAGCCGTGCGACCCGGTCCAGGCCATTGCCGTCGGGCAGCACCACGTCCGAGATCAGCACATCGGGCAGCTTGATCGCCAACTGGACATCGAGCTCGGCCAATGTCGCCACCGTCATGACGTCATAGCCCGCTCGCCGCAGCGATTGCGCGACGACGGTACGGATCGCGGTATCGTCGTCGAGAACCAGGATGGAGCCGATCATGAACTTCCTCTCGGCAACAGGATGCGGAAGACGGTCGCTTCGGGCATCCCCTCGCGGGCATATTGGATGATCCCGCCCATGTCGCGGACCAGCTTGTCGACCAGAGCGAGGCCAAGCCCTTGCCCCTCCGGCTTGCCCGAGATGAACGGGTCGAACAGATGGTCGGCGATGTCGGCCGGCGCGCCGGGACCGTTGTCGATCACGCAGATCTCAATCGGCAAGGGCTGACGCGGGCGGCCCGGCGCGGCGCTCACCGCCATGCCGTGGCGAAAGGCGGTGGACAGCGTGATGCGCGCATCGGCCTGCTGCACCATCGCCTCCGACGCGTTCTTGAGCAGGTTGAGGATCACCTGGAGCATGGCGTCACGATCGACCAGGGCCGGCGGCAGCGACGGATCGAAGCGTTCCTCGATGGTGACGTCGCGCGCGAAGCCGGCCAGCGCCACGCGACGGGCATGATCGAGCAGCGGATAGATGTTCTCAGGCAGCGGGTTGAGCGGGCGTGTGTCGGTGAAATCCTGCATGCGGTCGATCAGCGCCGCGATGCGATCGACTTCGGTGGTGATCAGGGTGGTGAGCTCCTCCGCCCCCTCCCCGCCGCCGGCGAGCAGCTGTGCCGCGCCGCGGATGCCCGAGAGCGGGTTTTTGATCTCATGCGCGAGCATCGCCGCCGCGCCGACCGCGGCGCGCGCGGCGGAGGCGCGGTCCGCGCTATGCCCCATGCGACGCGACGCGGCAGCGTGATGCAAGGTGATTGTCCGCCAGCCTGGATAATCGGCGACCAGGGTTTCGATGAAATCCACTCGCACCCGCCCTGCCCGCGCGGTTTCGACCTCGATATCGAACGCGGCAAAACCATGGCTGTCACGGCCGTTATCGGCGCGCGGCGAGTGCAACACCGATTCGAGCGGCTGGCCGATCATCGCTCGCTCAGACAGGTTGAGCAGCGTCTCGCAATCGGCATTGGCATGGGCGATCCTGCCTTCGGGATCGACGATCAGCACCGCCACCGGCAGCGCGGCGAACAGATGCGAGAATTCCGGACCGGCAACATTGTCCGGCGCGGTCATGACGTCACGCTGCCGCCTGGGTACGCCAGGGCGCGTAGAATTCCGCGAGCATCGCCTGCACGACCTTGGGGTCGGCGATCTGGTTGACGCGGTTACGGAACTCGGCCGAGCCGTGCAGCCCGCGCGTGTACCAGCCGATATGTTTGCGCGCCATGTTGACGCCGGTTTCGATGCCATAGTGTGCGAGCATTTCATCATAATGCTCTGCGATGACGTCATATTGTTCCGAGACAGTCGGATCGGGCAAGCGCCGACCGCTGGCGAACCATTCCATCACCTGCGCGAGCAGCCATGGCCGGCCATAGGCGCCACGACCGATCATCACGCCATCCGCACCGGACTGTTCGAGCGCCGCCTCGGCATCCTCGATCGAACAGATATCGCCATTGGCGATCACCGGCACGCTCACCGCGTCCTTCACCCGGCGGATGAACGCCCAGTCGGCGCTCCCTTTGTACATCTGGTTACGGGTGCGGCCATGCACAGTGATCAGCTTTACCCCAAGATCCTCGGCGATGCGCGATAATTCCGGCGCGTTGAGGCTGTCGTGACACCAGCCCATGCGCATCTTCAGCGTCACCGGCACGCTGACCGCATCGACCACGCCCCGAATGATCGCGCCGGCATTGTCGAGATCGCGCATCAGTGCCGATCCGGCATCGCCATTGGTCACCTTGCGCACCGGGCAGCCCATATTGATATCGATGATCGCGGCGCCGCGATCCTCGCTCAGCTTCGCCGCCTCACCCATTTCAAAAGGCGTGCATCCGACCAGTTGCATCGACACCGGATCCTCAATCGGATCCCACGCGGCCTTTTGCAGTGACTGACGCGTTTCGCGGATCGCCGCCTGGCTTGCGACCATTTCAGTCACGTTGAGGCCCGAGCCATAGCGGCGCACGAGTTTGCGGAACGGCATATCGGTCACGCCCGTCATCGGCGCGAGCACGACGGGGCGTTCGATCCGGACGGGTCCGATCTGGATGGGGGATAGAGTTGCTGTCATGATGTGCCTGAAAAACGGGCAGTAGGGGAAATGGGTGGGGATGGCAAGGTTGGTGGGTGCGGGGGCGTGCGTGGTCATATCGCTGCTATTGATCGATAGCGGTGAAACTTGATGACCGGGATTGGGCCGATTGCAGACGGGCGGGTTCAGGCGCGCCAATGTGGATAGCCGCCGTTCGGGCTCGCCCGATTGGCGGGCAGTTAGCGACCAGCTTACGCCGTTTCAGCGCGGATTCGTGATGGCAGCTCGCGCCCGAACCAGCCATTCATAAGGTTGATAGCTTCCCAGCAGCAAGGCGCCAAAGCTGCCACTCCGATCGACTTTGCGCCCCATCGCTAGTCGGGCCTCGCCGGTCACGCGGCTGCGCGCGTGCAGCCGCCGTGCCGCAGTCCACGCGGAAAACGCTGGGCGGGCTGGAGGCGATCGTCGCAGGCAACCGCGTAGGCCAAACTCTCGGTCGAGTTCTGATCGACTTCAGCGACCAAGAGGCCGACAAACTGATGTCTTCGATGAGGACCGGCAATTGCATCCGGCCAACGCGCTGCGCATGGTCGTTCTGACGAGGGGTGTCCGCATGGTCTAGGCTGGGAGCTGATTAGGAGATGCACGCCCCCGTCCGGTCTGGTGAGGCGAGGTGCAAACGGATTTAGACGACCAGCTTCTCTGGATTTCCATCTTCAATGAATCCAAGGTGGCGGCTTGAAACGCATCGACCATCCGCGCGTAGCCAAATGGCTGGAAAACTTCACGCCTGCAAGGCGCGAGACGGCGATGTTGCTCGTCGACGGCCTGCGACTTGTGAGCAGCACGGATCTGCGTCGCGAGCTTGGCGACCTGGTCGCAGACCTTGCCGCACGCCTCCCAGGCCCTGTCGCGGCTTTCCCGGCACGCGAGGTGCCAAAGGGCGAATCCGCCCATGCCGAAGGGCGTGACGGAGGTTACGCCATCATCGAGCCCGCCCTCCCGGGTAGCGAGGCGGTCATCGCCAACGTGATCCGTGGCGTTCAACGGCAGCCGGCTTCGGCGACAGCTATCTTGCCAGCGCTCGATCTGCCCCTCATGCGAGGAACGAGGGCGCCCACCATTCTCCTTGTCGATGATTTTTCGGGGTCAGGATCCCAAATTCTGAAGTTCGATCGCGCGCTACGTCGCCACGCTACCATTCGCAGCTGGACGTCCGGCGGTTTCCTCACCGTCCATGTTGCCGCATACGCAGCAACCCAGAAAGCGATCGCGCGGCTAAGGCGCCGTTTTGGCGACCAGAACGTGCACATCCTGCATGCCTGTCCGACTTTTGCCGGAGCCGGTTGGACTCCCGAGCAACTGGCGGAAGTCGAGGCACTATGCCGAGGGGGTCCCCCGCGACCCGGTGGCTCAAAGCGGGGGCGTTTTCCGAAGCGCAAGAAATCGCGGAAAATCGATTGGACGTTCGGCTTCGAGAATAGTCGGGCCTTAATCGCTTTCGAGCATACTGCCCCGAATAATATGCCGCAGGTCTTATGGAAGGTCTTTGATGGCTGGAATAGCCTGTTCGAGTACAAGGCGGTGCCGCGCGACCTGCTCGGTCTGTTCCAGATGCGGCCTGGTCCTCCGCAGGAACCGCACGCGGGCGCCGAGGGAGCGAAGCGCCTCGGTGCCATCATCGAACTGATCGCCCACCGAGTGAAGCGGCCGGAGCAGATCGCCGAAACGGCTGACGTCTCGATCGCCGAGGCGAAGCGCCTTCTGGCGCTTGCCCGCTCCCTGAATCTGGTAGGCGCTTCGGGGCGCCTGACAGACGCGGGAATGGTCGAACTGGCACGTCGCCGCGCCGTTCAGCCGACACCGGTCTTGCCGAACCACAACGATCCCTACTATCCAACGCAGTTGAGGGCGGAACGGTGATCATCCAGCCTCCCGCCGGCCGTGAGGCCAGACATTGCTCCGGGGTTCTCGGAGCGGGCTGGTGCGTCGCACTTCGCCTGGGAGAAGGCATCGCCGTGATCGGCCAGGGTGAAGCGGACTCAGGGACCTACGTGGCCTGGCCACGTCCGCTCCACCTCGGCCTCAATCTGAGTCAAAGTGGTTGATCGCCGTTTCGCCCCACACGTACCGGACCGAAGGCTTGAGGCGGGGACGCTCGCTCGAAACGCTCGACAACGCGCTGATCCAGTCGCAGCCGCCAGAAACCGCCGGGGCGCCGGCGATCCTGACGCTCGCTCATCTCGCCTTCCGCACAGACATCTCACGGCATTGGCTGCGACACGCGGTGGCAAGTCGGACTGGCGAGCATTATCGTGATTTCACGATCAGCAAGCGCTCTGGCGGTGGTCGCCGGATCGCGGTCCCGGATCCGAACCTCATGGCGGTTCAGCGCTGGATCGTCCGCGAAATCCTTCGCGGTCGCCACGTCCATGAGATCAGCCACGCCTATGCAAAAGGAAGCTCGATCGTGAAATGCGCCAGCCAGCATGCCGGCGCCGGCTGGCTGCTCAAGCTGGACATCCACGATTTCTTCGAGAACATCCCGGAGCGGAAGGTCTACCGGGTCTTCCGCGAAATCGGCTACCAGCCGCTGGTATCGTTTGAGCTCGCTCGACTGTGCACCAGACCATGGGTCAATCCGCCTGATGAGTCGGTGAAGCGTCGGTCGGTCGCAAATCCTCAGAGGCGCGGACCTGCATTCTATGCCCGGGACTACACGGGCTATCTTCCACAAGGTGCTCCCACCAGCCCGATGCTGTCGAACCTCGTCTGCCGCCGGCTCGACATAGAGCTCGCCGCGCTGGCCAAGCGCACGGGGCTTGTCGTTACCCGCTATTCCGACGACATAACGTTTTCGGGCTCGGCTTCGGGGTTCGATCGGGCACTCGCGATGTCGCTGGTCGAAGACGTTCGTACCGCGCTCTCAAAGCACGGCTTCCGCCTTCACGAGCGCAAGATCTCGGTCGTGCCACCGGGCGCGCGCAAAGTGGTACTGGGCTTGCTGGTCGACCGCGATCGACCGCGGCTTACTCGCGATTTCCGACAAAAAGTCACGGATCATGTGCGCGGCATCGAGAAATTTGGCCTCGCACGGCATGCGGCCACCCGGAAGTTCGATGCGATGACCGGAATGGTCGAACATATCGCGGGCCTGATCCGGTTCGCTGGCCATGTCGACTCGGGGTTTTCGGACCCTCTGCGACTGCGCTTCGAGGCTGCTCTGGCGCAACAACACTGGACGCCCTCATACTGAGGGCGGTCCTATCGGGTGCGAACCGCATTCTGACGCCCCATGCATTTTGGAGGTACAAGAAAACACCGCACTCGAACGTCTGATTCTGGCAACGCCGGACGTTCGATTGGCGATACCGGAATGACGGCTTCGTCCCAAAGTCGGTCATCCGAGTGCCGCTCAGAGCTGGATGAACGGATGTCAGGTTTCGGGATGACGATGCACCAGGCTGAACGGCTTAGATTGGGCGCATAGCAGCCATCGATCGCCCTCGCGTCCAAACCGGAATTAGCCACGCCATCGGCCAGATCGGCCGGACGACACCAAATCCGCGACCGGAGATTCGTTACACGGTCCAACATTAGGACGAGAAATGCCAATCCGAAACCAGCTCAGAAAAAGGTATATCATATTGATATTTATCTATATTTCTAATATTTCTGCGCCGGGGCTGGCCAGAGAAACGTGACACGACCGGTGTAACATATCTCCGCAACCATCGAAGGTCCTGGCCGCCGCCGTCGCCTTCCCCGGATTCAACCACCGCGCCGCAACCGCTATCGCACCGGGATGGAAATACGCGCACCGTTCCCGCACGCGACCCGGCGTCCACGCGATCGGCCATTGCGTGCGCCGAATAGCGGCTGGCGAGCCGGTCGGGCATGGGCTAGGCGAACGTCATGACGGCGTTTTGCCCCAAACCTCCCCGCACCGCCGCGCTGATCGTTGCCGCAGGACAGGGATTACGCAGCGGTGGCGGCGTGCCGAAGCAATTTGCCCTGTTGGCGGGAAAGCCGATGATCGCACACAGCTATGCCGTACTGGCCGGGCATCCGGCGATCGACCGCGTTGTCGTCGTGATCGGCGAAGGACAGGATGCGGCGCTCGATGCCGCGTTTGATGGCGCGCTCGGCCCGGTCGAGCGGGTGACCGGCGGAGCGACACGACGGATGTCGGTGCTGGCCGGCCTTGAGTGCCTGGCCGAACACGAGCCGACTCAAGTGCTGATCCATGATGCCGCCCGCCCGTTCCTGCCCGTGTCGGTGATCGATCGCCTGTTGATCGCGCTCGACGAGGATGCGGGCGCTGTGCCCGCTTTGCCGGTCACCGATACGCTCGCGCGGGGCGTGGAGGTGCTCGGTGCGGGCGTGTCGCGCGACGGGTTATTCCGCATCCAGACGCCACAAGCGTTCCGCTTCGATGCGATCCTTGCCGCACATCGCGGCTGGAATGGCGACGAACCCACCGACGATGCGCAGATGCTACGCAAATCAGGAGAGGCCGTGGCTTTGGTCGAAGGCGATGCGATGCTCGAAAAAGTGACCTACCCCGCCGATTTCGCGGCTGCCGAAATGCGTCATGCCGCCACCATGCTCGTGCGCAGCGCGACCGGTTATGATGTCCATCGCCTGGCCGAGGGCGAGGAATTATGGCTCGGCGGTGTGCTCATTCCACATGACAAGGGGCTGTCGGGGCATAGCGATGCCGATGTCGCGCTCCACGCGATCACCGATGCCCTGCTCGGTACGATCGCCGAGGGAGATATCGGCACGCATTTTCCGCCCAGCGATCCGCAGTGGCGCGGCGCGGATTCGGCGCAGTTCCTGGAACACGCCGCCGCGTTGATCCGGGAACGCGGTGGCATCATCGATTTCATCGACCTGACCATCATTTGCGAAGCGCCGAAGATCGGCCCGCACCGCGCTGCGATGCGCGACCGGGTCGCGGCGCTGTTGCGGCTCACGACCGGCCAGATTAGCATCAAGGCAACGACGACCGAGCGTCTGGGCTTCACCGGACGCGGCGAAGGCATCGCCGCCCAGGCGATCGCGACGATCAGAATCACTGGAGATACAATATGACGAAGCGGATCGGGCCGACGGCGATAGCGCTGTGGGCAGGGCTTGCCGCCATCAGCGCACAGTCGGCGGAAGCGGCCAAGCCGTGCGTGACGGCGCCCGAAGCCACCGCACTGATGCTTTACGTCGCCCCCGACGCGCTCCTTGCGGTCGGCATCGTCTGTTCCTCGGCATTGCCGGCCAACGCGCTGGTGCGCCAGACGTCGGGCCCGTTCGTCGATCGATACCGTGCCCAAGCCGATGCCTCCTGGCCATTGGCCAAAGCGGCGATCTCCAAGATGTCCGGCCAGGATCTGAGCCTGATCCTCGACACCGATGCCGCGCGCACCCTGATGTCGGCGATCGTCGCGCCGCTCATCACCAAGGATATCAAGGTAAACGATTGTGCAGCGATCAATCGCATTGCGACGCTGATCGCCCCGTTGCCGCCGCGCAACGCCGCCGAACTGGTCGTGACGATCCTGCAATTGAGCAAGGACAGGGGCGCAAAGCAGAACCTGCCGATTTGCCCGGCTGTCGGATGGTGACCATGGACACCATCCTGCCCACCGAACTGGTCGAGGCCGCCCAGCGCGTCGTCGACAGCAATCGTGCCGCCGGACGCAGGATAACCGTCGCCGAAAGCTGCACCGGCGGGCTGGTCGCTGCGGCCATCACCGAGATTCCGGGCTCTTCGGATATATTGGAGGCCGGCTTCGTCACCTATTCGAACGACGCCAAGCTCGAATTGCTCAAAGTCAGCCCGGACGTGCTGGAAACATTCGGTGCGGTGTCGATCGCAGTGGCGTGGAGCATGGCGCAAGCGGCGCTTGAAATGAGCGGTGCCGATGTCTCGGTCGCCATCACCGGCGTGGCTGGACCGGGCGGCGGCACAGAGAAGAAGCCGGTTGGCACTGTGGTATTCGCGCGTGCCGAAAAAGGCGCCGATCCGGCGCACATCGTCGCCGACCGCAAGGATTTCGGCGACCTCGGCCGCGGCGGCGTCAGGCTTCAGGCGGCGTTGTGCGCACTCGAGCTACTGGTCGCGCCGGCCCCTGCCGCTCCCGAATAAAGCACCGCCGCCCGTTCCTCGAACGCGCCGATCATCTTGCGCAGGGCGGAGCCGAATACCTGCCCGGCGAGCATTTCGAACATACGGTTCTTGAACGCGAAATCGACCGTGAAATCGACGAAACAGCCCTCACCGTCCGGTCGGAAAATCCATTCGTTGCGCAGATATTTGAGCGGCCCGTCGAGATAATCGACATGAATATGGTCCGCGCGCTGTTTCCTGACCTTCGACGTGAAAGTCTCCCGTAGTCCCTTGAAGCCGACGATCATGTCCGCGACCATCTCGGTCGAACTGTTCGATCGCACCCGGGTCGCCGTAACCCAAGGCAGAAATTCGGCATAACGTCCGACATCGGCGACCAGGTCGAACATTTGTTCGCGGCTATAGGGCAGTCGGCGGGTTTCGGCGTGGCGGGGCATCAGGCGCGAGCGAGCTTCGCCTCTCTCGCGGCGCGCAACGCCGCGAAATCGTCGCCGGCATGATAGCTCGACCGGGTCAGCGGCGACGCCGCGACAAGCAGGAAACCCTTCGCACGCGCGATCGCGGCATAGGCGTCGAACGCCTGTGGCGTGACGAAGTCCAGCACCTTGGCGTGGCGTGGCGTCGGCTGCAGGTACTGGCCCATGGTCAGGAAATCGATGTCGGCGGAGCGCATGTCGTCCATCACCTGATGCACTTCGAGACGTTGTTCGCCCAGCCCGACCATCACACCGGACTTGGTGAAAATCGACGGATCGTGCCGCTTGACGCTCTCGAGCAGACGCAGCGAAGCATAATAACGCGCGCCCGGCCGGATCGTCGGATAGAGTCTCGGCACAGTTTCGAGATTGTGGTTATAGACGTCTGGCCGCGCCTCTACGATCGATTCTACAGCGGCTTGCGCCTTGTTCCTGAAATCCGGCGTGAGGATTTCGATCGTCGTTTTCGGCGTCGTGCGGCGCAGCGCCTGGATCACCTTGACGAATTGCGACGCGCCGCCGTCGGGCAGGTCATCACGATCGACCGAGGTGATGACGATATGTTCGAGACCCAGTTCGGCCGCGGCGTCGGCTGTGTGCTGCGGTTCGAGCGCATCGACCGCGCGCGGCATACCAGTCTTCACATTGCAAAAGGCGCAAGCACGGGTGCAGGTGTCGCCCAGGATCATCACCGTCGCGTGCTTCTTGGTCCAGCACTCGCCGATGTTTGGACACGCGGCCTCTTCACACACCGTATTGAGGTTGAGACGGCGCATCATCGCCTTGGTTTCGGCAAAACCGACGCTGGTCGGCGCCTTGACGCGGATCCAGTCGGGCTTGCGCTGACGGCCTTCGGAAGGTGCGGCAGGAAGGGGAAGCGGAGTCATCTCGTTCATGAGGTCGCAGATAGCGATGCTTTGGCACGCTTGCCACCCCCTGTCCCCGATGCAAGAGAGGCCGCATGACCGGATTTACCAACCTTATCGACGGCTATCGTCGTTTTCACGATTCGAACTGGTCGCGCGAGCGCGCCCGATGGGCCCAGTTGATCGATAAGCAGAAGCCGCGAGTGATGGTAATCGCCTGCTCGGACAGCAGGGTCGATCCGGCGCAGATCTTCGATACCTTGCCGGGCGAAATTTTCGTCGTCCGCAACATCGCCAATCTGGTCCCGCCGTTCGAACTCGACGGTGGCCGTCACGGGGTCTCCGCCGCGCTCGAATTCGCGGTCACCCAGCTCGAAGTGTCGGAAATCGTCGTGATGGGTCATGGCTCGTGTGGCGGCGTCCATGCGTCGATAAGTCAGGAATTTGCCGGCAAGGCGCCGGGCGAAGGCGGTTTCATCGCGCATTGGATCGATCTGCTCGACGAAGCGCGCGACGAGATCGTGTCGCGCATGGGCACCGGCGCGAATGCGGTGCGCGCTCTGGAGATGGAGACGGTGCGGATCAGCCTCGCCAATCTGCGCACCTTTCCGTGCATTCCCGAGCGGGAAGCGGCCGGGACGCTCAGGTTGCACGGTGCCTATTTCGCGATCGCCGACGGCATGCTGTATGTGATGGACGAGGACGGCCGTTTCGATATTGCCTGAATAGCCGTCTCACGGCACCATGACGGCGGCCGTTAGCGCCGCTGGGGAA
Source organism: Sphingomonas sp. UYAg733 (assembly GCF_054057355.1). NCBI lineage: Bacteria > Pseudomonadati > Pseudomonadota > Alphaproteobacteria > Sphingomonadales > Sphingomonadaceae > Sphingomonas > Sphingomonas sp. UYAg733. Next base: position 85,482 of record NZ_JBSRZE010000002.1, read on the forward strand.
AGCATATGCAGTGGCGCGAATGGCTTGCCGGGCTCGGCCTGCCGATCCCCCAAACTCTCGGTGTCGAACCGATCGTCGTCGCGGTATTGCTGGTGGTTGGTGCTTATTGGCTCGGCTGGATCATCGCGGCGCGGGCGACCCCGTCAATTATCCGTGCCCTGCTGCGCTGGACCGAGCGCGCCGATGACGCGAGCGGCAAGCTCGTCGGGGGGCTGATCCATTATTCGACCATGGCACTGGTCCTGATCGTCGCCAGCAATGTCACGCCATGGATGGCGGTCGCGCTGATGATCGTCGCGTTGGGGCTAGGCTATGCCCTTGGCATGCTGGTTTATCGTATCGGCCGGACCTTAGGGCTCGGCATGGTCCTGGCCAGCGTGCTGGCGCTTGCCGTCTTTGTCGCCACGGCGGCGGGTACGCTGGGCGGATTGCGGCCGATGATCGATACGCTCGACGGCATCGGATTCAATGTCGGCTCCAGGCGTATCTCGATGCTCGGGCTGGTCAACTTCATCCTTGTCGCGACGATATTGTTTGTGCTGGCGCGGCTGATCAACCGCATATTGATCCATTCGATCGCGCGGCTGACGCATCTCGATATTTCGCAGCGCGTGCTGGTGCAGAAACTCGGCGGAATTGCCGTGATCATGGTCGCGGTGTTGCTCGGGATCGACTTGCTCGGGATCGACCTGACCGCGCTGGCCGTTTTCTCCGGGGCGATCGGCCTGGCGGTCGGGTTCGGCCTGCAGAAAACCTTCGGCAACCTGATGGCTGGCCTGATCCTGCTGATGGACCGGTCGGTGAAGCCGGGCGATGTGATCGTCGTCGGCGATACGTTCGGCGCGGTGACCAAGATCGGCATCCGCGCGGTCTCGGTTGTCACGCGCGATGGCAAGGAACATCTGATTCCGAACGAAACGCTGATGACCGAGCCGGTCGAGAACTGGTCCTATTCCAGCCGCAACGTGCGCATCCATATCCCGATCGGCGTGTCCTATTCATCCGACATATTGCTCGCGCAGAAGCTGATGCTGGAGGCGACGACCTCCTCGGATCGCGTGCTCGCCGATCCCGCGCCCAGGGTCTGGCTGACGGCATTCGGCGAGAGTTCGGTCAACCACGAAATCCTCGCCTGGATCTCCGACCCGGAGGGTGGCGTCGGCAACGTTCGATCTGACATCCTCAACCGGCTGTGGATCCTGTTTCGCGACAACCATATCGTGCTGCCCTTCCCGCAGCGCGACGTGCATATCCGGTCCAATCAGGGTTCCGACGCGTAAGCTTTATTTGAGCGCCTTGCGCGCCAGTTTTTCGACTGCCGGATCGAGCGGCGGCGGGGTCATGTCGATATTCGCCTCGAGACGATCCGCGATCGCAGTCAGCGCAGCGATTCGTGCGGCCTTTTTGTGGTTGCCGTCGATCGCGCACCATGGGCCCCAGCGCGTGTCGGTGCGCCGGAACATCTCCGCCATCGCATCGAGATAATCGTCGCGTTTCTCGCGATTGCGATAATCCTCAGCCCCGGTTTTCCAGCGTTTCCACGGATGGTCGAGCCGATCCCTGAGCCGTTTATCCTGCTCCTCCTGCGTGACATGGATGAACAGCTTGACGATCGTCGTGCCCGCGTCCGCCTGTTGCGCTTCGAACTCGTTGATCTCGTCATAACCGCGCCGCCACTGCGATTCGGTCGCGAAGCCCTCGACCCGTTCGACCAGCACGCGGCCGTACCAACTGCGATCGAACACGGCGATGTTGCGGTTGCCGGGCAGTTTCTTCCAGAAGCGCCACAGGAAATGGTGCCCAAGCTCTTCCTCGGTCGGCGCGCTGATCGGCCAGACGTCGAAGTTACGCGGATCCCACTGCGCGGTGAGGCGCTGGATGATACCGCCCTTCCCCGCCGCGTCCCAACCCTCGAGCAGGATGATGGCGCGTTTCTTGTGAACGATATGCGCGACCTGGATATGGGCGAGCCGTTCCTGGACCGCGGCGAGCGCGTCCGAATAGTCGCCGTCGAACTTCTTGCCCGATTCATAGTCTGATAGGTTGATGCTCATGGCCCATCATAAGCTCAATCGGCGGGGATTTGCACGTCCCAAGCGCCGCGCCGACGCAGCACGAACCAGTAATAGGCTGCGGAGCCAAGGATCTGAACGCCGGTCATGATCAGGCCTGGCCGCCCCTCCTCCCGATCAAGCCAGCTGGTCCATATGACATAAGTCAGCGCGATCAGCGTGACGATTGGCGCGATCGGATACCAGGGCATGCGGTAATGCGCGTGCGCGGTCTTGCCCGAACGGCGGCCCGAGATCGCAGCAAGGCAGATGCCGGCGTAGATCGCTACCAATCCAGTACCGCTCAACACCAGCAGCAATTGCAGCGGCAGGAAGCAGCACGCCATGCCGATCCCGCCGACCAACAGGGTCCCGACCCAGGGCGATCCGAATCTGGGGTGGATCACGGTCATCCAGCGATCGATTGGCCGACCCCAGCTCCCGTCGCGCGCCGTCCCGTAAAAGAAGCGCGCGCAGGCCAGGATGCAGGCGATCACCGCATTGACGATGGCGATCACCACGCCGATCGACACCCAGGCCGACAGCGCCGCGCCGCCGCGCAGGGTCACCAGGATACCGAACGGGTCGTCGGCGGTGACGAAGGCGTGCAGGTCCGGCGCGCCCATCAATCCGGCAGCGAGCGGCAGTGCTTCGAACAACAGGGTAAAACCAAGCGCCCACATGATCGCCCGAGCGATCAGCTTCGACGGCTCGTGCATCTCCTCACCGAAATAGACTGCCGCGCCATAGCCGTTAAGGGCGAAGATCGCGATCGAGGTGGCGAGGCCGATCGAAGCGGGCGATGCCGGCACCAGCGCGCCAAGGTCGGGCATCACCGGATGCAAGAGGAAGTCGCCGAACGGCCGCGCCGCATCGGCGAAACCGAGCCAGACAATCGCGGCGAGCGCCAGCACCTCGACCAGCAGGAAGATGCCGGTGACCCACGCGTTGACCCTGATCTGCAGCAGCGCGATCAGCATCGAGGCGCCGACGATCGCAATCGCGACGGGGATTTGCGGCAAGCCCGGGATCAAGGTGCCCAATACCGCGCTGACACCGAGTCCCGCGACGGGCGGAAAGAGCAAATTGTTGAACACGTTGACGCCAAGCATCACAAAGCCGGAAAGCGGCCCGAGCGTGTGCGCGACCATGACGTACTCGCCGCCCGCAACGGGATAGGCGGATGAAAGTTCGGCATAGACGAATGCGGTGGCGACACAGACCATACCGGCGAGCAGCATCGCCCAGATCGCGCCAGTGCCGGCAACCTGCAACATGCCGGGAATGATCACGAATACGGAGGACGCCGGCGTCGCGACCGAAAGGGTCAGGAACAGCACGCCCATCACGCCAAGGCTGCGAACCAGCCGCGATGGCGGTTCCGGACTTAGCTGGTCGTTGAGCATGGTTGGTCCGCCCCCGCATCGACACACGCCCCCGCGCGATCGCCCTGGCTGCGCACATGCGGCACGAGGGGCATCTGGACAAGTCCCCCGGTGGGCGAACGTCGCCGCCTGTCTTCCCGCGAAAGCGGGAATCCCGCTTATTATTTCTCACCGCCGTCCTGGCGTGTGCGCCACCGCCGAAAAAAGAACAGGATCCCCGGTCTCGCGGGGATGACAGCAGGTTCCAATGTTACGCCGGCTTGACGGCCGGCACGTCGATCGTGCGGATATTGAGTTCCTTCAACTGCTTTGCGCTAGCGAAGTTGGGGGCGCCCATCATCAGGTCTTCGGCCTTTTGCGTCATCGGAAAGGTGATCACTTCGCGAATGTTCGGCTCGTCGGCGAGTAGCATGACGATCCGATCCACGCCCGGCGCGGAGCCGCCATGCGGCGGGGCGCCGCACTTGAACGCGTTGATCATGCCGGCGAAGTTCGTATCGACATCGGCCTGAGTATAGCCGGCAATCTCGAAAGCCTTGTACATGATCTCCGGCTTGTGGTTCCGCACCGCACCCGACGACAATTCGATACCGTTGCACACGATGTCATACTGATAGGCGAGAATATCGAGCGGGTTCATCGTCTCCAGCGCTTCCATCTCTCCTTGCGGCATGGAGAAGGGGTTGTGGCTGAAATCGACCTTCTTGGCATCCTCGTCATATTCGAACATCGGAAAATCGACGATCCAGCAGAATTCGAAGCGATTCTGGTCGATCAGGCCGAGCTGATCGGCGACGCGGGTGCGCGCCAGACCCGCCAGCTTCGCTGCCTGCGCTTCTTTGCCCGCGGCGAAGAAAATGCCGTCGTTCGGGCCGAGGCCAAGTGTGTCGGCGATCGCCTTCATGCCATCCTGGCCGTGATTATTGGCGATCGGCCCGCCGAATACGCCGTCCTTCTGCGTCGCATAGCCGAGACCGGGAAAGCCCTCGCTCTGCGCCCAGCTGTTCATCTCGTCGAAGAATTTGCGGCTCTTCTCATGCGTGTTGGGCGCCGGCAGCGCACGGACCACGTCGCCGCTCTCGACCATCGAGGCAAAGCGGCCAAAACCCGAGCCCCTGAACAGGTCGGACACGTCGGTGATCAGGACCGGGTTGCGCAGGTCGGGCTTGTCGCTGCCGTATTTCAGCATCGATTCGCGGTACGGGATGCGCTTGAATGGCAATGGCGAGACGGTACGGCCCTTGCCCTGCCAATCGGCGAATTCCTCGAACACGCCGTGCAGCACGGGCTCGATCGCCGCGAATACGTCGTCCTGCGTGACATAGCTCATCTCGAAATCGAGCTGATAGAATTCACCGGGCGATCGATCGGCTCGGGCATCCTCGTCGCGGAAACAGGGCGCGATCTGGAAATATTTGTCGAAGCCAGCGACCATCAGCAGCTGCTTGAACATCTGCGGCGCTTGCGGCAGCGCGTAGAATTTGCCCGGATGGACACGGCTCGGCACCAGATAATCTCGCGCGCCCTCGGGCGACGACGCGGTCAGGATCGGGGTCTGGAATTCGGTGAAGCCCTGACCGATCATGCGGCTGCGTAGCGACGAAATGACGTTGGAGCGCAACAGGATATTGGCATGAAGCCGCTCGCGCCGCAGATCGAGAAAGCGATAGCGCAGCCGGATTTCTTCAGGATATTCATTCTCGCCGAACACCGGCATCGGCAATTCCTGCGCCGCCGACTGCACCACCACGTCACGCGCACGAATCTCGATCTCGCCCGACGGCAAGTTGGCATTCACCGTCTCGGGCGAACGAGCGACCACATCGCCGGTGATCGTCACGACGGATTCGGCGCGCAGTTTGTCGAACACCGTATGAGTCGGGCTGTCGCTATCGGTGACGATCTGCGTGATGCCGTAATGGTCGCGCAGATCGACGAACAGCAGATTACCGTGGTCGCGCTTGCGATGGATCCAGCCGCTGAGCTTGACGGATGTCCCGACATCGGCAGCGCGGAGCTGTGCGCAAGTGTGCGTGCGATAGACGTGCATGATTCTTCTTCTCTGTACGTCACCCCAGCCAAGGCCGGGGTCTCATGGGGAAACGAACCGTCCGCCCCACAAAGGTCCCGGCCTGCGCCGGGATGACGGTGAAATGGTGGGCCGCGCTTTCCCTTCACACGCCTCTTTGTCAACCCGCTCGCCTGTCGCTATGGGGTCAAGATGCATATCCATGACCTGATCACCGACAGCGCAACCCTCGCCAATCTCTGCAGCCGATTGTCGCAAGCCGACTTTGTCTGTGTCGATACCGAATTCATGCGCGAGAACACTTTTTACCCGGAGCTCTGCCTGATTCAGATCGCCGATGTGAACGAGGCGGCGGCGATCGATCCAATGGCGGCGGGGCTCGACATGAAGCCGTTGCTCGACCTGTTGGTCCACAATGAGGATGTGCTGAAAGTGTTCCATGCCGGCGGCCAGGATTTGGAAATCGTTTACAATCTCACCGGCAAGACGCCCCATCCGCTGTTCGACACCCAGGTCGCGGCGATGGCGCTCGGCCAGGGCGAGCAGATCGGTTATTCCAACCTGGTCGATTCCTATCTCGGCATCGTCGTCGACAAGGGCGCACGCTTCACCGACTGGTCGCGACGCCCGCTCGACGCGCGCCAGATCGAATACGCGATCGGCGACGTCACTCATCTGGCGAAGATATTTCCCAAGATGCTCGATCGGCTGCGCAAGACCGGGCGCGGCGAATGGCTCGATCAGGAGATGGAGCGGATCGGCGACCCGAAGAATTACGCCAATGATCCCGAAGAAGCGTGGAAGCGCATCCGCATCGCCGGCCGCAAACCCGATGTGCTCGGCCGGTTGAAGGCGCTCGCCCGCTGGCGCGAGTTGGAGGCGCAGAGCAAGGACCTGCCGCGCGGCCGCATCGTCAAGGATGAGACGATCGCCGACATCGCCGGCCATCCGCCGCGCAAGCAGAGCGATCTGGCCAAGGTGCGTGGGTTGTCCGCGACCTGGGCGGGTAATGATATCGGCGGCCGGATGATGGCGGCGCTGGAGGCGGCGGTGCCGATGACATCGGAGGAAATGCCCGCGCGCGACGACCGCAAGCCCGGGCTCGGCAAGGACGGTGCTCTGGTCGCCGATCTGCTCAAGCTGTTGCTCAAGATTCGCTCCAAGGAAATCGACGTCGCCTCGCGCCTGCTCGCGCGGAACGAGGATCTCGAGGCACTGGCGGCGGGTCAGCGCGACGAGCTATCGATCCTGCAGGGATGGCGTTTCGATCAGTTCGGCCGGGATGCACTCGACCTGCTCGAGGGGCGGCTGGCTTTTGCCGTGGTCAACGGTAAGCTCAAAATGACTCGAACGGAGGATGTCGCATGAAGACCGCCACAGCTTTGATCGCCCCGGCATTGATCGTCGTCTTCGCGCTTGCCGGATGCATGGACGGGCGCCCTACACCGCTGCCCGTCCCGCCACGCGCGTGCAATGCTGATCGCGCGCAGAGCCTGATCGGCCAGCGCGCTACGCCGGCGCTCGTTTCGAAGGCGAAGCGTCGCTCGGGTGCGTCGCTGGCGCGCCGCATCACGCCGGAAATGCGCGTGACGATGGAATTCCGCGCTGATCGCGTGAACGTCTGGGTCAGCACCGATGGTCGGGCCGAGCGCATCAGCTGCGGTTGATCCTCAGGAGGTGATCAGGACGGGCTCGCGATCATGCGATACGGCGAGCGCCTTGTGCCGCCGCTCGACCGCTTCGCCATAAAGCGCGGCATCGCGCGGTTCGAGGTGCAACGACAAGGTCGTCGGCCCGATATGAAGGTGTGAGCGCAGCAGCGGACCGGCCAGGCCGCCGCTCAGCCGCTGGCCGAGCCGCATCGCAAGTCCCCATGCCGTTGCGCGCCGGAGATCTGACAGCGGCGCGAGGTCGCCGATCGGCGCGGGCGTATCGGTGCCGCCACCAAGGCTGGTGAACAGGGCCTGCGCCATCAGCGCGCGGCCGCGTGCGTCGATCGCGACCCAATTGCCGTGCAGGGCGATCTCCACACCGCGCTCCGCGCGGAATTCGGGGTTGGCACGCCAGCCGACGTCCGCCAGCTGGCACGCCGCATGACGCAAGCGCGACATCTCTGGCGGATCACCGGCGAACAGCGGCGCGATCCAGTCGTCGAGCAGGTCGCCATGCTCGACGAAACGGCCATGACGCCGCCCTTCATCGCGAGCGGCGACGATCAGCGGGTCTTCGCTACGCGTCGCGGGATCGAGGTCGCCATAGAGCAACCCTTCGCGCAGACCAAAGGCCGAGACGATCGTCGTCTCGCTGCCGAGATGTTTGATCAAGGCCGACAACAGCGCTGCCCCATCGCCCAGCGTCGCCGCCCGTGCCGAAGAAAGCCCGGGTATGGTGCGCAGCCGCCCCTTGGCAACATGGCTGATTGTGCGGTTCATGCGCGCGATGGCATGCGGCGGCATGGCGTATTGATGGATCACCGGCAGCGGATAACCATTGATATGCATGTCGAGCCGCGCCAGCGCACGCCACGACCCACCGACAAGATAGAGCGGCAACCCCTGTCCCTTGCCCGCCCAGCCGGCCTGTTTGAGCGCCTTGGCGACCTGCCGCTCCAGCGCGCCCTGCCCGCCCTTGGTGCGGATCGGGCCGACGCGCAGCACGCCGAACGGGAAGGACACACGATCACGCACCTGTCCCTGCGACACGCGCACCAGTTCCAGACTGCCGCCACCAAGATCACCGACTATGCCTTCGGCATCGGGAATCGCCGACAATACGCCATGCCCCGCGGCCATCGCCTCCTGCTCGCCCGACAGAAGTTCGACCTCGAGACCAAGCTTGCGCGCGGTGTCGAGCAGCGTACTGCCATTGGATGCATCGCGCACCGCAGCGGTGGCGACGGTGCGCAGCCGGGAAACTTCCATTTCGCGCGCGACTGCGGCGAATCGCGCGAGTGCGAGCCCGGCCTTGGCCAGGCCGTCCTTGCCGATCGCGCCGGTCTCCGAAAGACCACGCCCGAGCCCGGCCATGACCTTCTCGTTGAACAGGATCGCCGGCAACCGCTCGGGTCCCTGATAAATCACCAGGCGGATCGAATTGGACCCGATGTCGATGATCCCGGTGCGCGGCTCCACCTGCGGCTCGAGCTTCGGTTTGCGGAACAACAAGGTCGGCATCGCGGGCTTCAACGTCGACGACGGAGCGAAAGTTTCGGAACCGCTTCACCGAGTTCAAGCGCGGCACCGCGGCCCGAGAGCGACGGGTTGGTCATGAAGTAACGGTGCAGGTTGAATGGCCGGTCGCCCGGGTCGACCCGGACATATTCGCCATCCGCCTGAAGATCCCAGCTCTGTTCGGTGTCGATCAAATTGGCGACCATCACCTGGTCGAGGATCTGGTCGTGCACCGTCTCATTCTCGATCGGGAGCATATATTCGACGCGACGATCGAAATTACGCGGCATCCAGTCGGCCGAGGAGATGAACAGCTTCGCGCCATCATTGGGCAGTGCCTTGCCATTGCCGAACGCCCAGATGCGGCTGTGTTCGAGAAATCGCCCGATCACCGATTTGACGCGGATATTCTCCGACATGTCCGGAACGCCGGGGCGCAGGCAGCAGATACCGCGAATGATGAGCTCGATCTCGACCCCGGCATTGCTCGCCTCATAAAGCTTTTCGATGATCGCCGGGTCGACCAGCGAATTCATCTTCGCCCAGATTGCCGCAGGCCTGCTTGCCCTGGCGCTGGCGATCTCGGCGTCGATCAGCTGGACCAGCTTGGGCCGCAGGTCGCGCGGCGACAGGCTGATAAGCGCCATATCGTGCGGTTCGACATAACCGGTGACGTAATTGAACATCTGCGCCGCATCGCGGCCGAGGCGCGGATCGGCGGTGAAAAAGCTCAGATCCGTGTATATCTTCGCGGTCTGCGGATGATAATTACCGGTGCCGAAATGGCAGTAAGTGCGGAATTGCCCCGCCTCGCGCCGCACCACCATCGACACCTTGGCGTGAGTCTTCCACTCCATGAAACCATAGACGACCTGAACCCCCGCGCGTTCCAGCGCGGAGGCCCAGACGAGGTTCTGCTCCTCATCGAAGCGGGCCTTCAATTCGACCACGGCGGTCACCGACTTGCCCGATTCTGCGGCCGCGATCAGCGCGTTGATGACGGCCGGCTGCTTGCCCGCGCGATACAGCGTCTGCTTGATCGCCACGACATCGGGGTCGGCCGCCGCCTGTTTCAGAAAAGCGAGCACCACGTCGAAGGTTTCGTACGGGTGGTGGACGACGATGTCCTTGGACCGGATCGCCGCAAAGCAATCGCCGCCGAATTCCCGGATCCGTTCCGGAAAGCGCGGGCTGTATGACGTGAATTTCAGGTCGGGCCGGTCCTCATCGACGATCGATTCGAGGTCGCCGATGCCCAGGAACGTGCCGCCTTCGGTGACGAACGCGTCGGCGCCGCCGAGTTCGGCGCGCAGCGCGGTGGACAGGCTGTCCGGCATGCCCGATTCGAGTTCGAGCCGGATGACACGCCCGCGCCGGCGGCGCTTGATCGCATTGGCGAAATAGCGGACGAGATCCTCCGCTTCCTCCTCGATCTCGATATCGCTGTCGCGCAGCACGCGGAATTCGGCCGCGCCCTGCACCTCATATCCGGGAAAGATCAACGAGGAGAAACGCTTCACCAGCGATTCTATCGCGACGTAACGCGCGTTTTCGCCCGACCCATTCTTGCCGCGGCCCTCTTTGCCAGGTCCTTCTTTGTTAGGCAGACGAACGAAACGCGCCATCGTCGCCGGAAGCATGACCAACTCGCGTATCGGCTCCTTGTCGGACAGGCGGACAAGGTCGAACATCACTGCCAGGCCCTTGTTGGGCATGAACGGGAACGGATGCGCGGGATCGAGCGCCTGCGGTGTCAGGATCGGGAAAATCTGTTCGCGGAAATGCGTTTCGAGCCACGCCACGTCGCCGGCATCAACGGATGCGTCGATCGTCTTTGATCCCAGCACCTCGATCCCGGTTTCGCCGAGCTGGTGGCGCAGGTCGCGCCATACGGCGCGCTGGCTTTGCACCAGGTCATCGGCCTCGCCCACCACCGCCGACAATTGCTGTCCCGCCGTCATCCCATCGACGGATCGGCGATCGACATCCTGCGCAAGCTGCCCTTTCAACCCGGCGACGCGGACCATGAAGAACTCGTCAAGGTTGGAGCCCGAGATCGACAGGAAGCGCAGCCGTTCGAGCAACGGGTGCGCGGCATTGCATGCTTCCTGGAGAACGCGCCGGTTGAACGCCAGCCAGGAGAGTTCGCGGTTGAAGTAGCGATCGCTGCCCAATCCTTCCGCAAAGGGATCGTCATCATCGTCGATACGCGCGATATGGGCGGGGCGGGTCATCGGGGTTCTCGTCTGGAAATGGCGTCAGGGATCGGTGGAGGGCGATTCGGCCGCGCCTTCGCTGATAAGCCCGATTTCCGACAAAGTCGCGCGTGCCAGCGGGATGGAAAGACGTTTCCGGCGTTCCATCACCGCCTGATCAAGCGCATCGACAGCGCGCAGCAGCGCGATATGGCTACGCTCGACCCGCATCAGCAGCCACTGGATCAGGTCTGGCCGTGCATCGAGCCCGCGGCGCAGGAACGTGCGCTCGAACAATGCCTGCATCAGCACATCATCGGGCGGTCCTATCTTGGCAATCGGACTGGCGGCGAGGCGCGAACGCAGATCGGGCAACTTGACGCTCCATTCGGGCGGCGCCGCATCCGCGACGATCACCAACGGGCTACGCGCCTCCTGCGCGCTGTTCCAGGCATGGAACAACGCGGTCTCGCTTTGACGTTCGGCATCATCGATGATCATGCCGCCGCTCTTTGCCGCAAAAATCCGCGCAAGCAGGCTACGGCCCGATTTACGCGGCCCGGTGAGCACCACCGACATGACAGGCCAGGACGCCCAGCGCTCAAGCTGTTGTACGGCACGGGAATTCGAATCGCTGACCAAGAACTCGTCATCGCGCGGGTCGGCTGGCCATTCGAACGGCAGCGCGATCTGGCTCATCCGCTGGTCGCGTTGTCCGCGGGCGCAGGGGCAGGTGTGCCCCCTTGCGACGGTTGAACAGCGCGGCGAATGCGTAGCGTGGTGCCATTACCCTGAACTTGCCAGCCGCGCGCCGCCAGCGCGGCGGAAAGCGCCGCCGGATCGCCGTCGAAACCAACACGCATCACCGATACGCCACCCAAAGCGAGGCTGCTAGTCAGGGCCGAGCGCACGCCCGGCACCCCCCGCATCGCCGCTTCGGTCGCGGACACCGCGGTCGCGCCTGGCGTATCGAACTGGATCGATATGACCGTCGCCTCCGTACCGCTCGCCGCGGTAGTGGCCACTGCGGCGGGATCTTCGGGAATATCTTCAATCACCACCGGCGCGACCGGAGGCGGCACATAGACAAGACCGGAATCTGTGTTGAGCATGCCGGAACTGAGCGCCGACTGATACGCCTCGTCGAGGCGCTTGACCCCGGTATCGAGCAGCGCGTCCACCCCATCGCTGCTGCCGACGCGCAGCGAGAATTTGGCGATCATGTGGTTGTCCGGGCCATGCCGCGCCTCGAACACGCCGACCACCGGACCGCCCGGCCACTGACGATAGAGCCTCACCACCGGTACGAGAATGTCGGACGCGCCATATTGATCGAGAATGGTGCGCCACCAGCCGCGCCCAGGGCGGCCGATTTGCCCCGCATTGAGCAACATGGCATCCGGCCCGGTTCCCGCCGGACGAACATAATCGACCGAGCTGTTGCCAGTGCGATAACGGCCCCAGGCCTCCTGCCATTTGGTCTTTTGTTCGAACACCTGGCCGGTGCCGCCCGACCACTGCAGTGGAATGACCAGCATTGGCGGCGAGCGCGATGCCTGGCCAGCGACACCGAGCAATCCGCCGGCGCGGGCGCGGCTGAACAAAACGCCAAGGCGCGCAACGTAGCGATTCGGGCCGATCTGTTCATTCTCGATGACGATTCCCGACACCATCGCGTCGAGCGTTCCATCGGACACCATAGCGCCGCCGCCGCCCAGTCGGCGCGACAGCATCACCCAGCCCTTGCGCTGCGCGACCTTCCAGCCGGCATAGCGCGCCGCGTCGGCGGTCTTGCCGGTGACATCGACATCCACCCCGCTGACCTCATAGCTGCCCGAACCATCGGCCGCGGTCATCGGCTGGTCCGGTGCATTGGCCTGCGCGATCACGACACCACCGGTCGCGACAAGCGCCAGAGCAAGTGCCAGGTAGGACGGGCGAGATAAGCGACGGACAAACATTGCCGCCCTTTTGGCGAAGCAAGCGTGGAAATCCAAGCGAGATATGGCTAGTCGGCGGTTATGAGCGAAACCGAACCCTATACATATGCCCAGGCGGGCGTCTCGATTGCAGCCGGCAACGCGTTGGTCCGCGCGATCGGCCCATTGGCCAAGGCCACCCGCCGCGCCGGCGCCGATGCCGATCTTGGCGGCTTTGGCGGCTTTTTCGACCTGAAGGCGGCGGGTTTCGTCGATCCACTGCTCGTTGCCGCGAATGATGGGGTCGGCACCAAGCTGAAACTGGCGATCGAACATGATCGCCATGACGGAGTCGGCATCGATCTCGTCGCGATGTGCGCCAATGATCTGATCGTGCAGGGCGCCGAGCCTTTGTTCTTTCTCGACTATTACGCGACCGCCAAGCTCGATCCGCCAATCGCGGAGCGCGTCATCGCGTCGATCGCGCAGGGCTGTCTGCAAGCCGGCTGCGCGCTGATTGGCGGCGAGACCGCTGAGATGCCAGGCATGTACGCGCCGGGCGATTATGACCTTGCCGGTTTCTGCGTCGGCGCGGTCGAGCGCGGTCGTGTGCTGACCGGGCGTGAGATCGCTGCCGGTGATGTGGTTTTCGGACTCGCCTCGTCGGGCGTACATTCCAACGGCTTTTCGCTGGTGCGCAGATTGGCGACCGACAAGAGCTGGAAGCTTGATCGCCCTGCCCTGTTCGACCAGGAAACATTGCTGATCGATGCGTTGATGGCGCCGACACGGATTTACGTGAAGAGTCTGTTGCCGGTTCTTGCCGAGGGACGGATCAACGGGCTGGCGCATATCACCGGCGGCGGCCTGCTGGAAAACGTCCCGCGCGTCCTGCCCCAGGGCGTTCACGCGCGGATCGACGCCGATGCGTGGCCGCAGCCAAGGCTGATGGCGTTCCTCCAGGCGCAAGGAGCGATCGAGCCCGAGGAAATGGCGCGGACATTCAATTGCGGGATCGGCATGGCGGTGGTCGTTGCCGCCGGCGAAGCCGATACGGTGAAGGCGGCGCTGGAAGCCGGAGGCGAGACTGTATTCAGCATTGGAGTGATCGAGAGCGGCGAGCGTGGTTGCACGGTATCTGGTTCGACCGAGACGTGGGGCGCCAGGGCCGACTGGACGGCGACCCACCTTGGCTGACCCTCCCATGTCATCCCCGCAAAGGCGGGGATCCCGCTTCTTCCCGGCCACACAAGAAGGAGCGGGATTCCCGCTTGCGCGGGCATGACGGTTAAGGTCGGTATCCTGATTTCGGGCCGTGGCTCGAATATGATGGCATTGGTCGACGCCGCGAGTTCGACTGGCAGCGTTTACGAAATCACACTCGTCGCTTCGGACAAACCCGACGCGCCCGGCCTAGTCTGGGCCAAGGCTCAGGGAATCGCCACCTTCGCCCAATCGCCAAAGGGGATGCCCAAGGCCGAATACGAGGCCGCGATCGATGCCACCCTGCGCGACGCTGGCGTCGAAATCATCGCGCTTGCCGGTTATATGCGGCTGCTCTCCGACGATTTCGTAGCGCGTTGGCGCGGGCGGATCGTCAATATCCACCCCTCCCTCCTCCCCAAATATAAAGGACTCGACACCCATGCGCGCGCCATTGACGCGAGCGATGCCGTGGCCGGATGCTCTGTCCATGTCGTGACCGAAGAACTCGACGGTGGCGAGGTCCTTGGCCAGGCCGAAGTGCCGATCCTGCCCGACGACACGCCCGGTACGCTTGCCGAACGCGTCCTGGCTGCGGAGCATCGCCTTTACCCGCGCATTCTGGCAGACTTCGCCGCACGATGAGTCCCGATCCCGAATCCGCACTCGCCAAGCTCCGTGACGCGGCACTGTCGCTGCTCTCGACATATGAAAAATTGTCGCATGGTTCACCCGGCTTTTTCATCGAGAAGGGCAAGGCATTCGCCTATTTCTGGCACGATCATCACAGCGACGGAGAGACGGTCGCGATCGTCAAGACCAGCGGGATCGAGGAACAGCAGATGCTGATCGAGGCCGATCCGGATTTCTATTATTCGCCCCCCTATATGGGACCTTCGGGCTGGATCGCGATGCGACTCGACGTGGCCGATCTCGACTGGGACCGCGTCGCCGACCGTATCGCGATGAGCTGGGAAATGGTCGCACCACGCCGTTTGCTGGAGGCTGGAGGACGATGAGCGACGAAACGCCCGAGACGCCGCTATCGCAGCCGGATCCCGTAACCCAATCCCCTGCACCACCCCACCACGCGGTCGAAACGGCCGCGCAGCAGGCGGTCGATCGCGCCGAGGCCGCAGCGACGCGCCGCCGTTGGGTTACGCTCGCCGAACTGGTCGGCGTCGCTGGCCTGGTCATCGCCGCTCTAGGCTTGTGGATGACTTGGTCGGACCGCCGCGCCGATGATCAAGCGAAGCAGGTCGAAAAGGCAAGTGAAGCCAAAGTCCGCACGCTGGTGATGCTGAAAGCCAGTGGCGAGAGCGGTGGCGATCGCCTGAAACTGACCGATGCAGCGCACGATATTCAGAATATCGACGTGATTTTCCCGTCCGCCCTTGGCGTCGCGGCGCAGACCAGCGTACTCGAGCCGCGGATCGATGCCGGCTGGTTCTCGTCACCCGTGCTGACGCTGACCGATAATGGCCCCGATTCGCAGCAGGGCCGCATCCCCGTCCTGATCACCGCCAGCTATTGGGACGCCGACAAGGAGCGCCGCGACACCGCAATCTACGATGTGGTGTGGAAGACCGAGGGGCGTGTGTTGCGCGGTCGCGCGCTGCGTCTAGAAGGATTGTTGCTGCGCGAACGGACGAGTTCAAAAGCACGGCTCGACGCGATCTGGGCGCGAGAGAAACCCAAATCAGCCAAATAAGCTAAAGCGAGCGCGCGTAGATCGGGTCGTCGTGGATCTCGGCGCCCACCTGGAATTGTCGCGTGCCGATCACGGTGAAGCCGTTGCGTTCGTAGAATGCCCGGGCGCGGTCATTATGCTCCCACACCCCAAGTAGCATGCGGTCATGCCCCAGCCGACCCGCATCCTCGATCGCGCGCGCCATCAGCGCCGGGCCAATGCCCAAGCCATGCGCCTGTTTCAGCGTATAGATGCGGCGCAATTCCACATCGCCCGACCGCCGTTCGATCGGAAAATCGGGTGTGGTCAGCACCGCATAGCCGAGCGGAACATGGCCCGGCTCGATTTCGGCGATGGTGATGATCGTCGCCGGATCGCTCGCCCAGGCGGCGAAGGTCTCGACCCCATTATTCTTGATACAATGCGCGATCAGGTCGTCGCGAGTCAGCACCAGAGCATAGGTATCGAGAAACGCCGCATTGGCGACGAGCGACAGGGCAGTGGCGTCTTCCACCCCGGCCTGTCGCACGCGCCATTCCATATCAGCCGGTGATTTCTTCGGGCTTGAAGAAATAGGCGATCTCGATCGCTGCATTCTCGTCGCTGTCCGAACCATGGACCGTGTTCGCCTCGATCGATTCGGCCAGTTCCTTGCGGATCGTGCCGGCGTCCGCATTGGCGGGGTTGGTCGCGCCCATGATGTCACGATTGCGCTGCATTGCGTTCTCGCCCTCGAGAACCTGCACGATGACAGGGCCGGAGATCATGAAGCTGACCAGTTCACCGAAGAACGGACGCTCCTTGTGCACCGCGTAGAAGCCTTCGGCCTGATCGCGAGTCATCTGGATACGCTTGGACGCGACGACGCGCAGGCCGGCTTCCTCCAGCATCTTGGTGACGGCGCCGGTGATGTTGCGGCGGGTGGCATCGGGCTTGATGATCGAAAACGTACGGTTCGCGGCCATAACCGTGAAGCTCCTGTATCTTGAATGATGTCGTAAATGGCGGAAAGTCGCGGCTCTCTAGGCGGCGCCTTGCCGCAATGCAAGATCGCCGGCCATCGGAGGAGAGTTAGACCGCCTGTTCCCAGCGGCCATTTTCGTTCTGTTTCCAATAGCGCCGCTCGATCCCGTCGCGATCGGCCAGCGCCTTCCAGGCGGTGCGGGCCTCGACAATCCGGTCGCTGTCGAAGAAGTGGAAGGCGCGATCGAACCCCAGTGCTTCGTCACGCCAGACGCCATCGGCGAGCGCTATGTTGCGCGCGTCATTGGCCGCAAGCGTGTCCGCTCCGATCAAGATCGGCTGGCGCGCATCGCCGTCCCCGCCCGCTTCGCCATGCGGCAGGAAGCTTTCGGCCGAATAGGCCCAGAGCAGCCGGTCGAGCGACGCGCGCTGCGCGCCGCTCTCCGCGACGATCAACAGCCGCCCGCCGCTCGCCACGACCTTCTCCGCAATTTGCGGCAAGGCACGGTCGAGCGGCGTTACGGTCAGATGGTAGAAATCGACTTGCACGGACTCAGGAACCGACTGGGAAATCGACTTGGACATCAGCTCTCGAAATTTTCCGCCACGAAACGATCGAGCAGGCGTACGCCATATCCCGTCGCGCCCTTGTCGAAGGTTGGGCCGGCCTTGTCGGCCCACACCATGCCGGCGATATCGAGATGCGCCCAGCGCACGCCGGTCTCGACATAACGCTGAAGGAATTGCGCTGCGGTGATCGAACCGGCGCCGCGTGGCCCGACATTCTTCATATCGGCGATTGGGCTGTCGATCAGCTTGTTATAAGCGTCCGAGAGCGGGAAGCGCCACAACAGGTCGCCCGACGCCAAGCCCGCCGCGAGCAGCTGATCGGCAAGCGAATCGTCATTGGCGAAGCAACCGCCATGTTCATGGCCGAGGCTGACGATAATTGCGCCGGTCAGTGTGGCAAGATCGACGATCGTCTTGGGTTTGTGTGTCCGTTGTACCCAGGTCAGCGCGTCGCACAACACCAGCCGTCCTTCGGCATCGGTGTTGAGCACTTCGATCGTCTGGCCCGACATCGACGTGATCACGTCGCCCGGCCGCATCGCCGCACCATCTGGCATATTCTCGACCAGCCCGCACACGCCGATCACGTTGGCCCTGGCCTTGCGCGCCGCAAGCGATTTCATCGCGCCGACCACTGCCCCCGCGCCGCCCATGTCCCATTTCATGTCTTCCATGCCGGGCCCGGCCTTGAGCGAGATACCGCCGGTATCGAAGGTTACGCCCTTGCCGACCAGCGCGAGCGCGGGATCGCCCTCACCTGCACCGCTCCATTTCAGCGCGAGCAGCCGCGCTTCGCGTGCCGAACCCAGGCTGACACCAAGCAGCGCGCCCATACCGAGGTCGCGCATCGCCGCCTCGTCGAGCACGGTGACTTCAAGGCCGAGGCCCTGGACCTCGGCAAGCACCTTGGCGACGAAGCTTTCCGGATAGATCACGTTGGGCGGCTCGGCGACCAATGTGCGGGTCAGTTCAAGGCCTTCGGTCAGCGCCTTTTGATGCGACCAGGCCGCATCGGTCCCCTCCGGCGCGTTGAGCAAGGTGATCGAGGTCAGCGTGGGCTTCGACTTTTCAGGCAATTTGGTGCGGTAGATATCGTGCCGCCAGCTACGCTGCGCCGCCGCTGCCGCGAATCGCGCGGCGGCCTTGGCGGTCGGCGTCGCAGCGGCCAGATCGACCGTGATCGCCTCCACGCCGGAGGTGAGCAGACGTGCGGTCAACGCGCCACCCGCCTTCTCATATTCGGCCTCGCCACCATTGCCGACGCCGAGCAGCAGGATGCGGCGAACGCCTTCGCCCGCACCGACGAAAATTTCGGCGATCGCTGCGGTCTCGCCGTCGAACCGGCTGCTCCGTGCCGCGCCGAGCACGACCTTGCACGCGGCGTCATCGAGCCCGGGGAAATTGGCCCGTTCCAGTCCATCCTTCTCGATCGGCATCGCGAGCGGCGCGCCGGCATCGGCAGCCGCGGTGGAGAAAAGAATCTGCATGGAAACCTCGGAGGAAATGAACGGGGGATTGAGTCGCCACCCTCTAGGCCAGAGGACGCTGGCTGGCAAAGTCCGGTGCCGACAGTCAGCGCGATTGCGGCGGACGCCTCGTGATGCGATAGGGCGGGCGTTCGCGCGTCATTCCGGCGCGTCCTGGGGGTGTGTTTCCCAACGTGAAGCGTTCCGATCTGCTCCTGACCTGTGCGGCACCGCTCGCCCTGTTTCTCGCTTACGGGGCGCAGGCACAGGATCTTCAGTCACGCCCGGTGGCGCCGCCGCCACCGTCCGAAACACCGCTGCCCACGACTGATGAGCAGGTGCAGTTCACCGCCGGGTCGCTCGAATATGACCTCAACGAAGAGGTCATTACGGCGATCGGCGATGTGCGCATGTATCGCGGCGGCGATCGGTTGCGCGCCGACAAGGTCATATGGAACCGCAATACCGGCAAGGTCATGGCGAATGGCAATGTCGCGGTGACCAACCCCGGCGGCGACACGGCTTATGGTGATTCGATCGAGTTGACCGATGCGCTCAAGGACGGCGTGGTCGACAATATGCTGATCGTGCTCGAACGCGGCGGACGACTTGCGGCGCGCAAGGGCACCAGATCGCTGGACGAGACTGTAACGCTCGACGACGCGGCCTTCACACCGTGCGCGGTCACCACCGAAAAGGGTTGCCCGAAGGAACCGTCGTGGAAGATTACCGCGGTCAAGGTGATCTATCGCCCCGATCGCGACCGGATCTACTACAAGGGCGCACAGATCAACCTGTTCGGCCTGCCGACCATTCCGCTGCCGAGTTTCTCGCACACGGTCGGTGACGGCAGTGCAAGCGGCCTGCTCAGCCCCGACATCCGCTTCGGCGGCAGCAACGGCTTCGAATATGCGCAGCCCTATTATTTTCGTCTCGCGCCCAATCGCGGACTGATCCTGACGCCGCGGGTGTTCAGCAAGGTTCTGCCGATGATCCAGGCGGATTATAGCGTGCTGACCAGCAAGGGCGCCTATCGAATCAACGGGTATGCGACGGTCAGCTCACGCAGCAACGACCTGTTGTCGAACGCGGCGGCGACGACTCAGGAAACCGCCTTTCGCGGTTATCTCGAAGGCGTGGGCCGCTACCAGTTCGATGAGAACTGGAGCGCGCGGGCATCGATCCGCCTGGCCAGCGACCGCACCTTCCTGCGCCGCTACGACATGTCGCGCGACGACCGACTGCGGTCGACCGTCAGTCTCGAACGGATCGATGCCGACAGTTATTTCGCACTCACCGGCTGGTCGATCCAGACGCTGCGCGTCAACGATCGTCAGGGGCAGCAACCGATCGCGCTGCCAGAGCTCGATTATCGCCGCCGCTTCGGCGATGGGCTGCTCGGCGGCAAGTTCGAGGTGCAGGTCAACACGCTGGCGATCACCCGGACCGGCGGACAGGACACTCAACGCGCCTTTGCCAGTGCGCGCTGGGACCTGCGCAAACTGACTTCACTCGGCCAGGAAGTGACTTTCACTGCCTATGCGCGCGGCGACGTCTACAACGCCAACGATACGCTCGCGACGACGATCCCGAGCTATAGCGGTGTCGAGGGCGTGCACGCTCGTGCGATCGGCGCCCTGGCGGTCGATGTGAAATGGCCGCTGATCGGCGAATTCCTCGGCGGAACGCAGCGCCTGACGCCCCGGTTTCAGGTTGTCGCCGCGCCCAAGACCGAGAATCTCGACATTCCCAATGAGGATGCGCGTTCGGTCGATCTGGAGGATTCAAACCTTTTCGCGCTCAACCGTTTCGCCGGCTATGACCGGTTCGAGGATGCGACACGCTTCACTTATGGCCTGGACTGGGCGCTGGACCTGCCGGGCCTGTCGATCAAGACCAATGTCGGACAAAGTTATCGCCTGGGCCAGCGCCCGGTGATCTTTCCCGACGGCACCGGCCTGACCGACCGTTTCTCCGACATTGTCGGCCGCAACGAGATCCGCTTTCGCGATTTCGTATCGTTCACGCAGCGTTATCGGATCGACAAGGATGATCTGGCGGTGCGCCGCAACGAACTCGACCTGACCGTCGGATCGCGTAGCACTTATGCGCTGGTCGGTTATCTGCGGCTCAATCGCAACATTGACCGGACGCTGGAGGATTTGCAGGATCGTGAAGAGGTGCGCCTCGCCGGCCGTGTGCAGATTGCGCGCTTCTGGTCGGTCTTCGGATCGACGGTGATCGATCTCACCGACCGCAACGAGGATATACTTTCGGTTTCCGATGGTTTCGATCCCGTACGGCACCGTGTCGGCGTCGCGTATGAAGATGATTGCCTCAGGCTCGGGCTCACCTGGAAACGCGATTATCAGAAAACTGGCGATGCGGTTGCGGGCAACAGTTTCCTGTTGACGCTGGCATTCAAAAATCTTGGCCGCTAAGCTTGGGTTCACCTGCCCTGTTTCATGAAAATTATCGCCGGGGCGCTACGGCGCGATAAGGGATTTAGAACGACGTGATGATTTCGAAGACGAAGGCGGCCCGAACCGGCCGCGCTGTTGCATTTCTGGCAGGCGTCGCAATGGCGGGTGTCGTTGTCGCGCAGACCGTTAGTGACAACAGCGTGCCCGCCACCGGGCTCGACATTCCCGCTAATATGCAGATCTTTGGCAAGGTCGATCCGAACGTGCGCAAGCCGACGGCGATCGTCAACGAAAGCGTCATCACCGGAACCGATGTCGATCAGCGCGTCGCGTTGATCGTATCGGCAAATGAGTTGAAGCTGAGCTCGGAGGACAAGGATCGCCTGAAGCTGCAGATCCTGCGCCAGCTGATCGACGAGACGCTGCAGATCCAGGAGGCCAAGGCCAACGAGATCACCGTCTCGGCGCCGGAAATCACGCAGAGCTTCGAGCGCGTCGCGCGCAATTTCAAGCGCTCGCCGGTCGAGATGCGCACCTATCTGCGCTCGGTCGGATCGTCGGAACGCTCGCTGAAGCGCCAGATCGAGGGGGAGCTGGCCTGGCAGCGCTACCTGCGCCGCAAGGTGGAGCCGGGCATCAATGTCAGCGAAGAGGAAGTGAAGGCCATCCTGGATCGCCTCAAAAACTCTAAGGGCATGGAGGAATTCCATGTCAGCGAAATCTATCTGTCGGCGACGCCCGAGCGGCAGCAACAGGTCATGGCCACCATGCGCCAGATGATCGAAAAGATTCAAAAAGGCGAAGCGCCGTTCGCCTATTTCGCCCGCTCCGCCTCCGAAGCCTCGACGCGCAGCGTCGATGGCGATCTCGGCTGGGTGCGCGCCGCGCAGCTGCCTGATGCGCTGGCCAGCGCCGCTACCACGATGCAGGTCGGCCAGCTTGCCGGGCCGGTCGAAGTGCCGGGCGGCTTCTCGATCCTCTATCTCGTCGACAAACGGCAGGTGCTGACCGCCGATCCGCGTGATGCGCGGCTGGCCCTGAAACAGCTCACCATCCGCTTCCCCACCGGCACGACTCAGGCGGGGGCAACCGCGCGAGCTGCCGATTTTGCCAAGGCGATCGAGACGATCCAGGGCTGTGGCGGGGTTGCCAAGATCGCCGGTGATATCGGCGCCGAAGTTGTGGACAGCGACGCGGTCGCGGTTCGCGACCTGCCGCCCGCGCTGCAGGAGATACTACTCAAGCTGCAGGTCGGCCAGGCGACACCACCATTCGGCTCCGCGCAGGACGGCGTTCGTGCGCTAGTCGTGTGTGGCCGTGACGACCCGCGCAACGGCGATCTTCCACGTGCCGACCAGATCCAGGCGCAGATGGAGCAGTCGCGCGTCAATTTGCGTGCTCAGACATTGCTGCGCGATCTTCGCCGTGACGCGATCATCGATTATCGCTGAGCGCCCGATGACCTTGCCGCTTGCTGTCTCGATGGGCGACCCCGCCGGGATCGGCCCGGAAGTGATCGCCAAGGCCTGGGTCAGGCGCGACGCGCATGCGCTGATGCCGTTCTTTGCGGTCGGTGATGCGCGCGCGATCGCGGCCGTTTGGCAGGGGCCGATCGCGCGGATCAGCGACCCGGCCGAGGCGAATGGCAGTTTTGCCGATGCGCTGCCCGTACTCAATGTCGAGGATGGCGGCGAAATTGTGCCTGGCCGGCCCGACGTCGATGGCGCGCGTTGCGCGCTGCATTCGCTGGAGATGGCCGCCGGCCTCGCCCGATCGGACACCGCGCGCGCGCTGATCACCGGGCCGGTGTCGAAGGCGCAGCTCTACCAGATCGGCTTCGCTTATCCCGGACAGACCGAATTCATCGCCGAACGCTGCGGCATTTCGGGCGATAACGCGGTGATGATGCTCGCCGGGCCCACGTTGCGCGTCGTGCCGGTGACCACTCATGTCGCATTGAACCTCGTGTCGGAAATGCTCTCGGTCGAACTGATCGTCGCCAAGGGCCGCGCGACCGCACGCGGGCTGCAGCGCAATTTCGGCATCGCCTCACCGCGCCTGGCCTTTGCCGGGTTCAACCCGCATGCCGGCGAAGGCGGGGCGATCGGCCGCGAGGAGATCGACTTCATCATCCCCGCAATCGCACAGCTGCGCGACGAGGGCATCGACGCGACCGGCCCGTTCGCCGCCGACACCATGTTCCACGATCGCGCACGTGCAACTTACGACGCGGCGATCTGCTGCTATCACGATCAGGCGTTGGTGCCGCTCAAGACGCTGCACTTCGACGAAGGCGTCAATATCACCCTCGGTCTTCCGATCGTACGCACCTCGCCCGATCACGGCACCGCGTTCGGTATCGCCGGCCAGAACAAGGCCGAGCCGGGCGCGATGATCGCCGCGATCAGGATGGCCGGGGAAGCGACCGCGCGTCGCGCTGCTGCGGACGCGTGACCGATACCCCACTGCCGCCATTGCCGCCGCTGCGCGAGGTCATCGCGCGTCACGGCCTTACCGCGAGCAAGGCACTGGGGCAGAATTTCCTGCTCGACGGGCAATTGCTTTCGCGTATCGCGCGCGTGCCGGGCGACCTTCAGAATGCCGAAATATTCGAGGTTGGTCCGGGCCCTGGCGGCTTGACCCGTGCCCTGCTCCAGGCCGGCGCGCGCGTCACGGCGGTGGAGCGCGACCGGCGCTGCATCCCGGCACTGGCGGAACTGGGCGAGGCTTTTCCCGGCAAGCTGCGCGTGATTGAGGAGGACGCGCTGGAGATCGACGCGGTGACCTTGTTTGAGGGCAAACCGCACATCGTCTCCAACCTGCCCTATAATATCGGCACCGCGCTGCTCGTGCGCTGGCTTTCGGCCGGCTGGCTGCCCTGGTGGTCGAGCCTGACCCTGATGTTCCAAAAGGAAGTCGCCGATCGCATCGTCGCCGGTACCGATGACGACGCTTATGGTCGGCTCGCGGTGCTCGCGCAATGGCGCAGCAGCGTGAAGCTCGCAATGCCGGTCCACCGCTCGGCCTTCACCCCGCCGCCCAAAGTGATGTCGGCGGTGGTGCATATCGTGCCGTTGGAGGCGCCTCAGGGTGTCGATTTTGCGGTGCTGGAACGCCTGACCGGTGCGGCGTTCGGTCAGCGGCGCAAGATGTTGCGGCAGAGCGTCAAGGGCGTACCCGGCGCTCTGGCGGCCTTGGAGCAAGTCGGGATTGAGGTTACACGCCGGGCGGAGACAGTGAGCGTGGCGGAGTTTGTCGAAGTGGCGCGGGTGATGAGCGCCTAAAGCGTCATTCTTTCGCAGTCGCCGGCTTTTCCGGCACCTTGGTCTGCGCCGCCGCCGTCACGATCGGCGGTCCTTTGGCGATCACCGCCGCCAGCGTCACGGCCTCGGGGCAAGCGGCCTTGCCGCACAGCGTCCTGATCTTGCCGAGATTGGCCTTGGCCTGGATTACCGCTCCCTTGGCGACCAGCGCCGCGCCCTGGCCCTGCAGCGCCACACGGTCGTTCGGCTCGATCAGCAACGCTTCGCGGTAAAGGCGGATCGCCTTGCCGGGCAGGCCGCGCGCCTGGGCAACGTCGCCGAGCGTGACGAACGCGGCGCGGTTGCGCGGATCGACCGCCAATGCGGTTTCCAGCGCGTCGGTCGCACCGTCGAAATTGCCGGCCGTCTGTGCCGCCTTGCCTTGTGCAAGCAGTGCCATCGATCGCGGGTCGATCTGATCGTCGGGGCGCTGGCCATGGAGGGCGGTCGATACCGTGAGCAACGTCAGGGCTGCTGCGGCGGCGACGGACGAATAACGCATGATGCTCTCCAACAGCGGCAGTACGGGTTTTGTCACGATTGTTCGGCTAGCATGGCCGTTTCAGTCTTGCGACAAAAAACCCGTCGGTATCGTCATGAGCCGGGGTGAGCCGGATGCCCGGCCCATGTGACCGGCCGGCAGGCAGCTCAAGCTGATCGACGCTCCATTCCGGATGCTCGCCAAGGAAATGCGCGATTTGCCCCGCGCCTTCGTCGTCGAGCAGCGAGCAGACGATATAGACCAGCGCCCCGCCCGGCTTGACCAGACTCGCGCCGATCCCGAGTACATGCGCTTGAGTTGCGACCAGTCGTTCGATCCGGTCGGAGGTCAGTCGCCAGCGCGCCTCCGGATTGCGGCGCCATGTACCGGTGCCCGAACAGGGCGCATCGATCAGCACGCAATCACTGTTGCCCTGCCAATCCTCCAGCGCCTCGATCTCGCGCGTCGGGTTGAGCAGCCGCGTTTCGATGATCGTCGCCCCGGCCCGTGCGGCACGCGGCGCGATGCGCGACAGGCGGTTGCGATCGGTGTCCGTCGCAAGCAGCGCTCCGCGATTATCCATCTCCGCCGCCAGCGCGAGCGTCTTGCCGCCGGCACCGGCGCACAGATCGACGATGCGCATATCGGGCGCGGCCTTGGCCGCCATGGTCACGATCTGGCTGCCCGCATCCTGTACTTCGACCGCGCCGTCCTTCGCCGCCTCAAGCGCCTCGACATTGGTGCCCGAAGGAAGCCTCAACGCATCCGGCAGTGCCGCGATCGGCTCGGCACCCTCGATACGCTCGGGCGCCGGCTTGAGGCGATTGATCCGTACGTCCAGCGGCGCGCGGTCGATCAGCGCGGGGAGTTCTTCCTCACCGATGCCCGACTCCAGCAATTTGGCGACAATCCAGTCGGGTGCGGTGCCGATTTTTGCGGCGGTTTCGCTGGCGCCTATCGCAGCTGGAGCATGCGCCGAACCGTCGAACAATGCCGCAATGTCCGGATCGGCCTGCGCCAGCGCGAGCATTGCCGCCCTGCCGCTTTTGGGACGATCGCCGAGTTGCCGGATCGCCGCATAAACCAGTTCGCGTACCGCGCGCCGGTCCTTGCTGCCAGCATAACGGCGCTCGGCGAAATAGCGCGCGATCAGCGTATCTGCGGCCGCGCCCTGGTCACGTGCGGCGACGACGATTCCGTCGAGCAGCTCGATCGCTGCCTGAATTCGTGCCGATGGTGTCATTCTATGTTCCAGACTTCGTCGTGCCGGGCTCGCCCCGGTATTTGTGCAAAGTGCGCACCCGATATGCGTTTCCCCGGCGAAGGCCGGGGCCCAGTCGCACGGGTCGAGGTAACGAAGGGCACCGCGCAGTTACTGCTGCTCCGCAACTGGCCCCGGCCTTCGCCAGGGAAACGGAAAGAAAAAACCTACGCGCTCAACGCGTCGGGTAGTTGGGCGCCTCGCGCGTGATCGTCACGTCGTGCACATGGCTTTCCATCAGGCCGGCGCCGGTGATCTGCACGAAGCGCGCGCGCTTCTGCAGTTCTTCGATCGTCGCCGAACCGGTATAACCCATCGCCGCTTTCACCCCGCCAACCAGCTGATGGATCACGTCGCGCGCCGGACCCTTGAACGCGACCTGCCCCTCAATGCCTTCGGGCACGAGCTTGAGCTGATCCTTGATATCGCCCTGGAAATAACGATCGGCCGATCCCCGGCCCATTGCGCCGACCGACCCCATGCCGCGATAGGATTTGTACGCGCGGCCCTGATATAAAAAGGTTTCGCCCGGCGCTTCCTCGGTCCCCGCGAGCAGCGATCCGATCATCACGCTCGACGCGCCCGCTGCCAGCGCCTTGGCGATATCGCCCGACGTGCGGATGCCGCCATCGGCGATCACCGGAATGCCCGCCTTATGCCCTTCGGCTGCGCAATCCATCACCGCGGTCAGCTGCGGCACACCGACTCCGGCGACGACGCGTGTGGTGCAGATCGAACCGGGTCCGATGCCAACCTTGATCCCGTCCGCGCCGGCATCAATCAGAGCGCGGGTCGCCTCCGCAGTGGCGACGTTACCGGCGATCACCTGAACCGAATTGGACAGTTTCTTGACCCGCTCGACCGCACGCGCGACGTCGCGATTATGACCGTGCGCGGTGTCAATGATGACCAGGTCGAGCTCGGCATCGACCAGAGCGCTGGTCCGCTCGAAACCCTTGTCGCCGACCGTCGTTGCCGCCGCGACGCGCAACCGCCCGGTCGCGTCCTTGGTCGCGTTGGGATACATCACCGCCTTCTCGATATCCTTGACGGTGATCAAGCCGATGCAGCGATAGGATTCATCGACCACGATCAGCTTCTCGATCCGGCGCTGATGAAGCAGGCGGCGCGCCTCTTCCTGGTTGACGCCGGTGCCGACCGTGGCGAGATTCTCGTGCGTCATCAGCTCGGCGACCGGCTGACGCGGATTGCCCGCGAAACGCACGTCGCGGTTGGTCAGGATGCCGACCAGCTTGCCGTCCTTCTCGACCACCGGGATGCCGCTGATCCTGTGGCGCGTCATCAGAGTCTGCGCCTCGGCCAGTGTCGCGTCGGGCGCGATGGTGATCGGGTTGACCACCATGCCCGATTCGAAGCGCTTGACCTGGCGTACCGCGGCGACCTGCTCGTCGATTTCCATGTTGCGGTGAAGCACGCCGATTCCACCGAGCTGGGCCATGACGATCGCCATGTCGGCCTCGGTCACCGTGTCCATCGCCGATGACAGGATCGGGATGTCGAGCTTGATGCCGCGCGTCAGCAGCGTCGATGTGTTGGCCTGGCTCGGGACGATGTCGGACTCCGCCGGATATAGCAGGACATCGTCGAACGTGAGACCGAGGCGGATTTCCATGGGATGCCAGTTCCTGCGCGGGGAGAATCGTGGCGGCTCATGTAACCAAAGCCACCGCCATGCGCTAGGGCCTGGACCAACGCATTTGACTGTCCTTGTCCCGCTGATCTGCTAAATTGTCGAGCAACGGCTTTTGGAGGGCGATATCATGGAATTGACCGCAGGCGTGCTCGTCCTGGCACTGGTGTTGCTCTACCTCTTCACGAGCATCAAGATCGTCCGGCAAGGTTATCAATATACGATCGAACATTTCGGGCGCTTCACGACTACGGCGCGTCCCGGGTTCAATTTCTACCCCGCATTCTTCTATCGCGTCGGCCGCCGCATCAACATGATGGAGCAGGTCATCGATATTCCGGGGCAGGAGATCATCACCAAGGACAACGCGATGGTCGCGGTCGATGGCGTGGTGTTCTTCCAGGTGCTCGACGCGGCCAAGGCGGCGTATGAGGTATCCGAACTCTATGTCGCGATTCTGCAGCTCACGACGACCAATCTGCGCACCGTGATGGGGTCGATGGATCTCGACGAAACGCTGTCGAAACGCGACGAGATCAATGCCCGGCTGCTCTCGGTGGTCGATCATGCCACCACCGCCTGGGGCGTGAAGATTACCCGGGTCGAGGTGAAGGACATCCGCCCGCCCGCTGATATCGTCAACGCGATGGGCCGCCAGATGAAGGCCGAACGCGAGAAACGGGCAAACATCCTCGAGGCCGAAGGCTCGCGCGCTTCCGAAATTTTGCGCGCCGAGGGGCAAAAGCAGTCGAAGATCCTTGAGGCGGAAGGGCGGCGCGAAGCCGCGTTCCGCGACGCCGAAGCACGCGAACGCGCTGCCGAAGCCGAAGCAACCGCGACCAAGCTCGTCTCGATCGCGATCGAACAGGGCAGCCCGCAGGCGATCAACTATTTCATCGCGCAGAAATATGTCGAGGCGGTCGGCAAGTTCGCCACCTCGCCCAATGCCAAGACGATCCTGTTCCCGGTCGAAGCGACTCAGCTGATCGGCACACTCGGCGGGATCGGCGAGATCGCGCGCGAGGCACTGGCCGATCGCCCTGCTGCGGCGCAGCACCCGGCACCATTCACGCCCCCTGCCCGCAAGCGCGGTCCATTAGAGCCCGGTGAACAATGAGCTTCGATGGAATGAGTGCCGGCGCGTTCTGGCTGACCGCGGCGCTGGTGCTCGGCGTGACCGAATTGCTGCTGCCCGGTGTCTTCCTCGTGTTCCTGGCGATCGCCGCGGCGATCACCGGGGTCGCGAGCCTCGCCTTGCCCGACTTGCCCGCACCTGCGCAATTCGCCTCATTCGCGATCTGGAGCGGGGTCGCGGTGATGATCGGGCGGCGCTGGTACCGCGACTATCCGGTCGCCTCCAGCGATCCGATGCTCAACGACCGCGCGGCGCGGCTGATCGGTGAAATCGTCACGGTCGATCAAGCGATCGATTCGGGTGGTGGACGGGTACGCCTCGCCGATGGAAGCTGGCCGGCACGCGGCCCGGACTCACCGGCAGGCTCCCGGATGCGCGTCGTCGCGGTCGAGGGTGGCGTGCTGGTGGTCGAGGCAGTCACCCTGCCCGCCGCTTGATTGCTCCCCGGCTCGAAGCCGGGGAAACACCGATCATTTCTTGCCGAACAACCCGCCAGCCAGACCAGCGAGATCGTCGAGCGGATTGCCGTCGCCGTCGCGATCGAGCATGCCGCCAACCTTGCCCATGACGCCGCCGGCACCACCGGACGCGCCGAGCAGGCTGGCGAACTGGCCGAGCGACCCTTCATCACCGATATGGCCGACGATCTGCTGCAGAATATCGGGCGAAAGGACCGTCGCCGTGGCTGCGGTCTCGACCGTGTCGCCCGGTTCGGGATGCGCGTGGACGAGCGCAGTCACCGCGCTTTCGGCTTGTTCGGGCGTCAGGCCGACCTTCCCGCCAGATTCTTGATATCGACATTGCCGGCCACCTGGCCAAGCAGTCTATCGAGCAATCCCATGATCATTCCCTTCGACTCGGAAGATGCCGTCAGCGGCTCCGCAAGCTAAGCCGAACCGGCCGCACGAGCGAATCGTCCAGGCACAGCGCAACCGGGCCGAGCGCCCGATCAGGTCGATCGGTGCGGCTCAGCGGCCGGTGAGCTTGCCCGCCATACCAAGGATATCGTCGAGCGGGTTGCCGTCATGATTCATGTCGATCAGCGACCCTAGTCCGCCCCAACCCGACGTTGCCGGTGCCGCAGGGGCGGGCTGCGGCGCCGCCTGCTGACCACCGCCGAAAATCGATCCGACGATACCGCCGAGCATGCCGCCAAGGCCGCCTGGCTGGCTTCCCGCCGTACCGACCTGTGAACCTCCGGCCTGCTTCGCAAGATAGCCCGCGACCGCCATCGCCAGCAGCGGCAGCATCTTCTTGAGCAAGTCGGATGAAACACCGCTCTGCGCGGCGGCATGATCGGCAACAGTGCGGCTGACGTCCTTCGACCCGAAAATCTGTCCCAGAACATTGTTGCCGGCTTCGACGTCGCTGGCGCCGGGCGCGAGCACATTGGCAAGCAGACCACCGCCCCCCAGGCTGCCGAGAATATCGGCAAGGCCCCCCAACCCGTCGGGATGCTGCTGCGCCTGGCCCTTCATCCCGCCGAGGATCGCCGGCAGCAACGCGGCCGCGCCCGCCTGTGCGGTTCCTTCGTCGATACCGAGCTGACTGGAAATGGCGCTGATGCCGCCTGCCCGATTGATGATGTCCATCACGTTCATTATCGTGCTCCCCATCGCCTGCGATCAGACTAGGAGCGTATCGCGGTGTTGTCAGCCTGAAACGTCAGGCAGCGGGGTCAGGTCGGGCGGCGCGAACGCGCGCCGTGCCGCGACGGTGAACAGGCGCTGCGGGCTATAGAAGCGCAGCGGCCAGTCGCGCTGCCCCGCGGGAGAGGCAAGCAGCGCGTTGACCGTGTCGGTCAATGGCTCATCCGGCATGCGACCCGACAGATGCAGCCTGATCCCGGCAACGAAACATCGCGTGATCGTATCGTGAAAGCCCTGCGTGTCGTCGTTCACCCCGCCGACGCTTTCACTATAGGCGGCGATGATCCCGGCGATCTCCGCATCGACATCCACGTCCGGCCGGTCGCGGATCAGCCACAGCGTCGCGCCGAGATGGGCTTCATGCGTCCAGCCGGCCTTGGGCAGCGTGCACGCTAGCAACCCCTCCCCGATCCGGCGGATCGTGGCGCCACCGGCAAAGGGGCGGAACGGCAAGTCGGTCATCGATCGGGCTTTCTCTAGTGGCCCGATCGATGATCAGGCGTATCAGGCGGCTTCGGTGGCTCGAACGCGTGGTGCCGATTGTCGGACGCCTTCGTCGACATGGGGTGCGAACTCGGCGAAATTCTCGACGAACTGATCGACCAGCCTGGCCGCGGTCGCGTCATAATCTGCCTTGTTTGCCCAGGTCTGGCGTGGATCGAGGATCGCACTGTCGACCCCGGCCACCGCGACCGGTACCTTGAACCCGAAATTGGGATCGGTGCGGAACTCGGCATTGTTGAGACTGCCGTCGAGCGCTGCGTTGAGCAGCGCGCGCGTCGCCTTGATCGGCATGCGCTTGCCGACACCATATTTGCCGCCGGTCCAGCCGGTATTGACCAGCCAGCAATCAACCCCGCCCTTGGCAATCCGCTCCTTCAGCAGGTTGCCGTAGACCGACGGGTGGCGCGGCATGAAGGGCGCGCCGAAGCAGGTCGAGAAGGTCGCGCTCGGTTCGGTCACGCCGATCTCGGTGCCCGCAACGCGCGCGGTATAGCCGGAGAGGAAATGATACATCGCCTGATCGGGCGTCAGCTTGGAGATCGGCGGCAGGATGCCGTACGCGTCGGCGGTCAGGAAGATGATGTTGCGCGGTACTGGCCCCATATTCTTTTCCGACGCATTGGGGATGAAATCGATCGGATAGGCGCCGCGGCTATTCTCCGCGAGGCTGTCGTCGTCGAGGTCGAGCACGCGCGTGACCTGGTCCATCACGACATTTTCCAGGATCGTGCCGAAGCGTTTGGTGGTGGCGAAGATCTCCGGCTCGGCATCGGCCGAGAGGCGGATCATCTTGGCGTAGCAACCACCCTCGAAATTGAACACGGCGGTGTCCGACCAGCCATGCTCGTCGTCGCCGATCAGCGTGCGGCTGGCATCGGCGCTGAGCGTCGTCTTGCCCGTGCCCGACAGGCCGAAGAACACCGCAGTGTCGCCACTCAGGCCCATATTGGCCGAACAATGCATCGGCATCACGCCGGTCGGCGGCAGCAGATAATTGAGCAGGCCGAACACCGATTTCTTCATCTCGCCGGCATAACGCGTGCCGCCGATCAGGATCAGCTTCTCGGTGAAATTGACCGCGATCACCGTCTCGCTGCGGCAGCCATGCTTGGCCGGATCGGCGGCAAAACTGGGCAAATCGATGATCGTGTAGTCGGCGACGAAGCTACGCAACTGGCTTTCTTCCGGACGCACCAGCATCGTGCGGATGAAGCTATTGTGCCAGGCGAGCTCGGTCACGACGCGGACATTGACCCGGTGCTCTGGCTGCGATCCACCGAACAAGTCCTGGATGAACAGATCTTCCTTGCTCTTCAGCGCGGCAAGGAAGTCGGTCTTCAGCGCGGCGAAATGCTCCGGGCTCATCGCCTTGTTGCTCTTGCCCCACCAGACGTTGCTCTCGGTCTCCGCATCGCGCACGATGAACTTGTCCTGCGCCGATCGCCCGGTATGCGCGCCGGTCTCAACCACCAGCGGGCCGTCGGCGGACAATTTGCCCTCACCACGCGAAATCGCGGCCTGGATCAGGCGCGCGGTTACCAGGTTCCAGTGCAGATTGGCGCGGGTTTCGATGCCCTGCGCTTCAAGGCCTGCGTCGGGAATGCGATCGCTCACGATATCTCTCCGAAATTGTCTGGCGGACATTGCCGCATAATATTTATCGACGGGCGCATATCGCCGCTTCGCCAGAGCGTCAAACACATGGATGTCTCACGGGACAGTAATCCATGTCTCGCCGGGACACTCGCAACACCGGTTCGATTTTCGCGCAGCCATCGGAAGCGCCATGAGCAGCTTCGCTGGCCCTGCTGAATAGACGGAAAGAACGCGCCCATGCCACGTGTCATGACAGTGATGGCACGGCAAGCGGCTCAGTCGCAGGCGGGCGCCATCTTCGCGCGCCACGCCTGCGACTGGGCGGATCCTTCAACCGGCCGGTGGCGGCGCGGCATTGATTGCCAGTTGCGCAGCGAAAGCCCGCTTATAGGCGTGCCGCGCCTCGCCGCGCGCGACATAGTCGGCCAGGTTCGGATATTCGTCCAGAATGCCCGACATTCTCAGTCTGAGCAGGACCGATACCATCAGAAGGTCGCCAGCGCAAAAAATGCCGTCGAGCCATTCGGCATCCCCCAGGCGAACCGAAAGCTGGTTTAACCGGACACGCAGACGCTCCACGACCAGCGGCAGGCGCTCCTCAGCCCAGGGCTTGTCGTCTTCGAATATCCTGGCGATCGTGAGATCGAGGATCGGCGGCTCCACCGTGTTGAGCGCGGCAAACATCCAGGTGATCGCACGCGCCCGGGCATTGGCGTCCTCCGGCAACAGACCGGCATGATGCTCGGCAATATGGAAAACGATCGCGCCGGTCTCGAACACGGCGAGATCGCCTTCCTCATAAGTGGGAATCTGGCCGAAGGGATGAAGCGCCAGATGCGCGGGCTCTTTCATCGCCTGGAACGAGACGAGGCGAACCTTATAGGGCTGGCCCACTTCTTCGATCGCCCAGCGAACGCGCGTGTCGCGCGCCAGCCCCCTGCCGCCGTCGGGTGAGCGCTCAAAGGCGGTAATAGTGATTGTCATTGGAATACTCCGTGTGATCGCAAGGCGCTTTTTCGACCGGGGCCGCAGGGGAGATAGGCCGGCTCAGCCGGCGGTATCAGGCGACGCCGAGCCTCCCGCGTTCTCCGTCACGCGGCGCCGCGAGCTCCTCGGGCGTCACGAAGTCGGCCAGATCCGCCACCTCGAAGAACGGCCGGAGCTCGATTTCGCTCGGGCCCGACATGGGGTTGGGGCAACGCTTCGCCCAGGCCACGGCCTCGTCCATGTCCCTGACCTCCCAGATCGAGAAGCCGGCAACCAGCTCGCGGGCCTCGGCGAACGGCCCGTCGATCACCGTGCGGCTGGCGCCGTCATAGGTGATGCGCTTGGCTTCCGCGCCGGACTTCAGACCGGCGGCCGCCACAAAGACGCCGGCCTGAACCAGCTCTTCGGTGAACCGGTCCATCGCCGCGAACGCCTCGATCATCTCGGGCGTGGGGGACATGCCCTTTTCGCTGTCCTCAGTTGCTTTCACGAACACCATAACGCGCATCGTCTGCCTCCTTGTTCGAGCCCGCCCGTTTGGCGTCTCATCGGAACGACGAACGAGTTTGTCGGAAATCGACATCGTTCTGCAAATTTTTTCCCGACTGTCGAAGCGCGCGGCGGGTACGGCTGTTGTTCAGCTGAATTTTGGCCCGAGGCATCTCGCCGACTTCGTCTTGCGGTCAGCCTCCTCAGGCGAAGGTTTTGCCGGTTTGAATGCCGCTATGGCCAATATTGGCCGTTTGACGCCCGCCCGCTTTCCAGCCGATGACTATAAGAGCCACCTACCATCTCGGGAGCGCGGCTCGGGAAAGCTATCGCCCCGGCGCCAAAACAACGTTACGAAACAACGGACAAAAAGGGGTTGCGATGCGCTTGGGGAGCATGAAGGGGCTGGTCGCGAGCGCTTTGATGCTGATGCTTGCGCTGACCGCATGCGGAGGAAGCGTTCAGCCGTCCGCCACCCCTGCTGGCGTCGCGGAGCACACCACCATCGACTTCGCAGACGTCGCCGATTATTCCACGCCAACGCTTCCTGCCTATTTCGATCGGACGACCACGGCGCTGGACAACAGCCCGGCTTCCAACGCCATCAATAATCGGGTGGCGACGCTCGGACGAGTGCTGTTCTACGATCTGCGGCTGAGCACCAATGACCGGGCCTCATGTGCATCCTGTCATCGGCAGGCGCTCGGCTTTACCGACTCGATGCGGTTCAGCAATGGGATCAGCAGCGCCGCCACCACCGACTTCCACGCGATGCGGCTCGGCAACCTCCGCTATTGGCAGCCCGGCTCCACCTTTTGGGATCGGCGCGCGGCCAGCGTGGAGGCGCAGGCGAGCCTCCCGATCCACAGCCTGGTCGAAATGGGATGGGGCGGGGCCGCGGGCGGCTTTGACTCCCTGATCCGGAAAATGGGCGCGACGGACTATTACCCCGATCTGTTCGCCTGGGCGTTCGGCAGCTCCACGATCACCGAAACGCGTATTCAGCGGGCGCTCGCTCAGTTCGTGCGCGCGATGATCTCGCACTCGAGCCGGTGGGACACGGGCTATGCGCGGGTCTTTTCGCCCACCGCGCCAAACCGCGCGCTGAACGTCGACCTGCAAAACTTCACACCGGAGGAAAATCGCGGCCGAAAGCTGTTCATGACAAGCGCCGGGCAAGACGGCGCAGGCTGTTCCTCCTGTCATCTTCCTCCGACCTTCGCCCTGGCGGCAAACGCGCGAAGCAACGGTCTGGATGCCGGAGAAAAGCGCCTGTTCAAGGCGCCCTCGCTGCGGAGCGTCGGACTTACGGGGCCGTATATGCACGACGGCCGCTTCACGATCCTGGCCGATGTCGTCGATTTCTACGACCACGGCATTCAGGACGGCCCGGCGCTCGATAATCGCCTGCGCCAGGGTGGCAAGCCGCAGCGCCTGAACCTCAGCACGGCGGATCGGGCAGCGCTTGTCGCTTTCCTGGGAACGCTGACCGACCGCGTCCTCACGACAGATGCCCGGTTCAGCGATCCATTTCGTCGGTAAGGGCGTCTAGGCGCGGATCGAATATAAGGTCGCGTTGCTGATCGCGTACACCGCACCATCGGCGCCGACCAGCGTCGGCGTATAGGCCTGGCCGCGTCCGGCGTTGAGCCGCACGCTCTGCGAGAACGTGTTCGTGATGAGGTCCCAACGATACATCACACCGTCCTCGTTATTCGCGAGGATCGACTTGCGCAGCGGATCCGCGGCCATCGTGTTGATGCACCATTCGCTCCGTGCCGTGGCCGAGCTTCCGTCCGGCGTGGGCCCGAGGATCGTCATCACTTCGCGCATCACCTGCACGCCCGGCACGATCGCATCGGCCTGGCTCGCTTTCGGGTCCAGCACGGCAATCCGGTTGAGTCCGTCGCCAGTCCCCACGCCGGCGTAGTTGTTGTATTTCTGCGCCAGTAAATAGGTCGATGTGCCGGTGTAGGACGGCACCATCGAGGCGGGGATCAGGCTGGGCGACACGTCCCACCCGAAGCTGCCAGGAACACCCACCGGATTGAGCAGCGCATCGAACTGCAGCAGCCAGCCCCGCG
This sequence comes from Sphingomonas sp. UYAg733, assembly GCF_054057355.1. Taxonomy (NCBI): domain Bacteria; kingdom Pseudomonadati; phylum Pseudomonadota; class Alphaproteobacteria; order Sphingomonadales; family Sphingomonadaceae; genus Sphingomonas; species Sphingomonas sp. UYAg733. The sequence goes on from NZ_JBSRZE010000002.1 coordinate 121,685, forward strand.
CATTATGCGTCGGGAATGTCGTTTCCAGCACGCCATAGAACACGCGACCGTCGGGACCGACCACCGGCGACGCCGTGCCATCATCACTCAGACGCGCAGGCGTGAGCAGGTTCGGGTCCGTCAACGCCACCTTGGCGCGGGTCGCGAGCGTTGTGCTGTTGAGCGCGAGCAGGAAGCCCGACTGCGTTGCACTCGTCGAGCCCCGGTTCACCGCGATGTAGACCGTGGTGCCGTCGATCGAGATGGCAGGCGCGCAATTCATCACGGGCTTCTGGATCGAAGCATCGCCCGCCGCCGCGGCAACGCCGACCCAGATGCCCGTGCCGTCGGGCGCGACGCGCGCGATGCCGCTCACCAGCCCCGCCGGATTTGCGCCGGTCACCAGGAAGCCGAAAAAGATGTTGCCCAGCGCATCTGCCGTGAGTGGCGTGTTGATGAACACGCTGCCGTCGAACGCAGCGGGATTGGCGTTGTACGCGGCGGCGCCGTAAAACAGATGCGATGCGACGGTCCCGGTGGCCGCGTCCGCATCGTCGCGCACCAGCAGCTTGCCGCCGCCGCCCGGCGCATAGAGGCGACCAGGCTGTGTGAGCAGCACATTGTACGGCGGCACCCAATTGTGCGGCGGTGTGGTGTAATCGCTGGTCGCCGACCAGATAAGCGCGCCCGTCGTCCCGTTACGGCCTTCGACGCGATAGCCACCGGTGGCCGTCGTCTTGACCGGGATCACCACTGTGTTGTGCGTTGTCACGACCGGCGAGCCGTAATGCGTGAGCAGCGCGCCGCTCGGCGTGTATTGCGGCGCAAGGTCGACCGCGGATTGCCACGCGATGCGCCCAAGGTCCTGCGAAGCGATCGCGCTTACCGCGGTGTGCTGCGCATCATGGCCGTAACTGAACCATGCGGGGCCCGTCACGGGCGTGGGGGTCGGGGTCGGCGTGGGGGTCGGCGTGGGCGCTGGCTTAGGGGTCGGCGAAGGCGCCGGCGACCCGCCGCCGCCGCTGCCGCATGCGGTGAGCATGGCATATGACGACAGCATCGCAAGCGTGCTGCGCCGCGAAACAAGGGAGGAGGAAAGTGGTCCGGGCGGGACAGGATTGTTGCTCATGGCTTCCAGCATATCCTTTGGTTCGACGCGATGCGTCGCTTCACATACCCTGATGAACCTTATGAGCGGCTCTTTGTCCACTATCCACCACCCGGGTTGTTAGCACCAGACCGTGATCGCGTAAGATTATCATCGTCACAGCCGAGAAATCCTGGGGACAGATTCTACACGGATGCGCCAAGACCACACACGCCGGGGCGAACTACAGCGGTCGGAAGCTGCGGTCGCGCAGCTCGTCACGCCCGAGGGCGTCAATGGCGCGGCGTCTGGAAGGAGACGTCTCGTTGCTCATCGCCTCTCAAATGAGATTGTAAGGTTTTTACCAAACTATCTTGACGAGCGAATGCGCATCACTATAGTTAGGTACATGCCTAACCAATCTGCACTTGTTGCGAAGTTTGCGGCGCTCGGCGATCCGACGCGGCTGGCCATCGTGGATCGCCTCGCCGGCGGGCCGTGTAGCGTCACCGAGTTGGCCGAACCCTTCGCGATGCGGCTGCCATCGTTCATGCAGCACCTGCGCATGCTTGAGGCAAGCGGCATGGTGGCGTCGACAAAGGCTGGCCGCGTACGAACTTTCCGCCTTGAGCCTGCCTCGCTGAAGGAAGCTGAACGCTGGATCGGGCAGCGCAGCGAGATGTGGGCGCGACGGCTCGATGACTTGGGCGACTATCTCGAAGCGACCACACAATCCACCACCAGGGAAGAATGAGATGACAAAGCACAAAGCAGTGCCTTCACGCATTGAGATCGAGCGCCAGTACGACGCCTCCCCAGAGCGGGTGTTCTCAGCCTGGGCATCGCCGGAAGCCCTTCTCGGTTGGGGGACGCCGGGTGAAGGATGGGAAATCAAGATCGAGGCCTTTTCTTTCGAACCCGGCGGCGAGCAGATAACGCGCTTCGGCCCTGGCAATGGCGAGGTGTACCTCAACCGGAGCCGTTACCACGACATCTTGCCCGGTTTCCGGATCGTCTCCAGCGGTTCCATGTGCCGCGGGTCGGAGCCGCTGTTCGCGGGTGTGCTGACTGTCGAGCTGGAGCCTGTGGGCGAAGGCTGCCTGCTGCGCCTGACCGAGCTGGGTGTGTTCCTCGACGGACGCGACCTGCCGGAAAACCACCAGGATGGCTGGCGGTCCATGCTGGACAGGCTGGCCAGGCAACTCGCCGCGACCCCCACCTTGGCGCAAGCTTGAAGTGAGTCGACCATGGTCGATGGTGGCGGCATCCTGTGGGAGGCGAACCCGATAATGTGCCGCCTCGCCCGGTCGAGGGAGGATCCCCCGATGCCCTCCGATCAGGCGGCGGCGGCGTGCTCTGCGCGCGCTGCGTTCCAAACCTCCCGCGCCGCATCCGCGTTCATAACGGCGATTGCCAGGCCCACGATCAGGTCGGGCCACGCGGCGCGCCATACAAGCGCTGTGGTGAGCGCTGCCACCACGATAGCCACATTGGCGAACGCGTCGTTACGAGCCGACAGGAACGCCGCCTTGGTCAGGCTCCCGCTATGATCGCGGTATCGCGTCAGCATGAATGCGCAGCTGAGATTGACCGCAAGTGCCCCCAGCGCTGCCAGCGACAATGGCACCGGATCAGGCGCGACCGGCGTGTTGAACTTCTCCCACGCGGTCCAGAGCGTCGCGAGTCCTGGAATGAGCAGGATCGCCGCCAGCGCCATGCCGATGCGCGCGCGGTTCTTCGCGCTCCATGCCAGTGCCGCGACGATCAGCAGATTCACCGAAGCATCCTCGAGGAAATCCACTGAATCGGCGAAAAGCGAAACCGATCCGATCCGAAGGGCAACGATGAACTCGACACCGAAATACGCCAGGTTGAGCAGCGCAACCGTGGTGACGACGCGCCGAAGCGCTGGGTCGGCGCCGTTCGGACAGGCTCGATTCATTCCAGTTTCCCTAAGCCGCGCGCGTGGCCGCACGCCAAACAACATGCCCAATGAAAGGATGGCGCTCGCACATAGCTGATTGAGGAGCGTGACCCAATTGAACCAAATAACCAGCCTCGATTAATGCCAGGCTCGATTAATGACATTGCGTGAGCCCCAACAGTATTTTCGGCACCTTGAGCGCCGGCGCCCGGGTCGTAGCGGCTTCGACGGCAACGCGATTATCGGCGGCGTTTGGTGGGATACATGGCGGTCACGCCGTCCTCCGCCGCCAGCTGGCGCCAGCGATTGAAACGCTCCGCTGTCAGCGTCCCCTCGGCGATCGCTGCCCGAACGGCGCAGCCGGGTTCGCCGCCATGCGCGCAATCCGAGAAGCGGCAGCCTTGCGCCACCAGGATAAAGTCATCGAAAACCTCCGATATCCCGGCGGCCGCATCGGACAATTGCAATTCGCGCATGCCGGGGGTGTCGAGCAACCAGCCGCCGCGATCCAGCCGATGCATTTCGCGCGCGGTGGTCGTGTGGCGCCCCGTATCGTCGTGTGGGCGGATCGCCTGAGTGGCGATGCTGTCCGAACCGCGCAATGTATTGACGAGCGTCGATTTGCCGACGCCCGATGAACCCAGAAGCGCCACGGTTTTGCCCTTGCCGCACCATGCGGCGAGGCAAGCCACGCTGGCGGAATCGCGGCCGTTGACCATTTCGACCCGCAATCCGGGCTCGATCGCGCGCGCCGCTGCGGCGAAAGTCTCCGGCGTGTCCGTCAGGTCTGTCTTGGTGAGAACCACGACCGGGTTCACCCCCACCTCGCGCGCCAACACCAGATAGCGCTCCAGCCGCGCGACGCTGAAATCCTGATTGCAGGATGCGACGATGAACAGCGTGTCGACATTGGCGGCGATCATCTGATCCTTGCGTGGATCGCCCGGTGCACGCCGTTTGAACAGGTTCAGCCGACGAAGCACGCGTGTCGGCACAAGCGTGGCGCTATCGATCAGCAGCCAGTCGCCGACCGTCGGATGATCGTCCGAAGGTTGAGCATCGGGTATGTAGGGCGAAACCGAGCGCTGTGGCCCCGCGCCCGCGACGGCGATCTTGCCGCGATGAACAGCCATCACCCGAACGGGATGGCATTGCTGCGCTTCCTCGACCGACACCTGCTCGCTGAAAAAACTATTCCAGCCAAGGTCTTCCAAAGTCTCAGCAGTCGATTTCATATGGCGGCAGCGTCTTCTTTCTCACCCGTCAAAGCGATTTACCCGCATCGGGCATATGCCAGGCTCCGCTAACATGGTTCGTTGCGACATCCTACCAAGCTGGTGTAGCATGGTCGATCCAATCGCGAGAAGCAGCCGTTCGTTCAACCAACGTCGTGACGGCGGTAGAAACGGGCTGCCCGCACTTAAGCAAACACGCCAAAAATATTCATCGGGCAATCAAGGCATCGGGTCTCGTCGCACAGGCGGCACACGTTGAGCGCCGACACAGCATCGCTGGGAAGGCGCGGAAGGATGGCCTCGGCGACCCGTTCCAGAACAGCTCGGTCGGCGGGGTCAACCGCGCTAAGCAGGTCGTCGAGCACCATGCGACGACGCTCGAGCAGCGCGGCGCGGGTTTCACGCCCGGACTGCGTCAGCGTCAGCGTGACCGATCGCCGATCGTGTTCGGCGGCCGTTCGCGCGGCGAGGCCCTTTTCCACCAGCCGATCGACGACACGAACCGCACCGGGATGCGAGAGCCGCAATACGCCGCTCAATATATTGATCGAGAGGCCCGGCGCATGACCGATGACGACGAGAGCGGCTGCAGCCTCACCCCCTAGCCCGGTCTCATCGAGGCTTGCCCGCCGCACTCTGTCGGCGATGCCGAGCGCCAGCGCACCAATGAGATTGCTCAATCGATCGGATGGATCACGCATATAGTTGCCTCATAGGCTGGAAACGATATAAGGCAACTATATGCATGACGCATACATCATAGCGAGACAGGAGATCGACATGCTTTCATCGTTCAGCGTCGCGGAAAAGACTTCCGGCTCGCGAGGGTCGCTCGCATTGCTGCGCTGGGCGCTGGTGGTGATCTTCCTGTGGTTCGGGTGCATGAAATTCACCAGCTATGAGGCGATGGGAATCGCACCGCTGATGCAGAATAGCCCAATCATGAGCTGGATTCCCGCAAGTTTCGGCGTGCAAGGCGCAAGTCACTTCATCGGCGTCATCGAGCTTGTTACCGCGGCAGCGCTCGCCATTGGTGCCATCAACCCGATCGCGTCCGCGCTCGGCGCCGCGATGTCGTGCCTGACCTATGCCACAACCCTGACATTTCTTTTGAGCACGCCCGGCGTGTCCGAACCGACCGCAGGCGGGTTTCCTGCCATTTCGGCTGGCACGGGGCAGTTCCTGTTGAAAGATCTGGTGCTGCTCGCGGCGTCCGCCTGCCTCCTGCTGGCATCGATACGACCGTCAAAGACCTGATCTGGCGATCGTGCGCCTTCGGGAATTTACGGGTCTTCGTGGCACCACCGCATCGGGTCGTTGGGGTCTAATCGCTGCGTGCGCCACGTACGCAAGACGTCGCCGTGTGAGCGCTTACTAGCGACGATATCCGCCTCGGTGACGGCGCTTGCGACCGCATGGCCGCCCATCGTGACCTTGAGCTTGGTGAGGTTGGCGTGCTTGACCAGATCGTCGAGCATCGCCTCACCTTGTCGAACGCCAGGTCATTGGGCGCGAAGACGGTGATCGGCCCGGGCGATTGCAGCCAGCCGGGGACGCCCGCCGCCTTGCCGGCTTTGAGCAGCATCGTGAAATGACCGTCGGCCTTTGCGGTCTCGACGATGTTGGCGGCATAGCCCGCGATCGGAACTGGCGCGACCGTCACGGCTATCAACGCCGTTCGGCAGGAAAAATGATCTCAAGGCTCGTCTCCTGTTTGAATAGGAACGATCTGAAAAAACAGCGCGGCGATGCAAAAAACCCCGCTCCGGTGACCGGAATTACGCGAAAAGGTCGGTTCGCGCAGGATCAGTCAAGTAACCGCAGGATTTGTCCCGGCGAACTCACTGGCGCCGGACCCAACAAGCGATCAGCCCGTTCGGCACCATGTTCGTTTCTTCGGCAGATCCAGGTCGAAGCAACGCGTCCACACTCGAATTTTCGGAGATTATGGTGACAGATTCAGGCAAGCAACTCGCGGGCGCAGTGGCGATGATCACCGGCGCCAGCTCGGGCATCGGCAAGGCGACGGCAATCCTGTTCGCGCAACAGGGCGCCGCGGTCATCGTCGTCCACCACGATCATCCAAAGGAAGCCGACGCGGTGGTCGACGCGATCGTCGATGCCGGCGGCAAGGCGATCGCGGTGGCGGCCGATGTGCGCGACGAAAAAGCAGTCGATATGGCGTTCGATCGTGCGACCAAAGCCTTCGGGGCGCCGACTGTGCTGGTCAATGCCGCCGGTGTCGATGCGGCCGGCATCCCCGTTGCAGACATGGAACTCGACCATTTCGAAGACGTGCTGCAGACCAATCTGGTCGGCCCCTTCCTGTTTTGCCGCGCCCTTGTCCGCGGGCTAAAGGCCACGAAATCAAATGGCAGGATTATCAACGTGACCTCGGTGCACGAAGACATCCCGCGCGCCGGCGCTGCGGATTATTGCGCGTCCAAGGGCGGCTTGCGGAACCTCACCCGTTGCCTCGCGCTCGAACTCGCCGAACACGGTATCACCGTCAACAATCTTGCTCCCGGCATGATCCTGACGCCAATGAACCAGGAAGCAATCGACGATCCCAAGGTCCGCGAGGAACAGGTCGCGAGCATCCCGATGAAGCGCGCCGGCGAGCCAGAGGAGATTGCCAAGCTGGCGCTGTATCTCGCGTCCGATGCCGCCGCCTATGCGACAGGAGCGACGTTCACGCTCGACGGCGGGCTGCAGATGAACCTGGGGCAAGGCGCCTGATGTCCGGCTGGGAAGTCGTGGAAGTCGCGCCACTGACGATGCACCGCACCAATCGATTGGCCGACATGTATCTGCTCAGTCCGTTCGTGTGGCTCGACGGTGAGGTCTATCACCTGCTCGTGCGCGCTGTGCCGCGGCGCGATGACGAACCACGGCTCAAGATGGCCGAGATCTGGCACGGCGTTTCATCCGACGGCTTCCATTTCGAGATGGAGGAGGCACCGACGATCTGGCCTGGGCCGGATCTGATCGATCTCGATGGTTGCGAGGATCCCACAGTCCATATGGACGGGCCGCTACTGCGCGTGTGGTACACCGGCTATAACGAGAAGCAGCAGACGGGGCGCCTCTTGCTCGCGCGGGGGCCGGATGTAGCGCGGCTCGCCAAGGCTGGTCTGGCGATCGATTCCATGCCGGATTTCACCAATCCGAAGGAAGCGACCGTTGCCGCGATGGGCAAAGGCAAGTGGCGCATGTTCTTCGAATATGCCCATGAAGGTGCCTCATTGATCGGCCAGGCGGAGACCGGCGATCTCGACGGCCCGTGGGAGGACGTCGCACAAGCAGCCATCCAGCCCCGCCCCGATCGCTGGGATTGCTGGCACCTCAGCCCCGGCCCGATCGTCGACGAAGGCAGCGCCTCGCCCGGCATGTTCTACAATGGCGCGACGCAGGACGCGAAGTGGCGGATCGGCTGGGCGAGTTTCGACGCAAAGCTTGGCAAGGTTACCGCGCGATGTGATGAGCCGCTGATTATACCGCGGGGACTTGTCGGCGCCGGCTCGACCGACATCGCGTTTGCTGCCTCAGCGGTCGAACTGGATAATGAGGTTTTGCTCTATTTTTCCCAGTCGGACCAGGATCTGCGCTGCGCCCGGCTGCGGCGAAAGAAATGAACGCTGCGGAGGCTCGAGATCGCCTGAAGCAGCTCTTCCACACCGATCTTGATCTGATCTGGCGGCGCGTATCAGCAGTTATCACGGAATAGGGTCGGTGTTTTGCCGGTGTCGCGCCGGAACGCGCGCGAGAACTGGCTAAGGCTGGCGAAGCCGCATTGTCGCGCGATATCAGTCAACGGCTCGCACCTTCCCGCGAGCAATGTCTTCGCATGCGCGACGCGGCGCTCGATCAGATACGCATATGGTGGCCGACCGGTGGCCTGACGGAAGGTCCGGCTGAAATGATAGGGGCTGATGCCGCACGCGGTCGCAATCTCCGGCACGCCGATCGGCGCGGCCAGATTCTGCTCGATGAAGTCGATCGCCCGTCGCAGCCGGAACGGCGCGAGAGAATGCCGAGCGCGGTCGCCGAGCGACGTCACATTCGAATGAAGGCGCAAGGTTCGACATAGCAATAGATGCATCAGATCGTCGAGATAGGCGCAGTCGCTATCTTCGCCGCTCACTTCTTCGATCAGTGAAAGCGCGAGTGATGCGAGCAGCGGATCCTGCTCACCCAGAGTCTCGGCCAGTACAACCCGCGACGCATCGCGATCGAAGGTTTCGCCGATCATGTGATTCAGGGCGTCGGGCGTGAAATATATATGGGTGAAATCAACCGGCCCTTCCGTTGCCCATTGGAATGCGGCACCGGCCGGAATGACGCTGTAGGCGCCCGAGGATACGTCGCGTGTTTGCGCACCGCCTTCGCCGCGCCGGTTCAGGCGCTTCGCGCCGCCGAGATGAATCGAGACGAAATGCTGGTCGAGGGCGGGCTGTTCGATATCCGGATCGATGCTCTGCCAACGACGCATCAACCCTGGGATGAAGGTATTTAACGAACGATCGAGCATCGGCGCGCCCGAAAGGGTCGCGCCCCAGATGCGCGGTGACAGAGTCGATGGTTCGCCTGGCATTGCACGCTCTCACTAGTCGGCCCCGTACGATCAGATACGCGGCAGGCGAGAGATTCGTTACATGTCCCTCTCGTGATTCCGTCCAGTATCGTCTTGTTTGGGCTCCGGAATCGTCGTCGGTAACTTTTGGGCTGAGGGTGCCACGACCCGATCACCGTATCTGACGGCGGTTTGCAGAATCTTGCTGTTTCTTGACCAATCCTGCCCCCGTGTGCCCGCCGCCTGCATTTTGCGCGCTGGTCGTGCGTCGATCCGCAATCCGCTCCGTTGAGTAGTTGGAGCGGCAATGGCTTCGACCGAGTGGGCGGGAATGACGTCGCCACAGACTTTCGACCGAACCACGCCGTTTTGCCAAGTCCGATTTTGGACGACGAAGGAGCCTCGATCATGAAATCCATCAAGCTTTTAGCGATGACCGCCGTTCTTGCCGCCGGCGTTGCTGCACCTGTCTTCGCGCAGGATGCGATGATGAAAAAGGACGGCATGATGAAGATGTCGAAAATGTCGAAGGCGGACAAGAAGAAGATGGCGAGTTGCCAGAAAATGTCTCACGCTATGATGATGAAGAACAAGAGCTGCATGAAGATGATGAAGATGCACCCGGACATGATGAAGAGCGGCTGATCCTGACGATTGGCGCGGGGGGCAGCCTTTTGCCGCCCCCCGACCCGCTCTTTCTTGGCTTTCGCAACCCTCGGAAGTCCGCAACACAATGTCAGCTTGCAGGATCGGTAAATGGCTTCGGCAATGACCGGCTATGTGAGGGATATCGTACACCTGCCGGTGCCCGATTTCCTTCACACAGCACGAAGCCGCTGCGCGGCAGGGGCTGCACCGACTGCGGGCCTTGGCGCGCCGCCTGTAACATTGTCGCAACCGGAATTGTCCGCGGTGCCCGGGCGCGGCCGCGCGCACCTGGCTGGCCGAGCGCGAGGCCGATCTGCTGCCGGTCAGGTACTTTCAGATCGTCTCCACGCTGCCGGCAGAGGTCGCCGTCACTGCGCTCCAGAACAAGGCGGCGGTCTCCCGCTTCACCCTTTCACGGCGCGCGCAATTTCTGGCTCGAACCGGCCGACGAAGGCGCCCATCGTTTCCTCTCCCATGTCGACGACCTTGGCGCCGCCCCCCGAAACGACCGTGACGTCTGTGATCCCGATCACGCCCAAGATCAGACGCAGATACTGGGTCGCAATGTCGCGGTCGCGGATCGGCGATCCCTCCGTGTAGATGCCCCCCGAAGCAATCAGCACGGTCGCCGTCTTGCCGGTAACCAGGCCAGTGCCATCGAAGCCGAGGGTCATCCCCTTGCGCACGATATGGTCGACCCATGCCTTGAGCGCGGCCGGAACGTTGTAATTGTAGACCGGGGTCGCGATGACAACGTGATCGGCCGCCAGTATCTCGGCGACGAGTTCGTCCGAAAGGCGCAGGGCGTTTGCAATCTCCGGGGAATGCTGCTGGGCCGGCGTGAAATAGGCCTGCAGCCACGGTGCAGTAACAAACTGCAGATTGGTTTGCGCAAGATCGCGGACGGTGACGCTGGCATCCCGGTGTGCCGCCTTCCACGCAGATATGAACCGCGCGGTCAGATGCCGGGAGATCGAGGAATCGCCGCGCGGGCTGGTTTCGACGACGAGGAGCTTGGACATGAATTTCTCCGATTGTAATACGCTTTGCGGGCATTGGCCTTCCGGGCCAGAGGGCATGCGAGGCAACGACTGGTTGAAGGCATCCGATTTAAGGGGCTCGACCACCTTGCGGGAGCGATGAAATCATGATCAACTCCATCGTCAGGAGTGATGGACTTGATCGGCAATCTCAGCCTCGACCAACTGCGCGTCTTGGTGACGATCGCGGACACGGGCAGTTTTTCGGCTGCCGGGCGCAAGCTCGGCCGCGCTCAATCCGCTATAAGTCAGATCGTCGCGTCGCTTGAGGGAGCGCAGGGCGTCGGGCTGTTCGATCGGAGCGGCCACCGACCGAGGCTAACGGAAATTGGGGATGTGCTGGTCGCGCAGGCACGGTCGGTGCTGGCTAGCGTTACGCGCTTCGAGGCGGTCGCGGCAAACACGCGCGCCGGTCTTGAACCAGAGCTTGTACTTGCGATCGATCCGCTGGTGCCGACCGCGCCGCTGATCGACAGCTTGCGTGCATTGGGTTGCATGTTCCGCGATCTCCCGGTCAGTTTCTCGACCGAAGGGCTTGGCGGATCGCTGCGACGGCTGCGGAGCGGTTCGGCCGCGCTCGCGATCTGCCTGCTGTTACCCGCCGTTCCCGACGATATCGCGGCCTATCCACTGCTTCGTATCCGGGTGCGCGCCGTTTGCTCTCCCGCACACCCGCTGGCCGCGCTGCGCCGCGCCGCCACGCACGACGATCTGGCACCGCACGTTCAACTCGTCCTTTCGGACCCCGTCGATCCAGGCAGCGCGAATTACGGGCTGTCGAGTTCACGCCTGTGGCGTTTCGTCGACCTGGCGCGCCGCCTCGACTTCTTGCTTGCGGGTTTCGGATGGTGCCGCATGCCAGAGCATCTCGTCGCCGACGCTGTTGCCGCGGGTCGATTGGTTTGGCTCGAGATCGAAGATGACCCGACGCCGCAAGAAGGCCTGCCAATCTACGCGGCGCATCGGCGCGATCGCCTGCTTGGCACCGCCGGGCGCTGGTTGCTTGACGACCTCCGGCAAAGGCTGGGCTCGGCCGAAAGCCAGATGCGCGCTCCGTTTCAGAAACCCTGTATCAGTTCTGATTTGTAAGCCGCGCCCCCGAACGGGGGCGTCCATGATTGCGGTGCACACTGGGAAGTAAGCGGCCACCCAGCCTTCAAAGCCACACGCTGGTACAGGTCCGCAAACCTCCCTACTGCGTCGGCGCGGTGCCAGGGCGCAGGTACGCAAACATGTGCGCGACATAATCGGTTTTGCCCAAGTCGACACCTTGAGCGCGTAGTATCGCGTAGGCGATCATCAAGTGGAAGTAGAACTGCGGTATCGCCCAATCGCGAGCATATTGTTCGGCAGTGAGATCGAACACCATGCCTTGAGGTAGCGCATGGACGATCAGCGTCGCCGGGTCCATCACTGGCGCAACTGCGGCGGCCGCCTCTACTGCCGCCACAGTCTCGGCGATCCTCGCTCGCGCATCCGCAATCGTACCAGGGCGCTCGGCCGCGTTCCGGCCCTCATCCAGGAGGACCGCTACCGAGTCCGGCAAGTCCTGCCCGCGAAGCCGGGCCACGCCTTCGTGTGCCTGAACGCACGCGAAGCGGACCTGGGTAGAAAGCGGGAACATGTCAGGGGCAAGGCGCGCAACGAGAAGCGACTGAGCTTCGTCGCCGGGTTTCTGCGCCTCGGCCTTGCCGAGCCAGGCGGACAACGCGCTCAGCATCTGTATGTAGGTCGGCGTGAGGACGTCCGGCAGGGTCATGATGATTCCTCTTCTACGTTCGCGGCCAATATGGGCGACGTGGGCCGTTTACGCCGGCCCGGACGTGAGCGCCACGTCTGCCGATCATTCATCTGCTGAATTCCGCGCATAAGGATCCAGAAGCCGACAATCCCGCCCACGCCCCGGACGCCCATCCATGTTTGAGTTCGGTCGCTCGCGCGCGCGCGCGCGGCCGGTTTTGTCACAGCGGATTTCCCGACGGACGGTGCGGCCTAATGTTCGACTGCTCACGACCACCCACGGACGTTCACGCCAATTGATGCGGGCCGACAAAGCGAACATACCGACAAGCCCAACTGGTGGCGTAGGATGGCGCGATGCGAAGAATGATTTCCGTGGCGACGATCCTTGCGGCAGCCGCTCTGGCTTCTCCTGTCTGGGGGCAAGCAACAGCGCGCACATGTAGCGCGGTCGAAGAAGCAGGGCCCGCATGCCTGCTATCCCGCAAGGAATTGCCATCTTTGCCATCCGGTTCGCTCTTCTGGCATATGGACAAGTTTACAACCAGGGCGGCAGCTGAACGTGCGGTCAGCCCGACGGGCACGGTCGTGGAGGCGTTCGGATCGATCTGGCTCTTCACCATCCAACATGCCGGTTGGCGGCCCAAGGGAGGTGAGCATGTCTCGCAGATCGGGCCGCTTCCTGTTGAACCGGCCCGAATTTATGCTGCTGAATATCTCAGGTCGATATTCAAACCCGGTACTACTGCGCCACTTCACGTTCATTCCGGGCCGGAAGCATTCTACGCTGTCAGTGGCGATACCTGCCTCGAAACACCCGATGGCGTTCAGATCGGTCGAGGCGCCGGCAACAGCCTGGTGATCAAGGCTGGCCCGCCTATGCTCCTCATGGCGATCGGCAAAGCCCCCCGGCAGGGCTTCGCGTTGATCCTGCATGACGCCGACCAGCCACCTACGACCCTAACTCAAATGTGGCACCCTCAAGGGCGTTGCGCACAGCAGCTTTCGATCGATCAGAATGAAATGCCGACCGGCCACTAAGTCCAGGTGGCGTTCACGTGGCGGCCCGCGCCGTGAGTTCACGAATGGCCGGTTTCAGGAAGCGCAAGTTGTTATGGGCGCGATAAAGACGGTGATCCCTGTCTGCACCCCTTGTTGTCGGGTCCCGATCTCGATGCCGCGCCGTCCTGCCAGCACGGCACGCATATTGTATGCATTGTATGCAATGCATACAATGCATACAATGCATACAATGCAATCAACACGGCGAACACTCCTTACCGTCGCGAAAGTCTCGTGAACGGGAAATAGCGGGACGCGATACCTGTTTCGCGATTGCCAGGATTCTTGCGCCGGAGAAACATCTAACTGCTTGTTTTTTTGTAATTTTCTGTCGAGTATCAAGAGCCTGCGAGCGTCCCGGTATCTGGGCACATCGATGGAACCACTCGCCTGCGGGGCATGGAGATGTGACACAATAGGGTGTTTCATATCTCCCTCCACCCTTGCCGGGCCGATCGGTCCAAAGCGGCGAGGACATGAAAGGCGACATGCATGGCAAATGCGATGTGGCGGCCGAACGAACTACGCGGCCGATTCAACCCCGCCCGCTCAACTCCTAGACCATGCCTCAACGGCACTTCGCCCATGATCTCCCCGCTCTTTCACAGGATCGACCCCATCTCCCACTTCCCGTCCCGGATACCGACAAACCCGCCGGCATATCCGCTGCTATCGGTTCGGCACGCGGTCGCGGATATCGCGCCGGTCCACCAATCCGGTTGAGCGTGCCCCGCCTTTGCACTACCGATGCCGTAACAAATCATGAGGCTGCCGAATGACGGCGACGATCGCGCTCGTCGATGACGACCGCAACATCCTGACTTCCGTATCGATCGCGCTTCAGGCCGAGGGGTTCGTCACGCGAGTCTATTCCGATGGCGAGACCGCGTTGAAGGCGCTGATCGAAAATCCGCCCGACCTGGCGATCTTCGACATCAAGATGCCGCGCATGGATGGCCTGGAATTGCTGCGGCGCTTGCGTGAGAAACAGGCGACACCGGTGATCTTCCTCACCTCGAAGGATGACGAGCTCGATGAAGCGCTCGGCCTGGCGATGGGTGCTGACGATTATATCGCCAAGCCCTTTTCCCAGCGCCTGCTGATCGCCCGGATCCGCGCGATCCTGCGTCGCACCGAACTGGCTCAGGCCGGCCCCGCCGAAGACGGCGAGGTGCCTGCGGGTGAGCTGGTGCGTGGACGGCTGACGATGGACACCGCGCGGCACCGCGTGACCTGGGCCGGGGCGAATGTGACGCTGACCGTGACCGAATTCCTGATCCTCGAAACGCTGGCACAGCGGCCGGGCATCGTGAAGACCCGCAACCAGTTGATGGATGCGGCGTATCAGGACGACATCTATGTCGATGATCGCACCATCGACAGCCATATCAAACGCGTGCGCCGCAAGTTCCGGCAGATCGACCCCGAATTCGATGCCATCGAAACGCTGTATGGCGCCGGATACCGCTTTTCAGAGGAATGAAGCCAAGGCATGACGACGGCGAGTTGTCGCTTCGCTGGTCCGGCCGTGTTTCGCTCACGCCACGGATCCTGTTCGTCAACATCTTCGCACTGGCGCTGCTCGCGGGCGGGTTCTTCTATCTCGATTCCTATCGCAGCCGGATCGTCGACAGCCGCGTCGCGCAGGCAAGCCGGGAGGCACGCCTGATCGCCGAAGCGCTTCGATCGGTGCAGCCGGAACGGCGCGATGCGCTGGCATTGCGACTGGCGCGCGACACCGGCGCGCGGCTGCGCATCTATGACGAGGCGGGAACGCTGATCAGCGACACCCGCGCGCTGGGCTTGCGCAACGTCGTGCTGCAGGATCCGGACAAGCAGGACTGGGGTCAGGGTGCCGCGCGTTTCCTGGATGCGATGATTGACACGGTGGTCGGCGCGCCGCGCGCGCCGCTCTTTCGCGAACGGGCGGCCGGGCTCGACTGGCCGGATGTCCGCACCGCCAGTAACACCGAAACCGCGCCGGCGACGGTGTGGCGCGCGCCCGATCGAACGCCGGTCATCACCGCCGCCGCCGCCATCCCCGGCCCTCCGGGCGAACGGCGCGTGGTCATGACGACGACCAACGCGACCGACATCACTCAGACGGTCCGCGTCGAGCGCTTCCGGCTCAGCGTCGTGCTGCTGATCGTCGCGATCGTCTCGGTCCTGTTGTCGCTGTTCCTCGCGCGCACGATCGTGCGGCCGTTGCGCAGGCTGGCCCGGGCCGCGGTGCGGGTCCGGCTGGGTCGCGCGCGCGAAGTTGTCGTGCCGCGCCTGCCGACCCGCCGCGACGAAGTCGGCATGCTGGCGCGCGCCCTGTCGGACATGAGCCTAGCGCTCCGGGCGCGGATCGACGCGACCGAGGCCTTTGCCGCCGATGTGACGCATGAAATGAAAAACCCGCTCGCGTCGCTGCGCTCGGCGGTCGAGGGACTGTCGCTGGTCCGCGATCCCGAACTGCAGGAACGGCTGCTCGCGATCGTGCGCGACGATGTCCACCGCATGGACCGGCTGATCACCGATATATCCGAAGCCTCGCGGCTCGATGCGCAGCTCAGCCGCGCCAAGTTCGAACAGGTCGATATCGGCGCAATGATCGCGGCCTTGCTCGAACAGCGCGCCGACCGCGGCACCAACCGCGGTGTCCGGTTACGCTTCGACCAGCGCCGCGGCGAACCGCTGATCGTGATGGGCGAAGGTGCGCGGCTCGAACGTGTGTTTGAAAATCTGATCGACAATGCGGTGTCCTTCTCGCCCGATGGCGGGTTGATCACCATCGCTGCGGCGCGCGATCAGGACGATCTGGTGATCAAGGTCGAGGATGAAGGACCCGGTGTCCCGGAAGAGGCGCGCGAGCAGGTATTCAGCCGTTTCCAGTCGCTCCGCCCGGAAAGCGAGGAATTCGGTAAGCATTCGGGACTAGGCCTCGCCATTGCGCGGGCCATCGTCGAAGGGCATCAGGGGACAATCTCGGTCGAATCGCGCGAAGACCGATTGAGCGGGGCACGTTTCGTGGTGACATTACCGCTGAGGGATCGCAGATGAGCCGCGACCCGCAGATTCCTACCGTCTCGACCGAGACGCTGCACGTCTCGACCGTCGCGATCGACGGGCGTGCCGTATTGCTCGAAGGTCCCTCGGGATCCGGCAAGTCCGACCTTGCGTTGCGCCTGATCGATCGCGGTGGCGTGCTGGTCAGCGACGATTACACCATCCTGGTGCGCAGCGGCGATGCATTGCTCGCCTCCGCCCCCATGACGATCGCCGGCCGGATCGAAGTACGCGGCCTCGGCGTCGTCGCGATGCCGCATGTCGGACGCATCCCGGTCGCGCTGCTGGTGCGCCTGGCCAGCGGGTTCGACCGCATGCCGCTCGACAAGATGGAGCGCAGGATCGCCGGAATCGTCGTTCCCGAAGTGATCCTCGACGCCCATGAAGCGTCCGCCCCGATCAAGGTCGAGCTGGCATTGAAGCGCCTGACGAAACCGGCATGACGCACGATCCGAAGAATATCCTGCTGGTCACGGGGATGTCGGGCGCGGGCAAATCCACCGTGCTGCGAACGCTTGAGGACCTCGGCTGGGAGGTTGTCGATAATTTGCCATTGCTGCTGCTCGACCGGCTGCTGTCCGCCCCGCTGCCCGAGGGCGCGGAGACGGCCGCGCAGCCATTGGCGCTCGGCATCGGCGCGCGCACCCGCGACTTCGACCCGGATCGCGTGGTCAAGCGAATCAAGAAACTACACAAGGAACATGGCCACGACATCGGCACATTGTTCCTCGATTGCGCTGGCGCCGAACTGGAACGGCGCTATTCCGAGACGCGGCGGCGGCATCCACTCGCGCTGGACCGGCCGGCGAGCGACGGGATCGCACGCGAACGCGAACTGCTCGCACCGCTCAGGCGCTGGGCCAACCGGCTGATCGACACGACCAACATGACCGCCAACGAGCTGGCGCAGAAGGTGCGCGAGACGTTTTCCGGCGAGGGACTCGGTGAACCGACGCTGTCGATCATGTCGTTCGGATACGCGCGTGGCGTGCCGCGCAATGCCGATCTGGTGTTCGACATGCGTTTTTTGCGCAATCCGCACTGGGTCGAAACACTCCGGCCGGGCACCGGACTCGATGCGGATGTCAGTGCCTATATCGCGGGCGACCCCGCTTATGACGCGGCGCTGGACCAGATCGAATCGCTCCTCCTGCTTCTGCTCCCGCGTTACCGGGCGGAGGGAAAGTCTTATGTTACGATCGCATTTGGCTGTACCGGGGGGAGACACCGCTCAGTGCATGTCACGGAACGGGTAGCCGCACGGTTGCGCGACGCGGGATTTTCCCCCACGGTCACTCACCGCGATCTTGCCGCGGCGCCCCAGGACTCGCTGGAGGGCGCCCCGACGAACCCGCCTGGGAGTGGAACTGTTTTGCAATGATCGGCCTGGTTCTGGTGACGCATGGGCGCCTCGCCGATGAGTTCGTGACCGCAATGGAGCACGTTGTCGGCAAGCAGGAGCGCATCGCGACGATCGCGATCGGCCCCGATGACGACATGGAGGCGCGGCGTGGCGACATCGCGGAGGCGATCACGACGGTCGATGCCGGCAATGGCGTCATCCTGTTGACCGACCTGTTCGGCGGCACGCCGTCGAATCTCGCCATCTCGCTGATGGAAAAGGGCCGGGTCGAGGTGATTGCCGGGATCAACCTGCCGATGCTGATTCGGCTGGCCTCGGCGCGGACCAAGATGAAAGTGGTCGATGCCGTCGCCGCGGCGCGCGAGGCGGGCCGCAAATACATCACCGTCGCTTCCGAAGTGCTTGGCGAGGCCGCTGCCTGATGCCGGTGCAGCGGACCGTTCTGATCACCAACAAGCGTGGGCTCCACGCGCGTGCCAGCGCGAAATTCGTCACCCTCGCATCGGCTCAGCCGGTCGAGCTGTCGGTTGAAAAGGATGGCGCGGGCAGCGTTACCGGGACCTCGATCATGGGGCTGATGATGCTCGGCGCGGCAATGGGCGATTCGATCACGATCAGCGCCGATGGCGATGGTGCGGAGGCCGCGGTCGGCGCGCTGTGTGATCTGGTGGAAGCCAAGTTCGGCGAGGAATGATCCCGATCTCTCTCAGCTCCCGCCCGCGGGAGGAAAAATAAATGCCGCGTGAGATTACCGCCTTTTCCAATCCGCTGGTCAAGCGCATCCAGAGCCTGCGCCAGAAGCGCCATCGCCGCGAGGAAGGGCTGTTCCTGGCCGAAGGGCTGCGCATCCTGACCGAAGCACGCGAGAATGGTCGGATCCCGGAATATCTGTTCTTCTCGAAAGAAGGCGCGGCGCATCCGCTGGTACGGACGCTGGTGTTCGATGTCGAGGATAGCGGCGGCCAGGCGATTCAAACCTCGACCGATATCCTGTCCAAGCTATCGGGCAAGGACAATCCGCAAGCGGTGGTTGGCGTATTCACCGAATTCCCCTCCGTCCTGTCGGTACTCGACCGGACCAGCGCCGATATCTGGCTGGTCGCGGAACGGCTGCGCGACCCGGGCAATCTCGGCACGATCCTGCGCACCGGCGATGCGGTCGGCGCGGGCGCGCTGATCCTGATCGGCGAATCGGTCGATCCATTCTCGGTCGAAGCGGTGCGCGCGAGCATGGGCGCACTGTTTACCGTGCCGGTCGTGCAGGCCGAATGGAGCGATTTTCTGCCCTGGTTACGCAGCGGCCCCGGCCAGCTCGTCGGTCTGAGCCTCGACACCGACACCGATTATCGCGCAGCGAAATACGCCACTCCGACATTCCTGCTCACCGGCAACGAGGCACAGGGCATGCCGGCCGACTATGCGACCGAATGCGATATGCTGGTCAAGATCCCGATGCTCGGCAAGGCGGACAGCCTGAACGCCGCTGTGGCGACGGCGGTGATGGCCTATGAAGTGCTCTCGCAGCATCGCGGTTGAACCCTTCCGCTCGCTGAATGGTTACGTAACGATCGGTTCAGCCGCGCGACCCTATCGCGGGCTTTCAAGGAGACCCGACATGAAGTTCGCCCTCGCGCTCGCTGCCCCTGCCCTGTTGCTGACCGCCCCCGTCCTGGCGGCGACTCAGCGTCCCTTGCCCTACAGGGCGGTCGGCACGGAGCCCGGATGGACGCTGACGATCGATCGCGGCCTGATCCGCTATGTCGGCGACTATGGACGGACCAAAGTCACGACCAGGGCACCTGTCGCGCGACCCAGTTTCAACGGGCTGCGCTATGTCACCCGGCGCATCACGGTCGATGTCACGCGCGTGCGGTGCGGCGACGGAATGAGCGACCGCGTCTTTCCTGACAAGGTGACCGTGAAGGTCGGACGCAAGACGGTCAGCGGCTGCGGCGGTGACCCGATTATGGCATCGACGCCCCGATCACCGGCGCCTGGCGCATCGAGAGCGTCAGCGGACAGCTGACCCGAGGCGCAAAATCCGCATCAATCACGTTCGATGAAAATCGAATCAGCGGCAATACCGGCTGCAATGGCTTTAGCGGTGGGTTCCGCTTCGAGCGCGGGTTCCTGACCGCAGGGCCGTTGGCATCGACTCGTATGGCCTGCCCTCCGCGAGGCATGGCTCAGGAACAGGCGATCCTCGGCGTGCTCGGACAGCGCCTCAGCGTGAGTGCGAACCAGAACGGCAAGCTCGTGCTGAGCGGACGCGGTCAGGCACGCTTGGTGTTGAATCGCGACTAGAGCAACCAACGCTCGCGTACGGCCACATCACGGCGATAAACAGTCGCGGCAAGAAACCCGGATCGAGGGCGAGTTCGATCCACGCGTGGTTCATGCGCTGTCGATATGCCGAACCGGTCACGGCGCGGGCACGGTACCGGCGCTGTAGCTACCGAGATCGGGCGCAAGGAAGCGTAAATTCTGTTCGCGTAACGCCGCACCGGCGTCATCGTACAGGAACGGCAGGAACGCATAGCGCTTGCCGCGCGTGACCGGTGTCGCCTCGTGCAACAACGAACAGGAAAAGACCGCGGCACCGCCGGTCGGCGCGCGGTAGGTTCGCGTGCCGAATTCGGGAAAGCGCAGATCGCCGCCGTCATAGTCATCGGCATTGAGGTTGATCGTGCAGGCGAATTTGCGGTGCGCGGTGCCCCTGGTCGTGTTGTCGCGGTGCGCGCGGAAATGGCCGCCGCCATTGTCGCCATCATAACAGGCGACGATCCAGCGTTCGACCCGGGTCGCGTCGAACTGAAAAGCGCGGCTGATCATCGGTCGCAGAAACCGGTTGAGCCGCGCCCTGAGCGTCGCGATCAGCTCTTCGTCCTCGATGATGCAGTCCGATCGCCGCTTATGGTCATGATCGACCTTTAGTACGGTCATGCCGCTCTCCTCGCGCATGAAGCCCGATTCCTCGCCGCCAACCGTTTCGTACAGGTCGATCAACCGGCGGCACAACGCGGGTTCGAGGATGCGCGGGGCGATCAGCACCGGCGCGTTCGCGTCCTGGCTCTGGCTGGTCAACGCCGCCAGCCCGGCCATGATCGTCTCGCCGCCGGCAATCTCGGCGCGCTGGACGACGCGGAGCATCGCATCGAGCAGCAGCCAGTGCGGGCGATAACGCAGGCCTTCCCCCTCGCCATCGATCGCACCATATCTTTCGGACACAGCGCGATCGTGATCGACGAACCAGCGGATGCCGGGCAGCGATTGTTCGATGCGCTTTTCCTGCACGTCGGCCGGATCGATCGACACCCCGAAGAAGCAGGCATTGGCATCGTCGAACAAATGCCGATGACGCTCCATCACTTGTAGCGCCTCCTGGCTGGCGGCCCACGCAGCGCTGCCGTGGAACAGCAGCACGATCGGACGGCCGGCGACCGAATCGAAGGCGTAGCGCGGGTTGCCGTCGAGCGCGGCGGCGTGGAACCAGGGTGCGGGATCGCCCGGGACGAGTAGGGTGGCCATGGACCAACGGATACCGGATCGATCGAGGGTGTAAACCTTCGACCCGATCAGACTCTACTCCGCCGCTTCGTCCAGGCCACCTTCGATCAGCACTGGCTCGCCGCCATAGCGCGCCAGTGCCTCGACCGGCGGCACGTCCTCGATCTCGCGCGCGCCGGGTTCGATATTGAGGTCCTTCAGCTTGCGCGCGGTGACCAGTGTACGACTTTCGAAACTCGACACGAAGGCGTTGTAATTATTGACCGCCGAGGTCAGCCCGCCGCCGACCTTGCGCAGATCGCCCGCCGCCTTGGCCAACCGGTCGTAAAGCTCTTTGCCGAGCTCGCCGATCTGGCGCGCTTCCTTGGCGAGCCGTTCCTGACGCCATACCGCCGCGACCGTCCGCGCGATCGCGATCAGGTTGGTCGGGGTGGCGAGCAGGACGCGCTTTTCGAACGCGAAGTCCCATAATGTCGGTTCCTGTTCGAGCGCCGCCGACAGGAAATGCTCGCCGGGGACGAACATGATGACGTAGTCCGGTGCGTCGGCGAACTGGCTCCAATAGGCTTTGTTGCCGAGGCCGTTGATATGCGCTTTCATCGACGCGGCATGAAGCACCAGCCCGCGGGTTCGCTCCTCCTCATCGACCGCGCCGAACGCGTCCTGATAGGCATTGAGTGACACCTTGGCGTCAATCACCAGGCTGCGGCCGCCCGGTACGGTGACGATCGCGTCGGGGCGCAGCCGCCCGCCCTCATCGCCGCCGGCCACGCTGACTTCGGTCTGGAAATCGGTGTGTTCGGCCAGGCCACAGCTTTCGAGCACGTTTTTCAATTGCTGCTCGCCCCAGCGGCCACGCGATTTCGGCGCGTTGCGTAAGGAATTGACCAGCTTGGCGGCCTCGGAGCTGACCTTTTCCTGGCCGATGCGCATCTGTTCGATCTGGCCCTTCAACTCGCTGAAGGCGCCTTTGCGCTCGGTTTCGACCTTGGAAACGGCTTCCTCATATTTGAGCAGGCGATCGCTCACCGGCTGGAGCATGGATTTCAAATTCTGCCCGGCGGTTTCTTCGGATTGCTTGAAACGAGCATCGGCGCGTTCAAGGAAATTCTTCTGCGCCTCGGTCAGAAGTTTGTTGGCTACTTCATTGAAATGCCCGGTCATTGCCTCGCGCGAATTCTTGAACTCCTCAAGCCGCGCCTCGAACGCGCTGGCATGTGCCTTAAGCGTTGCATTCTCCGTCCGCACATAATCGCGTTCGTCGCGGATCAGCGAGAGTTCCTCACGCAGTTGGTCAGCCGCCCTCGCCCGCTCCTCCGCCGAAGCGAGATCGACGATCACGCGCTTATATTCATCGGTCCGCGTATCGCGTTCGGCGCGGGCCTCCGCACTTCCCCGACCGCCAACGAACCAGCCCAGCCCGAGCCCGATCAAAAGGACGGCGATCATCAACAGTGGAACAGTCAGGCCGGTCATCGTGCGCCTCGTTGGAACATTGCGAGAACCTTAAACCGAAGGATTGTGTTGCGCCAGCCCATGAGTAGGACTGACGTCATGCTGACTGACATAGAGATTTCCCGCGCCGCTACATTGAAGCCGATCGGGGAGATTGCCGCCAAGCTGTCGATTCCCCCCGGAGCCGTCGAGCCTTATGGACATTTCAAAGCGAAGATCGACCTGTCGCGCGTCCCGACGACGGGAAAACAGGGCAAGCTGATCCTGGTCACCGCGATCAATCCGACACCCGCCGGCGAGGGCAAGTCGACCACCTCTGTTGGCCTCGCCGACGCGCTCAACAGGATCGGCAAGCGCGCGGTGCTCTGCCTTCGCGAGCCCTCACTCGGTCCCTGTTTCGGCACCAAGGGCGGCGCTGCCGGTGGCGGATACGCCCAGGTCGTGCCGATGGAGGACATCAACCTCCATTTCACCGGTGATTTCCATGCGATCACCTCAGCGCATAATTTGCTCGCGGCGATGATCGACAACCATGTGCATTGGGGCAATGCGCTCGATATCGATGTGCGCAGGATCATGTGGCGGCGCGTCCTCGACATGAATGACCGCGCGCTCCGCGATATTGCGCAGTCACTCGGCGGACCGGCCAATGGATTCCCACGCGAAAGCGGGTTCGACATCACCGTCGCGTCCGAGGTCATGGCGATTCTGTGCCTGGCAAGCGACCTGGAAGATCTCGAAGCACGGCTCGGGCGGATCGTCGTCGCCTATACGCGCGGTTCCGACAAAAATGGACGGCGACCTATCACCGCGCGCGATTTAAAAGCGGATGGCGCCATGGCGGTGCTGCTGGCACAGGCGGTGAAGCCCAATCTGGTGCAGACGCTCGAGGGCAATCCGGCGTTCGTGCATGGTGGGCCGTTCGCCAATATCGCGCATGGCTGCAATTCGGTGATCGCAACGCGCGCGGCGCTTTCGCTGGGCGATTATGTGGTGACAGAGGCCGGTTTCGGTGCCGATCTGGGCGCGGAGAAATTCTTCGACATCAAATGCCGGCAGACCGGGCTGAAGCCGTCCGCCGCGGTGATCGTCGCGACGGTGCGCGCGCTGAAAATGAATGGCGGCGTGGCCAAGGCCGATCTCGGCACGGCCGATCCGGAGGCGGTACGGCGTGGCGGCGTCAACCTCGCGCGGCATATCGAGAATGTGCGCCAGTTCGGCGTGCCGGCAATCGTCGCGATCAACAATTTCTCCACCGACAGCGAGGCCGAACTGGATGCGATCCGCGAAATCGCCTCGGCACAGGGGTCGGAAGCGATATTGTGCACGCACTGGGCCGATGGCGGCGCGGGTGCCGAAGCGCTGGCCGGGCGGGTCGCCGAACTGTGCGATCATGGCACGCCGCAATTCGCACCGCTCTACGACAATGGCCTGTCGTTGTTCGACAAGATCAACACCGTCGCGACACGCATCTATCGTGCGGAGGAAGCGATCGCCGATCCAGGCGTGCATGCTCAGTTGAAGCGGTGGGAGGATGCTGGGTTCGGCGCCCTACCCGTCTGCATGGCGAAGACGCAGTACAGTTTCTCGACCGACCCGGCGAAGCTGGGCGCGCCGACCGGCCATGTCGTATCGGTGCGCGAGGTGCGGCTTGCGGCCGGTGCGGGATTCGTCGTGGCGATCTGCGGCGAGATCATGACCATGCCCGGTCTACCCCGCGTACCGGCGGCGGAGTCTATCCGCTTCGGCAAAAATGGCGAGATCGAGGGGCTATTCTAGGCCCCGCTCGTCATCAAACTCAGCAGTGTCTCGACATCGACCGGCTCAGAGCACAGGAAACCCTGATAATATTGGCACCCTTCCTTCGCCAGAAGGTCGAGCTGCTCGGTCGTCTCCACCCCTTCGGCGATCACCGACAGGCCTAGTGAGCGGGCCATGTCGATCACTCCGCGCACCACCACCCGGTCGCGCGCGGTGCCGGCAATGTCCTGGGCGAGCTTTTTGTCGATCTTGAGGTAATCGAGCGGCAGCGATTTGAGATAGGCCAGGCTCGAATAGCCCGTACCGAAATCGTCGATCGCGATGCGGCATCCGGCGCTGCGCAACGTCGCGAGCAGGGTCGAAGCCACGCCCAGATCTTCGATCAGCCCGCTCTCAGTGATCTCGAGCGTGAGGCGCTTGCGCGGAAAGCCGCTGGCGTCGATCCGGTCGAGGAACAGATCGGCGAACCCCGGTCGGGCGATATCGCCGGCAGTCAGGTTGAGCGAGAGGCGTAAGCCAGCCAGCGCGGCGGGCCATGCCGCCGCGCGCGCCATGACGATACGCTGGATATGGTCCGACAGCCCGATCTCCAGGTCGGCCCGGGTGGCGGCCGCGAACAATGCATCGGCCCCGATCGTGCCGAGCACCGCATGATCCCAGCGCGCCAATGCCTCGACCCCGACGATTTCGCCGGTCGATACCGACACCTGTGGTTGGAACAAGATGTCGATATCGCCCTGGTCGATCGCCTGGCGCAGTTGTGACGCGAGCCGGTCGATTGGCGCGTCGCTCTCGCCAGCCTCGGCAACACGCACCGTCGCGCTGTCCGAAGCCTTGGCGTCGGCCAGCGCCTCGCTCGCCCGGCGCAGCAGCTTGGCGGCACTATCCGCTACGCTGCGTTCGGCCATGCCGATCCGGCAGCCCAGTACGACGATCGATTCGCCGATTACGAACGGCCGTGCGAGCGCGCCGGCGATATGTTCGACCGCCAGATCGATCCGTTCGCGCGGCGCGGCCGTCGCGATAAGATATTCCGAGCCGCCCATTCGCGCGACAAGCGCGCCGCGCTCGAGCGTTTCGCGCGCCACTTCCTCGATCCGGCGATGCGCGCCGCGCAACAGGCCATCGCCCGCCGACCGACCATAAGCGGTGTTGACGACCTCGAAGCGGTTGAGCGCGACCAGGATGACGGTCAACGGTACGTCCACGGCGCCATCGTCCGATCGGGCCAGCCGGCGCTCGATCCAGCGCCGCGCGCCACCGGCATCGCGCGATAGCGCCAGCGCATCGCGCATCGCCGCGACCGAGTCCGGCGCATTGCCGAGCGGCTCGACCAACGCATCGATCCGCCCGGCCTTTTCATCGAGTTGCAGATGCTGAACCACGCGGCCGACATTGATCAGGTCGTGCGCGAAAGCGGTGGTGTGGCGCGCGCCCGTCAGGCGGCGCAGTGCGGCAATCGCGGCACGGCGCTCCTGGGTGTCGAGCGTCCGCAGCAAGGTGCGCGGCGATGGTTCCTCGTCGATGTCGAGCAACCGCGCAAAACCGGGGGTCAGCAGGACCGCGCGACTGCGCAGATCGAGCCGCCAGCCAAGCGGATCGGCGGGTCCGCTGGCCTGCCATTCCCCCGCCATGCGCTCGGCATGGCGCGCGGCGAAGCGCAGCGCCTGCACAAACTCAGCCTCGCTGAACGGGCTGGCGAGGAAATGCGTCGCGCCGGCATCGTAGAATCGCCCGATCGCATCGACATCGCCGCGCGACACAAGAGCGAGCATCGCCCCGCCGTTCGATCCGATCGCGCCGCCAAGTGCCGTAGCCGCTTCGAGCCCCTCGGCGAGCGAGCCGCGCGCATCGATCACCGCGACCGGCGCGCCACTGCCAAGGAAACGCCGCTCAGCCCCAGCTGTGCGGCGAGCGGCGACGACTTGCCAGCCGGCATCCGCCGCGATCGCGGCGAGTTCGTCGCGCTGCCTGAACGACAGAATATAGAGCGGGGCCAGCGTCACTTCGGTCACAGAACTCGCATCTCCCCGTCCATCCCGAGCCCCGTCGAAGCACCACCCTGCTCTTTCCGACGTTTACGATCGAAGAACAAGGCTTGCCCAGCGCTAGGCGGGCACCGTGTTCGATCGGGTGAAAAGTCTAACACCCTTGTTACCGACCCGATGAAAGCCTAGCTCTCACTCATGACATGCGCGCCAGCCCTGATGGACCGCCACGGGCGCACGATCAGTTATCTGCGCATCTCGGTTACCGATCGATGCGACCTGCGCTGTCGTTATTGCATGGCCGAGCAGATGACCTTCCTGCCCAAGGCGGCGCTGCTGAGCCTCGACGAGATTGCGATCATCGCCGAACGCTTCGTCGCGCGTGGCATCACGAAGATCCGCCTGACCGGCGGCGAGCCGCTGGTGCGCCGCGATGTCGGCGACCTGGTCAAGCGTCTCGGGCGGCATGTCGGGGCCGGCCTGAACGAACTGACCATGACCACCAACGGCAATCGTCTCGCTGAACATGCCGGGGCGCTGGTCGATGCAGGCATGCGCCGCATCAATGTCAGCCTGGACAGCCGCGACCCCGACCTGTTCCGCCACATCACGCGCCATGGCGATGTCGGTCGCGTGATCGACGGCATCTTTGCCGCGCGCGATGCCGGCCTTGCGGTCAAGATCAACATGGTCGCGCTGAAGGGCTGGAACGAGCAGGAGATCGCGCCGATGCTCAGCTGGTGTCGCGACGAGGGCCTCGACCTGACGCTGATCGAGACGATGCCGCTCGGCGCGGTGGATGAGGACCGTACCGACCGTTTCCTGCCGCTGACCGCCGTGATGGATGATCTGCAGGCGCAATTCCCGCTGATCCGCGATGCCCATAACAGCGGCGGTCCCGCGCGCTATTGGCGGATTGCCGATACCGATACGCGGCTTGGGCTCATCTCCCCGCTCACCGCCAATTTCTGCGACACCTGCAACCGCGTCCGCCTGACCACCGAGGGCGTGCTTTACACGTGCCTCGGCCATGACGACCAGGTCGATTTGAAGGCGACCCTGCGTGCGCAAGGCGTGGATGGTCTCGACGCGGCGCTCGATGCCGCCTTGCTGACCAAACCCGCGCGGCATGATTTTGATATCGCCGCCGCCAGCCCGGCGGTCGCGCGCCACATGAGCGTCACCGGCGGATGAGCGATTTACAACGGCGCGCGCTGGTCGCTTCGCCCACGTCCCAAGCCCAAAAGGCTGCCAAGGAGCTGGCCGATGCGCATGACTGGGTCCATCCCGAAGATGCGGATCTGATCGTCGCACTCGGCGGCGATGGTTTCATGCTGCAGACGCTCCACGCTATGCTCGAACGGCGCAAGCCGATCGTGCCTGTGTTCGGCATGAACCTGGGCACGGTCGGTTTCCTGATGAACGAATGGCAACGGCACGGTCTCGACGAACGGCTCGCCCGAACCAAGCCGTTCAAAGTCACGCCATTGTCGATGACCGCCGTCACGGTCGGCGGCGATACCTATTCCCTGCCCGCGATCAACGAAGTCTCGCTGTTGCGCGAAACGCGCCAGACGGCGAAGCTGGAGATCACGCTCAACGACCGTGTCGTCATGCCCGAACTGGCGTGTGACGGCATATTGGTGGCCACGCCGGCCGGATCGACCGCCTATAATTTTTCGGCGCAGGGCCCGATCCTGCCACTCGGCTCCAACCTACTCGCGCTGACGCCGATCAGCCCGTTCCGGCCGCGGCGCTGGCGCGGCGCAATCCTGCCCGACAAGGCGCGTATCAGCATCAAGGTGCTCGAGCCCGCCAAACGCCCGGTGAGCGCGGTCGGCGACCAGCGCGAAGTGCGCGACGTCGCCCGTGTCGACGTCGTCATCGACCGATCCCGCGAACTGACTTTGTTGTTCGATCCCGAGCATGCGCTCGACGATCGCATCACGATGGAGCAATTCGCGGCTTGAAGGCCTTGCATCCTCATTTCAGCCGGTTATAGAGCCCGCCACGACATATTCCCTGATAGCTCAGCGGTAGAGCTCTCGACTGTTAATCGAGTGGTCGTAGGTTCGAATCCTACTCAGGGAGCCAGTCTGTATGAAACCGCCGATGCCTTGCATCGCCCGTTTCAAGGTTCTGTCGCAATCCACGCAAAAATACGGCGATAGCGTTCGACCAGCCAATCAATAGCCATGTGTTGCTCGCTAGCCGACACGCGGTGGACCCGCGCGTTATCGCCCCCTATTCAACATACATGTTCGAAAGCATCATCGTCGTCGCGCGAGACCGGCAGCGGCTTGTCGATATCGGTTCGGTCGCAACCCGTTTCGGCCTTGGCGCGTTGCTCGCGCGACTTGGGCTGGAGCGTTCGGCGCCACAGCCGGACGGCGAAGCCGGGCAAGCCCAGCTGCTGCCCCAGTCAATGCCGGAGCGTTGCCGCATGGCGCTCGAAGCGCTGGGTCCGACCTTCGTAAAATTCGGCCAGATCCTCGCGACCCGTGCCGACCTCCTGCCGCCGGACTGGATCGCCGCGTTCGAACAGTTGCACAGCGCGGCCCCGGTGGTGCCGTTCGAAGACCTGCGTGCCGCCGTCGAACAGGCGCTCGGCGAACCGCCCGAAACCGCCTTCGCGTCGTTCGACCCGGAGCCGCTTGCCGCCGCGTCGATGGCGCAGGTGCACCGCGCGACGCTTTGCGACGGCCGCGCGATCATCCTCAAGATCCGGCGCCCCGGCATCCGTCCGATGATCGAGGCCGATCTGCGACTGATCGCGCATCTCGCCAAACTCGCCGAGGGCGCGAGCGCGGATATCGCCCGGCTGCGGCCCCGTGACTTGCTCCAGCAGCTGACCGAAGCGGTGCTCGAGGAACTCGACTTCAGTCATGAAGCCCGCAACGCCGAGCGTTTCGCCAGCGACTTCGCCGGCAATGATCGCGTCGTCATTCCCGCGATCCACTGGGAATGGACATCCGAAACGCTGCTGACGATGGATTATGTCGCGGGCACGCCACCAACAGATGCGACACGACTGGAGACGGCCGGAATCGATCCACGGCGGATCGCCGCACTCGGCGCGGAAATCATCCTCGACATGGTGCTGGTCAATGGCCGCTTCCACGGCGATCCGCATCCCGGCAACCTGCTGTGCCTGACCGGCGATCGGATCGCGCTGCTCGACTTCGGCATGATGGGCCATGTCAGCCCCAGGCGGCGCGAGGAGATGACCGGCTTCGTTCAGTCGCTGGTCTCGGGCGATCCGGCGCGGCTCGCCGAAATCCTGACCGCCTGGACCGAAGGCGGCGGCGTGCCGCCGGCGCGGATCTCCGCCGCCGCCGATCGGCTGATAGCGCGTCACGGCCAGGGCCGGCTCGTGCTCGCCCGTGTCGTTGCCGATTTCATGGCGCTGATGCGCGAAGAGCGGCTCTCCATGCCGCCCGACCTGGTGCTGATTTTCAAGGCGCTGGTGACGATCGATGGCGTGTTGATGCGGATCGATCCGACGTTCGATCTCGCAGTGGCGGCGACGCGCGCCTGGGGCAAGGTAATGCTGTCGCGATATTCGAGCGAGGCGTTGCGCGATCGGCTGAGTGGGTTGCTGCTCGATCTTGCGGTGACCGGCGACGATCTGCCACGGCTTTTGCGCGCAACAATCAGGAAGCTCACCGCACCCCCGGTCGATATAAGCACCGATATCGCGCGCCTAACGGTCGGCGCGTCGCGGACCGGGCGCCTGATTTGCCTGAGCGTCTTCGCGGCCGGCGCCATGATTGCGGCGGCGATCTTGCTCAACTGACCGCTGAAAGAATGAAGAGATGAGCTATTCATACAAGATGATCGCGTCGCCGGTCGGTGAGTTGAAGCTCATCGCCAGCGAAAAGGGTTTGGCGGCGATCCTGTGGGAAAATGACGATCCGAAGCGGGTTCGTCTTGGTCCGCTAGTTGAGCAGGCAGACAATCCCTTTCTGGTCGAAACAGAATGCCAGCTCGACGCATATTTCGCCGGCGAATTGACGACCTTCACCATCCCGCTCGATTTCAACGGAACCGACTTCCAGAAGAGCGTCTGGGCGGCATTGCTCGAAATCCCGTTCGGCGAAACGCGCAGCTATGCGCAGATCGCACGGCAGCTCGGCAGACCGACGGCATTCCGGGCGGTCGGCGCGGCGAATGGCAAGAATCCGATCTCGATCATCGCGCCCTGTCACCGCGTCCTGGGCTCGAGCGGCGCACTGACGGGATTTGCGGGTGGCCTTGCGGCGAAGGAATATCTGCTCGGGATCGAGGGCGCGCGGCTGGCGGCCTGAATGCCTATCGCTCCCGGCAATACTGGGACGCATCACACCGACGAACTCACCCTGAGGCCCGTCGAACCGGGCGGTCAGCACCAAATCGGCCTGTTCGAGCATCACCGGCGAATTGGCGCGATGCATTGGCCAGGGTGCCGCATTTCGCCATTTCGGAAAGCCCATGTTTCCCCAGCAGGTCGGTGGTGAAACTCGCCATCGATGCCGACCGCGCGAGGTGGAACGGATGACCGCTCAACCAGTGGGAAACGCGCCAAACATTACGGCTCCACCAACCTCATGGCCCACGTCGCGACGCCTGACGCGATGTCGTCGACGCGCAGGACTTCGGCCAGGCGCTAGCGACGACAGTTACGTGCGACCTGCAACCCGCGCAGAAAACCACGCCTCGCCACACCCGCGTCAATCGCCGCGTTCAGACGGCGTTCTGCGGGCCCCGCGCCGCTGACTTCGCGTACGATACCGCGGAAGGGAATGAGTGAATTCACCAGCGCAGCACCGCCGATCTTGGCAACGTTCCGCTTGTTCTGGGTCGGCGATGCCGAGAAATCCGGACCGATTACATCGTTCAGTGCGGCAATCGACGACGCAAGCCGCGCGCAGCCACTCGTCCCGTCGGTGGTATAGGGGTTCTCGCTCACTTCGGCGAGCAAGGGCGGGATCTTGGTTTTCTCGATACCGACGTCGCGAGCGGGCTGTGTGACGATCTGCGCGGTCGATTGTTCGTTTTTGGATTGCGCCGCCGCGAAATTGACCGGACTAACGACCGCGATGGCTGCGGCGATCGCGATAAATGGTGAATAACGGCTGCGCGTCTGAACGGTTGACGTCGATGTCATGGCTGATCCTTGATGAGTATTCCGACCGCGAGCATACGGCATACACGATTGGGAATGTCGTATCGCAAACGTCCCGATCTCGAAGTAGATCCATATCATTCCAGGCAGTACGCGAATATTGGCTCGGCACGTCTTCCGCGCCCGGGGAAAGGCGCGCATAGTTAACGTCATCCAGCCCTGAGCCGATCCCGCGCGTCGGCAACCCACGAATTGGAGGTGCCAGGATATGGGTAGATCGAAGAGAAAATTTCGATTGCGAAACGAGCTTGTTAAGCCCTTAGACATCTTACAGAAATTAAAGTGAAAAGGTAAAAATCCTTACCGGAAACTTACGGCTTTTAGATCGTTCCACCGTTAACGGCATATGCGGCTCGTTCAATCGCATATGGCCGTATTGGAGAAACCGAATGTCCGCCTCCCCGCTTCGCCGCCGTCTTGCCACCGCCGCGCTCGCGTCCGCCCTACTGGCTGTTGCCGGCTGCGCGACCGAATCCACCTATCGTCCGGCCACCGGATCGGGTTTTGCCCGATCGGGCTATAGCGATCGTCAGGTCGAGCCGAACCGTTATCTCGTCAGTTTTTCGGGCAACAGCTATACCTCGCGCGACACAGTCGAGCGTTATCTGCTGTTCCGCGCCGCCGAACTGACGGTTCAGAGCGGCAATGATTATTTCATCCTGACCGAGCGCGATGTCGATCGCCAGACCCGCACCTACTCCACGCCGTCGTTTGGCGGCGGTTTTGGCGCCTATGGCGGCTGGGGCCCGAGCTGGCGCTATTATGGCCGCGGCTATGGCTGGCGAAGCTGGAGCCCGTTCTGGGGCGATCCGTTCTTCGACCGCGACATTGATGTGCGCACGATCGACCGGTTCGAGGCGACCGCCGAGATCGTGACCGGCAAGGGCCCGAAACCACGCGACAATGTCCGCGCGTTCGATGCCCGTGCGGTGATGGATTCGATCGGACCGAGTGTGGTTACGCCCAAATAAGGGCCGACTTTACGAAAAGGGCCGCGCCGACCGAGGTTGGCGTGGCTCTTTTTTTGTTCCTGATGAAACAGTCACTCATCGTCATTTCCGCTTTCGCGGGAATGACGGCGAGATTTCAGGTCTGGCTCCCGGTCAAACCGCGCCGTGGCAATGTTTGTACTTGCGCCCCGATCCGCACGGGCATGGCGAATTGCGGCTGACCTTGCCTTCCCAGTCCGCCGGATCCTCACCGATATCCGAACCGTCGAGTTGCGGGATCGACAGCGGTGGCAGGCGCGTGGTGATCATGCCCGATCCCCCATCGATATCCATCGTGTCGTCGTCCCCGGAAAAGGGGTCGAAATGGGTGGTGATGAAATCGGGCAAGTCAGGCAGCGCCGGCGGGGCATCGTTCATACGGAATTCCGCATAGGCGATGGTCCGCGTGACATCTTCGCGGATGCTCTCGAGCATGCGCTGGAACAGCGAGAACGCCTCCTGCTTATACTCGTTGATCGGTGTCTTCTGCGCATAGGCGCGCAGATGGACGACCTGACGCAGCGCATCGAGCGTCGCAAGATGTTCCTTCCAGTGGTGGTCGAGATTCTGCAGCAGGATCGACTTCTCGACCTGGATCCAGGTTTCGGGATCGAGCTCGCTCGCCTTTTGCACGATCAGTGCGTCGGCGGCTTCGCGCACGCGTTCCTCGACCATTTCCGGATCGACCGCTTCTTCGGTGAGCCAGTCGTGGATCGGCAGGTCGAGATTAAGCGTCTCGGCGAGCTTGTCCTTCAGCGCCTCGACATTCCATTGTTCAGGATAGGAATTGGGCGGGCAGGCATCGCCGACAATCGCGTTGACCGTCTCGGCGCGCATATCCTCGACCACGTCGCCGACCGTGTCGGCGTCCATGATGTCGCTACGCTGTTCATACACGACCTTGCGCTGGTCATTCATCACGTCATCATATTCGACGACCTGCTTGCGCACGTCATAGTTGCGCGCCTCGACCTTTTTCTGCGCGGTCTCGATCGCCTTGGACAACCATTTCGATCCGATCGCTTCGCCGTCGCCGATATTGTTGCGCATCATCCGTGCGAACAGCGTATCCGGCCCGAAGATGCGCAGCAGATCGTCGTCGAGGCTCAGATAGAAGCGCGACAGGCCGGGATCGCCCTGACGGCCCGAACGTCCGCGCAGCTGATTGTCGATGCGGCGGCTTTCATGGCGTTCGGTTCCGAGCACGAACAGGCCGCCGGCGGCGAGCACGGCAGCCTTTTCGACCTCGATCTCGCTTTTGACCCGCGCAATGGCGGCGTCGCGTTCCGGCCCCTCGGCGATTTCGGTCAGTTCGTCGTTGATGCGGAATTCGAGGTTGCCGCCAAGCTGAATATCCGTGCCACGGCCGGCCATGTTGGTGGCGATGGTCACGACGCTCTTGCGGCCCGCCTGCGCGACGATATGCGCCTCGCGCTCATGCTGGCGCGCGTTGAGCACCTCGTGCTTCACGCCTTCCTTGACCAGGAAGTCGCTGAGCAATTCGGATTTCTCGATCGACACCGTGCCGACCAGGACCGGCTGGCCCTTGTCGGCGTGGAGCTTGATCTTCTTGGCGATCGCCTGGAACTTGTCGGCGGTGTCCTTGTAGAATTCGTCTTCCTCATCGACGCGCTGGATGTCGACGTTGGTCGGGATGGTCACGACGTTCATCTTGTAGATGTCGAAGAATTCCGCCGCCTCGGTCGCCGCGGTGCCGGTCATGCCCGACAGTTTCGGATACATGCGGAAATAGTTCTGGAACGTGATTGAGGCCATGGTCTGGTTTTCGGGCTCGATCTCAACGCCCTCCTTGGCCTCGACCGCCTGGTGCAGGCCGTCCGACCAGCGTCGCCCGTCCATCATGCGGCCGGTGAATTCATCGATGATGATGACCTTGCCGTCCTTGACGATGTAATCGGTGTCGGCCTTGAACATCACGATCGCGCGCAGCGCCTGATTGAGATGATGTACGACCTGAGTGTTCTCGAAATCGTAGAGATTCTGCCCCTCGAGCAGCCCGGCATTTTCGAGCATGCGCTCGACCTTCTCGGTGCCGTCCTCGGTCAGGATAATCGTCTTCTGCTTCTCGTCCTTCTCGTAATCGCCGGGGACGAGCTCCTTCACGACCAGGTCGACGCTCTTGTATAAATCGGATTTGTCGTCGGTCGGGCCGGAGATGATCAGCGGCGTGCGCGCTTCGTCGATCAGCACCGAATCGACCTCGTCGACGATCGCCATGGCGAACGGGCGCTGGACCATCGAGGCGCGTTCGTACTTCATATTGTCGCGCAGATAATCGAAGCCGAATTCGTTGTTCGTGCCGTAGGTGATATCGGAGTGATAGGCGTCGCGGCGCTGCGCATCGGACAAATTGGGGATGATCACCCCGACGGTCATGCCGAGGAATTTATAGACCCGGCCCATCCACTCCGCGTCGCGCGCGGCGAGATAGTCGTTGACGGTGATGACGTGCACGCCAAGGCCGGGCAGCGCGTTGAGATACACCGCGAGCGTCGCGACCAGAGTCTTGCCCTCGCCGGTGCGCATCTCCGCGATCTCGCCGCGGTGGAGCACGATACCGCCGACCATCTGCACGTCGTAATGGCGCTGGCCGAGTACGCGATTGGCCGCCTCGCGCACCGTGGCGAATGCCTCGGGCAGCAAATCGTCGATCTTGGTGCCGTTCGCCAGTTGCTCGCGGAACACCGCGGTCTGATTCGCCAATTCCTCATCCGACATGGCCGAGATGGTCGGTTCGAAACCGGCGATCTTGTTGACGATCGCACCGAGCGATTTGACGTAACGGTCGTTCGAAGAACCGAAAAGCGATTTGGCAAAGCCGCCGAGCATGGAGAATTCCTGTGGATTTAGGTTGGATCGCGGCGGGGCGTACCCCTGCCGTCGAAAGGAAAATGACGAGATGCGGCGCGAACCGGCGCCAGCGCGTCTTATTCGCGCGGTTTGCTCAGATAGAGCGGGACCAGAGCGAAGATCGCCAGATCCGGGGCGACGAGTGGCACCGTGGCGGTTGCGGCAAACCGGGGATCGGTGACGAGCGTCAGATAAGACCGGACCTGACGAACGCTGGCGACCTGTGCGGTGACCGACCCCTGCGCGCCGGCAATTGCGCCGGCACTCTGATGGAATTGTGCTTCCGGTGCGCGCACGCCGGAAATCGCGCCGGTAAGCGCGCTCAGCAGGGCAGAAATGAAAAGCAGCAATTGCATAGGTCTGGCGGCATGTAGTGCGCCGCCCGGCCTGCGTCCATCATTTACGCGCGACGCATGGGTTGTCATCTATCCTCGATCTGCCACTTCACCGGGCGAAGGGAGAATACCGTCCACATCGACCGACCACCGGCATCGCGCGCCGGGAAGAATTCGCCATTCTCGAGCGCCAGGCGGCAAGTCGCGTCGTCGAGCGATTCGGATCCGCTGCTCGACACGATCCAGCACCTCTGCGGCACGCCTTTGGGATCGACCGCTACGCTGACCGTGACGCGCCCCTCCTCCTCTACCCGGCGTGCTTCGGCCGGGTAGGAATCCTGCGGGAACCAGTCGCCCATATTGCCTTTCGGCACGGCCAGGATCGCGGGTTTGGAATAAGGCGGGTCCGGCACGCGCGGCACGGGCCGTGCGCCGGGACCGACCGGCTGGTCCGTTGGCGTCACGGGTACAGCGGCCGATGGGGTTTGCCCGGTCTTCTGGACGATCTTTGGCCTGGTATTTCCCGGGCGGTCGCGCGCCGACAGCAAAATGAACCCGATGCTGGCGACGATCAGCAAACCGCATATGGTCAGCACCGTGACCGTTATCCATCGCTTGGCTCCGGCAGTCGTTCCCGGCCGCGGATCGCTCGCCTCGCTCATGGGAAAGCCCTGAACAGTTTCGGCACGGCGATCGGCATGCAGGTGTCAACCGGCTTACCGTTCATGGTCATCGACGGCCTCTCGGCCAGGTTTGCGGCAGTCTGGCCATCGCCGCGTGCTTACTTCGCAACGAACTTGAGCGTCATAAAGCGAACCGCGCGCGCGGCGAAACCTGGCGCGGGACGCGGCGGTGTGACGACCACATCCTTGCGAGCCTGACGACAGGCGACCTGATCGATCCCGATACTCCCGCTAGATTCGACCACGCTGCACACATCGCTATGGCCCGACGCATCAAATTCGAGGCGCATTTTGACCGGGCGCGCATAATCGGCCGGCAACCTGGCCACCGTCAGATTCGAATCCAATGCGGCGGGGCTGAAATTGGGGTCGATCATCCAAGTCATGAAGGTGCGATAAATACCCGTCATGGGCATGCCACCCGCGTCTCTCGCCGGCTCAAATTTGAGACGTTGCAGCGCCAGCCGACACGACGTCGTGTCGAGCGCGGATGAGCGGCTCGATTCGGTTATCGCACAGCTTGTCGGTTTGCCGTCCGACGACACTTGAACCTCGATCGAGACGACGCCGGATTCATTCTTGTCCCGCGCTTTGAGTGGGTAATCCTCTGGCGAAATGATCTTTTCGACATTCAGCGCCTGAGGTTCTCTCGCCAACATCGGCGCCACGACCATTTGCATCGCGATCCCAATCGCAAGTGACAGCATCGCTGAATTCTCCCGTGTCCTGGTCCTCAATCACGTTTATGGAGTCCGCGCGTATCCGTCCATCTCCCGATCATCGATGCGACCGACCCTCTACAGGCCTGAGCTGATCGCACCAAAAGAGTTCACACGTCTGTCACAGCCCTCCGCCAGTTAACGGACTCAACGGTATGGAAAACCATCATTGCCTTCTCTCTCGGTCCGGGCTCCTCGGCCGAAATGGACCGCGTCAAACAGGAGATCGCCGACAGTTTCGATGAGGAGCTGGAAATGGAGATCGATGAAAGCCGGTACGAAACCCTGCTTGCCGATCTGGCGGATCATCCCGATCGCGAACAGGTCGAACGGCGCGTCTATTTCCGTGGGCTGGTCCGGCTCCAGCATGAACTGGTCCGGCTGCAGGACTGGGTACAGCACAAGAGGCTAAAGGTGGTCTTCATCTTCGAAGGCCGCGATTCGGCGGGCAAGGGCGGCGCGATCAAGCGCATCACTCAACGGCTCAACCCGCGGGTCTGCCGGGTGGCGGCACTCCCCGCCCCCAATGAGCGCGAGCGCACCCAACGGTATTTCCAGCGTTATGCCGCGCACTTGCCGGGAGCGGGCGAGATCGTGCTGTTCGACCGCAGCTGGTACAATCGCGCCGGGGCCGAACGGGTCATGGGCTTTTGCAGCGAGGAGGAATGCGAGGAATTCTTCCGTTCGGTTCCCGAATTCGAACCGATGCTCGTGCGCTCCGACATCATCCTGCTGAAATACTGGTTTTCGATCACCGGCGCGGAATGGGAGTTCCGCTTCAACATGCGCATCCATGACCCGCTCAAGCAATGGAAACTCTCGCCAATGGATGTCGAATCGCGACGCCGCTGGGAGGATTATACCCGTGCCAACGAAGCGATGCTGGAGCGCACGCACATTACCGAAGCGCCGTGGTTGGTGGTCAAGGCAGTCGCCAAGAAGAAGGCGCGGCTCAACTGCATCGCGCATCTGCTCGACCAGATTCCCTATGGCGATGTACCCAAGGCACAGTGACCTTGCCGGAGCGCGTGCGGCACGACGACTATATCCGCCAGCCCGTGCCGACCGAATTGCATGTGCCGGATCGACACTTATACAGCCTAAACGCGACGCTTTTGCCTTCGCCGCTCTGGAGCAATCCCGTTCCGACAATAAGAAAGAGCAAGCCGGTATAGATCCGGCAGAGCATGATATGCCCGACCCTGCGTCATAACTGAATCGCCGTCGGCAGCGGAACTGAAGGGATGGGCGGCGGGAGATATGTCACACCGGTATGTGTCAAATATTCGCTGCTACGTGAGCGCGAGGCTGATAGATAATTAACGATATTCCAAATGCTTAAATAGACATCTTGGGTAGCCATGGCCATTTAACGACGCATGAAGCCGAGCCGGCGCAGCAGCAGATAGGTCGCCACCGCCGCCCCTAGCGCCAGCAGCGTGGCGCCCATCGTGCCCATCGACGATGCCAGCGGCATACCACCGGTATTCATCCCGAAAATGCCCGTGACAAGGGTCGCGGGCAGCATCAGCGCGGTCATGATCGACAGGACGTAAAGGTTCTGGTTGGTGCGCTGCGCCGCCTGGATATCCAGTTCTTCACGCAACAGCCGCAACTGGCCCTGCACGGCGATGATGTCGCCGTCGAGCGATTGCAGGCGCTGCACCAGCTTCTCGACCGTGGCGAGCAGCGCTTCGGGCAGTTCCTCATCCTCCTCAAGCCGACGGAAGACCTCACGCATGCCGCCCAGCATCCGGTGGATCTGGGCAATGCGGCGACGGATGCCGATCAGGTCGCGGGTGGTCGGCGGATCACGTCCGTCGAGCAGCGCATCCTCGGCGATACGAACATCGTCGCTGAGCGTGCGGCTGATCCCTGAGACATTCTCGGTGATCGCGCCGACCAGCAGATCGAGCGCCGCGGCCGGGCCGGCGAGTGTCGGCATCCGCTCCAGCCGCTGACGCACGATATCAGCCGACCGGATCGGGTGCGACCGGGTAGTGAGGATCAGCGTTGGGGTCAGCGCGATGCGGAGTGCACCGATCCTTGCCGTGTCGGCGACATCGAAATCGCGCTCGAAATCATGCAGCACGCACCCGACCGTGTCGCCGTCGACCAGAGCACGCTGATGCGTGTCGGGCGACAGCAGCAATTCGCGCACGTCGATTGGCAGCGCCGCGCCTTCGATCCAGCTGCGCGTGCCATGGTCCGCGAGATTGAGGTGTAGCCAGCGCAGGCCGCCGGGCTGCGGCGCGTCGCAGGCTTCGACTGCGAGGTTGCCTGAGGTGGTGAAATCCAGCCCCCAGATCAATCCAGGTCGCATGCCACCAAAGCGCATGAGATCCGGAATAAGAGTCTCGCGCGTGACCCGCCCTTCCTACAATATCTGCGAGAAGAGCATGTAGAGACCGCCGGCCAGCAGGATCGACACCGGCAGCGTCAGCACCCAGGCCATCAGCATGTTGCGGATCGTGCTCATCTGCAGTCCCGATCCGTTCGCCGCCATTGTGCCGGCGACGCCCGAGGACAGGACGTGGGTGGTCGATACCGGCAGCCCGAGATGATCGGCGCCGAAGATCGTGCCCATCGCGACCAGTTCGGCCGCCGCGCCCTGCGCATAGGTCAAATGCGTCTTGCCGATCTTTTCGCCGACCGTGACGACGATCCGCTTCCAGCCGACCATCGTACCCAGCCCGAGTGCGAAGGCGACCGCAATCTTGACCCAGGTGGGAATGAAGCGGGTGCCCGCGTCGAGCGATTCCTTGTAGGTGGCCAGCGTCTTGCCGCTCGCCTCCGACAGCCCGGCATTCTTGTCCTTGTTGAGCCGTTTGATCGCCTCGGATGCGAGGTACATGTCGTTGCGGATATTGCCTACCGCCGCCGCCGGGACCTTGGTGAACGAGCCATATTCCGTGACCTTCTGATCGACATCGCGGATCAGCGTGGCCAGCGCCGGCACAGTCGCCGGCGTGAATTGCTTGTCGGCGATATAGTTGGTCACGACATTGCGCGCAGCTTTGGGCGATGCGCCGGCCGCGGGTCCGCCCAGCGTGTCGGTCGCGCCGACCGAATTCATGTGGAAATCAACCGAATATTTTGCCGGCACCGCGCGGTTCAGCGCATAGGCGGTCGGCACCGTCCCGATCAGAATCAGCATGATCAGGCCCATGCCCTTTTGCCCGTCGTTCGAACCATGCGCGAAGCTGACGCCAGTGCAGGTGAAGATCAGCAAGCTCCGGATCCACAAGGGCGGTGGCACACCCGGCCTGGGCTCCTGATACAGCGCCTTGTTGCGGATCAGCAGCTTCATCGCGAGGAACAGCAAAGCCGCGACGGCAAACCCGATCAACGGCGATACCAGCAACGCCTGACCGATCTCCGCCGCCTTGGACCAATCGACACCCGATGTGCCGCTCTTGCCGTGCATCATCGCATTGGCGACGCCGACGCCGATGATCGATCCGATCAGCGTGTGTGACGATGAAGACGGAATGCCCAGCCACCAGGTCGCCAGGTTCCACGCGATCGCCGCGAGCAGCAACGCGAAAACCATGGCGAAACCGGCATTGGAGCCGACCTGCAGGATCAGTTCGACCGGCAGTAGCGAGACGATGCCGAATGCCACCGCGCCGGTCGACAGCAGGACGCCGAGAAAATTGAAGAAACCCGACCACACCACCGCGACGTTAGCCGGCATCGCATTGGTATAGATAACGGTGGCGACCGCATTCGCGGTATCGTGAAATCCGTTCACGAATTCGAAGGCGAGCGCGATCAGCAACGCGACGAACAGCAGGATGAAGGGCAGATAGGCGGTTGCCTCGACCCCGACCGCGCTGGCATCGCTATAGACGCTGTACCCGACATAGAGCAGTGCGGCAAAGATCGCGGCGCCAAAGCCCAGTTTTCCGGCGACGCCCAGGCCCTTGTCGAGATCGGGTCGTCCGGGCGCGATACCTGCGGCGATCGTAGCGTTCATCGGGTCGCGGCCTTTGTCGATTCTATCCCCGGTACAAGCGGGTTATGACAAGCGCGTGTCGGGCAGCGGCCCCAGCCGCGAGCCGGCATGTAAATGACAATATCGGCGAAACCGCCGGTGACCTGTTTCGCAATCACGGTTATGGGGTTCGCATGACCTCGACCATCTCGCCGCTCGCCCCCGTCGGATTCCCCGCGCTTCCCGCCATCGCCGGCGTGACGTTGCGTATCGCTCGCGCGCATTACAAGACTTGGGATCGCTGCGACCTGACCTTCGTCACGCTTGATCCCGCTACCGTCGTTGCGGGTGTGTTCACACAGAGCCGCTGCCCATCGCCCGAAGTCGAATGGTGCCGCAAGGCGCTGACGCTCGGCGAGGCGCGCGCGCTGGTGGTCAAT
The DNA here is from genome assembly GCF_054057355.1 of Sphingomonas sp. UYAg733. Lineage (NCBI taxonomy): Bacteria > Pseudomonadati > Pseudomonadota > Alphaproteobacteria > Sphingomonadales > Sphingomonadaceae > Sphingomonas > Sphingomonas sp. UYAg733. The sequence continues at coordinate 163,236 of NZ_JBSRZE010000002.1, forward strand.
GCGGGCAACTCCAACGCCTTTACCGGTGATCGCGGCCGTGAAGCGGTCGAGAATCTCGCCGCGCGCACCGCGCAACATCTCGGTTGCCAACCCTCCGACGTCTTTCTCGCCTCGACCGGGGTGATTGGTGTGCCGCTGCCGATCGACAAATCGGAGGCCGGGCTGAACGCCGCCTTCACCGCTGAGCCCTGCGGCTGGGAAGACGCCGCCGCGACGATCATGACCACGGATACTTTCGCCAAGGGCGCGGTCACGACGGCGATCGTCGATGGCAAGACGGTCACCCTGGTCGGAATCATCAAGGGTTCGGGCATGATCATGCCCGACATGGCGACGATGCTTGGGTTCGTCTTCACCGATGCCGTGGTCGATCCCGCCTTTCTGCAATCGGCCTTGTCCGACGCCAATGTGAAGACTTTCTCGTGCATTACCGTCGATAGCGACACCTCGACCAGCGACACGGTACTCGCCTTTGCCACCGGCGCCGCGGGCAATGCCCCGCTCGTTTCGGCCGACGACGATGGTGCGGACGCGTTTCGTGCCGCGCTCGCCGACCTGTGCCGCCAACTCGCCCATCTCGTGGTGCGCGACGGCGAAGGTGCGTCGAAATTCATCACCATCGACGTGACCGGGGCGGAGAGCGACATGAGCGCGCACCGCATCGCACTCTCGATCGCCAATTCACCTCTGGTGAAGACCGCGATCGCTGGCGAGGACGCCAATTGGGGCCGCGTCGTGATGGCGGTCGGCAAGGCGGGCGAACCGGCCGAGCGCGACAGACTGGCGATCCGTTTCGGCGAGACGCAGGTCGCGCGCGATGGCCTGGCCGTGACCGGCTATGACGAAGCGCCGGTCACGGCGCATCTCAAAGGCAGCGATGTGGATATCGGCGTCGAACTCGGTCTCGGCGATGGCCGCGCCACGGTGTGGACCTGCGACCTGACACACGGCTACATCTCGATCAACGGCGATTACCGGAGCTGAGCCCGGTGCTGACGATCTGGGGGCGGCCCAATTCGCACAATGTGAAGAAAATCGCCTGGCTCGCCGCCGAAATCGGCATGCCCCATGTGCGCCGCGATGTCGGTGGTCAGTTCGGCATGGACGACGCCTATCTGACACTCAATCCCAATGCGCTGATCCCGACGATCGACGATGATGGTTTCGTCCTGTGGGAATCGAACGCGATCCTGCGTTACCTTGCCGCAAAATATGGACCCGACACATATTGGCACGACGACCCGGCGGTTCGGGCGCAAGGCGACAAATGGATGGACTGGCAGTTCACCTTTGCCGACGCGCAACGCGACGCCTTTCTCAACCTGGTGCGACTGCCGGTCGAGAAGCGTGATCCGGCGCGCATCGCCCGATCGGCAGCTGCCTGCGGGCGACATATGGCAGTGCTGGACGAGGCGCTAAGCGCGCAAGGCTGGTTGTCCGGCGACTGTTTCGGCATCGGCGATATCCCGATGGGCGTCTATGCACACACCTGGTTCTCGCTGCCGATCGACCGGCCCGCTGTACCGCATGTCATGGAGTGGTATGAGCGACTGAGGACACGCCCGGCCTTCGCGGCGCAAGTCATGATTCCGCTCACCTGAGGCGGCACGGAGAGAGCAATGCCCGACCTGATCCTGCATCATTATCCGATGTCGCCCTATAGCGAGCTCCTGCGCCTTGCGCTCGGCATCAAGGGCGCGGCCTGGCGATCGGTGATCATTCCCAATATCGCGCCCAAACCCGATCTGATCCCGCTGACCGGGGGTTACCGCAAGACGCCGGTGTTCCAGATCGGCGCGGATATCTATTGCGACAGCGCCATCGCGATCGAGGCGATCGAGGCATTCCAGGCCGAACCGAGTCTGTTCCCCGCGCCCCTCGGTCGGCTTGCCGCGCTGGTCGCTTTGCAGTCCGGCGGCACGACCTTCAGCCAGTCGGTCGGATCGGCGATGGCACCGTTCATCGATCGCATCGACGACGAATTTTTCGAGGATCGCAAAAAGCTGTTCGGGTTCGACCGCGAACGCGTGAGACGCGGTGCGCCGCACCTGACGGCGCAGTTCATCGGCTGGCTCGCGCGGATCGACGACGCGCTGTCCGATGGCCGCGCGTTCCTCGGCGGCGACGCGCCGGGTTATGCCGATTGCGCGGCGGGCATGAATGTCTGGTTCCAGGGCAATTTCGGATTGAAGGGATCGCGCACCGCCCCCTTCCCGCATGTCGGCGCGTGGATCGCACGAGTCGAGGCGATCGGCCATGGATCGCCGACCGACATGACCGCGCAAGAGGCGCTCGACGTGGCGCGGGATGCCGAGCCGATGGTCGTCGAACGGATCGACGAAGATAGCAGCTTCACCGCCGGTCAGCCGGTCACGGTGCGTACGGAGGATCCCGGCGCGGACGTGGTCGAAGGCAGGCTGGTTAGGCTGACGTCACGCGACGTCGCGATCCTGCGCGACGATCCGCGCGTCGGCACCGTCGCGGTGCATTTCCCGCGCATCGGGCAGATCGTCATGCCGGTTTGAGGTCAGCCGGGTGCTGGAAGCCGGCCGTCCCAAATTGGTCTGGGAGAGAGGTTTAACCGCCATCGATGCGAGTTGCCGACTCTCCGCCGACTAGCTCAACCGGCAAGGCATGTCCGCAATGTTTCGAAGAGGAACTGGTCCTCCGATTGCGCGACGTTGAAGCGCATGAACGGCGCGGCCGACTGCGCGACGCTAAACACGTTGCCAGGGGCAAGAACCACACCGCGTTCCACGCAGTAGCGCGCGACATCGGCGGAATCTTGTCCGTCGGGCAGGCGGCACCAAAGATAAAACCCGCCCCGCGGCATGATCCACGGCACGATGCCGAGAGCTGCAAGCCGATCAGCCGTCTCGGTTCGCGCCCGCGCGAGCCGCCGATGCAGGCCGGCCATATGCTTGCGATAGCTCCCGCCCGCGAGGACATTCGCGATCAATTCGGTCGCAGCAGGGCTCGGACCGCCAAAGCTCGTCGCCACCTGAAGGTCAACCAGCCCCTCTATCCAATCACCGCGCGCGGCGATGTAACCGCAGCGCACCGACGCGGAGAGCGTTTTCGAGAAACTGCCGATACGGATGACGCGATCGAGGCCGTCCAGGACGGCAAGGCGCGGAGAAGCAGAAGGCTCGAAGTCGGCGAAGATGTCGTCCTCGACGATCGTCAGATCGTGCGCGGCCGCGGCACTCAGCAGACGATGGGCCACCTGTGGCGACAAGCTCGCTCCGGTCGGATTGTGAAGCGCGGAGTTGGTGATGTAAAGCCGTGGCCGCTCCGCAACCAGTGCGGCCTCAAACGCGGCGGTATCAGGTCCGGTCGGCGTATATGGGATGCCGACGACCTTGACATGATGCGCACGGAGCAGCGCCTGAAAGTTGAAATATCCCGGATCATCGATCAACACCGTGTCGCCGGGATGCAGTAAGTAACGGCAGATAAGATCGATCGCCTGCGTGCCGGATCCGGTGAGCAGGAGCTGGTCCGATCCCGCATCGATTCCTTCTTCCGCAAAGCGGCCAAGCAACAGTCGGCGGAGCTTGAGCGAGCCGCGTGTGCTGCCATAATCGGACAGTAGCGCATCGTCGGCCCGCGCGAGTGCACGCAAGCCCTGTCGCAGCGCGCCGTTCGGCATCCAGTCTGCTGGAAGCCACCCGCATCCCGGCTTCAACGCCTCGGGATCGGCGTCGAGCGATTGGCGGGAAACCCAGAACGGATCCACCGCGCGGTCACGGCGCGGTCCCATCTCGCCGATCGACATTGGTGGCATATTTGCGCTGGTGACATAGAAGCCCGAACCACGTTTTGCGCGGATCAACCCTTCGGCCGCAAGCCGGTCATAGGCCTCGACCACGGTCGAGGGCGACACCCCCATGGTCTCGGCGAAACCACGCACAGAAGGCAGTCGATCGCCCGGCCCGATCGCCCGGCTTCTGACCTTGGCTCGGATTGCCGCCATCAGCTCTTCGGTTCGCGTCGCTTCACGATGCATCTTTATTCATCCCGGTTGTATGGATCCTCATAGCCATACACTTGTCCCACATTGTACCCAATTGTTCCTGTTGGTGCCATCGCTGGTCGCGTAGGCGTATCCCCGAAAGCGAGGACATATGGAACGGACTACCGCCGGCTGGGGAAGCGGGTTTCTGGGCGTCATCATCTTTAGCGGGTCGCTGCCGGCGACACGCGTTGCGGTCGCCGACTTCTCGCCGGTGTTCCTGACCTCGGGACGCGCAGTCGTCGCAGCGCTGATCGGCGTAATATTTCTGTTTGTGATGCGGCAGGCCAGGCCCCTACGCAGCGACCTCGTGCCGCTTGCGATCGTCGCGATCGGTGTCGTCATCGGCTTCCCGCTGCTGACTGGGCTGGCCCTTCGCCACATTACCGCAGCACACTCCATTGTCTTTGTCGGCCTGCTTCCGCTTGCCACCGCGATCTTTGGCGTGGTGCGGGGCGGAGAGCGGCTCAGGCCTGCCTTCTGGTTGTTCTCGACGCTCGGCGCAGCGACCGTCACAGGCTTTGCGCTGTACCGCAGCGATGGCGGATCGGTCGTCGGCGATATGCTGATGGTCGCGGCAATCCTGCTTTGTGGGCTCGGTTATGCGGAGGGCGCCACGCTCTCGCGGCGCCTTGGCGGATGGCAGGTGATCAGTTGGGCACTGGTCCTGGCGTTGCCGTTGATGACCGTGATCGCTTTGGCGTCGATGCCGGTGAGGTGGAGCAGCATCGGTGCGCCAGCCTGGGCGGGCTTCGCCTATGTCTCGATCTTCTCGATGATGCTGGGATTCGTGTTCTGGTATCGGGGCCTGGCGCTCGGCGGGATCGCGGGTGTCGGCCAGTTGCAGCTCCTTCAGCCCTTTTTCGGGCTGGTGCTGGCTGGCGTGCTGCTCGGCGAACCCGTTGCCTGGACAATGATCGCATCCACCGCGATCGTCATCCTATGCGTCGCCGGCGCCAGACGCTTCACCTGACCCTCTATCGACCATCGGGACGGGAAGCGCTTGGGTTTGAACAAGCGCGGTCACTAGTCGACGCCCCCTTTCCTGTCCTCGTAGGAAAGGGAGGGTCGGCTCAGTGTTCGGGTCAGGCGAGTTCGTTTTCGAGCCAGGCCTTGAGCTGGTTCTTCGGGCGTGCGCCGAGCAATTCGGCGACGGGAGCGCCGCCCTTGAACAGCTTGAGCATCGGGATGCTGCGGATGCCCATCTGCGCGGCGATATCGGGGTTATCGTCGATGTTGAGCTTGGCGATCGTCACCTGCCCGCCCAGTTCTTCCGAAATCTCTTCCAGGCTCGGCCCGATCTGCTTGCACGGCCCGCACCATTCCGCCCAGAAATCGACGAGCACGGGGCCATCGGCCTTGACGACGTCCACGTCCCAGCTCGAATCGGTAACCTGTTTGGTGGCCATGATGAAGTCTCCTTTGTTGACGCTAATCTAGGGAGCGCGCGGGTCGCGCTCAAGCGCCGACTGCGTAGCTTTGTTCGTTGGCGACAAAGCCCGGCTTGTGCATGTCGAGCAGCCCCGGCGGCAGCGCGAACAGCGCGGGGCCAGAAGTGTAGAGCAAGGCCGCCTCGATCGTACGATCGGGAAAGATCGCCGCCAGGGCCGCGCAATACGCCGCCATCTGACGCAGATGATAGGGCGGAATATCGCCCAATCCCACAGGCGCATGCCGCCCGGTCTTGAAATCGATCACGCGAACCATGTCATCGGTGACGAGCAGGCGATCGACCGTGCCCGACACGACCACGCCATCCGCCACGACCGCGGCGATCGGCGCTTCGGCGAGCGAGCCCGGCCCGAACAGGTCGGCAAAAAGTGGGTCGTCCAGCACAGTCAGTACGGTTGTCGCGATATCGGCGCGATCGGCAGCGGTTTCGACGCCGCCTGCCCCGGCAAGCCACCGCTCCGCCGACGCTGCCCGCAAGGCGGGCGCAACGGCAGGCAGGCGTTCGAACAGCGCATGGATCAACCGGCCCCGCTCAGCCGCGACGCGCATCGCCGGCGATGGCGGCGGATCGGCAACCATATCCTCGCCGAGCGAGGACGGTGCGAGCGGACGCGGCGGGCGCACCTCGACCGGTGCCTTGCGCCTGGTCCAGTCGGGCAGAGGCGCGCCGGACGAAGTGCGATCGGCTCCCTTCGGTTTCAGCGCGACCGGTTTTTGCGGTACGCGACCGACATAATGCCTGGCGTCCTCCGACGGTTCGATCCCGAGTGACTCAAAGGCGCGGTCGGACGCCGCGTACCAGCTCGTCTCGGGCGGTACGCCCCTGGCCATCGGGCCGAGCGCCCCGGCGATCACAAGGCGCTCCTCCGCGCGCGTCGCGGCGACGTAGAACAGTCGCCAATGCTCCTCCAGTTCGCTCCGCGCGGTCTTTTCGAGCAACTCGGCGAGTGGGCCGCCAGCCTCGTCCTTGCGCGGCCGGAAGATCGGGAAGGCAGCGCCGCCATCGGCCGCCCATTTAAGCATACGGGTTGGCGTGCGCGAAGGATCGGCGGTGGCATCGGCGAGGATCACCAGCGGCGCCTGCAAGCCCTTGGCGCCATGCGCGGTCATCACCCGGACCGCATCGAGCGGCGCCGATGGATCGCGCACGATCTCGACATCGCCGCGGTCGAACCAGTCGAGGAAGCGCTGCAGCGAAGGCGTCGACTGCGTCTCGAAATCGAGCGCGGCGTTGAGCAGTTCCTCGATCGGGTCGCGCGCTTCCTGCCCCAAACGGCGCAGCATCTTGCGCCGCCCGTCGAGCGGCCCCGAGAGCAGTTCCTCGAGGAAGCGATAGGGCGTGGCAATATCGGCGCGCGCCAGCATCGCCAGCAACGATGCGAGCCGCTCCGCCGGCTGGGTGCGACGCAGATGCGCCCACAGGCTGCCCGAACCGCGCGGTGCAGCGGCCATCAGGTCGTCCTGGCTCCAGCCGATCAGCGGCGACACGAGCAGGCTCGCCAGCGACAGGTCGTCGCCCGGCTGCAACACGAAACGGATCGCGGCGAGCAGGTCCTGCACGCTGAGCGGTGCATTGAGGCGCAGGCGATCGACCCCCGCAACAGGCACACCCTCAGCATAGAGCCGCGCCACGATCACCGAGGCGAGTTCGCCGCGCCGCTTGACCAGGATCATCACATCCTCGGGGTGGAGCAGCCGGCCCTGGCTTTCCAGCATCAGCGGTGTCGGCCCGTAGAGCCAGTCCCTCAGCGTCCGTGCGATCCGTGTCGCCAGCGCGCGCGTCGCGTCGGGGATCCAGCCCTCGACGTCCTCTTCGCTGCCGCCGGCGACGATCGGCGGCCACAGCGTCACCGTGCCGGGGCCAGCCACTTCGCTGGCATGTAGATCGGCAATCGCGCCGAGCCCCGGATCACCCAAAGCGCCAAGCGCGGCGTCTACAAACTCGAGCACCGGCTTGGTCGAACGGAACGAGGACGTCAGCGACAGGTGCTCGAACGGTAAACCACGATCGTCATCGGCGGTTTCTTCATCACCACGAGCTTCATCTGCGCGCCTGGCAAAATAGAGTCCCGCCGCTTCAAAATTGCGAGGGTCGGTGCCCTGGAAACCAAAGATCGCCTGTTTCTGATCGCCGACGGTAAACAGCGTGCGAGTCTGGGCCCCATAGATACCCTGGCCGGCGAAAAACTCGTCCGCGAGCGCTCGTATGATACGCCACTGAGCCACATTGGTATCTTGCGCCTCATCAATCAGGACGTGTTCGGTCACCTGATCAAGCTTGTAGCGGATCCACTCCCCCATGTCTGGCTGATCCAGCAGTTCGACAACCGATCGTATCAGGTCATCAAAATCGACCGCACCGATCCGCCGCTTTGCCAGCGCATAGGCATTGGCATAGTCGCGCCCGACGATCAGCGCGTCGGCCAGCAAATCGACATATGCGCCGCGCACGCGCATCTGCAGCAGCGCGGAGCAATAGTCATACATGCCGGTCGCGAGATCGGCATAATCCGGCTCCTGCGGCGCCTGCCCTTTGCCGAACGAGCGGATGTCGAGGTCGGCCTTGGCCCAGATCTTGTTGAGCTCGCCCAGCGTCGCCGCGCGATCGGGCGGTGAGCGGTCGAGCCAGGCCGAGACCAGCCCCGCCCGTTCGATCCCGCTCTTGGTGCCCCAGCTGGCATTGAAGCCGCCGATCGCGTCGAGCGTTTCATGGTCGAACACACAATCGTCGCATGCCTCGGCGATCGCCGCTTCGATATCGCCCTCGGGCAGATCGAGCTGGCGACGCAGAAAGGGTTGCAGGTCGATCGGCAATTCCTGCAACGATGCCAGTGATCGGGCGCATTCGCGCAGGAAATGTTCCGCTTCGCCCTCGCCGAGCCTGAGGCTGAGCGCACCGACCGTGTCGATCGCATGCGGGCCGGCATCGACCAGCATCTCGGCCAGCGCCTCGCGCGCCAGCACCGATTCCTCGCGCGCTTCCAATGGCCGGAAACCGGGCACCAGCCCCGCTTCGATCGGGAAGGAAGCAAGTAAGCTCTGGCAGAAACCATGGATCGTCTGGATACGGATGCCGCCGCCGGGCGCGTCGAGCACCTTGGCGAACAGGGTGCGCGCGCGTTCCGCGAGGCTGTCGTCGGGTTTCTCGCCCAGCGCGCTCAGATCGCTGAACAACGCCGATTTCGGCATGCGAACCCAGGCCGCCAACCGCTGGCTGATCCGCCCCGCCATTTCCGCCGCGCCTGCTTTGGTAAAGGTCAGACAGAGGATCGCGCCGGGATCGACGCCGCGCAGCAACAGCCGGAACACACGCGCCGCCAGCACCTGGGTCTTGCCCGTGCCGGCCGAGGCCGACAGCCAGACATGCGCACCCGGGTCGCTGGCGCGCGCCTGATTGTCCTTGAGGACCGGCAGCGGGCGGTTATCCACGCTCACGGCCATACCATTCGTCGCGGCGCATCAGCTGGTCATAATCGGCATAGGGCGCATATTCGGGATGGAGCTTGGCGGTAAACGGCGCATCTCCGGTCAGCCATTCGCGAACCGCCGCGGTGAAGTTGCGCGCGGCGATGGTGGTGAAATCGGCGGTCGGAATGCGACCCCGCTTACCCTCCGGATCGACCGGGCTTTCGACATATCCGAATTTGCCATTCTTGCGCGACAATGACCAATATTCGAACGCATCGGCGCGACCCTTGGCATCGGCGAACCCGCCATGTTCGGCGATCAGACCGAGCAGGCCGAGCTGCAGGCTATACCCTTCCGCGACGGCGGCGGCGGAGGGCGGCTTGCCGGTCTTGTAATCGATAATCGCCAGCCCGCCGCCGGGCAAGCGATCGACCCGGTCGAACTTGCCGGTCAGCGTGACACCGGCAATCTCGCATTTGCCGTCCTGTTCGACCGCGACCAACGTCCGGCCCTCTGCGACATGGCGCGCTGTTTCCGCGACGATCCAGTCGATCGCCTCCATCAGGCGCGGCTGCCATAATGCCTGCATCAATGGATGCGCATCGGCGAGCATGGTCAGTGCGCGCGCGTGCAACTTGGTCGGATCGCACTGGTCCTGACGCGCCCAGGTTTCGAGCACCTCGTGCACCGCGCTGCCGCGCCACGCCGCGCTCGGATCGGCATCGACCGGATCGAGCGGCATCAGACGCAGGATGCGCTTGGCGTAAAAGGCGTAAGGGTCGGCCTTGAGCCGGTCGACATCGGTCACCGCGATGCGTTTCGGGCGCAGTTCAGCCGGTGGCGACGGCCCTGGCTGAGATTCGGGCAGATGCTCGCCCGGATCGTCGAGCGCGCGGCTCCAGCCTTCCAGCTCCACCGCGCGTTCGAAACGCTCGCCGGCCAGCGCCTGGAGCCGCAGCCAGAAACGCGAAGCGATCGCCGGCGACTTCGCATCGCGCCGCGCCCGGGTCAGCAGCGCGCCCGGTGCGCCGAGTGCACTGGCGAGATCATGTGCCGACACACCGACCCGGCGTTCCAGCCCTGGCAAGCCAAGCTCGCTACGGATACGCGGTGCGAGCCAGGGATCGGGCGCGGGCTGACCCGGCCAGGTACCCTCATTAAGGCCGCCCAGGATCATCAGGTCGGCGGTTTGCAGGCGCGCCTCGATCAGGCCGTAGATCGCCAGCCGGGGATGCCCGCCCTGCGGTGGCCGCACCGCGACCTCGTCCATCAACGTCTTGAGCAACGGCGCGAGACTCTCGGGCTCGATCAGCACCGGCCCGGCCCCCGCCTGCGCTTCCAGTTCGGTGAGTAGTTCGGCCGCGGCACGTCCCGCCGGGCCGCCCCACAGCGCATCGCCGCACAATGCCTGCGCCGTTTCGCGTAGCGCCGCGACCATTGCCGGCAAGGGTTGTGCGCCGCCGCTGAACACCGCCTCGATCGGCGCCAGCAGCGCGCGCGCCTCTGGCCACCATATCGCTGCCTCGGCGCGGCGATTCGCCTCTCGCTCGGGCGCGTTGGCAAGATGCGCGTCGATCCCGGTCAGCCCGGCGGCCGGACGCGGTCCGCGTAGCACTCGATCGAGACTGCGCGCACCGTCGAGCCACGCCGTCCGCCCCTCGCCGAAACGAACCAGCGGATGTTTGAGCAACGCGAGCAGCGCAAGCGGTGCGAAACGCTGCACCGCCGCCTCGGCCAACGCGGTCAGCAAGGTACCCGATGGCAGGATCGACAAGGGACGACCGGCAGTGTCGTCGATCTCGATCTCCCAGCGCCGGAGATGCGCCGCCACCCGCCGCGCCAGCGCGCGATCGGGGGTGACCAGTGCGGCGGTCTTGCCTTCGGTCTCCAGCACCTCGCGCAAGGCCAGCGCGATCGCCTGCGCTTCCTCTGCCGGCGTTGCCAGTTCGGCCGCGGCGATGCCCGACAAGCGGCGCTTATCGGCATCCAGCGTCGTCCATTTCCCGGTGAATTCGGCCGGGGCAAGCGCATTGGCGATGGCGCGACCGCGCGCGATCGTCGCGTCATGCCCACCGCCTTCACGCCACACGCTGAACTCGCCGCGATTGACGCTCATTCGTTCGAGCAGCAGCTTCATATGGAATTGCGGATGCGTCTCGATCGAGCGCCGGCGCTGTCCCGTCACCGGGTCGGGCTTGTGCGGGCCGAGCGCGAGCCACTCGGCCTCGTCCATCTCCAGCGCGAGATCGGCGAGCACCACCATGCCTTGCGGCAGTTCCGAAACGCAGCGCATCAACCGCGCGACGGCGGGGGCGCTGTCGGTGATGCCGGCCGCGCAGACGAAGCCGGCGGGCGGTTTGTCACGCCAGCGACGGGCGAGGCGGTCCAGCAATAACGAGCGCCGGTCGGCAAGATCGATGCGTCCCAGCGCCTTGAGCTCCGCCGGCCAGCGATCGAGCACCGTGCCGAATAGCGACAGCGCCTTTTTCCAATGGTCCGACAGTTCCTGCGCCAATTCCAGTTCGCGCAGCCTGGCCGGCGCGACGTCCTCCACCAGCAATTGGTCAAGGGTGCGCGCCAATTCTCCGGCAAGCCGGACCGCTTCTGCCGCATCGACCGGCTGGCCCGCGCGTACACCCTCCTCCGACACGAGCCGTGCGAGGATCATCCGGCGCTGTAGCGGCGCCACCGCCGGCGGCACCGGATCGAGATCGTCGGCAGGGTCGAGCGCCGCCCCCGCCGCCTCGTCGAGCGATGGATCACCGATAGCAACCAGTCGGGGCAGCAACAGGCCGCCACCGCTCGCGCGCACAAAGGCATCGGTCAGCGCGCGCTTGGCGCGATTGTTGGGCAGCAGCACAATGCCCCGTGCGAGCCCCATCGGCCCGCCGCCGAAGCGCTTGATCAGTCCCGCCGCCAGCGCATCGGCAAAGGCCCGGTGCGCCGGGATCGTGTAGAGTGCTGGCTTGCGCCACTCACCCATCAGCCAACATCGCTTCGGTCTTGGCGATCGCGCCCGGCGTGCCGACGTCGAACCACAATCCCTGATGCACCAGGCCATAAGCCCGGCCCGCGGCGATCGCGCGTTCCCAGAAAAGCATGGTCGAGAATGGCCCTTCCGGCCAATCGGCGATCACCCGCGGTGAGAGGATCTGCACACCGGTATAAACGAACGGCGCGATCTTGCCCGGCTGGCGCCGTCCGAGAATGCGGCCATCGGGCGCGACGCGGAAATCGCCCTGCCCGGTATGGCAATGCGCGCGCGCCTGCGGCACGAGCAGCAACAGCGCATCCATCTGCTCGTCGTCCCAGCGCGCGGCAAGCGCGCGGATCGCGTCGGTCGGTCCGTCGATCCACAGATTGTCCGAATTGACCACCACGAATGGCTGGTCGCCGATCAGGTCGCGCGCCTGGACGATGCCGCCGCCAGTCTCCATCAGCTTGCCGCGCTCATCGGACACGACCACGTCGATGCCCTTTACGCGGTTGTTGAGATGCGCTTCGAGCGCATCGGCGAGATAGTGGACATTGACCACCGCGCGCTTGACGCCGGCCGAACGCAACCGGTCAAAAACATGGTCGAGCAGCGCCCTGCCGCCCACCTCGACCAGCGGCTTGGGTCGGGTCGCGGTCAGCGGGCGCATGCGTTTGCCGAGCCCTGCCGCCATGACCATCGCGGTTTCGGGCACATGGCCGCCCGGATCGGGCCGGATCGCGAGCGTGCGCTTCAGACTCATTTGCCCAACGTCTTGGCGCTGATCGTCATGGGATCACCGCGCATCTCGGCGGGTATATTGGCGTCGAACCAGGCCGCGACCGGTGCCAATGCCGGATGCGCCAGATCATGTTCGAGATAGCGCCACACACGCGGGCACATGCCCGGATAACGCGGCTTGCCGTCGCGTTTCCACAGTCGGGTAAAGATGCCGATGATCTTCGCGTTCCGTTGTGCGCCGAGCACATGATAAGCGGTGTCGAAATCGTCGCCTACGCCAGTAATCCGCCGATAGCGATCAAGCATCGAAGCCTCCAGCGCCACCGGCACATCGCGCCGCGCATCCTGCAACAGAGAGACGAGATCATAGGCGGGGTGCCCGGCCAGCGCATCCTGGAAATCGAGCAGACCGAGCGTCTCGCTGCCGCCTTCGACCGCGGCGCCGATCAGCATCAGGTTTTCGGCATGATAATCGCGCAGCACGGTCACGCGCGGCCCGGCCAATGTGCTGGCCAGCACCTTGTCCCATGCATCGCGGTAACCGGGAAGGTCGGCATCGACACCGATCGCCGGGCAATACCATTCGGTGAGCAAGCCCGCCTCGCGGTGAAGTTCGGGCAGATTATAACCCGGCAACGGCCCCGCTTCGTGATCGCGCAAGCGAATCAGCACGTCGATCGCGGCTTCGTAGAGCCTGAGTTCGCTCTCCGGCGCGGCATCGACCGTCTCGCGCATCCGCGCGTCGCCGAAATCCTCGATCAACACCAGGCCGTTGTCGAGATCGATGCCGTGGATCGTCGGCGCGGCAAAGCCGCGCTCGACCAGCCACCGTGCGATGGTGATGAACGGTTGCGGGTCTTCATGCGGCGGCGGCGCATCCATCAGCACCGCGCTGCGATCATGATCGACCACGCGGAAATAACGCCGGAAAGACGCATCGCCCGCCAGCGGCAGGATCGATGCCTCCGCCCAGCCGATGCCGCGAAGAAAGTCGGCCGCGGCGGCCGGGGGATTCATATCAGGTGCCATCGCGCCTTCCATGCCGCCGGGACCCGCGCTGTCAAGGCGCGCGCGCCATCGGGCATGATCTCCAGGGTGAGTGCCAGCGCATGCGGCCAATATCCTGGCGCGCGTTCGGGCCATTCGACGATCAGCAGCGAATCGGACGCCGCATCGTCGAGGCCCAATTCCTCCATCTCGTCAGGGTGTTCGATACGGTAGAGATCGACGTGCAGGACGGGCAATCGCACTTCGGGCGGCGCATAGGGCTGCACGATCGCGAAACTTGGGCTCGGCGCTTCGCCGGCCAGACCAAGCGCGGCGAGCAACCCGCGCGCGATGCTCGTCTTGCCCGCGCCGAGCGGGCCGGCGAGCGTGATGACGTCGCCTGGTTGCGCGAGTGCGGCAAGGCGGACACCGAGGTCGTCGCTCGCGACGGGATCGGCCAGCAAGATCAAGTCGGGCACGGTCAGTACCCGCTCAGCAGCATATCGATGGCGGCCATGATCGCATCCTGTTGGTCGGCCAGGGAGGTGACGCGCGGACCAAGATGGCTCGACCGGATTGCCGCGGCATATTGCGTCATCATCACCACCGCCTCGCCTTCGACATCGAATACCGGATTCAACCGGCGAGCCGGCGGCGGCGCATCGCCGCGTCGGATGAGTGGCACCGTCAATCTGGTTTCCAGATCATCCAGATAATCCGTCTGGCAATCCAGCAAGAACCCGCCACCACCCGGTAAATGATGCACATCGAACCGAGCCATCAGAAAAGACGGAATTTTTCAAGCGGCAGACCGTTTTTCTCTATCCATTCGTTCGATGCCCGGAGTGCTGCACGATTTTCTTCAAGCCACCGCCGGGCGCGTTCTTCCGCCACTTGATTTTCAAGGCCTTGTTCGCAGGCGCGCGATATATTGATGCCGAGTTCCTTCGCATCGTCGATTAATGAGGAATCGAGCGACACATTGGTCGCTCGACGAAACGCGGCTCTCGTTTCGCGAACGCTGGGTCTGGGCATCTCTTGGCTCCTAAAGATGCACATATGATATGCGCATTGTTCAGTGCACGCAATGTTCAGCGCCGCGGTAGTTCGACCGTGATGAAGGTCCCCTGCCCCGGCTTGGACACAAGCGAGATCGTTCCGCCATGCGCCTCGACGAACTGCTTCGCGAGCGGCAGTCCGAGCCCAAGCGCCCGCTCGCCGCCGCGCGTGGTACCGGGTTGCGCAAAACGGTCGAATGCATGCTTGACCGCCTCGACGCTCATCCCCGCGCCGTCATCGGACACGATGATCCGCGCCGCCGCCGCCGTACCATCGGTATGGAGCAGGATGCGCCCGCCTTCCGGCGTGCCGCCGATCGCATGGCGCAGCAAATGCTCGATCATCTGGCGCAAACGCTCGGCATCACCCTTGGTACTGCCGACCGATGGCATGACCTCGATCGCGAAATCGAGTTTCTTGCGCCTGCCCAGCGACGCCACCGCATCCGCCGCCGCCCGTGCGGTCTGTTCCAGATCGACCTCGAGCATTTCCAGCGCGGCAGCCTTGCCATCATTCTGCGTCAGGTCGAGCACCTCATCGACCAATGTGCCGAGCCGCTGGACCGACTCCAGGATCGCCTCGACATAACCATCGGCCGCCTTGCTCAGCTTGCCGGCATAACCTTCGCTCAGCATTTCTGCGAACCCGCTGATCGAGGTCAGCGGGGTGCGCAGTTCATAGCTCATATTGGCGACGAACGCGGTCTTCACCTGGTCGGCCGCCTCGAGCGCTTCGTTGCGATCCCGCAGTGCGCGTTCGATCCGGCGGCTGTCGGAGATGTCGAGCATCGTGAACAGGCCGTTGCCATCGGGCAGCGGCACCGCGGCAAACTCGAAATGCCGGCCATCGGCAAAGGCCACGCGCCCGGCACGCTGTTGCCGCTCGACCGTCGCCGCCCGCACCAGGTCGGCGATCAGCTGAGCACGCGCCGGATTGGACAGCTTGCCGGCCGCCGCTTCGGCCAGCACATCGACCCGCGGATGGGTCGAGAGGAATTCCTCATCAAAGCCCCAGAGCGCACGGAATTTGTTATTCCAGATCTGCAGTCGCCCGTCCGCCGCGAACACGCCAAGTGCTTCGTAGAGATTGTCGAAGGTCGCGGTACGCACGCGCAGCAGCGTGTCGCGAGCGCTGGCCAATTGGACCTGTTCGGTGCGGTCCTCGAAGATCAGCAACAATCCCCCATCGGGCAGCGGCTGCGCGACGACGCGCAAATGCACGCCGCCCGGCAAATGCCAATTCTCCTCGATCGCACCGCCGGTCGCGACGAACCAGTCGCGCCGTTCCGCCTTCCAGCCCGGGAAGTCGCGCACTTCGGGCAGGCGATTGGCCTCGCGCATCCGCTCCAGCACGCGGTCGAATTCGGGGCGGTCGGACAGCCATTCGCTGCGCATCGCAAAAAGGCGGCGAAACGGCTGGTTGTAGAAGACCAGGGTGCGGTCGGCGGCGAATTGCACGACCCCCGCCGACAGCCGGTCGAGCATCGCGCGCTGCGCGTCCCCGAACCGCTTGATCCCGCTGCGCGCCTGTTCGAGTTCCTCGATATCGACCGCGAAGCCGGCGACGCCGCCGGTCGGCAACGGCACGTCATAGACGCGCAACATGCGCCGCGCGCCGCGGATGGTCGCGGGCATCGCCTGCATCTGCGGCCTGTCGGTATCGCGTGCCAGCACCGCGCTGGCCAGCGGGCCGCCAATGCCCGATCCTTCGACCAGTTCGACTCCGCGGCGCACGACATCCTCGGCATCCGCGCCTTCGACCGCCTCGACATAAGATGAATTGACCATCGCCAGCCGCAGGTCGGCGCCGCGGTACCACATCGGCAATGGCGCCGCCTCAATCAACCCGGTGAGCGCGTCGAACGCGGCGCGCGCGCCGACGCCATCCTCGCTCAGGCGTTCGATCTCAGCCTGGCTTTCGGTCGCATCGAATACCCACAGCACGACGCCGCCCGGCGCCTGCAAGTCACGCGGCGCGCGCAAGCCGTGGATCATCAAGGTCCGTGACGACCCTTGCGCCTTGACCGCACGTCGAAACGGCCGGCCGGCCTTTTGCGAGGCGGCGACATCCGCCGCCAGCGCGGCGGAGTCTTCGGCGATGAGCCCCGCTTTGCCACCCGCCAGATCGGCGAGATAGCGCGGCGGCGAAGACAGGCCAAACCAGTCTGTAAGCCGGTCGGAGAGTTCGAGACGGCCGTCCGTGCGGACGACCATGGCGAGCGCGGGAGCGGCGGCGAGCAATGCTTCAAGACGCGCGTTGGCGAGCGTCGTCGTGACGGCCTCACGTTGCGCGCGGATACCGCGATAGAGGAGCGCACCCGCACCGATGACGAGCAAAGCAAGCACCACGCCGGCGATTGCGGTGGCCATCGTCGATATCTCGCTCATGTGTCGCCCGTTCGGCGCATCGTGCGCTGGCTCCCTTACCGTGAGGATCACGGCACGACATTCAATGCCGTGTTCGTGCAGGGCCGTCGATAACGAAAAAGGCCCCGGCAAATGCCGGAGCCTTTTTTTCTCCATTTACTCAATCCGGTATCGAGCACGCCGTGCACGAAGATACTTCACAAATATCCAGATCGAATTATCACCCGGAGATAGCGATCAAAATAGCCGGTCGAGCGAAATCTTAGCGCCAAAATAGAAGTACCTGCCGACCGCGCTCACCGGGTAACCAGCGAGTGCCGCGACATCGGGCTGCTGGTTGGTGAAATTATTTACGCCGCCGTAGAAAGTGAACCGGTCATTCGTATTGATAGCGAAGCGGATATCGTGCTCCCAGCGCTCCTTGTACAAGAAGTATTTTGAATCAGATATATCTGGGTTACCCCGCAGCTGTTGGTCGGTGAAGCGCTGGGTCTTACCCTGCCATCCGAGACCGTAGTTGATCGAGATCGGCCCCCTGCTCCAGCCAAGGTCCAGATTACCAACATATCTGGGCTGATACATGCGGTTGCGCTGCTGCTCAGGAACACCGCCCGCCGTCGCGTAAAACGTCAGGTCGTCCAAATAGTTTCCGCTCAAGCGGAAATTGAATGTCCCGATATCGATGGCTGGTTTGAAACGATATCCAATCGAGACTTCGAGCCCTGCAGTCGTAAATTGCGCGACGTTTTGCGCTTGGACGATAAAGGTATTGATGAATCCGGTGCCGGATGCCCGGCTGAAGTTATTACAAAACACGTTGTCTAGGCTGGGTTGATCGACACACAGCTTGAACAGCTCGTTCACGTCTGGCGTATTAATCGCATTCTTGATGTTGATGTCATACCAGTCGGCGGTGATCGAAAGCCCCGGGATAAAGCTTGGGCGGAGCACAAGACCCGCCGTCCATGTCTTGGCGGTTTCTTCTGTCAAGTTGGGATTGCCACCGGTTAGACCCGGCTGACTCGTACTTTGCTCGGCGTCGGTTGACGGGCTGAAGTTTGCAATCTGCGCGGGGGTGAGACCGGCGGCAGTCAGTGCGGCACGACAGTTTGCTTCGCGGTATTGTGTCCCTTCCGGCAAGTTGACCGGATCGCACGGGTCATCGAGGAACTGGAAGGTTCCCTGAAGTGGGCTAAACAGTTCGGTAATGTTGGGAGCGCGAACAGCCTGCGAATAAGAACCGCGGAAGGTGATGTCGCTGACGGGTGAATAGCTTCCATCGAGTTTCCACGTGAATGTTGAACCAATAGTCGAATAATCCGAGAATCGCGCAGCCCCGCCAAATGAAAGGTTCTTCGCGAACGGAAGATCCTTCAACAACGGCACGTTTATCTCGCCGAAAACCTCCTTTACATCATACCCACCGCCGCTTGAAATGATGGCGGACCCGCCGTCGAAAAATCCTGCCGCCTGGAACTCGGACGGCGTAGATCGGGTGGACTCCTTGCGATATTCACCACCGACCGCGAAGCCGATCGGCCCACCTGGCAGCGAAAACAGAAAACTCAGATCGCCGGAAATAGAGCCGGAAACGACATGCTGTTCGCTGCGCGCCCGGGTGATGCTATCGACATAGACCCAATCGATTGCGGCTTGCGACGAAACGCCCGAGCCCAGAATGTTAAGTGGCTGGCATTGACCCGGGCTAAACGATAGCGGCGCTCCGGTAACCGGCACACCGCCTATGACTTGAACGCCCGCATAGTTATTGGAATCAATGATCGACTCGCCGGGCAGGTTGATGCGACACGTCGCGTTACCTGTAACCGGATCCCGCACCGCGTCGATGGCAGCGAAATAGCGGTCCGTGACACGAGTGTTCTCGTCGGTAACAACCGAACTTGCCCGCCCGTAAACGTATGACAGTTCGTAACGGAAATTGCCGCTACCTTCGCCGCTGCTCAATTCGCCATCGAACCCGACAACCGACCGGATGGTCTCGCGATCGGCCTTTTGGCGGCTGATCCCAAAATCAAAATTATCGCGATTTACCAAAGCGCCATCTGGCGCCAACGCCCCGAACTGACGATTGAGGTAGAAGTTATCGGGCGTTAAATAGGTACCGAAGTCGAAAGAAGGCTGGGATTCGGTAAGCGCGCGAGTTTTTACATATTTTGCTTCCGCAAAGAAGCGGATCGCCGGGCTGATTTCGAAACTGGTCAGCAGGTTTACATTGTGACGCTCCAGCTGGGGAGCAAAGTCACCAAAATACCCTGCAGTCGGCGTATTAGATGAACCATTGATTGCCCGACCACCGGAACCCGAGAGGAACTGGCCCCCATCATATATCCGACCGCCGCCTTCGAAATCCGGAATGCCATCAAGATCGACGTCGACCGCTCCATTTGGAGCGCTGTCTGCCCAGCCGACATAATTAAACAGCCGCCGATCGGCAACGTTGGGATCGTCCGGGAAGTCCTGCGGATCGCGCAGCAATTCGTAACGACGCGCGGGATCCCCTGTGTAGGACCTTTGCCGCTGACTAAACCTATCGGACGAACTATACTCGTAAGCGAGCGCGATATTGCCCCGGCCATCGGCGAAATTCTTGCCCGCGACGATCGAACCGAACTTGTTTCCCGCATCTCCCTGTTCAGAGATGCCAATCTGCCCGCGCGCTTTCAGCCCCTCGAAATTACGTAGGAGCTTGAAGTTGACCACACCGGAGACACCGTCGGCGCCGTAAATCGCGGAGACGCCGCCGGTAAGAATATCGACGCTTTCGATAAGGTCGACTGGGATGGTATTGACATCAACCGAGTTTTCACCGGGAAAAGCGTTTACGTGGCGCCGACCATTAACGAGTACCAGCGTCCGAGCCGTTCCGAGATTACGCAAGTCAAGTAGATTTAATCCGACCGATTGAAAGCCAGCATTCGACCCGGAGTTTCTCTCGCTGGACAAAGAACCGACAAGAGCCGGAGAATCTAGCAGCGCGTCGATCAGGTTCGTATCACCCGATTCTTCAATGTTCTTTGCCGTGATGACCTCGATAGGGTTAGGAAACGAGAGCTCAGGTCGAAGGATGCGTGAGCCCGTAACGACGATATCGGTGGCGATGTCGGGTTCCGCCAATGTCTCGGGAGTCGTGGCCGGCGTCTGTGAATCAGGCAAAACGGTTTGTGCGATCGCTGGCATGGCTATGCTAGCGCACGACAGGGCAAATAGCGAGGCTGTGATGCCGAATGCTGCGCGATGCCGGGAAAGAGTGACAGACATGAAAGACCCCTTTTGAAATTCTACTTCCGCCCCCCGGACGACACACAGCAGAACATCCAAAAGGTTATTGCAATCCCCGGGCAACAGTTTTGCCCAAGGTGTTGCGAAGGGGCCACAATGAAAAGGCCGCACCTGCTGTTCAAAAGCAGGCGCGGCCTTCGCTATTCCAGGAGATCGTCGCTCAATACCGATAATGATCCGGCTTGAACGGACCCTCGACCGGCACGCCGATATAACCGGCCTGCTTCGGAGTCAGCTTCGACAGATGTACGCCGAGCTTTTCGAGATGCAGCGCCGCGACCTTCTCGTCGAGATGCTTGGGCAGGACGTACACGTCGTTGCCGTACTTCTCGCCAGCGGTCCAAAGTTCGATCTGCGCCAGCGTCTGGTTGGTGAAGCTGGCCGACATCACGAACGACGGATGGCCCGTCGCGCAGCCGAGGTTCACCAGGCGGCCCCTGGCGAGGATGATGATCTGCTTGCCGTCGGGGAACTTCACCAGATCGGTGCCCGGCTTCACTTCGGTCCACTCATAGTTCGACAGCGCCGCGATCTGGATTTCGCTGTCGAAGTGACCGATGTTGCAGACGATCGCCATCGGCTTCATTGCCTTCATGTGATCGGCGGTGATCACGTCGGCATTGCCGGTCGCGGTGCAGAAGATGTCGGCGCGGGTCACGGCCTCTTCCATCGTCACGACTTCGAAGCCCTCCATCGCCGCCTGCAGCGCGCAGATCGGATCGACTTCGGTGACCATCACACGCGCGCCGCCATTGCGGAGCGACTGGGCCGAGCCCTTGCCGACGTCACCGAAGCCGGCGACGCAAGCGACCTTGCCGGCAAGCATCACGTCGGTCGCGCGACGGATCGCATCGACCAGCGATTCCTTGCAGCCATAAAGATTGTCGAACTTCGACTTGGTCACGCTGTCGTTGACGTTGATCGCCGGGAACGGCAGCTCGCCCTTCTTGGCGATCTCGTACAGGCGGTGCACGCCGGTCGTGGTTTCTTCCGAAACGCCCTTCAAATTCTTCACCGTCTCGGTCAGGTAACCCGGATATTTCGCGACATACGCCTTCAGCGCGCGCTGGAATTCGACTTCCTCTTCATTCTCCGGCTCGCCCAGCGTGTGGCCGGCTTCGAGCTTCGCGCCCCACAGCGCGAACATCGTCGCGTCGCCGCCATCGTCGAGGATGATGTTGGCGGTGGTGCCATCGGTGTCGGCGCCCCAGTTGAAGATGTCGCCGACATAGTCCCAATAATCGGCCAGGCTCTCGCCCTTGATCGCGAACACCGGCACACCGGTCGCGGCGATCGCAGCGGCGGCATGGTCCTGAGTCGAGAAGATGTTGCAGGTCGCCCAGCGCACATCGGCGCCAAGCGCGGTCAGCGTCTCGATCAGCACTGCGGTCTGGATCGTCATGTGCAGCGAACCGGTGATGCGCGCGCCCTTGAGCGGCTGCGACGGGCCGAACTCGCTGCGCAGCGACATCAGGCCGGGCATCTCGGTCTCGGCGATGTTGATCTCGGCGCGGCCGAAATCGGCGAGGCTGATATCCTTGACGACATAGTCGTTGGTTTCGATGGCAGGTGCGGTGGCCACGAGAAAGTCTCCGGTAAAAGCGTTTGGATGGCGCGCACATAGAGCGTGACGGCGGCCAAATCAAATATAAAGATATCTTTATGTGATCTCCCCAGCTTCGATTCAGCCTCGACATGGGATCACCCTGACTGGGGTGATTGCGATGCCTCGCGAACTAAGGCACTTCACCGCCTCCCGCCGGAGCAATGGTGAAAACATGATATCGGAAATGGCGTTTCAAGGGCGCTGGCGCGATTATCAACACCAGGTCCTGACCGACCTCGACGCGCATCTTGCCGATGGGAAGCTGCACGTCGTCGCGGCGCCGGGGTCGGGCAAGACCGTGCTCGGGCTCGAAGTGCTGCGCCGGATCGGCCAGCCCGCGCTGATCCTCGCGCCGACGATCGCGGTGCGCAACCAATGGGTCGACCGCTTGTGCAGGATGTTCCTGCCGGCGCCGCATGATCAGCCCGGCTGGATATCGACCTCGCTCGCCGCGCCAGCGTTGGTCACGATCCTCACCTATCAGGCGCTTTATGCCGCGCTGGGCGAGGCCGCCGACCGGATCGAGCCGGAAATCATCGAAGACGCTACGGTCGAACAAGAAGCGGCGGACGCCGACCCGGCGCGGATCGAGACATTGCTTGCCTATTACCGGGTGCTGGGCCCGACGACGATCATACTCGACGAAGCGCATCATTTGCGGCGCGAATGGTGGCGCGCGCTCAGCACGCTATATGAGGCATTGCCCGAGGCCCGGCTCGTGTCGCTGACCGCCACGCCGCCCTATGACGTCGAATATGCCGAATGGATCCGCTACGAAACCTTGTGCGGCCCGGTCGACGCCGAAATCCCGGTGCCCGAACTGGTCCGCAATGGCGATCTGTGCCCGCATCAGGATCATGTTCATGTATCGCGGCCGACAGGTGCGGAAAACGTGCTGCTCGCGGCGCGGCGCGACGGTCTCTATGCATTCGTGACGGCGCTGCTCAGCGATCCGGGCGTGCGCGATCTCATCCTCGCCCATCCCTATCTGACGCTCACCGCCCATTATGAAGAAGAGATTCTGGCGGCACCCGAATTCTTCTCCTCGATGTTGATCTTCGCTTTTTCCGCGGACGCACCACCGCCCCGCGATGCGCTTCGCCTGCTCGGCGCGAGCAGGAGCGATATGCCGGCCATGTCGCTTGGCTGGCTGGAAATCCTGCTCACCGGGCTGTTGTTCGCCGACCCTCATCTGGCCGAGGATGGAAAGACCCGGCTGACGACGATGAAGGCCGACCTGCGGCAACTCGGCGCGATCGAAGGGCGCCGGGTGCGCCTGGTCGATCAGGACGAACTTCATTCGACCGTCGCCGGCAGCATCGCCAAGCTCGGCAGCGTGATCGAGATCGCGCGGTGCGAGGTTGCGGCGCTGGGCGATGATCTGCGCATGGTCGTGCTGGCCGATCATGTCCGTGCCGGGGACATGCCACGCCGCGCCGACGTCCCGTTTCTGCCGGTCAAACTCGGCGTCGTACCGATTTTCGAAGCCCTGAGGCGCCAGGAAATCGGCGCGGCGCGGCTCGGCGTGCTGACCGGTTCGCTGGTGATCGTGCCGGTCGAAGCACTGGACGCCCTGGAACAGAATGCGCGGGAAATCGCTATCGCCCGGGATCATCTGCGCACCGTACCGCTCGGCCATGACCCGCGTTATGCCCGCATCGAGATCGGCGGCGAAAGCGGCCACCGCATCGTCCAGCTCATCACGGCGCTGTTCAATCAGGGCGAGGTGACCCTGCTGGTCGGCACTCAGGCGCTGCTCGGCGAAGGCTGGGATGCGCCAACCGTCAACACGCTGGTGCTGGCCAATTATGTCGGGTCGTACATGCTCTCCAACCAGATGCGCGGCCGTGCGATCCGCACCGATCCGCAGCGCCCCGACAAGGCCGCCAATATCTGGCACCTCGCGACGGTCGTGCCGGAATCGCTTGGCAATGCCCTGGCCAAAGGACTGGGCTGGCTCACGGCGGTCGATCCGTCGGATCCCATTGGCCGCCCGCTCGGTGCCGATATGGAAATGCTGAAGCGCCGTTTCCGGGCATTCGAGGGCATCAGCGAAACCGGATCGGTGCGGATCGAAAACGGCCTTGGACGGCTCGGTCTGGCCGGGCGCGACTGGAATGCCGAAGCGATTGGAGCCTTGAATGAGGACACATTGCTCCGGTCAGGCGAGCGGGCAAGCCTGGCAGCGCGCTGGCGTTCGGCGCTCGACGGGACCACCATCCGGCCAAGGATGCGGCAGATCACCCGCGTCAATCACACGCCCCGGCTGCTGCCGCTCGCCGACACGCTGCACTATCTCGCCATCAGCGGCGTGCTTGGCGGGTTGTTTTCGGCCGCCAATGCGCTGCGCGGTCGTGGCTTGCCGCCGAACTGGGGCGTCGCGGCAATGATCTTCTTCGGTCTGACCTTGCTTTACGCACTGCCGAAGCTGGGCAAGGCACTCTACCTGCTCGTGCGCAACGGCACGCTTGAGGGCAGCATCATGCAAGTCGGCCGGGTCGTCATCGATTCGCTCGCTTATGCCGGCCTGATCACCAGCGATCCCGACTCGATCCGGGTCGAGGCGCGAGACAGTGCGATGGGCAAGTCCCTCGTCCATGTCGAAGGCGCGACGCGAGCGGAGGAACGCCTGATCCTCGAATCGATCGAGGAAATTCTCGGGCCGGTGCGCAACCCGCGCTACCTGCTCACGCGCAGTTCGCCGCTCGGCCGCTGGCTCAGGATCGACTACCATGCCGTGCCGACCGCTCTCGGCCAGCATAAGGAGACCGCCGCATTCTTCGCGCAACGCTGGATCCGCCACGTCGGTGCGGGAAAGCTGGTCTATCTGCGCAGTGCCAAAGGACGACGCGTCCTGCTCAGGGCACGCACGCGGTCGATGGCAGCCGGCTTTCGGCGAGCGGTCGACCGGCTCAGCATCTGGCAGTGAGGCTCAAGGTTGGTTCGAAATGGGCTGAGGCGCATCGAGGCGGCGACGACCCGCTCCTTCACGCCGTGCCCGCGCCGCTCGTCAGCAAGCGCGTATCGACCCCCGCCTCGGCAAAGCCACGTTCCCATCGCGTCTCGGCCGGCGTTTCGTAGAGCAGCTCCAGATCGCCCGGTACGTTGAACCAGCCGGGGCGCGTCATCTCTTCGTCAAGCTGCCCCTCGCCCCATCCGGCATACCCCAATGCCACGACCCAGCGGCTCGGTCCCTTGCCCGAAGCGATCGCGCGCAGCACGTCGATCGTGCCGCTCAATGCCCAGCGTCCGGCGACATCGATCGTATCCTGGCCGCCCCAATCCTTGGAATGGATCACGAAACCGCGCCGCGGTTCGACCGGGCCGCCGAAATGGACCGGCGCGTCGGGCGCATCGCCCGGATCGATCTTGAATTGTTCGAGCACGGTATGCAGCCCGAGCCCGCCGATCGTCGCGCCAAGCCCGATGCCGATCGCCCCCGCCCCGTCATGCGCACAGATCGCGATCACCGCATGTTCGAACCGCGGGTCGCCGATCCCGGGCATGGCGAGAAGAAATTGTCCGGTGAGATATGCTGCGCTTTCCATCGCTTCGCCCATAGCCGCCCGTGACCGATCTAGCCAACGCTTGAAATCCCAATGCTTGAAATTTGGGCGAAGCCGCACGAGTTAGGGCCCACCCGCTCAAGCGGCTATCTAGCGCCGCATCGGCGGCCATCAGGAGAATCAGCAATGACCATCAGCGTCGGCGATCGCGTCCCCAGTCTCACGCTCACCAAGGCCACCGCGAGCGGCCCCGATCAGGTCAGCTCGGACGAATATTTCAAGGGCCGCCGGGTCGCCGTGGTCGCGGTGCCCGGTGCCTTCACGCCGACCTGTTCGGCCCGCCATTTGCCCGGCTTCGTCGACAAGGCGAGCGAGATCAAGGCCAAGGGCGTGGATGAGATCGCCTTCACATCGGTCAACGACGCGTTCGTGATGGGCGCCTGGGGCAAGGCCAGCGATGCGGGTGACATCACCATGCTGGCCGACGGCAATGCCGATTTCGCCAAGGCGGTCGGCCTGACCTTCGATGGATCGAAGTTCGGCATGGGTGAGCGCAGCCAGCGCTATTCGATGATCGTCAACGATGGCGTGGTCGAGCAGCTCAACGTCGAAGCACCCGGCGAATTCAACGTCAGCTCGGCCGAACATCTGCTCGGCGAACTCTAATATCTTCAGCGTTCTAACACCTTCAGCCGCCCCGCCTGCGCGTCCAACTGCTTTCGGGCATGGAACGAGTTGCGCGGGGCGGGGTTGTTCATACGGATAACCAGAAGGGAATTTGCGATGAGCGACACCACCCAGGACGCAGGCAATGCGATCGTCGACTCCGCCAAGGAAGCTGCCGGCGAGAAGTCGTTCTTGGATCAGGCACGCGCAGCGGTCGGATCGGCCGTCGACTCGACCATCGAAGCGGTCGGCTCGGCATTCGAATCGACGGTCGAGGCGGCCAAGGAAAACCCGGTCGCGGCGGCAGCGATTGCCACCGGCGCCGCCGCAGCGGTGGCTGGCGCCGCGTTCGGAATCAGCAAATTGCTGGAAGACGACAAGGCTTGATCCGCCTCTCTCCCCTCTCTCGGCGAGGGAGGGGAGCATGACTGACGCGGCGCTATGGCCCCGATGACTTGCCCCATGACTTGCCAGCGTAACGAAGCTGCCTTAGCGACAGCAGATGACACGTGCATCCATCCCAAATGCCTCCTCGCCCATTGCTTCATCGATCGTCGCTGAGCTCGATCGGCTTTATACCGCTTCGGTAAAGCGGCTGCAGGACGCCCTCACCGCTTATCTCACCGACCGCACGACGCCCGATCCGGCAAGCCGGACCGATGGCTCCTTCGCTTATCCCGAAATTCGCTTGCGCTATCTCGGCGCGGATGATCGTCCCGCGCCGATCCGCTCGTTCGGCCGCTTGGTCACGCCGGGCGAATACAAGATCAGCGTCACCAAACCGGCGATCTTCGCCGATTATCTGATCGAACAGCTCACCCTGTTGATCGAGGATTACGACGTCGAGGTCGAAGCGGTCGCGGGACGGCAGGAAATCCCCTTCCCCTATGTGCTCGATCCCGGCCATGCGATGAGCCTGGACGAAGTGTCGGCGCTGGATCTGGCGCGACATTTCCCGGCCACCGAACTCGCCTATATCGGTGATGAGATCGCCGACGGGCTTTACGCCGCTCCCGACGAAGTTCGCCCGCTCGCCTTGTTCGATGGGCTGCGCACCGATTTTTCGCTCGCGCGGCTGCGCCATTACACCGGCACGCCGGTCGAACATGTCCAGCGCTACATCCTGTTCACCAACTATCATCGCTATGTCGATGAATTCGTGCGCTGGGCCGCGTCGCAGCTCGGTGAAGGCAGTCGCTACACCGGCCTGTCGGGTGCCGGCGGCGTAATGATCCATGCCGGCGATGACGCCGACAAGATCGTCACCGACAGCGCGTGGCGGCGGCACCAGATGCCGGCTTATCACCTGATGGCGGATGACGGCACCGGCATCACCCTGGTCAATATCGGCGTCGGCCCGTCCAATGCCAAGACGATCTGCGACCATCTCGCTGTGATGCGGCCAGAGGCTTGGCTGATGATCGGCCATTGCGGTGGCCTGCGCCCCAGTCAGCGGATCGGCGACTATGTCCTGGCGCATGCCTATCTGCGCGACGATCACGTCCTCGATGAAGTCCTGCCGCCGGAAATCCCCGTCCCCGCGATCGCCGAAGTGCAGGTCGCAATGGCGCGTGCGGCGGAAACCATCTCCGGCCAGTCGGGCGAGGAATTGAAGCGCCGCCTGCGCACCGGCACGATCGTCACCACTGACGATCGCAACTGGGAATTGCGCTACTCCAAATCGGCGTTGCGCTTCTCGCTCTCGCGCGCGGTCGGCATCGACATGGAATCGGCGACCATCGCGGCGCAGGGTTACCGCTTCCGCGTGCCCTATGGCACGTTGCTTTGCGTCTCGGACAAGCCGCTCCATGGCGAACTGAAGCTGCCCGGCCAGGCCAACCGCTTCTACGAACGCGCGATCAGCGAACATATGCGCATCGGGATCGAGACCTGCGAGGAGCTGCGCCGCGAAGGCGCCAAGCTGCACAGCCGCAAGCTCCGCGCGTTCAACGAGCCGCCTTTCCGTTAAGGCGTTTCGCGAAAAGGAAACCAACGCCTGTTCATGCGTTACGCAAGCTCAACGACTCAGGAATTCGCCATGGCCACGCCTCCCAAGAAGCCCGCGCCGCGCCGCAAGCCCGCCAGCACCCGCAAGCCCGCCGCTGCGCGCAAGCCGAACATCGCGCCCGCCGCGACGAGTGGCGCGCCCAGCGCGGCCGCTGCCCCGGCCGAGCCAAAGGCAAGTGCGGCCAAACCCGCGGTGACCAGGGCCAAGGCTCCAGCTAAAACCGCAGCAAAGCCTGTGGCGAAGACTGCGCCCAAGACGGCAGCCAAGCCCGCCGCCAAACCCAAGGCGCCGGCCCGTCCCCGCGCGACAACGGCCAAGACGCCATCACGCAACGCCGCCGTGACGACACTCGGCAAGGCGCGCCAGGTCGTATCCAAGGCATCGCCGGCCAGGAAATGGACCATCGCGGCGATTATCAGCGGCATCGGCGCCGCGGCCACCGCCGCGCTGCTGACCTTGCGCGGCAGCACCCCCGACGCGAAGGCCAGGGCGAAAGCCACGCCAGGCAAAAAGGCCCATCAGGCCGACGGCACGGATTCGTCCAAGTCGTTCCAGGCCGGCATTGCCGATGAGGGCACGATCCCCGAGTGATCGCCCCACCCATGACACTCTAACTCGCCTTCCCCGGCGAAGGCCGGGGCCCAGTCGAGGAGCAGATGTTGGGAGACGCCTACGGGAGCGGCGCTTGCTCAGCATGAAGCCGCCACCCTGATTAGTCTAACGCCGGCAGGCCGAGATAACCCTCGTTTGAGCATGCAGGGTGAGGTGCCGAAATATCCGTCCGCGAGCCGGCTATGGCATCGGTGGAGTCGATTGCTCAACACTTGAGGCTGAATGCCACCTTGAAGCCAGACAGGCGATGAAGGCAGTGCCTATCAGTTGACCGACCTAGAAAAGAAGAAGTTGGCTATGGGCCGCGCAGGTGGTTGGTCCCGCATCGCCTAGCGGCCAATATCTGACATTGTGAGATTGAGAGCGCTGCGCGAAATCAATCGGCTCCGATGTTTGGAAACCAATCATTGATGGCCGATTGATTCACGCCGTGAGATGCGTTCCACCACTGAACCGGATAAGGCCAATCGTCCGTGTGCCACGGTGTTCCTTCTCTTTCGACGACCGGGACAAAATCTCGCCGGAAATCCGGCCTTTTGCGATCGACCAGAACACCAGCGTAGCCGAGGATTCCGATGAGTGTGCGCCGCTCAGCGCTGTTCGACGGCAGCACTTTGACCAAAGCCTTGTCGAGGTCCCCAAGACGGGCCTTTGGCGGCAATGACCTAGCCGCATCGAGGATCGCTCGCAGGATCGCGTAGTCGCCGGATTCAGTTCGGGGCACATCCCGATTGCGCAGTGTGCCAAGATCAAACGCGATATACGTCGGCTGATCGTGACGGACGCCACCCCACTTCACGCGCTCGAAGTTCAAGGCGTTGAGATCAACGTCGGTTCGGGCGTACAGCCCGCAATATGAGCACATCTTACTCGTCGCTGAAGGCCTTGCCGCATGCTGACGTATATGACGCGCAACTGCATAGCTTCCTAGCGCAGACCGCACATCTAATTCTCTCGAACTGAGGCTACCCACGAACGCATTGACCACATCTATCGGTTTCAATGCGGCGGCAGCGCTTATCGCGGCATCGATCGCTTCATCGTGGGAAAGCGAAATCGGGTCAAACATCACGCCATGCGCCTGGGCGTAAGCGAAATCCTCATCAGAGACAGCCGGTTCCCGCTTCCAACCGAGGGAAGACCAGTAGGTTGAGGTCAAGATACGAACGGCCGGTTTGTCGAGAGGCATCTCGGTTTTCACACCTCGCGTTTGTTGAGCGATCCGAGCTTCGGATAGGCAAAAGGTTCACGAGGAATATGCCGCAATTCCGAGATTCCTAACATTCGCTGATGGCTCGTAACTGCGGTATCGGCTCGAGCGGCGCTATACTCTCCCAGATAACGACGAATGCACTTGCTGATTTTTTGATCGAGGTTGTCGAAAGTTTGACGGTCATTGCAGAACCAATAATGCTTTCCCCATCCGTCAATCATTCCGTCCACCCGCTTTAGCGTGCTGGATAGCGAATTGGTTCGCTCAAAAGGCTGCCCGTGCTGAATGCCGCGCATCATTTTCAGGCTTTCGTCGAAAGCAGATTGAACGGAGCGCAGAATTTTTGCTTGCGCCTTCGAGCCCGGCCGGACCGCGCCGGGACAAAGGTTGATACCGAGAAAATCGAATCCATCGTCGATTGAGGCACCACCCTTGGAAGTTTTTTCAGGCGACAGTTCCATCCTCAGCACCTCAAGAAGGTCAGCAGCCTTCCGAAGCCTTGCTGAAGCTGCCTTTTTCGAAGGCGCGAGGATTATGAAATCATCGATGTAGCGCACGCATTTACAATCACCGTCGTTCATTACCCGGTCGAAGTCGGCGAGAATGATGTTTCCAAGCAGAGGTGAAAGTGAGTTGCCCTGCGCAACCCCGATGTCCTCGATCGGAAAATCGACTGCTTTGTCTCGAAGCTGAGCCATGTTGGAAAGCTCGACATCGATCGCTTCGCGAAACAGCGCCACTAGCTCATCGTCGTTGACCGCAGACGCCACAATCTTGGTCACGGCATCCTTCGAAATCCGCGTGAAAAAAGACCTGATGTCTGCGCTCGCCACAAACCGTGCGCCATTACCAATTTCGTCAAGCACGGCTCGGATCGCAGCGGGAGCAGCGGAAAGTGAGTCAGATCGCGCGACCTTATCATTTTGCGAGCCGCGCACGCCCCTAATGCCGCCAAAGCTGTAGGGGGTTTGGATGAAGGGCTTGAGCGCTGTAACTTCGAGCAACACATTCAGGATCGCGCGCTGAACAATGCGGCTTTCCACAGGAGCAAGAACGATAGGCCGAAACTTTCCGGTCTTCTTACCCTTCTCGTCTAGTTTGGGTATCGGCACGCCTTTAGCAGGCGCAAATTTGAACGACCCGCGCGCCAGTCGGCCCTTAAGCGACCTCAAGTTGGTCGGAGCATCTTCGGCAAAAGCTTCCAGCTCCAGGCGCACATCTTCGGATTTAGACGCACGACCGTTTCGCTGAATCACGCTCCATGCGCCTTCAAGGTTGCGCAGGCTTCGAACCGCTTTGATTAATTCTGAAGCCAAGCGTCTCTGGGGTCCTGTCGATTCACCTCACCCACCTGACGGAGCGCTGAACTCAGCAGCGGTACCTTTCGGCCCTTGCCGCCCAATCGGGGTGACGACTTGCGCCGTCGCCTCGCCGTAGCAGGTTCGCTCGCACTCGACGGTGATCCCGCCAGCCGCGCTTCCTGCTAGAGCCAGTCCGACCAGAATTGCCGTGAAGCGCCGCTGGCCGACCCGTGCCGGGTTGGCACGTTTTTGCATGGTTCGCGCATTATGGTCTCCTCCCGGAAAGCGTAACGTTTTTAAGGCGTTAGGCAAGAGGCGAAATGCCGCGCGGCCCTCCCACCTCCCTGTGTAACTAAAGCGAGTAGCCGTTCGACAGGTCCCCCTAACGGTAAAGGTTCCGGCTCTCATAGGTACATCAGGCAAGCGAGCGCTGAACTCAGCAGCGGTACCTTTCGGCCCTTGCCGCCCAATCGGGGTGACGACTTGCGCCGTCGCCTCGGCGTAGCAGGTTCGCTCGCTCTCGACGGTGATCCCGCCAGCCGCGCTTCCTGCTAGAGCCAACGCGAACAGGATAGGAACATCAACGCCTTCAGGTCAAGCATTAAGCGAACGTTCGCCGAGCAACGACACCGGCGATACTCGATGGGACAACCGCTGATCGCTCCGACCGCGCGACGGGCGGGGGTTTCGTTCACAGTCCATCTAATCGCTTATCTCCGCCCCCTCACCATCTCGCTACCGCGCCCAGCCCCAATCATCCACCCCCATCCGCAACCCCGCCCAAATGCCACTCAACCACCGCACACAACGCCAGCATCTCATCACGCTTGCGCTCGGCAATCTCCGCGAACCGCGGCAATGAGGCGCAGATGATGTCGGCGTTATACTCCGCCGCCGCCGCCTTCAGCCGGGTAAGCGTGGCACGCAGATTTGCCAGCGTCGCGCGCTGCCCCGGCGCCGGCGGCTTTCGATAAACCACCGTCCGCAATCGCGCATCGATCACCACATCGTCGGGCGGCGGCATCGGCGGCTCCATCCTGATCGTCATCCCCTCGGTAACGTCCAGCACCTCTGCCCACGCCTCCAGATACACGCCGGCCTCCGCCACGGCCCGCGCCGGGTCTCCCGCGATCTCCACCACCGGCGGCACCGTGGGTGGCAGGGCCTCCGATCCGTCCTCCGCTTCGTCATCCCCGCCATCACCATGCCATCGCGGTTCCTCCGGTAGCCGCATCGCCGCCGCACGCGCCCTGTCGGACGCCTCGCGCTCCAGCCGCATCTTGTGACGGCGGCGGTCATGCTCCGCCATCGATCGCAGCGCATTGTCGCGCGCCCGTTCTTCGGCGGAGCGCCGGTCGGTGTGGATCTGCCGGGCATAACGCTGCGGCAAATGCCTCGCGATTAGGTCGCGGACATCGACCAGCGCGAACCAGTCGCACCATGCGGCCGCCTTGTCATATCCCTCGACCATCGCCTCGATCCCGGGGCGCCGCGCCGGCAGTTCCGCCTGCAATTCGGCATGCGTCGCGGCCAGCCGGTCGAGCAACAATGGCGCCCCCGGCTCCGCCCCCGGCCAGTCCGCCGTGCCCCGTACCGACCCGATCCTCACATCGTCGGGGTGCGGCACCGGCGCGGCCAACTCGGAGTTGAGCGGCTTCGCCCTGGTCAGCAGCTGCGTCCACACCTCCTTATACTCGACCGCCGTCTCGTACCCGGGCGCCGCTCCCTCCGGACCACGCCGGACATCCCACGGGTGAGGCGACGGCGCGGGTGTCTGCGCCTGAGCCTGTGCCGCCGCGCGCGCTTCCGCCGCCTCGGACTGCATCACCAGCCGCGCCAGCGTCGCCGTGGCCAGCCGATTGCCTCGCGCCGCCTTCATCGCAATCTCGCGGAACGCCGCCTGCATCGCCGGGATCTCGACCACGCGTCCGCCCGCCTTGACCCGAACCATGCGCATCGCCTCGGCCATCAGCATCCCATGGACCGATTCATTGGGAAGTTGCGGCACCACCTCCTCGCACGACTTCACCTTGCGCTTCTTGCCGCCCGGATTGGCGCGATTTCCCTTTTGAAACTGGTGCGTTTTCGGCGGCTTGCCGCGACCCACCGCATAGTCGTCCGGTGCCGCGCTTGCGGTTGCCCCCGTTGCCTCCGCGTGTTCGGTGCGATTCAACTCGCTCTCTTGTGTCGTCATATCTGCTCTCCGCCGCACGTTTGCGCATGCGCGGTGAAAGCCCATTTGGCCGGGCATGTGAATCGACCAACCCGAAATTGAGCAGACCATGACCGTCACGCCGCCATTCCCGATCTTCCCGCAACATCGCGGCAAAATACCCGTCATGACACGCCGGTTTTCCCGCAGTTTTTCCCGCAGCTTCCCGCAGAACCGGCAAAAAACATCTTCCCGCAAAAAATCCCGCAGCGACGGGAATTCGGAACACCGAAAGCGGTAACCAGCCGGCTGCGGCTTCGATCGGAATGATCCGGCCGATTCAACTCCGCCCGCCGAATCGCTAGCAGCACCCCGGACGGCCTTTCTCTCGCCGCCGTCCGGCTCTTTCACATGACGAAAAACACTCCCCGCCCCACCGGAACAGGAAGCGCCCCCGCTGCCATCGGCAGCGGCGGCGCATCTTCACCAGCCGGTCGGCTTGCCCTTGTTCTGCTCGTCGAGCCAGGTTTTCAGCGGCGCGAAATATTCGACCATCGCCGCGCCCGACATTTCCTTGGTGCCGGTGAATGCTTCGAGCGCTTCGGGCCAGGGCTTGGACTGGCCCATCTTCAGCATCGCGTCGAGCTTCGCGCCGACTTCCCTGTTGCCGTAGAAGGAGCAGCGATGCAGCGGCCCCTTCCAGCCCGCCTGATCGCACGCCGCCTTGTAGAACTGGAACTGCAGCAACCGCGCGAGGAAGTAACGCGTGTACGGCACGCTCGCTGGCACATGGTATTTCGCGCCCGGATCGAACTTCGTCTCGTCGCGCTCGACCGGTGGCACGATGCCCTGATATTGCAGGCGCAGCGCGTTCCACGACGCCTCATATCCGGCCGGCTTGATGGTGCCGGAAAAGACGCCCCAGCGCCATTTGTCGATCAGCAGGCCGAACGGCAGGAACGCGACCTTGTCCATCGCCTGTTTGAGCAGCAGGCCGGTGTCCTTGTCCGCGCTCGGCACCTTGGCCTTGTCGAGCAGGCCGATCTGGACAAGGTAATCGGGCGTGATCGACAGCGCGACGAAATCGCCGATCGCCTCATGGAAGCCGTCATTCGCACCGTTGAGGAACAAGGGCGGCTGGTCCTGATAGGCGCGCTGGTAATAATTATGGCCCATCTCGTGATGGATCGTGACGAAATCGTCGCCATTGACCTTGGTGCACATCTTGATGCGCACGTCGTTCTTGTTGTTGATATCCCAGGCCGAGGCATGGCAGATGACTTCGCGGTCGGCCGGCTTGGTGATTTGTGAGCGCGTCCAGAACGTCTCGGGCAATGGCGCAAAGCCAAGCGAGGAATAGAAACCCTCACCGGCCTTGAACATCTTGATCGGGTCGTAGCCCTTGGCCTTGAGCAGGTCGCCGGTGTCGTATCCGATGTCGCCCGCGCCCTTGGGTGCGACGACATCATAGATATTGCCCCATTCCTGCGCCCACATATTGCCGAGCAAATCGCTGCGGATCGGACCGGTCCTGGACTGCACCGCATCGCCATATTTCTCGTTGAGCTTCCAGCGGACATAGGTGTGCAGCGACTGGTAAAGCGGCTCGACCTCTTTCCACAATTTGTCGGTGAGCTTGGCGAATTCCTCCGGGCTCATGTCATAGCCGGATCGCCACAGCGACCCGACATCCTTGTACCCGAGTTCGACCGCGCCCTGGTTGCCGATCTCGACCATGCGCGCATAATCCTTGCGCATCGGCGCGCCGACATTGTCGTGCCAGCTGACCCACATCTCCTTCAGCTTGGCCGGGTCGCGCTCGGTGCCCATCGCGGCTTCGATATCGCTGCCGTTGATCGGCTTGCCGTCGAGTGTGCCCTTTCCCTTGCCGTACGACGAGGACATGCGCGTCACCAGCGTCGATAATTCGGTCGCCGCACCCGGCTTGGTCGGCGCCGGCAGGGTAAGCCCGCCGCGCAACAGGTCGAGCTTGCGCCGCGTGTCGGGCGACAGGCCGCTAACCTTGCCGTACTTCGCCGCTTCCAGCGCGAACTTGACCGACATTTCGGTGCCGGTGGCGTTGATCCGCGCCGCCATCGCATCGGTATCGTCGGTGATATAGGTCGCATTGACCCAATTGACCTGGCTCGATTCGATCGAGAAATCGAACAGCGTCTTTTCCGCCGCCGCGACGAAAGCGTCGGCCTCCGCGGCGGTCGGCGTCAGCGGCCGCTGTGCCGCTACGGGCGTTTCCTTCTTGTCCTTGGCGAGCGTCGGCGTGGCGGCGATCGCGCATGCGAGCGCCACGATCGAAATTCCGGTGCGGATCATTGGTAACCCCTGAAACTTGTTGATGGCGGCAACCTGTCCGCCACCGCGCGCTAGGTCAAGCCGGGGGTCAAACCGGGGGTCAGGCCCAGGATCAGGAGGCGAGAAAATCCGCGATCGCCAGGCCAAGCTCTGGCTTCACCACCGCGCTCATATGGCCACCCGGAACGCTGCGGTAGGTCGCGTTGGGCAGAATATCCGCCAGGTCCTCCGCCGATCCATTGTCTTGATCTTCCTCGCCCGCGAGCACCAGCGCCGACGGGGTGATCGCACGCAGCGCCTCGACCGGCGTATCGACGAACGTGTCGAGGATGTGCAGCAGGGCAATGGGGTCGCCTTTGCTGGTCTTCAGGAACGCCTCAGCCAGCCATTCCGGCGTGCCGCGTTCGAAGCTGCCGGGATTGGTCAGTATGTTGCGGAAATGCCCGCCACGGCCGGCGGTATCGGTCAGCCCTTTCAGTCCCATGCCCGACAGGATGAAGCGGCGCGGCGTCGCGCGCGCCGTAGGACTCCGGGCCATCATCCGCGCCACCGTCCGCGCACCGAGCGAATAACCGCCCAGGTCGTAATCGCCAAGGCGGAGATGCTCGATCAGCGCAAAGCCGTCCTTGGCCAGCACGTCGCGCGGATAGGATGCGGCGTCATGCGGCTTGGCGCTCGACCCATGCGCGCGCAGGTCGGGCATGATGACGCGGAAACCGCGCTCGGCGATCGCCGCGGCATGGCCATAGCGGATCCAGTTGGTCTGCGCGTCGGAGAAGAAGCCGTGGAGCAGGACGACCACCCTGCCCCCGTTCGATTCAGTGCCCAGTTCGCGCCACGCGATCCGCGCGCCATCGAAGCTTTCGAAGAAATTCGGTTCAATCGGGGAGTTTGCCAATGGTTTTCATCCAGCGATCGACAAGGGCCTGATGCTCATCGGTGCGATAGTCGGGCAGATCGCGGGTGTCGAGCCAAGCCTCATGACGACTCTCCACACCGAAATGGTGTGTCGGACGAAACCGCCCGGGCGTATCGAAGCTGCCGACGGTCAAGTCGATATTGCCGCTGTCGGGATAATCGAAGGAGAGCGGTGTGCCGCAGGCCGAACAAAACCCCCTCTCGGCAAAGGGCGAAGAGGCGTGACGCTCCGGCTCGTGTGACCAGGCCAGATCCGCTTTCTTCACGGTCTTGAAGGCGATCGAAACGCCGCCAGTCGCGCGCTGGCACATCCGGCAATGGCAGAGATACGCGCCAACATCGCCGACCTGAACGGTGTAGCGGATCCGTCCGCACTGGCAGCCGCCGGCGAGCCGCTCGTTGATCGGCGCAACCGCCGGCGCGACTTTGCCCGGCACGGCATCGATGTGAGGCTGATCGACCATGAAAACTCTCCTCGAACGGACCCGGATTCAAACGCTTACGCTGCGCTGCAATATTTTTTCCCAGCGCGGTATTGGATTATATAAGGAAGCTTATTATATGTGCAGCCATGAGCGATACACTCGGATTCCTTCTTAGCGATGTTTCGCGCCTGATGCGGCGGCGTTTCGACGAGCGCGCGCGCCTGATCGGCGTGACGCGTGCGCAGTGGCGTACGCTGTTTACCGTGTCGCGCAATGAAGGTGCCAACCAGGGCGGATTGGCCGATATCCTCGAAGTCGAGCCGATCACCCTGTGTCGCATGATCGACCGGCTGGAGGAATCGGGCCTGGTCGAACGCCGCCGCGACCCCAGCGACCGTCGCGCCTGGCAGATTTTCATCACGCCCAAGGCGCGCCCGCTGCTCGATCAGCTCCACAAGATCGGCGAAGACATGTTCGCCCATGCGCTCGACGGCGTAACCCAGACGGAGCGCGACGAGCTGGTCGCCGCACTGACCCTGATCCAGAACAATCTGAACGACGCCCCGAAGGGCAAGGAGGCCAGTCATGGCTGATGCAGACCCAGTGATCGACCGCAGCCAGGCAATCGCGATCGACATCCCCGCAACCGAGGACCTCCCCATGGTCAAGCGCCGTAGCTGGCTGCGTCCGCTGCTGATGTTCAGCGTACCGCTGCTGATCCTCGCGGTCGGCGGCTATTTCTGGCTGATGTCGGGCCGTTACGTCTCGACCGACAACGCCTATGTGAAGCAGGACATGGTTTCGATCAGCCCGGATGTCAGCGGTCGCATCGTCCAGGTCTCGGTCAGCGAAAACCAGCGCGTCAAGGCCGGCGACTTGCTGTTCCGGATCGATCCCGAGCCCTATCGCATCGCACTGGCGCAGGCCGATGCCGCGATCGCCAATGCGCGCGTGCAGGTCAGCACCATGTCGACCGATGTCGGCGGCGCCGATGCCGATATCGAAAGCGCCCGCGCCGACATCCTGCTCGCCCAGGGCACCTATAATCGTCAGGTCGCATTGATGAAGCGCGGCTTCACGACGCGCGCCAGCCTCGATGCGGCATCGCATGAACTCGCCGCGGGCAAAGCCAAGCTCGCCACCGCGCAGGCTGCGGTGGCCCGAGCGCGGAGCCAGCTCGGCAGCGGCAGCACCTCGTCCGCGGCTCCAGCCGCGATCCAGACGGCGATGGCGCAGCGCGAACAGGCCGCGCTCAATCTCGCCCGGACCGAAGTCCGCGCGCCCAAGGACGGCATCGTCAGCCAGACCGGCCGCCTGCAAGTCGGCAACATCACGCCGAGCGGCGTGCCCGCGCTGAGTATCGTGGTCAGTCAGGGCACCTGGCTCGAGGCGAATTTCAAGGAAACTGACCTTAACCATATGGCCGTCGGCCAGCCTGCGGAGATAACGCTCGACGCCTATCCCGGGCTCAAGGTCAAGGGTGTCGTCGCGAGCATCGGCGCAGGCACGGGCTCGCAATTCTCCGTCCTGCCGGCGCAGAACGCGACCGGTAACTGGGTCAAGGTGACGCAGCGTATTCCGGTGCGCATCGCGATCGACGGCACTCCCGCCCGTGCGATGATCGCGGGGCTCAGTGCCGACGTCTCGATCGATACCAAACCCCATGGCTGAGCTCGTGCCCGGCGCGCCGCTGCTGCCCGTGCGGCAGCGCGGCTTGCTGACCGTCGGCGTGATGGGGGC
Organism: Sphingomonas sp. UYAg733; assembly: GCF_054057355.1. Taxonomy (NCBI): domain Bacteria; kingdom Pseudomonadati; phylum Pseudomonadota; class Alphaproteobacteria; order Sphingomonadales; family Sphingomonadaceae; genus Sphingomonas; species Sphingomonas sp. UYAg733. The sequence continues at coordinate 201,995 of NZ_JBSRZE010000002.1, forward strand.
GATGATCATGCAGATCCTCGACACCACCATCGCCAATGTCGCCCTGCCGCATATGCAGACCAGCCTCGGCGCGACAGTCGATACGATTACCTGGGTGCTGACCAGCTATATCGTCGCCTCCGCGATTGCGATTCCGGCCACTGGCTGGCTGTCCGGCCGGTTCGGCTCGCGCAATCTGTTCTTGTTCGCGGTCGGCAGTTTCATCGTCGCATCGATGCTGTGCGGGACAGCTGTCAGCCTTGAAGAGATGGTCGCCTTCCGCATCTTGCAGGGCGTCGCCGCCGCCTTTATCGGCCCGCTGTCGCAAACCGCCATGCTCGACATCAACGCGCCCGAGGATCAGGCAAAGGCCATGTCGGTCTGGGGCATGGGGGTGATGGTCGGCCCGATCATGGGGCCCGTGATCGGCGGATGGCTGACCGAAAGCTATAGTTGGCGCTGGGTATTCTATGTCAATCTGCCGATCGGCATCGCGACCTTTGCGATCCTGTGGTTCCTCCTCCCCTCGCGTCCGCGCGAAACCCGCTCGTTCGACATCACCGGCTTCGCGCTGATCGGCATCGCCGTCGCCAGCTTCCAGCTGATGCTCGATCGCGGCCAGCAGGAGGATTGGTTCTCCAACTGGGAGATCATCGTCGAAGGCGGCGTTGCGATGGCCGCGCTATGGATGGGCATCGTCCACCTCGCGACCGCGAAAAAGCCCCTGTTCGACCGCGCCCTGTTCAAGAACCGCAATCTGGTCGTCGGCATGTTCTTCATGGTGGTGATCGGCATTTCGACCATGGCGCCGATGGCCTTGCTGCCGCCGATGCTGCAGTCGCTGTTCGGCTATCCGGTGATCGATACCGGCCTGATGCTGGCCCCACGCGGAGTCGGCGTGCTGTTGTCGATGGCGCTCGCCGCGCGGCTGATGGGCAAGGTCGATACGCGCATCGTGATCGCGGTCGGACTGGTCATCTTCGCCTTCTCACTGCGGCAAATGGCGGGCTGGTCGCTGGAAATGGATTTCTGGCCGGTGATCATCAGCGGTTTCGTCCAGGGCATCGGCATGGGGCTGGTCTTCATGCCGCTCAACTCGCTTGCCTTCGCTACGCTCGGCGGCGCGCACCGGACCGACGGCGCCAGCCTGCTCAACCTGATGCGCAGCATCGGCCAGTCGGCCGGCATCTCGATGGTCACGACATTGCTCGCACGCAATCTGCAGCAAAGCCATTCCGACCTCGCCAGCCATGTGACCTCGGCGACGATCCCCGCGCTCGATCTCGGCGCACTCGATCGCTTCGGCAGCCTGTCGGACGGCGTGTTTGCCTTTGCCGACGGCATGATCAACCAGCAGGCGGCGATGGTCGCCTATATCGACGATTTCTACCTGATGGCCTGGATCTCGATCGCCGTCGTGCCGCTGGTCCTTCTGTTGTCCAAGCCAAAGGGCAAGATGGAAGCGGTACACGCCGAATAGGCGGATCAGCGCGTCGCGCGCCCGCTAGCGCATCATCGTCGCGATGAACTCGGCAATCGGCGGCGTCTCGTCAAAGGCCGGCACGCCATCGGCGATTACCACCCAGGGCTGCTTGCGCTTGACCCACATATGCAAGCGCGGGCTGAGCCGATCGCTTTCATCAAGCGTGCCGGCGCGCAACACTGCAAGTCCCGGCCGCGCGCTGTTCGTATTGAAGATGCGCGTATGGCATGTGCCGCAGAAGCGCTGATGCGATTCATGCCCGCTCGGATTGGTGAAGCGATACTCGACCACCGGCCCGGCCACGCTGATCGCGCCTTCGGGCAGCAGCGCACTCTGGGTGAACGCGCTGCCCGCCCAGGTCTGACAGGTCAGGCAATGGCAGCAATACGTCGCCGGCGCCGCATCCAGCGCCAGCACGTAGCGGACGGCACCGCAATGGCAGCCGCCCTCCACGCTCATCTCAGGCCGCTTTCTTCAGATGGCGACGACCGAGCAATTCCGCGATCTGCACCGCATTGAGCGCGGCACCTTTCCGCAGATTATCGCTCACGCACCACAGGGTCAGCCCATTCTCGACCGTCGAATCGTCGCGCACACGGCTGACGAAAGTGGCAAATTCGCCGACGCATTCGATCGGCGTGATGTACCCGCCATCCTCGCGCTTATCGATCAACATCACGCCGGGTGCCTCACGCAGGATATTCTGTGCCTGCTCGGCGGACATCTCGTCCTCGAACTCGATGTTGATCGCTTCGCTATGGCCGACGAACACCGGCACGCGCACGCAGGTCGCGGTCAGCTTGATCTTCGGATCGAGGATCTTCTTGGTTTCGACCACCATCTTCCATTCTTCCTTGGTCGACCCGTCGTCGAGGAAGCTGTCGATATGCGGGATCACGTTGAAGGCGATCTGCTTGGTGAATTTGTGCGGCTCGGCCGGATCGCCGACGAAGATGTTGCGGCTCTGCTCGAACAGCTCGTCCATGCCTTGCTTGCCCGCGCCGGACACCGACTGATAGGTCGAGACGACGACGCGCTTGATCTTCGCCACATCGTGCAGCGGCTTAAGCACCACGACCATCTGCGCGGTCGAGCAATTGGGATTGGCGATGATGTTCTTGCGCAGATAACCATCGATCGCCTCCGGATTCACCTCCGGCACGATCAGCGGCACGTCCGGGTCCATGCGATAGAGCGACGAATTGTCGATCACCGTGCAGCCCGCCTTGGCCGCGATCGGCGCATAGACCGCAGTCGCTTCGGAGCCGATCGCGAACAGCGCCATGTCCCAGCCGGTCCAGTCGAAATGTTCGATATTCTGGACCTTGAACTGCTTTCCGGTGTCGCCGTAATCGACCATCAGGCCCTGGCTGCGCGACGACGCCACGACGGCGATCTCGTCAGCCGGAAATTCACGCTCCGCAAGTATGTTGAGCATTTCGCGCCCGACATTCCCCGTCGCGCCTGCGACCACAACCCGGTAACCCATGTTAACTCCCATTCGTCAGCACGGGGCGCGGTACTCCCGCTGACGCCGCCACGCAAGCAAGCGGAGCTTTATCGCGCCCCACAGAAGCTTGGCGAAAGCCCGCTATTTCGCGGCCGGCCCGTTCTTCACTTCGCGGTCGAGAAAGTTCAGGATCGTCGTCCAGACATGGATGTCGCGCACCGCCGAATGCGTCTTGCCGGGATAAAGCATCATCTCGAACGGAACGTTCTCCGCCTGCATCTTCGCGGCGAACGCGGTGCTGTTGTCGAGCACGACATTATCGTCCGCCATGCCGTGAACCAGCAGGAGCGGATCGGCGATCCTCGCCGCGTCATCGATCGCATCGGACGTCGCATAGGCTTTCGCGTCCTTCCTGGGATCGCCCATGTAACGCTCGGTATAATGCGTGTCGTACAGCTCCCATTTGGTCACCGGCGCGCCCGAGACACCCGCTGCATAAACACCCGGATTGGCCTCAAGCATCTTGAGCGTCATATAGCCGCCATAGGACCAGCCATAGGTCGCGATCTTGCCGGCATCGACGAACGGCTGTTGCTTGAGCCACTTTGCGCCGGTCAGCTGATCCTCGACCTCGACCGAGCCCATCGCGCGGAAGATCTGATCCTCGAACGCGGTGCCCCGATTGGCCGAACCGCGATTGTCGATCTGGAACACGACCCAGCCCTGGCTGACGAGATACTGGTGCAGCGCGCTGCCCCAGTTGCGGCTGACGGTCTGCGAATGCGGCCCGCCATAATGTTCGAAGAACACCGGATATTTCCGGCCCGGTTCGAGGACCGGGGTCAGCATCTCGTAATAGAGCGTGCTGCCATCGGCCGCCTTCAGCGTACCGAAGGTCGGTGATCGGTGCTGCTGCACGAACGGGAAATAGGGGTGGCCCGGACGAAGCGCGTTCTCGTTGATCCATGACAGCCGCTTGCCCGCGGCATCGCCGAGATAGACTTGCGTCGGCTGATCGGGATTGGAACGTGATACGATCATTCGCGATGCGTTCACGTCCATCGTCGCGCCGTTCCACCAGCCCGGTTCGGTCAGTCGCGAAATGACATTCGGTCGCGCGATGTCGACCGAATAGACGTGCTGTTCGAGCACCCCATCCTTGTTGCCGGTGAAGAAGATGCGCCCCTTCGCCTCGTCGAACCCGACCATGCCTGTGACCACCCATGCCCCCCTGGTCAGCTGCGTCCATTTGCCGCCCTTGAAGCGGTAGAGATGCGCATAGCCGTCACGTTCCGACGTCCAGATCAAACCTCCCTCGTTCAGCGCGCGGTACCCGTCGTTGAGATTGACCCAACTCTTTGACCCCGATTTCTCACTGAACAACGGGGTCGATTTGCCCGTTGCCGGATCGACCTCGAGCATGTCGAGCACGGTCTGATCGCGGTTCTGGCGCTGCACGAGCAGTGATTGCCCATCGGCCGTCCAATCGACTCGCGCGAGGTAGATGTCGGTTGCCTTGCCCAGATCGACCTTTACGCGGCCACTGCCATCGGCGTTCATCACGTAAAGTTCGACCAGCACGTTCGGCGTGCCGGCAGCGGGATAGCGCTGGTCGAACACCTTGGTGCCATTGGCGCCGATCGCAGCGCGGGTGACCACGCCGACCGGCGCTTCGTCGAACCTTTCGACCGCGAGCCGCCGGTCGCCCGGTGCCCACCAATAACCGGTGCGACGCCCTATTTCTTCCTGGGCGACGAATTCCGCCTCTCCCCAATGCACGGTGCCCGCACCGTCATCGGTCAGCGCCATTTCCTTCCCGTCAAGCGGCTGTACGAACAGGTTCTGGTCACGCACGAAGCTGACGAACGCGCCGCCGGGGCTGATCTTGGGGTTCAGCTCGCCGGCCGCCGTCGCGGTCAGGCGTGTCACCTTGCCGTCGAGCGTCGCCAGATAGAGGTCGCCGTCGAGCGGCACGAGGGTCGATTTGCCGTCGGGTGACCATTCATAAGCGACGATGCCCCTGGACCCGCCGATCCGTGCGCGTTCGCGCTGCATCTTTTCGGCTTCTGAAAGCTCCTCACCGGTGCCGAGCTTCTTCGAATCGACCAGCATCCGCTCCTTGCCGATCTTCGTGTCGAGCACCCAAAGGTCGAGCCGATCCTTGTCGTCCGCTCTTGGGCGCAGCGATGTAAGCAGGCTGCCGTCAGGCGACAGCTTGAGCAACTTTGGTTGCGCCCCTGCCAAATCGGGCGATGCGTAGACCCGCTGCAATGTCAGTTTCTGCGCCGTCACTGCCTGCGTGGCGGGCACCGGCTCAGCCGCCATGGCGGGCACAGCGATGCCCGCGAGCATAGCGCCCGCCAGCAGCCAGGATTTCCGCATCATCCATCTCCAGTCCCGAATTACCTGCGCCACGCGAATGGCGGAATACCGCGCGTTATCGCGGGGCTTCGGGTTTGGGTAAAGGGGCGATAGTCGGATCTCAGCCGGCGACCGGCTGCGCTCCAATTGCCGCCTTGCCGCTCTTGCGCAACGGCAGAGTTCGCCCGGCAATGATCGATCGCCAGGCCCATTCGACCGGCGCGATAGCGTAATCGCGCAGGTAACGGTTCGCCGCCCATAACAGCAATGCGTTCACCGCCAGCGCGGTCAGCATCAGCCCCATCCAGCCCTGCTGCCCATACAGGCCGAGCGTGAACGGCGGATAGAGTATCCACAGGCAGATAATGGTCTGCAGGATATAAAGGGTTAGTGCCGTGCGTCCGGCCGCTTCGAACGGCTTTAGCAATTTCGTACCGGCGACCGTGCCGAGCAGGATGTAGACCAGCCCGATATGACCGATGGTGGTCGCCAGCCGCGTCACTTCGCCGGTCGCCAGGATCATGTGCGGGTAATCGTCGAACCGAGTCACCCAATAGGCCATCACGGCGCGGCCGGTCAGGCCGATCGCATAGGCGATGAGCGTCGCGCGAAAATAGAAGGAGCGCGAGCGGCTGCCCTGAATGATTCCCCATTTGAACAACGCTGCACCGATCAGCATCGTACCGGCGGCTTCCCACACAAAGGCCCATTCGATGAACGTGGCATCGCCGAAACCGTCGGAGAAACCCCAGAGGAAAAGGATGGTCGTCCACGCAGCCTTCGCCCAGCTTATAAAGGTGCCGCTGACATCCGAACGCGCCTTGTCCTCGGCGGCGATACGGGTGGCGTCCTCGGCCTTTTTCCTGGCGCGTTTATCGGCACGCCCGGCCTGATCCTTGACCTTTGCGATCTCGGTCGCGGTAAGCTTCTGGCCGGCGTCAAGCTTCGCGTGCAATTGCGCGACCTCGGTCCGCGCCTGCTGCGCCATGCGCAGACCGATACCCCCGCCGATCAGCTGGAGCATTGCCAGGGTCAGGCCGATGCCGAGCAGAACCTTCGGCCCGCAGCGACGAAACAGGAAAGCGACCATCGCCGCGATGCCGTAGGTATGAAGAATGTCGCCCGGCCACAACAGGATGAAGATGTGGACCAGTCCGAACAGGAACAGCACGAAATTGCGCCAGTAATACCCGCGCAGAACCGCCGCTTCACCGAACAGAACACCCCCGATCCGGCGGATGCGGCCGGCGGGATCGGTGGCCGAGGTCTCCAAGGCGCCTGCCGCGCGATCGGTCAGGATCACCATGCCGACGCCGAAAAGCATTTCGAGCATGCACCGCGCGGTGCCGTCGGCGAAGATCTCGCGCAGCCACCATGCGACCTGATCGGCCTGGGTCCAGCCCAGATGCCGGACATCATCGAACGACGCCCAGAGCGACCCGCCCATGTCGTTGATGTTCATGAACAGGATGCCGAGGATCGCGATACCGCGCAGGATATCCAGCCCGGCGACACGCGGCGCGCCGTCCGGCTCCACGGCCGTGGTCATCGATACGTCGCTCATTGCCCGCCCTTTCGAAACCCCTGGCCAGAATAAACCTGCCGGAAGGTGTATTGTAAATATCAAACAGCGCGAATGAAAGAATCGACCGCAAGTCCTGCGGAGGTTTGAAACCGGTGCCACCGGCGTTAAGGGCATATGATGGACTATCCCGATGAACCAGAAACCCGGACCTGGATCGACATCGTTCGCGAAAAATCGACCTACGCCTTCGGCGTCCTGTTCCTCCTGTCCTGGTTCGCCCTGCTATACTTCATGTTCCGCGACCTGATGTAAGCGGCAGGTCGGCTGCGAATATGGCCGACTCTCCTTCGAACGTGGGATGCGCGATCATCCCGGACATAGCATCGCCCACTCCGCAATGACGTTCATGGAGTTTGGGATGTTCGACAGCTTTACGATCCGGGGCCCTGGCCATCGCCACCTGCTCACCGGTACGGGCCTTGCGGTCATGGTCTTCCTTACTTCGCCGATGGCGCATGCGCAGGAAGTGGCCGGCGGCAACGTGACAGGCGGCGCGGCCACCGCGGTCGGTACGGGATCGCGGGCGGATACCCGGTCCGTCGCGGTCGGCCGATCCGCACGAGCCTCCGGCACCGCCTCGGTCGCCATTGGGTACCGGTCGATCGCGACGGCGGTCGACAGCACGGCGATCGGGGCCAATGCCGAAGCGCGCGCCGCCGGCAGCGCGGCGATCGGCGAGAACGCGGTGGCCAGGGGGACGGATTCCGTCGCGATCGGCAGGAATTCGACCACGACGTCGAGCGAGGATCGCACGGCGTCGTTCGGCAACAGTTCGCTTGAACGCAGACTGATCCACATCGCCGACGGCATCGCCGATAGCGATGCCGCCACGGTCGGTCAGATGGCGGCCGGCAATGCGGCCACCTTGACCGCCGCCAACGCCTATACCGATGCTGGCAATGCGGCCACTTTGACCGCAGCCAACGTCTATGCCGATGCCGGCGATGCGACCACCTTGATCTCGGCCAACGCCTATACCGATACCGGCAATGCACAGACGCTGGCTTCGGCGCAGGATTTCGCTCGGGCCGGGGATGTGGCCACGCTGGCCAGCGCGCGATCCTATGCCGATCAGGTAGGTGCGCAGACGCTAGCCTCGGCCAATTCCTATACCGATGCGCGCATCGCCGGACTGCAGTTCGATTTGCGCCAGGTACGCCGCCATGCCGACGCCGGCACCGCGGCGGCGATCGCTGGCGCGAACATCCCGCAATCGGTCGAACCTGGCCGCACGACGATCGGCATCGGCGGCGGGACCTATGGCGGCGAACAGGCCTTTGCGATCGGCGCATCGCATCTGATGGCGAATGGCCGTGTCGCGATCAAAGGCAGCGCGAACTTCAGCGGCGGCGACGGGTCCGGCGGTGGCGTCGGGGTCGGTTTCAGCTTCTAAAGTCAGGAGGGCGCGGCGGCCGCAGCTTCTGAAACCAAGAGGCGCGGCGGCCGCGCCGCCGTGCCCCCGATCAGTTCTTGCGGCGAAAACAGCCCGCGACATGATCGTCGAAGATGCCGCACGCCTCCATCCAGGCATAGACGATCACCGGCCCGACGAATTTGAAACCGCGTTTCTTGAGCGCCCTGGATATTCCCTCCGACAATGGCGTTTTGGTTGGCAAGTGAACGCCGTCACCAACGATCGGCGCGCCGCCCGCCATGCCCCAGATAAAGGCCGAGAAATCCTCGCCCGCGTCACGCATCGCCAGCCAGGCGCGGGCATTGCCGATCGTCGCGACGATCTTCGCACGCGAGCGGATGATGCGGGCATCGGTGACCAGGCGCTCGATATCCGCTTCATCGAAACGCGCGACGATCTCCGGATCGAAGCCTTTGAAGACCTCACGAAACGCATCGCGTTTGCGCAGGATGATGCTCCACGACAATCCCGCCTGAAAACCGTCGAGCATCAATTTTTCCCACAGCGCGCGACTATCCTGCTCGGGGACACCCCATTCCAGATCGTGATAGTCGCGCATCATCGGGTCGTTTCCCGCCCAGGGGCAGCGCTCGATAGTCATGCGGTTCGCTTGCGGAACGGCAGGCGCCGCCATTCGACCAGCGACCGCCACGCCCATTCGACCGGCGCGATACGGAAGTGCCGAAGATAGACATTGGCCAACCACAACAGGCCAAGATTGATGATCACGGCTGTCACCATCAACGCTGCCCAGCCCTGCGTACCGTATAAGCCCAGCGCGAACGGTGGATAGAGCAGCCACAGGCAGATCAACGTCTGCATGACATAGATCGATAGCGCGGTGCGTCCGGCGGCGACCAGTGGGTGCAGCAGTTTCGAACCCAGCACACTCATGGCGAGCAGGTTGACCAGCCCGACATGACCCAGGGTCATCGCTTGTCGCGCAATCTCCTGCGTCGCCCAGATCGTGTGCGGGGCATTATCGAAGCGCATGGTTTCCTCGGCACCGATGATGCGCAAGGTGCAGCCGATCAGATAGGCGAGGACGGTCATACGCCAGTAGAAGCGCCGCGATCGCTGGCCCTGCAGGATGCCAAGTTTGAACAACGCCGCGCCGATCAGCATCAGGCTTGCCGATTCCCAGACGGCAAATAGCTCGCCAAAGCCGAACAAGCGTTCGGCACCCATGCGCAACTGCTCGACAAACCAGTTGCCGGTCGTGCCCGACCGATCACTGTCTTCCTTTGCAACCTCAGCTTTGCGCTCGGCGCGATCCTTTTCGCGCTTGGCCTTGTTCTTGACGATCTCGGTCAGCTTCTTCTTTTCAACGACCGTCAGCGCCTGCCCGGCGTCGCTCTTCGCCTGCAGCGCGATGCTTTGGGCCTGCCGCTGGATGCCGGTGTAATAGCCGAAATAACCCCCGCCAAAGAGCTGCAGCAACGCCATGATCATGCCGATGCCAATCAACCAGCGCGGGCTCAAGCGGCGGAACCAGAACACGATCAGCGCAGCCATGCCATAGGTATGGAGGATATCGCCGCCCCACATCAGGATGAACATGTGCGCGAGACCGAAGAGCACCAGGACGATGTTGCGCCAGTAATAGCGGCGCATCGCGGTCCATCGCCCGGCCGCCTGCACCGCACGGTCGGTCAGGATCACCATCCCGGCACCGAACAGCATTTCGAGCAGGCAGCGCGTCGTACCATTGGCAAACACTTCACGCAGCCACCAGGCGACCTGATCGTTCGGGCCCCAGCCGAAATGCCGGACATCGCCACCGGCGCGGAACGACGCGCCCATGTCGTTGATGTTCATGAACAGGATGCCGAGGATCGCGACGCCGCGCAGGATATCGAGTACCGCGATCCGCGGCGCGCCATCCGGCTCCTCCACCTGCGCCGACGTCTGTTCGCTCACCCTCAGTTCCCCCGAATTGCCGGTTGTTGGTAACGCAATCCCGGAGTGTATTGCAAACATAAAACACTGTGGCGGATCGGACCGACGCAGGGCGGCGCGGTGGGCGCCCGTGCAAACGACAATCCCACACCGCGCGCGAGCAAGCGGATTTTCCGGATTTGCCCCTAGGCGAACAGCCGTTCGGTCATGCATGGAGCGTCCAAAGGAGTATGAATATGACCGTTTCGAGCGGCTCACAGGCTGCGGTGCAGGAACTTGCGGATACTTTTGGTGCCGTGCCGACTGCGATCAACGCATTCTATGCGCAAGGACAGACCGAGGGAGTTAACATCGCCGTGTTTGCCGACAGTCCGGCAGAAGGAGTGAACTCGGTCGGTACGGTGACACTATCGGACCATGACCTGAAACTCGACCCGGCCGAATTGCGGTTGGAGATCGTCGCGATCTACCCATCGAGCGCGGTCAGTTTTCCCAACGCCATCGCCGACTGTGCCGTTGCCACCTTTCGCGACGGCGCTCCGCTGCAACGAGGCGCGGTGCATCCTTATGTGATGACGCGATATGATTTATCGCAAACCATGGAGCATTTGATGTTTACCCTGCCCTTTTCATGGAAGGGCGGCCCCAAAACGCTCACGCTTGATGATCGCACCACTGCCTGGTTGCAGGCTGTGCCGATCTCGGAAGCGGAGCGCGCCTATGCAGAACGAGAGGGCGCCGCGGCTCTGGAAGAGTTGCTGGCGCAGCATAAGGTCGATGTTACCGACCTGAACCGGGAATCGGCAGCCTTTGTTCGCATAGCCTGACGGCCCAGGCAGAAACGAGAAAGGGCGCGGAAGACCATGGTCTTCCGCGCCCTTTCTTATTCGCAGCCTGGCTGATCGCGCCGATTACTCGGCGGCGACGGTGCCCTTGGCGGGACGCGTGTCGCGGCGCTCGGCGATACGTGCCGACTTGCCGGTGCGGCCACGCAGATAATAGAGCTTTGCACGACGGACGGCGCCCTTACGGACCACCTCAATCGAATCGATGTTCGGCGAATAGAGCGGAAAAACGCGCTCGACGCCTTCACCGAACGAAATCTTGCGCACGGTGAAGTTCGAACCCATGCCCTTGTTCGAACGCGCGATGCACACGCCTTCGTAGTTCTGGACGCGGGTGCGTTCACCTTCGACCACCTTCACGCCGACCTTCAGCGTGTCGCCGGGGCGGAATTCCGGGATCTTCTTGTTTTCGAGAAACTTGGCGATGTTCTCGGCTTCGATCGTCTGGATGAGATTCATCTCATTCGTCCTTCGTCTTCGCGTGCGCGCCAGAGGGCGACTGGACCCGAGCACCGATATGGCGCTCCCAAAGGTCCGGCCGTCTTAGCCGTGTCTCGGTCTCGGCCATCGACTTTCGCCAGGCCGCGATCCTCGCATGATCCCCCGATCGCAGCACTTCGGGGATCGTGCGCCCTTCCCACGTCGGTGGTCGGGTATAATGCGGGTATTCGAGCAGCCCCGTTTCGAAGCTCTCGTCCACACCGCTGGAAGCCGCGCCCATTACGCCGGGAAGCAGCCGAATGCAAGCGTCGAGCAGGACCAGCGCGCCCATCTCCCCGCCCGACAGGATATAGTCGCCGATCGACACTTCCTCGACCTCACGCGCTTCGAAGATGCGTTCGTCGAATCCTTCGAACCGGCCGCATAAAATCGTAACCCCAGGGCCGTCGGCGAGTTGCCGCACACGCGCCTGAGTCAGCGGCGCGCCGCGCGGCGTCATCGCGAGCACGGGTCGATCCCCGGGTACGCTATCGATCGCCGCCGCCAGCACATCGACGCGCAACACCATCCCGGCCCCGCCGCCGGCTGGTGTGTCGTCGACCGTGCGATGCCGATCGATCGCAAAGTCGCGGATATTGACTGCGTCGAGCGACCATTTGCCTTCGTTCAGCGCGCGCCCGGCAAGAGAAATACCGAGCGGCCCAGGAAACATCTCGGGGTAGAGCGTTAAGACGGTGGCGGCGAAGGACATGACTCTCCTTCCCGCAATGGTTACGCGAAGGCAAGGACGAGCAATTGGACGTACAGGACGACTGCATCATCATCGGTGCCGGCCCCGCCGGCCTGACCGCCGCGATCTATCTTGCGCGTTTCCATCTATCGATCCGGCTATTCGATTGCGGCAGCAGCCGGGCCGCGCTGATCCCGCGCACGCATAATCATGCGGGTTATCCCGGTGGAATCAAAGGAACGGACCTGCTCGCGCTGATGCTCGAACAAGCGGAAAGTTTCGGGGCGCGGCGTGAAATGGCCGAGGTGACGGCGATCGTGCCGATCGACGACGGCTTCGAAGTGCAGGTCGAGGGAGCGACCTTCCGGGCGCGCAGCGTGTTGCTGGCGACGGGCGTGGTCAACAACCGGCCGGACATGCCACGCGACGAGCATGACGATGCGTTGGCGCGCGGATTGCTGCGCTATTGCCCGATCTGTGACGGGTATGAGGTAACCGACAAGCGCGTCGGGGTGATCGGCACCGGCGATCACGGCATGCGCGAGGCGTTGTTCCTGCGCGGCTTCACCGGCGACATCACACTGATCGCGCCGGGTGCCGCGCATGATCTGGATGCGGCGTGTCGCGCAACGCTCGATGCGGCGGGGATCGTGCATGTCGATGGTCCGTGCACGCCGATCCAGGTTCGCGATGATCGGATCGTCGTGACCACGCCAGGGGGCGAACTGGATTTCGCCAGCATCTACCCCGCGCTGGGGTCTAAAATTCGCTCGGGCCTGGCGGTGGCGGCTGGTGCGCGCGCGTCGGAGGATGGTTGTCTCGAGGTCGATGCGCATCAGCGCACAACTGTCCCCGGCCTGTTCGCGGCAGGTGATGTGGTGAAGGGCCTCGACCAGATCAGCAATGCGATGGGCCAAGCCGGCGTCGCCGCGACCAGCATCCGCAATCTGCTCGACGAGCAGCAATCGATCAGGCGGTGAGACGGCCGCTGCGGAGCGCCTCGGCCCAATCGCCGCGCCCTTCACGCGCCGCCTTGGCCGCAGCCGCTTCATGATCATACTCGACCGCGACGAACCCAAGTCGGCCGTTTTCGATAATCGCGTAGCGAGCTCGGGGATCGCCGACTTCCACACGATACGGCCAGGGCCGGTCATCGTCGAACGCCTGCAGTCCGACACTACCGGGATTTGCGACGACCCGTCCGTCATCGAGCGTGACGATGCGGGGAAGATGGGTGTGGCCGCACAGGATGATCGCCTCATGTCGATCCGTCGCACGCGCAGCGATCTCCGCACCGGTTGCCTCGCGCATGCCGGTCGGTTCGACCGTGTTCAGGAAATGTTCGAGGTCGCTGTCCGGCGTACCGTGACACATGAAGATGCCGGGCGAATATGCCAGTACCGTCGGCTGCGCGGCTATCCATGCGAGATGCCTCTCTTCGAGTACATCGCGCGCATGACCGTCGCTTGCGCCCATCCGCGCCCGATCGAGGGTCAAGAGCTGACGTTCATGGTTGCCCGCGATCGTCGGCCAGTCTTCGCGCATCAGGCGCTCGGCGGTTTCGACCGGCCAGAGCGGGCCGGATAGCGTATCGCCGAGGTTGAGAAAAGTGTCGCAACCCCGTGCCTGCGCATCGGCGATCACCGCGTTCAGCGCGAGCACATTGCCATGAATGTCCGACAGCACCGCGATACGGGTCACGAGATGAAGTCGTCCGCCACCACCAGTCGCTCGCCATCCCATTCGGGTACCGCGTTGGCGTTCATCGGCACCATGAAGCGCTTGCCGGTGTCGCGTTCGATCTCGATCACATCGCCGGCGCCGAAATCGTCGATCGCGACGACCTTGCCGAGCAACTCGCCACTGACGGATACCGCGGGCAGGCCGAGCAGGTCGGCATGGTAATATTCTCCATCGGCGAGCGCCGGCAGCGCGGAACGGGGCACGGTCAGTTCGGTGCCGCGCATCGCCTCGGCGGCGTTGCGATCGGTCACTTCGGCGATGCGCGCGATTATGCCATTGCTGCCGTGACGCGTCGATTTCAGCGTCAGCGCACCGTCATTGAAGGTCTTGTACGGCGTCAGGTCCCCGGCAAAGACCTTGAGCCGCACCTCCCCCGTCACGCCGTGCGCGCCGATGACGACGGCGAGCGTGACGGGGCGGTCGGTCGACATCAGCCCTCGGCAGGCTTTTGTGCGGATTCGCCTTCGACGGCATCGACGCTGTCGCCCGCGTCGCTGTTCGGCGTCGCTTCATTGGCTTCGGCAGCAGGCGCTTCTTCGGCAGCGGCCGCTGCTTCGACGGCAGGTGCCTCTTCAGCGGCAGGCGCCTCGTCGGCTACTGGCGCTTCTTCAGCGGCAGGTGCCTCTTCAGCGACAGGAGCTTCGTCAGCGGCAGGCGTCTCTTCAGCGACAGGAGCTTCGTCAGCGGCAGGCGTCTCTTCGGCGGTCGCTTCAACCACGGCTTCGGCCTCGGGGGTCGGCTCTTCGGTCGCGGCTTCGACCTCGGCAGCTACAACGGCCTCGGCTTCCTCATTGCTGTCAGCAACCGGGGCAGCTTCGGGCTCAGGCTCTGGGGCCGGCGCGGCAGCGGCGGCTGCAGCGGCTTCCTCGGCTTCGGCTGCCTTGGTCGCACGCTCTTCGGCACGCTCATTGGCCTTGTCGCCCGGCTTGCCCTTATTCGGGTTGTTGCGCGCGGGGCGCTCACGCACGCCGGCAACGTCCAGGAAGCGCGCGACGCGGTCGGTCGGTTGCGCGCCGACGCTCAGCCAATGCTTGGCACGCTCGGTGTCGAGCTTGATGCGTTCGGGCGAATCCTTCGCCAGCAGCGGGTTGTAGGTGCCGAGCTTCTCGATGAAGCGGCCATCACGCGGGCTGCGCGCATCGGCGACGATGATCTTGTAATAAGGACGCTTCTTGGAGCCGCCACGCGACAGACGAATGCTGAGTGCCATTGTCGTTATCTTCCTTGAGTGATCTGAAAATGATCTGGATTGAGAGAGTTATTTCTTGTTGAGCAGATTTTCGAAACCGGGCGGCAATTTGGCCTGGCCGCCGCCGAGACCGGGGAGCCCGCCCCCGCCGGCGCCGCCAAGCATGTCGCCCAGCCCCTTGCCGCCGAGCGCGTTGCCAAGACCGCCCATACCGCCCTTGCCGAGCATGGCCGCCATCCCGCGCATGCCGCCCATCTTGCGGATCTTCTTCATCGCAGTGGACATTTCGAGGTGCATTTTCAGCAACTTGTTGACGTCCTGCACCGTTGTGCCGCTGCCCCTGGCAATACGGATCTTGCGCTTGGCGTTGATCACGTCCGGTTTGGTGCGTTCCTTTTGCGTCATCGATGTGATCATCGCGTCCATGCGCAGCAGGATGCGTTCGTCGACCGCGCCGGAGGCCATCGCCGCCTGCGCCTTCTTCATGCCTGGGATCATGCCGGCGAGCGCGCCGAGACCACCCATGCGGCGCATCTGGGCGAGCTGGCTGCGCAGATCGTCCATGTCGAACTGGCCCTTGGCCAGTTTCGCCGCCATCTTCTCGGCATCTTCCTGCTGGATGACCTCCGCCGCGCGCTCGACCAGGCCGACCACGTCGCCCATGCCGAGGATGCGGCCGGCGACCCGGCTGGGATGGAATGCTTCGAGCGCGTCGAGCTTTTCGCCCATGCCGGCAAACTTGATCGGCTTGCCGGTGACGGCGCGCATCGACAGCGCCGCGCCGCCGCGCGCATCGCCGTCCATGCGGGTCAGCACGATACCGGTCAACGGCACCTGTTCGGAGAAGCTTTTCGCGACATTGACCGCGTCCTGTCCGGTCAGCGCATCGACGACGAGAAGGATTTCGGCAGGCCTGGCGACATCGGCGACGGCACGCATCTCGTCCATCAAGGTCTGATCGACATGGAGACGGCCCGCGGTATCGAGCATCAGGACGTCATAGCCCTGCAACTTGGCTGCCTGTAGCGCGCGGCGTGCGATATCGACCGGCTGCTGGCCCAGCACGATCGGCAGGGTCGCGACGTCGGCCTGGGTGCCGAGCGTGGCGAGCTGTTCCTGCGCGTTCGGGCGATTGACGTCGAGCGACGCCATCAGCACTTTTTTGCGATCACGGCCCGCCAGGCGCTTGGCGATCTTGGCCGTGGTCGTGGTCTTGCCCGAACCCTGCAGGCCGACCATCATGATCACCGCCGGCGGCGTGACACCGAGTTCGAGCTCGGCGGATTCCGCGCCGAGCATCTCGACCAGCGCGTCGTTGACGATCTTGACGACCTGCTGACCCGGCGTGACCGAACGCAGCACGTTCTGGCCGATCGCGAGCTCGGTCACCTTGTCGACGAAATCGCGCGCGACGGGCAGCGCGACATCGGCTTCGAGCAGCGCGACGCGGACTTCGCGCATCGCCGCGCGCACGTCCGCTTCGGTCAGCGCACCGCGCCCCCGCAGTCGATCGAACACACCACCAAGGCGGTCGCTCAGGCTTTCAAACATCAACAAACTCCGTTGCCGATCGCGGCTATTCCCTTGAAACGCAAGAAACGCCGGCGGACGAAACCTCGTCAGCCAGCGTATGACCGTCCTGCGGTGGACGGTGCCCCTGCGTTTTTGCGGGAACGCGCCGGGCTATAGGGGGCAAAGCGCGGAAACGCAACCGCACCCGTTCAGAGCGATATCGGCGCGCATTTGTCGGAGACCAACGCGCGCGATTTGATCACGGCACAAGCCTCGGTGCTCGCCGCTGTCAGCTTCAGTCGACGCGCCATATCGACCGCCTCGTGCACAAGGGCATCGGCCCGCGCTGCGTTCCCGGTCCTGGCCTCGAGATCGGCCTCGAGCAACAACGAAAACGGTTGAAATATCTCGAAGCCGATCTGGCGGCGCGTCGCCGAACTCCTCACCGCGAAATCGCGCGCGGCGGTAAGGTCGCCGGCATCCTCGGCGACCCAAGCAAAGTGCCGGTCGATATAGGATTGCTCCAGCGCGCATCCGTCGGCCGTCGCCTTCCGCGCGGCTTCGAGCCCTACCTTCGATGCGGCGACCTCACCAGCGACCTGCGGCATCAACGCGGCGAAGAACAATGCTTCCGAACGCTGGCACGGTGCCTCGATCGCTTCGGCGGCCGACAGGAAGGTCGGCACGAAGTCGAGCGACTTGGCGGTCTGATCGGCGATCAGCGCGGTGAAGTAAGTCGAGATGGTCAGCCGCAGCGTCGCCAACCCCTTAAGCGAGCGGTTGCCACTCGTCTTCATCAGCGTCTCGATTTCGCCGATAACGGCTTTTTCATCGCCGACCGTCACGCCCGCCAAGCGCGCATTCTGCTGGAAGCGGAGTTTCTGGACGAGCAATTCGAGCCGTGCATCCGGGGCGAGGCGCGCAGTGCCGAGCGCGGCGTCCAGGTGCCGCGTGCCGGTCTCAAAATCGGCGGCATACAAGGCCGCCTCGGATTGCCGGATCGGTTCACGGATATCGGCTGGAGCGGCTGCGCCCAGCGCCAGTGCGAAGAGAGCGAGAATCGTCATGCGCGATTGATATCAAACACGGCCGCACACGCAAGGCCGGCTTAACGTCTTCTACACACGATCCATGAGATCAGGGACATCAACAGGATCGTGGGGCAGACCGGCATGGCGCTGGATATAGGCGAAGACATCATCCAACAGCCGATCACGGCCAAACGCGAGCTGCTGAACGGCGCGATCACGGTTGCCGCAATTCTGTTGTTCGTCGGCACCGGGAGTGCGGTGCTGTCGACCACGCTCAGGCAATACCTCGCCGGCGGAACCGGGAGCGACCAGACCCTGGTCATTGCCTTGCTGCTCAATGTCGCGCTGATCCTGTTCGGCTGGCGCCGCCATCGCGAACTCAGCATCGAAGTGACGATCCGCGCCGCCGCGGAGGAGCGCGCGCAGCAATTGGCGTCGAAAGACCCGCTGACCGGTTTCCTCAATCGCCGCAGCCTGGCGGAAGAAGGCGCCGCCATGTTCGTGCGCGCCGAACGCCGCAACAAGGCGATGGCGATGCTGATGCTCGACCTCGACCATTTCAAGACAGTCAACGACATGCATGGCCACGCCACCGGCGATGCATTGTTGCGCCAGGTCGCGATCGAGATCGCCGCGGCGATGCCATCAATCTCGCTCACTGCACGCTTCGGCGGCGACGAATTCGCCTGCGCCTTTCTGTTCGATCCAGCGCATCCCGATACGGTCGAGCGGATCGCCGAGAAACTGATCAGCCGCCTCGCCCAGCCCTTCCATGCCGAGGGCCTGCAACTGCATATCAGCGCCTCGGTCGGCGTGGCGCGATCCGATTTCGATTGCGCCAGCATCGACGCGCTGATGCGATCGGCCGACATCGCAATGTATGCGGCGAAGAATTCGGGCCGCAACCGCTATGCCTGGTTCGACCTGTCGATGGAGCGTGAGCTGCAGGCGCGCAACGAGCTGGAGAGCGGCCTGCGCGCCGCCATCCCGCGGCTCGAAATCGTGCCCTATTTCGAACAGCAGATCGACCTGACCACCGGTCGGCTCGGCGGCTTCGAGGTGCTGGCACGCTGGGAACATCCGACACGCGGTCTGATCGTACCCGACAAATTCATTCCGATCGCCGAGGAAACCGGCATGATCGCGGAGCTGTCGCTGTCGATCATGCGCCAGGCGTTCGTCGCGGCGAAGGACTGGGATCCCAGCCTCTCGTTGTCGGTCAATATCTCGCCCTGGCAGCTCAAGGACGCCTGGCTGGCGCAGAAAATCATCAAGGTGCTGACCGAAACGGGGTTCCCCGCGAGCCGGCTGGAGATCGAGATCACCGAAAGTTCGCTGTTCGACAATCTCGCGCTCGCGCAATCGATCGTCGGGTCGCTCAAGAACCAGGGCATCCGCCTCGCGCTCGACGATTTCGGCACTGGCTATTCCTCGCTTGCCCATCTGCGCGCATTGCCGTTCGACCGGATCAAGATCGACAAGAGTTTCGTCATGTCGATCAACGACAATTCGGAAAGCGCGGCGATCGTCAACGCGATCACGCGACTGGGCGACAGCCTCAACCTGCCGATCACCGCCGAGGGCATCGAGGACGCGTCGATCGAGGAAAGGTTGCGTGCGCTGGGCTGCTCCAAGGGGCAGGGCTATCTTTATGGCCGACCGCTGAGCGTTGCCAATGTACGGCGCCTGCTCGCGGAAAAACGGCTATTGCGGCAGCCGCTGCCGATTACCGAACCCCAGTCGAGCGATCCTACCAGCCGGCGTCTGGCCGGCTGAGATAGTCGAGTTCTTCAGGCGTCGATTCGCGCCCGAGTGCAGCGTTGCGTGACGGGAATCGGCCGAAACGCTCGATCACCTCGGCATGCTCACGGGCAAATTTGACGTTTTCCTCATTGCCGAGCCGTTCGAACCAGGCGACGCTCTTTGCCTGTATCTTGCGATTTTCGGTATGCATCATCGGCATATAGAGAAATGCGCGGCGCTCGACGGGTTGCCGATCGTCCCAGGCAAGGATGAGTGCGCGCTCCGTCAACTTCAACGCCAGCGGGTCGGCCGCGAACGCCGCCGCCGTACCACGGTGGATATTGCGCGAGAATTGATCGAGCAGGATCACCGCGGCGAGCACCGTATCCGGATCGTCGCGCCAGCCGGCCGCCATGGTCGCCAGGACAAGATCGCGCACCGCGCCGAAACGCTCCGTGATCGTGCGATCGAGCGCCTCATCCCTTGCGTACCATTTGTCGGGCGGCACTTCGTCGAACCAGAAGTGCAGCACGGTGCTGGCCTTTTCATGGACTTCGTCCGGCTTCGCACCTAGATCACCGCTCATGCCCCATCTCCCGGCCACGATTATGGCTGACCCCGACATTATCAGCATGGGCTGCCGGTTGAACATCGCTGAAAGCGAAACGATCCGCGCGCTCGTTGCCGGTCGCGATATGGTTGTGATCAACAGCTGCGCCGTGACCAACGCGGCCGTGCGCCAGACGCGCAGCGCGATCCGCCGCGCTCGGCGCGACCGACCGGGCGCGCAGATCGTCGTCACCGGATGCGCAGCGCAGATCGATCCCGCAGGATTCGCCGCCATGCCCGAGGTCGACCGGGTGATCGGCAATGCGGAAAAGCTCACAGCGCCGGCCTGGGAGGTTCAAGACCCGGTGGTGGTCGGCGATATCATGCAGGTGCGCGAGACCGCCCCTCACCTCGCCGCCGCCTTCGCGGCGCACGCCCGCGCCTTTGTCGAGGTGCAGAACGGCTGCGACCATCGCTGCACGTTTTGCGCGATCCCGTTCGGGCGCGGCAACAGCCGTTCGGTGCCGGCGGGCGCGGTCATCGACCGGATCGCCGGGCTGGTCGACGCCGGGCACCGCGAGGTTGTGCTAACCGGAGTGGACCTGACCAGCTATGGCCCCGACCTGCCCGGCGCGCCCAGCCTAGGTTTGCTGGTCGAGCGCATCCTGCGCCACGTGCCGGCACTGGAGCGACTACGCCTGTCGTCGCTCGATTCGATCGAAATCGACAACCGGCTGTTCGACCTGATCACCGGCGAAGCGCGGATCATGCCGCATGTGCACCTGTCCTTTCAGGCAGGCGATGACATGATCCTGAAACGGATGAAGCGCCGCCATGACCGGGCGCAATCGGTCGCTGCGGTCGAGCGGCTCAAGGCGGCGCGGCCGGAGATCGCGATCGGTGCCGACCTGATCGCGGGTTTCCCGACCGAAACCGACGCCATGTTCGCCAACACGCTGGCGCTGATCGACGATTGCGACGTGGTCCACGCGCATATCTTTCCCTATTCGCCCCGCGCCGGCACGCCGGCGGCAAAGATGCCGCAGGTCGCGCCTGACATACGCAAGGCACGCGCGGCGTTGCTGCGTGGGTCGGCCGAGCGGCGGCGGGCGGCATGGCTTGAGAGCCTGGTCGGGACCACTCAGGCGGTACTGGTCGAACGCCCCGGAGACCGGGGTCATTCAGGCAATTTCGCGGAAGTTCGCCTCGATACGGTGGACGAGGTCGGCAGCGTGATCGACGTGTTGGTCACGGGGGTGACCGCCGAGGCCCGATTGACCGCCCTGTCCTGTCATCCTCGCGAAAGCGGGGATCCGGCTTCTTCTCTACCGTCGCAGCAGAAGCGGGACCGCCGCTTTCGCGGGGTTGACGTCGATATGGAACTGATCACATGAGCACTACCCCTAGCTGGCACGACAAATTGCTCGGCGGCTTCAAGCGCACCTCCGACCGGTTGCTCGGCAATCTCGCCGGGCTCGGCGCGGCGCGGCTCGATGATGCGACACTCGATGATATCGAGGAGGCGCTGATCGCATCCGACCTGGGGCCGGAAACATCAGCACGAATCCGCGCGCGGCTCGCCGAGGGACAATATGAGCGCAACATGGAAGAGCTCGGCATCCGCCTGATCGTCGCCGAGGAGATCGAGAAAGTGCTCGCCAAAGTGGCCAAGCCGCTCGAGATCGAAGCGTTCCCGCGCCCGCAAGTGATCCTCGTCATCGGCGTCAATGGCTCCGGCAAGACCACCACCATCGCCAAGCTCGCCCATTTGCTGATGGAGCAGGATTATGGCGTGATGCTTGCCGCTGGCGACACGTTCCGCGCCGCCGCGATCGGCCAGCTCGCGACCTGGGCCGAGCGGGTCGGGGTGCCGATCATCAGTGGCAAGGAAGGCGGTGACGCGGCCGGGATCGTTTACGAGGCGGTCAAGCAGGCGACCGCGACAGGCATCGACGTGCTGATCGTCGATACCGCAGGGCGCCTGCAGAATAAACGCGAGCTGATGGACGAACTGTCCAAGATCCGCCGCGTGCTCGGGCGGCTCAATCCGGCAGCGCCGCACGATGTG
Source organism: Sphingomonas sp. UYAg733 (assembly GCF_054057355.1). Classification (NCBI taxonomy): domain Bacteria; kingdom Pseudomonadati; phylum Pseudomonadota; class Alphaproteobacteria; order Sphingomonadales; family Sphingomonadaceae; genus Sphingomonas; species Sphingomonas sp. UYAg733. Next base: position 224,017 of record NZ_JBSRZE010000002.1, read on the forward strand.
GTGCTGGTGCTCGACGCGACGACCGGGCAGAACGCGCTGAGCCAGATCGAAGTGTTCCAGAAGGATGCCGGTGTCACCGGCCTGGTCATGACCAAGCTCGATGGCACCGCGCGCGGTGGCGTTCTGGTCGCGGCGGCGGAGAGATTCGGCCTGCCGATCCATGCGATCGGCGTTGGCGAGAGCATGGGCGATCTGCGCCCGTTCGATGCGAACGAGGTTGCGCGGATCATTGCCGGTGTGGAAGGAGCGGTGAAATGACCAGTTCAACCCGCCCGCCGATCGGCACCGGCCTGCGCCTCGCGATCGATATCGGGCCGCTCGCCGTGTTCTTCCTCGTCAATGCGCTGGCCGGTGGGCCCGCACTGGGCAAGCTGCTCGCCGCGACCGCGGCGTTCATGGTGGCGAGCGTCATCGCGATGATCGTGTCGCGGGTAAAGACCGGGCATATCTCGCCGATGCTGTGGATTTCCGGCACGCTGGTGCTCGTGTTCGGCAGCCTGACGCTGTATTTCCACGACGGCACCTTCATCAAGATGAAGCCGACCTTCGTCTATTCCATGTTCGCGGCGATCCTCGCGTTTGGACTCGTGACCAAGCGGCCGTTACTGCAGCAATTGCTCGATACCGCATATCCGGGCGTCGATGCGGCCGGCTGGCGGCAGTTGACGATCAACTGGGCGCTGTTCTTCGTGTTCATGGCGGTGCTGAACGAAAGTGTGTGGCGCTATACCGCACCGCTCAGCACCGACGATCCCGCTTTCTGGGCCGGGTTCAAGCTTTGGGGCGCGGTGCCGCTGACGCTGATCTTCGCCTTTGCGAATGTGCCGATGCTGATGAAGCACGGGCTGAAGGTCGGCGAGGATGAAACACCGCCGATACCACCCGAAGGCTGAGCCCGTCGGGCGAGGCCATGGCGCTCGCGATGCTGATTCGACACTAAGAAAGAGCGCGCCGGTAATGCCCGACAAAGGATGACATGCCCGATCCGGCGTGATGGTTGAATCGCCGCTGACAACAGGGCCGAAGGGTCGAGCGACGGGAGATATGTTACACCAGTAATGTAACATATCTCTGAGCCCACACCGTCGTCAAATCCGAATAATATCATTATACATCAAATGGTTGTTTCGAATACCGACCCGTTGCGACAAACGAAAAAGGGCCCCGGTTTCCCGAGGCCCTCGCCGTTTCGATGATCTGCGGATCAGCCGACCGCGGCGTCGTAGCGCTTGCCGGCTTCGTCCCAGTTCACCACGTCCCACCATGATTTGAGATAGGCAGCGCGGTCGTTGCGATAGGTCAGGTAATAAGCGTGCTCCCACACGTCGTTACCGAGGATCGGGGTGCCCTTGTCCTTGGCGTCGTCCATCAGGGGATTGTCCTGGTTGGGCGTCGAGGTGACTTTCAAAGCACCGGATGAATCGGCGATGACCCAGGCCCAGCCCGAACCGAACTGACCGGCACCCTTGGTGTTGAATTCTTCCTTGAGCTTGTCGAGGCCGCCGAACGCCTTGATCGCTTCGGCCAGCTTGCCCGACGGCGTGCCGCCGCCCGGAGCCATGATCTTCCAGAAAAAGTCGTGGTTCCAGAAACCACCGCCATTGTTGCGCACCAGCGGCGGCTGCGACGAAATCACCGCGAGGATCTGCTCGATCGTCTTGCCGGCAAGCGACGGGTCCTTCTCGACGCCCTCGTTGAGCTTATCGGTATAGGCCTTGTGATGCTTGTCGTGATGGAACTTCATCGTCTCTTCGTTGATGGTCGGCTCCAGCGCGTCATAGGCGTAGGGAAGCGGCGGTAATTCGAAGGCCATGTAAAGCTCCATCTCTTTAGTGTCGGTCACCAAACGCCTGTCGGGCGACCTGGTTCAGCCGGGTGGTGCGAATTCGTTACAGGTGGCAAACGATCCCGCCAAGCCCGGTGCCGATGATCCGTGGAAATCGACACAGGGCGGAGATGGGGAGCTGCGCGAGGCGGACAAGGTCGCGCCCGCGCAAATGCGTGGACCCGGGCATTTTTCCTGTTGCCTCCCTGCTTCGCCGTGAAAGCACAAATTACGGGAGGCACCAAACGATGCAGATCTAATCGTCGCGGATCTGCCCCGCTGAAATCAGGCCGTGACGCTTGAGCGCATGGCGAAGCTGATCGTAGCTGAGCCCCAGCCCTTCGGCGGTCGCGCGTTGGTTGAAGCGGTGTTCGGCCAGCGCCTTGGCGAGCAGATCGCGTTCGAAACGAGCGATGCGCGATTTGAAATCGGATCCGCCCTCGGCAGCACTTTCACCTGCAACCGCCGCCGGCAAATCGCCGACTTCGTCTTCAGCCATGCGAGACGGCGCGACCGCCGGCCGGGCGGCGCTCGCCGGTTGATAGGGTGAATGGAACGGGTCGAATTCGATCGTTTCGATCGCGCCGCCCAGTTCCCAGCGATAGACCGCGCGTTCGACCACGTTGCGCAGTTCGCGGACATTGCCCGGCCATTGATAATCAACCAGCGCGTCGATCGCCTGCGGACCGAAGCCGGACCATTCGTCGCGACCCATCTCCGCTGCCATGCGCCGGCCGAAATGGTCAGCCAAGACCATCACGTCGCCGGGCCGCGCGCGCAGCGGCGGCAGGGTCACGACCTCGAAGCTCAGTCGGTCGAGCAGATCGGCGCGAAACTGATTGCGTTCGACCTTTTCGGGCAGATGTTCGTTGGTCGCCGCAACGATGCGGACATCGACGCGCATCGGGCGCGACGAGCCGATTCGGGTGATCTCGCCATATTCGACCGCGCGCAACAAGCGCTCCTGCGCGCCCATCGATAAGGTGCCGAGTTCGTCGAGGAACAGGGTGCCGCCATCGGCCTCCTCGAAGCGCCCGACCCGCGCCTTGGTGGCTCCGGTAAAGGCGCCGGCCTCATGGCCGAACAATTCGGCTTCGATCAACGTCTCCGGCAGCGCGGCGCAGTTCATGATCACCAGTGGCTGATCCCAGCGCGGGCTCAGGCGGTGAAGCCGTTCGGCGACCAGTTCCTTGCCGGTACCCCGTTCGCCGATCACCAGCACCGGCCGGTCCAGCGCTGCGGCGCGACTGGCGCGTTCCAGCACGTCGAGAAATTCGGTCGACTGGCCGATGACCTGTGTGGTGCGATCCATGCCCAACGCTTGGCGTAAATTCCCAAGCCTTGGCAAGATGGAAAATACCAAGCTGAACAAAATGACAGGAAAATGGCGGATTTGCGTCAATCTTCAAATTGGCACGGGTCCTGCAATACTCTCAGCAACCGCCGATGAGCGGCACCGATTACCGCCGCAACCGGCCAGAAACAGGGAATTTTCGACATGAACAACGACTATAACCCCCGCAACGCCCGCCACACCGTCGCAGCGATCGTCTGCACCATCGTGTGCAGCACAGTGTTCGTACTCGGCGCCGTCGCACCGGCCCAAGCCGCTACCGCCCCCACTTACCAGATCGCCGCTCACGCATAAATCGAGCGGCGCCAGCCGGGGTGGTCCAACGCCCCTTGCACCACCCCGGCACCCTAATCCCTTCAACCCCACTCAACGGCCCAGTATTCCGGCCAGCGTATCTTCAAGGAGTTTACCGATGGGCATTTTCTCCCGCACCCGCGACATCATCGCCGCGAACTTCACCGATCTGCTCGACAAGGCGGAAGACCCGTCGAAGATGATCCGCATGATCATCCTCGAAATGGAGGAAACCCTGGTCGAGGTTCGCGCCTCCGCCGCGCGCACCATCGCCGATCAGAAGGAAATGCGCCGTCACATCTCCAAGCTGGACACGCTGCAGGAAAGCTGGACCGAAAAGGCCGAACTCGCGCTGTCGAAGGACCGTGAGGATCTTGCCAAGGCCGCTTTGGTCGAGCGCCAGAAGGCCGCCGATATGGCCGACCAGCTGCGTGCGGAGATCGGCGTGCTAGATGATGCGCTGCGCGCTTCGGAGGAGGACATCGCCAAGCTGCAGAACAAGCTGCGCGAAGCGCGGACGCGGCAGAATTCGATCGTTACCCGGCTGGAAAGCGCCAACAACCGCTTCAAGCTGCGCGATATGTATGCCGGCCCCAAGATCCAGGACGCGTTCTCGCGCTTCGAAGTAATGGAACGCCGGGTGGACTTCGCCGAGGGCCGCGCCGATGCGCTGAGCCTGGGCGGGCCGCAGAAGAGCCTGGAAGAGGAACTGGCCGAGCTGAAGTCCGCCGAGAAGGTCGATGCCGACCTCGCCGCGCTCAAGGCACGCCTGGGCAAGGACAGCTGAGATGGAAGATGTCATCGTCCCGGTCTTTGTCTGCGGTCTGCTCTTCGTGGGAATGCCCTGGGTGATCCTGCACTACGTCACGAAGTGGAAGCAGGCGCCAAAGATCACGCAGGAGGACGAGAAGCTGCTCGATGAGATGCATATGCTCGCCCGCCGCCTCGAAGACCGCCTCAACACCGTCGAACGCATCGTTGCGGCCGACAATCCCGACTGGAGGCCCGGACTGCCGAGCGCATCCAGCACCGATTATGAAATTACCAGGAGGAGCTGAAATGTCCGCCAGCCGCACCAAATTCTATCTCGACAAGCAGAACCGCAAATGGCTCGGCGTCTGCTCCGGGATCGCCGACTATACCGGGGTGGATGTCACCTGGGTCCGGATCGGCACCGTGGTCCTCACCCTTGCCGGCGGTTTCCCCTGGACGCTGCTCGCTTACTGGCTCGCCGCCTGGATGGCCGACACGAAACCTTACGGCCTGTACGACACGCCCGAGGATGCGAAATTCTGGCAGGGCGTCCGATCCAACCCGAAGCGTTCGACCGCCGAAGTACGATCGACCTTCCGCGAAATCGACCGCCGGCTCGCCGATATCGAAATGCACTATACGAGCCGCAACAGCTCGCTCGCCAATGAGATCGACAGCCTGCGCTAAGACACCGGCTGGTCAGGGAGAACGACAATGAATTGGGGTGGACCGGGCTTTATCATCGCGATCATCGCGATCTCCACGGCCGGATGGATCATCAACAACTGGATCCGTGCCCGTCACGGCTATCCGATGGAGGATGAATGGTCCGGCAAGAAGAGCCACCGTACCGATGTGGCGGTCGATGCCGAGCGCAAGATCGGGCTGCTCTCTTCGGAGAATGAACGCCTGACCGGCCAGATCAGCCGCCTGGAGGAACGGATCGCCGTCCTCGAACGCATCGCGACCGACCCCGCCGAGCGCACCGCTCGCGAAATCGACTCGCTGCGCTGAAATAGGAAAACGACCATGAACCCAACACAATTCATACCGGTCATCAGCGCCATCGGCCCGCTCATCGCCATCGTCGCAGTTGCGGGCGTGATGGGCTGGGTGATCACGACCTGGATGCGCATCCGCCATGGCTATCCGCTGGACGGGCAATGGGGCCAGGCGATCTATCCCAAGACCGATCAGGAAGCCGCCGAACGCATCCGCCTGCTCAGCCAGGAAAATGGCCAGCTCCGGGCTGAGATCGGATCGATCAAGGACCGGCTCGCCAATGTCGAGCGGATCGTTACCGACAGCGCGCACAACCTCGATCGCGAGATCGAAAGCCTGCGAACCAAACCGAACTGAGGAACAAGTCCGATGAACCCCCTGCTGATCCCCATTCTCGGAATATCCTGCGGTCTGCTCGCGATCTTCGGCGGCGTCTTCATCAAACCTTGGTTTACCTACAAGCATCGCCAGATGGAGCTCGAAGCCAAGATGATTGCCGAAAAGGCAGCGCAATACGCCTCCCAGACCAGCAGTCTGGAACAGCGTGTCCGCGTGCTGGAGCGTATCGTCACCGACCGCGGCATCGAACTTGCCGATGAAATCGACCGCCTGCGCGATGACAGCGCACCGCTCAACTAACCGCGCGGTGAAACGCGCCATTCAAACTGAACCCTCCCCGAAAGGAATCACGACGTGCTTATCATCTTCGCTATACTCGCCACCATCGCCGGCATCGGCGTGTATCTGACCGAACGCGTCGATCGCCCGCTGCGTCGCCAGGAGCGCGAAGCCCGCAACGCGCAGTAGTTCTGACCATCAAGAACAAGAGAATAAGGGAAGCCTCCCCATGAACCCCTTTGAAATGGTCGTTGCGATCATCGTCGTGATCACGATCGGCAAAGTCCTTCAGGCGCGGTTCGGCGTCGGCCAGGACAAGCGTGACAGCAGGTTCAACCTACGCCGTGACGACGCGGCGACCGAAAACGAGAACCAGCGGCTGCGCGAGGAATTGAAGGCAATGAAGGATCGCCTCGCCGTCCTGGAACGCCTGGCCACCGACAGCAACGACAGCGGCGCCCGCCTCGATCGTGAGATCGAGAAGCTCCGCGACCGCAGCTAAACCCAAATCCAAACTAAGGAGCAGGGATCATGACCGATCCGAACTTCTATCTGACCTTATCCGCCGCAGCATTGGCCGGCCTCGGCATGCTGACCCTGGCCACCCTCACCGGCTGGCGCGGCTGGCTGGCGCTCAAGCAGCAGGAGCTGCGGGCGAATGGCGACTTCCATCCCGCCGCCCCGGTGCCCAGCGCCAGCGCGCGGATCGAGATCGCAGACCTGAAGGAACGCATTCGCAAGCTCGAGGCGATTGCCGCCGGCGTGGATCTCTGACCTCTCCCCGGCCATTGCCGGGAAGTTGAGGTTGGCATGGCGGGCAACGAGGCTATAGCCGGCGCCATGCCCGATCTTTCCGACCTGCAAGACGAATATGGCTTTCTCGACGCCGACGACCGGTACCGTATGCTGATCGACCTGGGGCGCGCGCTGGAGCCAATGCCGGAAGCGCTCAAGACCGACGCGACACTGGTTCGAGGCTGTTCCGCCTCTGTATGGGTTTATCCCACCGTCCGCGACGATGGAGCGCTCCACTTCCTCGCCGATTCAAACGCCGCTATCACCAAGGGCATCATCGCGCTGGTCCTGCTGACTGTACAGGATGCCGCACCGGCGGCGATCCTCGCCACCGACATCCAGGCGGCACTCGCGCCGTTCGAACTGAAGAGCCAGCTCAGTTCGAACCGCACCCAGGGCATTCCCAACATGATCGCGCTGATCCGCGATACGGCGGCGCGATACGCCGCCGTCTAAGGAATAATTCGGTTGGCCTTCACCCCCGCCGCGCCGTCGCTCTAGCGGGCGGCGGCGGTTTTTGGCGGTTTCGGATATGGCACGAACTCGCTCAGGCCGACCGAACCGCTCGACATGCGCGACGACCGATCAATCAGCTGTATGATGTCGATACTGCACAACTGGCTGGAATAGGTCTTGCTGACAAGGATATCGTCATCATCGAGGAATGCCGCGCCGCCGTCCACCTTGTTGACGTACAGCGTCCCGTTCCTGCCGCGATAGACGATGGCGGTCTTGTTGACGATCTCGCTCGATTGAATGTCCCGCAGTTGGATACAGCTCACCGGCGCACCGGCAATTCGCCCATCGAGCATCTTCGCCAGCTTTGCTTCCGGGCTCAATCGCTCAGCCTGGGCGACACCACCGCCCATCAACAGAGCGCCCGCAAGGATAAGATGAATTGCACGCATGCCAAAAACTCCTATCGTTATGTCGGATCATAACACAGCCGGTCTGAACCATGGCTGACCAATATCACCCTATTTGCCGAGACGGAGTGCCGACACGATTTCCGCAATGTCCCGGCGGGCTGGTACGATCTTCCATTCACCCGGATGGGCGGCATCGACTATCGTCACGGCACCGCGCGGGCACACGCCAAGGCATTTGACTTCGACGATACCGAGTTTGCCTTTGCGCCCCTTGCCGCTGCCAAGTTCCTTGCGCAATGCCTTGGCCAGCGATGTGCGCCCTTTTGGACCAAATCCACCGTCGAGCCGCTTCGAACATTTTTTGCACACCAACAATGCGGTCGACCAATGCGAACGTACCGATTTCAGTCCGGCGGGCTTCAAGCGGTCGGTTTCCATTCCCGCGTTTCCTCGGCCAGGCGAAGCACATCATATGCTGCCTGGATCGCCTGAAAACGCTTCGCCGCCTCGGCGTCACCGGGGCGGACATCGGGGTGGTTTTCCTTCGCCAGCCGGCGCCAGGCGAGGCGTATGGCGGCGAAATCGACATCCGGTTCGAGCTCGAACAGGTCGAGCGCACGCATCTCGTCACGCGACCGGCTGCCGTCGCCCGGGCCGGCCCAGCTGTGGTGCTTCGATTCGGTATAACCATCGGCGGTGGACCGTTCGGCGGCCTCGCGCTCGGCCGCTTCCTCGGCGGTCAGCCCTTCGAAATAGTTCCAGCCGCGATTATATTCGCCGGCATGTTCCTGGCAGAAATACCAGCGCTCGGGACTGTTGGGCGATTTCGGCGCGGGGCAATTGCCCGGCTCCTCGCATCCGTGCCGGTCGCACAGGCGCACCGTCGCCGCCTCGCTGCCGGCGGAGCCATAGCCGCGCCAGCGAGGAAAGCCCCAGTCGACCGATCGAGAAGAAGAACGCGCCATCGCCGCCCGACATAGGCCGCGCGGACGAGAGCGCAACCCGGGTATCAGTTTTGGATCAGGAACTTCACGCGCTGCACACTGCCGCCGCAACCCAGCCCACCATCGGGGCGGAAACTCTTCTCGTACTTCGCAGTCGCGAGCGTTTCCTTGCCCGCCTTGGTGAAGACGAACGGCGGATAGGAAACGATCGCGCGCTCGTTGAGCACCTTGCCATCGGCGGCGACATCGAACTGCACCTGTGTCCAGCCCTCGAAGCCCCATTGCCGCGCTTCGTTGGGGAAAGTTCCGCCGGCGTGCAGGAAACGCGGCGGCGCATCGATTAACGCGCACTGATTGGCCGCCAGGCCGGAGCTTTCGAACGCGGTACGCGCGGCGTCGACATTGCCGTTCGCCTGTTCGAGCGAGGCGAGCCGGACCAGCGCGCCGACGCGTAGCGGGTGGTTGGCAGGCAGGGCGGGTTCATCGCCGACCTGCTTCAGCATGATGCGCGCGCCATTCTCGTCGAACGTGCGCATGGCATCCGCCAGCATCAGGCGGATCGCCGACCGGGCCGGCACATCGGCGGCGTAGGCCGGATAGGACAGAGCCGGCATGATCGCTTTTACCTCCCGCTTTGCGTTCCAGCCCTCGGCACCGCTGCTCGCCGCGACGATGCGGTCGATCGCGAAGCGCGCCGTGGCGGGTGCCCCGGCGGTGGTGACGATGGCCAGTGCCCGGCGTGCAAAGCCGTTCGCTTCCTGACGCGGGACGACGGCATTGCGTGCAAGCAGGTGCAGGATAGGCACCAACGGGAGAGCATCCTTGCCGTCGCGTGCTTCGGCCGCCGCAAGCTGGCTGCGCAGCATGGGCAGCGTCGCAGCATCCGAACCGTTCGCGAGCAGCGGCGGGGCGATGCCCTTGCTCGACAGCCAGGAAGCGAGATCGCCATCGAGATAGTCGCCGACCGATGGGCGCTGGAACACCGTGGAGCAGCGCAGTTCGATGCGCATGCGAATGCGGAAAAAGGTCGGCATCGTTTTCACCTGGACCGGGTCGAACGACCAGTTCTGTACCGCACGGGCGAATTCCAGCGCGACCGCGCCGCCGCCCGCAGCATAGACGGGAACCGCGGACACCGTCCCGTCACTGCCGATCGAAAGTTCGACAACGGCCATATCCTCGGGCCGCAAATTGGCCTCGCCGCCGCAATCAGGCACCTTCATCTGCGGGCCGGGATCGAAACTACCCTTGCTGAGGCGCCCCGCCCCGGTCATCGCCATGTAACGGCGCGCTTCGTCGGTCTTGCCGTTGAGCAATGCCGCGATCGCGTAATTCGACCGGGCCGCCACGTCGTACAGATCGGTGTTCGAGGTCAGGCCACCCAACAGCTTCACCGCCGCACCGGCCTCGAGCTGAGCCGCCGCATAATTGCCCTGGTTCATCAGCAACTGGCTCTTGACGCGCTTGAGAATCGCGCGGTTCCGTGCATCGATCTTCAACGGCGCCATGAACGCCTCCGCCCGCGCCATGTCGCGGGTTGCCGAGTCGGGGTCGACGAAGGTTTCCGCCTCGACCAGGCCACGAAAGGCGGCAACGCGATTGAGATCGTCGCTCGCGATCGGTTCGGCCTGACGATAGGCTTCGGCAGCGCTCGCATAGTCGAGCGAATATTCCGCGATTCGCCCCAGGTTCGACCAGCCGACATAGCGGTCGGCCTTTAGCGTCGGGTCGTCGATCGGCAGATCGGCCAGCCCGGCACGGACCGCCGCGACCGCATCGTCATGGCGCTGCAGTCCGATCAGCGCCGTCGCCTTGCGCACGCGAATGATCGCCAGGCTGCGTTTGTTTTTGGGGATCCGCTTTTCCAGCGCTTCCCAGACGGCGAGCGCCTCGGCATGTTTTCCGGCGTCCTGCAGCGCGGTTGCCGCTTCGAAATCCTGCTGAACAGAGCGTTTCGCGGATTGCACAGGAGCCGGGCTTACGGCCGCGGCCGGTGACACGGCCTGGGCCGCGATAAGCATAATCCCCAGCATTTTGCCCGCCTTTTCCGTGTACTGCCAAGAATAGTCGATAACCGGCCGGCTACGCCAGCGACATTTCAACCGGTTCGGTGAGAGATGTGGCTATGGGCGGCCACACGAGACATGTGGCTAGAGGCGGCTGCGGCTTATCAGCGCGGCGAGCATCAACAGCCCCGCGGGCAGCGCGACCGCGACTCCGCCCAACCGGATCGCCAGCGCCGCGCCCAAAATGGCGCCGAAAACCAGCGCGAACCACAGGCCGAGCCAAGGCATCGCTTCGCGCAATTGCCCGGTGCCGGTGGTCGCCGCCGCGAGCCGCTCGCCGACCCTGGCCAGCGCGCCGGTCATATAGGTGACGCCGAAGCGCACCTCGCCATCGACCATGAACACGGCATTCGCGCTGCCCATCGCCAGGACCATCAACGGCGTCGCGGCGTGGGGTCGCCCGGTCGCGTGCAAAGCCGCCGCGGCGGCCAGCAACATCCCCTCGACCAGCAGCAACGCGACGGTCCGGTCGCTCTGAACTTTCTCGCCGATGATGTTGCCCGCCGCAACGCCGGTAACGAACAGCGCGATCAGGCCCGCCGCAAAAACCAGATCGGGCCACATTTCCTGCGCCGCGGAGACCGCCAAGCGAGTCGAATTACCGCTCATGAAAGAAACGAAGAACTGGCCGATCGTGATGAACGCGACTGCATCGACAAATCCGGCGACCGCCGCGAGCGTCAGGGCAAGCGTCAATTCAGGACGGTCGAGCTGCTTCATTCCCAGCAGGTTAGCAGGAGACCCGATCGATCCACAAGAAAATGCCAGAGGGTCTGTAAGCCGGGTTCTGTCCTCGCATCGAAATGCGATGTGCGACCATTCCTCTAGGCCCGCATTCGCATGCGGGCTCAAGCAACCAACCCGGGCGACGAGCTGAAACAAAGCCCCCGAACCTCGAAGGTCCTTTGCCGCCCCTATTCGGTCTTGCTCCCGGTGGGGTTTGCCGTGCCGCCCCTGTTACCAGGCGCGCGGTGCGCTTTTACCGCACCCTTTCACCGTGGCGTGGCCGAAGCCGTCGCCGTCTGCTCTCTGTGGCACTTTCCCTGGGGTCGCCCCCGCCGGGCGTTACCCGGCACCGTTGTTTCGTGGAGCCCGGACTTTCCTCGGCGTGCTGACGCACGACGCGGCCGCCCAACCCTCTGGCGCACCCGCCCTACTCGTCCCCCTGCGGTTTTGGCAACAGCAAGGCGAGCAGGATGCAGCGGCATTCGCCGTCGATCTCGCCATCGATCAGCTCGGAGCGGAAACGGCGCTGGAAGGCGACGACGGCGGCGAGTTTGTCGGCGACATCGTAACCGAAGCGTTCGAGCGCGATGAGGAAGCCCGAATCGCTCCACATCGGGTCCATCAGATTCCGGGTTGGACGCGGCAGTGCGAGACGCAGCCTGGCGAGGCGCGCCCAGGGGAACAGCTCGCCCGGATCCTGTTTGCGCGTCGGGGCAATGTCGGAATGGCCGACGACATTGCCGCGCGAGATGCCGTGCCGTTCCTTGATCTCACCCAGCAACGGCAGCAGCGCGTCGATCTGCTCCTCCGGAAAAGGGCAATACCCCCATTCATGGCCGGGGTTGACCAGCTCGATCCCGACGCTCGCGCTGTTGACGTCCTCGATCCCGCGCCAGCGCGACTTGCCGGCGTGCCAGGCGCGCTTGTCCTCCCCAACCAAACGCACAACCGCACCGTCTTCCTTGACGAGATAATGCGCCGATACCTTGGCGGCTGGGTCGGTCAGCCGCGCGATCGCCGAGTCCGCGTCATGCATGCCGGTATAATGCAGCACGATCATCGACACCGGCAGCACGCGGTCGTCGAAATTGGGTGATGGCGTCTCGATCATGCTCATGGCGTGTCCCCTGCGCGCGCGGTCCGGATGGTGACGATCGCGACGCCCAGCATCGCCACCGCCCCACCGGTTAGCATAAGCATGGTCAACGGCGTGCCGAAATACCAGGATGCGGCGAACACCGAGACGATCGGCGCGGCCAGAGTCATTGGCGTGACCACGCTGATCGGGTGACGCTGCAACAGCCAGGACATCGACCCCTGCCCGATCACGGTCGATCCGATCGCCGAAAACGCCACCCAGCCGAGCGTGGACAGCGGCAATGATGGTATCGCGTGCATTGCGACCGGCTCGACGAACCAGGCGAGCGTGCCCAGCGTGATCGACCCCCAGAAACCGATCCAGGCATAGATGGTCAGCACCGGCACGCCGATCAGATAGCGCTGGATCAGCGAGCAGATCGCCCAGATGAAGCTGGAGATCGCGGTCAGTGCCAGCCCCGGCACTTCGCGCGCGGCGGCCGGATCGAACACCAGCAGCACGACGCCGCCAAATGACAGAGCGATGCCCGCAATGCGCGGCAAGCGGATGCGTTCGCGAAACACCAGGATCGCCAGCAGCAGTGAAAAAGGCACACCCAACTGCCCGGCGATCGCCAGTGCGCCGACATTGTCGGACACCGCGAGCGACAGGTTGACCGCGACGTAGAATACTCCGCCCGAAAGGATACCCAATATGGTCAGCAAGCGCATCTTGCCGGGCACGATCTTGAGCGCGGTGCCGCAGACCATGAGCACGATCGCCTGGCGCAGGAAGCCGGCGGTCAGCGGTGCGATCGCCATCACCGCCATCTTCACCGCGATGATATTCAGACCCCACATGATGTTCATCACCAGCACGACCGCAAAGTCATGGGCGCCGAAGCTGGTGGCTTTGGGAACGGTCCCGGTCATTGCCGCCGCTTGCGACGTGCGACCGGCAAAGTAAACCGGTGCCAAGGGTGTTAGGACGGTGCCAGGCGCAAATTCGCTCGACCGCAAGTTTTCAGACAAAAGTTTCAGGCGCGCGCGGCGATCCCGCAAGGCGCGATACCGGTCGGCTCGTAAAGGCCGCGATAATCGGGTGAAGGCCGAAACGCTTCGGTCTGGCCGATCACCGTTTCGCCCGCACCGAGCACCAGCAGACCGCCCGGCCGCATCACCTGCGCCAGGCGATCGAGCACCTGGTTGCGCAACGACGGCGACAGATAAAGCAGGACGTTGCGGCACAGGATCACGTCGAAGCGCCCGATCGGCAGCGGGTCGGCGACCAGATTGAGCCGACGGAAGGAGATGCGGCGGATCAATTCGGGTCGGGCGACCCAATCCACGCCGACCGTGTCGAACCAGCGCATCATGCGCCGCACCGGCAGGCCGCGCTGGATCTCGAACTGGGAAAAACGCCCGGCCCGCGCCCGCGAGATCGCATTTTCCGAAACATCGGTGGCGACGATCTCGGGCGCCTGCAATCCGGTCGCCGTCTCGTACTCGGCGAAGAGCATTGCCAGCGACAGGGGTTCCTGTCCCACCGAACAGCCGGCGGACCACACGCGCAATCGTCGCGTCGGTCCGTCGGCGCGCATCGCTTCGAGCGCCAGCGGGATCATGTCGAGCACCGCCGCATCGCGGAAGAATGAACTTTCCTGGTTGAGCAAGGCGTCTACCACTTGATCGGCGACCGCCGGGTCGCGTCCATTGACGATGACGCCAGCCAGGTCGTCGAGCGCCTCCAGGCCACGTTCGCGCAGCAGTGGTTTCAGCGCGGTCTCGATGCGCCATTCGCGGTTCGCCGCGATCTGCTGGCCGGTGCGCTGTTCGAGCAGCGCGGCGAATATGTGCATCGCGCCGGTCGGCCGCGCGGGGGCTGCCGGGCCAGCCGGGCGGGCTCTGGGCATAGCGGGCATGGGCATCACGGCCGCCGCCGCATGGCGATGAGGCGGCCGATCTCATCGGGCGGCAGGATCGCACTGGCGCCGCCGGCGCTGGCGATCGCGCCGGGCATGCCCCACACGACCGAGCTTGCCTGATCCTGCACGACGACACAGCCGCCGGCATCGGCCAACCGTTTCGCACCGTCGCTGCCGTCGCGGCCCATGCCGCTGAGCACGATCGCCAGCGCGCGCGGACCGTACACCTCTGCCAGGCTTTCGAACATCGGATCGACCGACGGCATGCAGCCACTTTTCGCCGGTTCGCGCGACAGCCGCACCGCCGCGCCGCCGTCACCGAGATTGACCAGGCGCATATGGCCGTCACCGGGTGCGATGATGACCCGGCCCGGACGGATGCGCAGGCAATCGGTCGCGACCTCGCACGGCCGCCCGGCGAGTACCGCCACCTGCGCGGCGAAATAGGGCATGAAGGATTCGGGCAAATGCTGGGTGATCAGGATCGGCAACGGAAAGCTTGCCGGAATCTCGCGCAGCAACTGGCTCAGCGCGTGGATGCCGCCGGTCGAGGCGCCGATCGCGACGATGTCGAAGCCACCGCTGTCGCTACGCGCCGATACCGCCGGCAGCACATCCTCGACGATATCGTCGATCTCGAGCAGGCGCGTCAGCTTGTCGGTCAGCACTTCGGCGAAACGGCCGGCGAACGCACCGACGCCCGGTTTGACCAGCGTGTCGGCAGCACCCAGCGCCAACGCCTGGATCGTGGTCACCGCGCCCTCGTCGCACGACGACGAGACGATCAGTACCTTGGCGCCCAGGCTTGCCGTGATCAGGTCGGGCAAGGCGGTCAGCCCATCGATCCCCGGCATGTCGATATCCAGCAGGATCGCGTCGACCGCGTTGCCCTTGAGAAAGGCCAGCGCGGCCTGGGCGTCGGACACCGATCCGGCGACCACGAAACGGCGGCTCGCTTCGATCATCCGGCCGATCACTGCGCGCGCGACGGCCGAATCATCGACGATCAGGATCCGGGGCGAATGGGCGGGTCGGTGACTGGGCGCAGGACCGCTTGCGCGCGCAGTGGCGCGGAGCGACCGGGCCTCGGCGGGCGGGCGGGGCATCGGTGCGGCCTCAGGCCATGCCGACGATCTGGAGCTTGCTTTCCAGCGTCTCGCGATCGAACGGCTTCATGACATATTCGTCGGCGCCGGCCTCGATCGCGGCGCGAATATGCGCCATGCCGTTTTCGGTGGTGCAGAAAACCACCTTGGGCCGATGCGAAACCGCGCTGTCGCGCAGCGCGCGGAGAAAATCCATCCCGCTCATCACCGGCATGTTCCAGTCGAGCAGAACCACGTCGGGAGCCGATGCCAGGCAGGATTCGAGTGCCTCGCGGCCGTCGCCCGCCTCCGAAACGGAGAAGTTCAGCGTTTCCAGAATATGTCGGGCTACCTTGCGGATCACCTTCGAATCATCGACCACCAGGCACGTCTTCATTTGTAAATCCTGTTCCGCTCAAGTCCTGTTTGCCGGAAACCCGTAAGCGTCGCGTTAATTTGTAGAAATCCGCAGGCGATCGTCACGCCGCCAGCGCCGTCAGGCCGGGGATCAGCGCGCGCAGGTCGATCGCTAGGATCGCCTCGCCGTCGCGCTCGACGATCCCGCACCCGGTCGCGCGCCAGCCGCCGTCGAGCACGATGCCCGATGACAGCGGTGCGAGGTCGAAGGGCGCGACATCTTCAAGCGAATCGACCAGCACCGCATAGTGATGACCATCGGCCAGCGTGATGATCGCGCGCGTCGCCGCCACGCCGGCGGGCGGTACGCCCAACGCGGCGCGCGTATCGATCACCGTCACGACCCGGCTGCGTAACGCGGCCAGTCCGAGCACCTGACTCGCCGCACGCGGCACCGGCACGACATCACCGATATCGACGACCGATTCGACCTGTCCCGATTCGATCGCGACCGCGCGACCGGCGATATGGGCAATCAGAAATAACTGTGTCATCGCCCGTTTCCTCCTGCCCGCTCGGCGAGCGCGGCGAGCAAAGCCCCCCGGTCGTAGCGATAGATGCTGTCGTCGCTCACGCCGTTCGCCGAGCGATCCTGGCGCAGCCGGACGACCGGCGCCGCGCCGATCCGCGCCGGCGCCGCAACGTCCATCGTCAGCACCACCGCCGCGGTTTCATCCGCACCCAGCCTGGTTGCAACACGATAGCCAGCGCCTTCCAGCACCGGCTTCAGGAAAGTCGTCATCCATACCGTATCCGCGCCATCGATCAGGCAGAGCGGCGGGCTCTCCTCGCGGCCTTCTTCGCCGTGCGTCGCGAACAGCCAGTGGACGTCGAGCAATTCGATCTGCTCGCCATCGAGCGCGACCACGCCGGCAACCGGCCCGGCCTCGCGTGCCGGCGCGATCGCGTCGGGCAGGGAAACGATATCGAGCGCCTCGCCGATCGCATAACCAATCTCCATCGCGCCATCGCGCAGGCGCAGCACCGACACGTCGAGCCGTTCGCCGATCTCGCCCTGCGTGGCGAGCGGGATGATCCGGCCGTCGATCGACAGCCTGAGCCGCCCGGCGGCGAAGCGGATCGCGTCGGTCGATACCGGCTCGACGCGGTCGATGACCGACAGCGGCACCAGCCGCCGCACACCGTCGAGATCGTCGAACAGCAAGGCCGACGGGCGTTCCGCGACGATCGTCTCAGGCACATCGTCCTCGCCGGTGATCTCACGGTGGAAAGCCAGGCCGGCGACCGCCGCAATTCCCGTGCAATCGAGCAGCAGCATCGGCAACCCGCTGTCGGGCAAGGTCTGTCCGGCATAAAGACCGGTCGACATCACCGCGGGTGCCGCTGGCTTTATCACCAGTTCCTCATGATCGAGCACGGTATCGACAGCGAGCGCATAGCTCCCGCCGGCGACGCTGACGATCACCAGCATCGAGGGCGACACACCGCTTGCGGCCATGCCAAGCGTGCCCGAAAGATCGACCAGCGGCATGCGCCGTTCGCGTACCGTGGCGGCCGGCGTATCGCCAAGCATGTCGATGCGGATCGCATCGCCACCGACGCGTACGATCTCCTCGATCGCCTGGCGCGAAATGGCGAAACGCTGATCGCCCACCCCAACACCGATGGTCGAGATGATCGACAGGGTCAGCGGCACATGGATCGCGATGCGCAGACCCTTGCCGGGATTGTTGTGGAGATCGATGCGACCACCGATCTGTTCGATATTGGCGCGCACCACGTCCATGCCGACGCCGCGCCCTGAAATAGCGGTGACCTCGTCCTTGGTGGTCAGGCCGGCCTCGAATATGAGATCGAGTCTGGCCTTGTCGCTCAGCGCGCGCAGGTCGCGCTCGGTCCGGCCGGAGCCAGCGATTTTGGCGATTAGCCGTTCGGTATCGATGCCCTGCCCGTCATCGCTGATCTCGATAATGATCTGATTGCCCGACTGGCGCGCGGCGACGGTCAGCCGGCCATGGTCGCGCTTGCCCAGCACACGGCGCAGCGCGGGCGCCTCGATGCCGTGATCGATCGCGTTGCGCACGATATGGACCAGCGGATCGCGCATCATCTCGATCATCTCGCGATCGAGTTCGACATCGGCGCCTTCGATATGGAGGTTGACTGACTTGCCCAGTTCCGCCGCGGTGTCGCGGACCATGCGCGGCAGTGCGGAGAACAGCGCGTCGATCTTCTGCATGCGTGTGCGCGTGACGGTGTCGCGCATCTCGGCGACGGTCAGCGAGAGGCGTTCGAGCGCTGCCTCGACCGCCGGATCGGCGCCATCGTCGCGCAGGCGTCGCGCCAGTTCGTTGCGTGCCAGCACCATGTCGGACATGCCCGACATCATCCGGTCGAGCAGATCGACGTTCAGCCGCACGCTGCGCGACGGCGCGCGCTGGGCGAGCGCGGTCGGCGCGGGGGTGATCGTTTCCGTTTCCGATCCCTCGTCGAGTGCTGCGATCAGCATATCCTCCCCCGAATCGGCGAGCGCCGCACCGGCGTCGATCGCTTCGACGATCTCACCAATCCGGTCGACGATCGCGAGCACCGCATTGACCAGCGACGTGTCGGGATTGCGCGTGCCCGAACGCACCGCGGCGAGCACATCCTCGGCGGCATGGCTCAGCCGGGCAAGCCGGGGCAGATCGAGGAAACCGCAGCTTCCCTTGACCGTGTGGACGAAGCGAAAAATCGCATCGAGCCGGTGGCGGTCGGATGGATCGCTCTCCCACGCGACGATCTCACCGGAAAGCGCTTCCAGCGTCTCTCGCGTCTCGGCGATGAATTCTTGAAGAAGATCGTCCATATGTCCCCGCGCGGCTTGCATCGGACCATGGTGTAAAAACGGTTAAGGACCGGTTATTCCCGGAGCGATGACCATGATGATCAGGATATTCACCCTGCTGCTCGCGCTCGCCGTGGCGACGCTGATCGGCTTCGTGCTCGGCCGCTCCGGCCGGTGGCAGGATTATGAGCAACGCCGGCTGGGCGTGATGCAGGCGATCGTGCGGCAAATGGGCCCGGGACAGATGCTGATCGTCGGCGACAGCATCGTCGAGATGCAATCGCTGCCGCCGATTTGCGGCCTGGTGCCGATCAATGCCGGTATCAGCGGCGCCCGGTCGCAGGACCTGCACGGATTTGCGACGGCGGCGATCGGCCTGACCGGGCCGTCACGTGTGGTGTTTGCGGTCGGCGTCAACGATCTGCTGCAAGGCACCGACCTGAAACAATGGACCGCACAGACGACCGAACTGGTCGATAAGTGGCGGGGCGAGCCGATCATTATCGGCATCACGGCGATCAGGAATGCCGATCCGGCGACCGCGAACCGGATGAACGCGATCCTGCGTGGACTGGCGATGGGACGCGGTGGCATTTTCGTCAAAGGCCTGAGTGTACAGGAAACCTATGACGGCGTGCATCCATCACGCGCCGGCGCCAGGGCATGGCAGGAACGCCTTGCCGCGGCGTGCGCCTGAAAGACGGCGTAAGTCGAGAAATCTATCCCGCTTTAAACGCCGCCCCGAACAGCAGCACGGGCTCGTCCGGTGCGGAAACCTGGACCTGACCGCCGCCCTCGGCGACCAGCGCATGGACCAGATACGCGGCGGCCGCGCGCGGCGTAATGACCGCGTCGCCGGTCGTGCCGTTCAGCGCATTGCGCAATTCCTGGTCGAGCACGATGCGAGGCCCGTCGGCGCGCACCACGATTTCGACCTGGCCGCCAACGCTTTCCGCCCCGACATCAAGCTGCCCGCCACGGATCAGCGCATCGCCCGCGATCAGCGCGAGGTTGAGCAATGCCTTGATCGCCGGCTTGGGCAAGGTCGCATCCTCGACCAGCCAGCCCAGCTTGACGCGGTGATTATCGCCGAACAGCCCCTCGATCGCCGCGCGCGCCTCGCGCGAATCGACCGTCTCGCCGAATCCGCCCGCCGCACCGAAGGCGAGCCGGAAGAATTTCAGCTTGTTGGCGGAGGCACGCGCGCTTTCGTTGAGCAATTCCAGACAGCGCTGGCGCATCTCCGGATCATGCTCGTCGGCAAGCAATTCGAGGCCGTTGTTAAGCGCGCCCACCGGGCTGAGCAGATCGTGGCAAAGTCGCGAACAAAGCAGGCTGGCGAAATCGACCGCACTGATGGTCATGAAAAAGGTCCGCTTTCGGGATTATTGATTTGATCGCTCTTCTGGCGATGTGGGCGCGTGGGCGCAACCCATTGCCACCGCTCATTGCCGCGACCTGCCGACGCCCGATATCGGTCGAGCGCGACTTGCGTGCATGTTTCGGCAGCGCCGTAGCGCCGACAGATCGGCGGCGAATAAGGTCCGCCGACTGGGCCGTGATAAAGGAACGCCGCTAGCGGACTCGTATCCAGCACCACGCGCTCGACCTCGCGGACATGTCGCTTCAGCGTCTTTGCGATCACCTCCAGTCTGTCGCACAAACCCCGCGCCACATGATCGTGCCAGCACCGTCGACGACGTACAGGAGCGTCATCTGTCACTCACATCCAACCCTGCAAACATCGACATCTGTCATCCTCCGGCTCTGGAGAGCCGAAAGGCGACGCCGCACCTAAGCAGGAGGGCGGCTACCTCAACTACGCGATGTCACAGTAACTTTAATTCATGATTATAGACGCGTACAAAAGTCGCTATTTTTCTGAACCGAAATTCTTTTTACCTTATTAATTTTCTCTATCCTCGCCGCTCTGCGGTAGTGACCAAAGGCACCAAAGGGACCTTTTCCCGGTAAAAGTCTCAATCTCCCTTCAAGTTGAAAGTAGATAGCTCCACCGCCGCCCAATGCATCTTTAAGCTCTGGGAAACGGCGACGGTCGAATTCAATCCAGATCGCTTGATCGCTGTAAAATGGATCTGGCGTACTCCATTTACATAGGTTTGATACAAAAGAAGATGCCTCTATATCTACCATCCAAACCCCTTTAACTTTTAGCCTTTGCTCAATCGTCAGAGTTTTTTCGGTCGGATTACTGGGTTTGCACCCAAGTAATGATGTTAACAAAACCGATGTTACACTTAAGAATATTGGTATCTTCATTCCCAAATGCCCCAGATGTCATGAGCAGTTCTGCCGACAACAAGCCCGTATCTAGAGCCTACAAAACCTAACGTCCCGGTGCCTCTGTTAACTCGAACATCAGGCGCACTTGGAGCATTCTGCCTTAGATGTGTATCAGGATGAAAATGGAACGATGCAGCTAAAGGTGCCTCAATTTCGAATCTGGTTAGCGTAAAATCATTTCCCATCGCGCCATTTGACGCACCTCGAGATATCGGCCCCGAAAAGTATTTACCCGCGCTACCGTATATCCAGAATCCATATTCTCGATCGTACCTGATACCTCTAATCAAACTACTGGTCATATTATCTCGAATCGATGCGGTCCCTAATATGCCCGCAACTATTAATTTGTCGCTGGCTGATAATTTATCATATTCTTTGAACCACCCCATCTTCTTTTGATCATCAGTAGGATTTAATACAGCAGAAAAGCCCGCCCCGACGGCATCTGCAATCGCAATTTCTCTCTGCATTCTGGCCGCTTGAGTGTCTGTTCCATTTATACTAAGAAGGTTTACCTGCGAACAATCTACACTCGGCAAGATCGATCCTGTACAATATTGCGCCAAATTTCCACTTGGGTCTGCTGAATTAATTGGATCGCCGCCAACATAATTATACCAGTTCATACCATCGCCGTACCCGATCGGATCGGTCTGCATGAACCGCCCCAACGTCGCCGAGTAGAGCCGCGCCTTGTAATAATAGAGCCCGATCTCGGCCAGCCAGGTTTGACCCGTATATTGAAACCGGCCGATATTGCCCGATCCCGGGATGCCGTATTCGTCATAGGTGTTGGTGCCGATCACCGCACCCGTGCCGTTGGTTACCGCGATCACGCTGCCGCGTTCGTCCGTGTGCAGCCAGCGCCTGTCGCTCGTATTGGCTGTGTTATACCAGACCAACGGCTCATCGCTGCCGGGGCCGTGGACATAGCGTTTCTGCAACACGCCGGCCGGCGTCCATTCGCCGATCAGATCGAGCCCGTCATAGCCGAGCCGCGTGGTATCGTTGATCTGAAAAAGTCGCAGCAAGGGTCATAATACAACGCGGTACTGCCTGTGGATTGCAGCAGATTCTCCGAGGTATAAGCATAGCTGGTCGCACCCGAGCTGGTCAAATTGCCTCGCGCATCATAACCCAGCGCAATGGCGCCCGACGCCGTCGCCTGATTGAGGCCGTTGATCGTGTAGGCGCGATCGACATTGACCGACCCCGTCCAAGCATAGCCATTGTTCGGTCCCAGTGACAGCTTACTTAACCCCCAGGCCGTCGTCATTGCGGAGCCAGTCGGCCACTTCCACGCGGCTTTCACGATGATACCCGGTTTGGCTGTCGAATGATTGCAGCCAACCAATAGTAGCTGACGCTCAACTGGACCCAACTTCACACGCCTGCTCGAAACGGATTAGCCGCAAACACTGTATGCATTGTATGCAATGCATACAGTGCGACTTGATCCTGATTTCAGCGACAGGCTGCGCGGCTTCGTCACATTTTTCGAACGCCGATCAGCCTTAACTATCCATCTACTATATTGATATAGAACGATTTAATTGGCAAGTTCGCTACTGTGCGGCTTCTGGGGTATCCGTCATATATCTTGCCGGACCGTCGCTGAAACGGCGCGACGATAGGTGTCCCACATCTCCCCGCCTCGAAATATGACACAAACGGGTGTGTCATATCTCGCCGCTCGGGCACCGCCCGGCGGTCCGGCTTATGCTCGAGCGGGTCGATTCAAGTCATCTGTAACCGGCGTTATCTGTCGCTCTGCTCTTTGACATGACGAATAAAACTCACCGCCCGGTTCAGGCGGCGACGTTTGCCTCTGCCAAGGCCGCCTTGATCGCGGCGACGGCATCGTTGGCCTTGTCGCCGTCCGGCCCGCCACCCTGCGCCATATCGGGGCGCCCGCCCCCGCCCTGCCCGCCGAGTACGGCAACGGCGCGGCGCAACAGGTCGACCGCATTGTGCGACGCGATCAGGTCGTCACTGACACCGACGGCGATCGACGCGCGGCCTTCGTTGACCGCGACCATCACCACCACGCCCGATGCGATGCGCTGCTTGGCCTCGTCGACCGCGCCGCGCAGGCCCTTGGCGTCGAAATCGGCGATCACCTGGCCGACGAAATTGACCCCGCCGACCTGTTCCGGTCCCGCCGGCGCCGCACCGGCACCGCCGCCGAGTGCCAGCGCCTTTTTCGCCTCGGCCAGTTCGCGTTCCAGGCGGCGGCGATCCTCGACCAGCGCGGCGACACGCGCGGGAACTTCGTCGGGTGATGCCTTCAGCGTCGCGGCGGTCTCGCGCAATTTCTCGTCGCGACCGGTGAAATACTGCCGCGCAGCTTCGCCGGTCAGCGCCTCGATACGACGGATGCCCGACGACACGGCGCTCTCGCCGACGACCTTGAACAGGCCGATATCGCCAAGTGCCGCGACATGAGTGCCGCCGCACAGCTCGAGCGAATAGGTCTTGCCGCCTTCGCTGCCCATCGAAACGACGCGCACCTCGTCGCCATATTTTTCACCGAACAGCGCCATAGCGCCTTCCTCGATCGCTTCGTCCGGCGTCATCAGGCGGGTTGAGACGGAACCGTTGGCACGGATGTGACGGTTCACATCGGCTTCGACCTCGCCGATGTGCGCGGGGTCGATCGCGCTGGGCTGCGAGAAGTCGAAGCGCAGGCGATCGGGCGCGACCAGGCTGCCCTTCTGCGCGACGTGCAGGCCAAGCCGCTGGCGTAGCGCCTCGTGCAGCAAATGCGTCGCGCTGTGATTGGCGCGTATCTGGTCGCGGCGCGCGATGTCGATCTGGAGTTTGATCGTGTCGCCGACCTTGAGGCCGCCGGCATCGACGATCGCATGATGCACGAACACGCGGCCAAGCTGCTTCGACGTTTCGGTGACGTTCGCACGCAGGCCTTCATCGTTCGAGACCGTGCCGGTGTCGCCGACCTGGCCGCCGCTCTCGCCATAAAAGGGCGTCTGGTTGACCACGATCGAGACCGTGTCGCCGGCCGTGGCATGGTCGACACGGGCGCCGTCCTTGACCAGCGCGACGACCTGACCCTCGCCCGCCGTTGCGGTGTAGCCGAGAAATTCGGTGCCGCCCGATGCTTCGGCGATGTCGAACCAGATATCGTCGGACGCCTTTGCGCCCGAACCCTTCCACGCGGCACGCGCGGCGCGCTTCTGTTCCGCCATGGCGGTGTCGAAGCCCTCGCGATCGATCCCGAATCCTTGCGAACGCAGCGCGTCTTCGGTCAGATCATAGGGAAAGCCGAAGGTGTCGTAGAGCTTGAACGCGGTCTCGCCCGGCAGCGTCGCGCCCGGCGCCAGTTTCGCCGTCGCCTCGTCGAGCAGGCGCAGTCCATTGGTCAGTGTGCGGCGGAACTGCGTCTCTTCTTGCAGCAATGTCGATTCGATCGACGCCTGCGCGCGCAGCAATTCGGGATAGGCCGCGCCCATCTCGGCGATCAGCGCGGGCACCAGCCGGTGCATCAACGGTTCTTTTGCGCCAAGCAGATGCGCATGGCGCATCGCGCGGCGCATGATACGGCGCAGGACATAACCACGCCCTTCATTGGCCGGCAGCACCCCGTCTGCGACCAGGAAACCGCTGGTGCGCAGGTGATCCGCGATGATCCGGTGGCTCGCCTGATTGTCGCCGGTGGTGGTCGTGCCGGTCAGCGCACCCGATGCCGCGATCAGCGCCTTGAACGTATCGGTATCGTAATTGTCGTGCACGCCCTGCAGCACCGCCGCGACGCGCTCCAGCCCCATGCCGGTGTCGATCGATGGTTTGGGCAGGTCGGCGACGATCTGATTGTCGGCCTGCTCATATTGCATGAACACCAGGTTCCAGATCTCGACGAAGCGGTCGCCATCCTCATCCGGGCTGCCGGGAGGGCCGCCGGGGATATGGTCGCCATGATCGTAGAATATCTCGGAACACGGTCCGCACGGGCCGTTGTCGCCCATCGTCCAGAAATTGTCCGAGGTCGCGATGCGGATGATGCGCTCTTCGGGCAAACCGGCGATCCGGCGCCACAGGTCGAATGCCTCGTCATCGGTATGATAGACGGTCACGGTCAGTTTTTCGGGCGCAATGCCCCACACCTTGGTCAACAGCGTCCAGGCATGGGTGATCGCCTGGTCCTTGAAATAATCGCCGAACGAGAAATTGCCGAGCATTTCGAAGAACGTATGATGCCTGGCGGTGTAGCCGACATTGTCGAGGTCGTTATGCTTGCCACCGGCGCGGACGCACTTCTGGCTCGATGTCGCGGTCACATAGGGCCGCGATTCCAGGCCTGTGAAGACATTCTTGAACGGCACCATCCCGGCATTGACGAACATCAGGGTCGGGTCGTTCTGCGGCACGAGCGGCGCGGATTGAACGCGAGCGTGACCGGCGGACTCGAAATAATCGAGGAAGCTGCGGCGGATGTCGTTGGTCGATGTCATGCCCTGCGATCTAGGCGAGGACCGCGCCCTACTCAAGCCACCGGTGGCGGCGGCGCAACGACGGTCAATGCCAGTGGATCGATGCGGAAGGTAAAGGGCAGCTTCAATTCGGTTACTTCGCCATCGAGCGCGATGTCGACCGCGCTCGAAGGACCACTGACCTCCAGCTCCGCGACATCGCCGATCGCGGCGAAGTCCCGGTCGCGCCGGGTCCGGCCGAGCAAGCTGCGAATGGCGAAGTCGACCAGTTGGAAACGATGGCTCGGCCCGATCGCGAAGACGGAGAGCAGCCCGTCATCGAGCGCGTTGCGCTTGCCGGGATGGCCTTGCTCGATCTCGTAGTGATTATTGCCGACGAACAGCATCGGCGTGACGATCTGACGCTCGCCTTCGGCGCTGCGCAGCCGCAAGCGGTGGTGACGGATGCGTCGCAGTGTCGCGATACTGGCGGGAATCGCCGCCAGCCATTTCGCCATCTTGTGCCGTCGCTGCGTGTCTTCGCGCAGCTCGACCATTTGCGGGTAGAGCCCGATCGACGCGTTGTTCAGGAACATCCGGTCCGCCGCCCACGCCACGTCGATCTTGCGCGTGTCACGCGCGGCAATGACCTTGGCCGCGCCGGCAAGATCGAGCGGAATGCCGAGTTCGCGCGCAAGGTGATTGCGCGTCCCGAGCGGCAGGATACCAAGCGCGGACCCATCGCCGCGCTCGACCAGGATCCGCGCCGCGCATCCCAGGGTGCCGTCGCCACCGCCGACCACGATCAGCCGCTCGCCCTTCAATTCCTTGATCGCGTCGCGCAAACCATCCGCATCGAGCAGGCGCAAATCGATTTGCAACCCCGCGTCGGCGAACGCCGTGCGAACCTCGTCGGCAAGCGTATCGCCCTTGCTCGCCGCGGTGCCGCCTCGGCTGTTGATCAGGACCGGTATCGCGTCGGTCATCCGAACGGCTTTTCGATCGAGGTCGGCGGCACCGAAAACCATTTCGGCCCGGCCGCAGTCATGTGGAAGCAGTCCTCCAGCCGGACGCCGAACTTGCCCGGCAGATAAAGGCCCGGCTCATCGGAAAAGCACATGCCGACAGCAAGCGGCGTCTTTTCGCCGCGCACCAGATTGATCGGTTCATGGCCGTCCATGCCGATGCCGTGACCGGTACGATGCGACAGGCCGGGGAGTTGATAATCGGGGCCATAGCCAATGACGGCATAATAGCGCCGCACCGCGTCATCGACCTGTCCCGCCGGCACGCCGATCCGCGCCGCAGCGAAGGCGGTTGCCTGCCCGTTACGAACCTGGTCCCACACTTTGCGCTGCTCCGCGCTCGCAGTACCGAACACGAAAGTGCGCGACACGTCCGACTGATATCCTTGCACGGCACAGCCGCAATCCATCAGCACCACTTCGCCGTCGGTCACGATCTGCGGCTTGCGGCTGCCATGCGGATAGGCGGCGGCCTCGCCGAGCAGGATCAGCGCGAACTCCGGGCTGCCGCCAAGCTTGCGTGTCGCCGCGTTCATCAGCGCGCCGACCTGATTGTTGGTCATGCCCTTTTCGATGCGCGGCCAGGTCCAGCGATAGGCCGCGATCGTCACGTCGGTCGCGGCCTGCATCAGCGCGATCTCGGCCGGCGTCTTGATCAAACGGCAGCCGCGCACCACTGGATTGGCCGAGACGATCTTCGCACCCGGCAACGCCCGCTCCAGTCCATCGACCGCGAAGTAGCGCGTCGTTTCCTCGATCCCGATCGGACGGGTGCTCAGCTTGCGATCCTTGAGAAAACCCGCGACGACTGCAAGCGGATCCTGATCCTCCTGCCACACCCGCACATCAGCCGCGGTGCCGAGCGATTCGCGGATCGACGGTTCCTCGAAGAATGGCGTGACGATGCACGGATCGCCCTCGACCGGGATCACCACTGCGGTCAGCCGCTCGCTGCGCCCCCAGCGCACGCCGGTGAAATAGATCAGGCTCGATCCCGATTCGATCAGCACCGCGCCGATGCCGTTCGCCTTCATCAAGGCCTGGGCGCGGGCGATGCGCGTGTTGCGCTCGGCCGCTTCGATCGGCCGGGTGGCGCCGGTCATGTCGGACAGAGCCGATAAATCGGGCTCGGCAGCGCGTAGGATGGCGGGCACGCCAAGCAGCGGAAGCGCCGTCGCGCCGGCCAGCAGACCGCGCCGATCGATCGAAAATGGCTGCTGAATCATCATCGTCCTTCGCTTATCCGACGCCGCTCAAGCGATACGGTCCTTGACCGCGTCGCCGCAATACCCTTCCCTATCGGCAATCGTTTCTCGGAGAGGTTCATGGCCAAGCGCCTTACATGGTATATCTTGATCGGGCTGGTGCTGGGCCTGGTGGTCGGCTGGGCGCTCAACGCCTGGATCGACGATGGCACCCCCGCCGCAGCGGCGGAACTCAAGAACATCGCTTATTATCTCTCGATCGTCACCACGCTGTTCCTGCGCCTGATAAAGATGATCATCGCGCCGTTGGTCTTTGCAACACTGGTCGTCGGTATCGCCCATATGGGCGACACTGGCGCGCTTGGCCGGGTCGGGCTGCGATCGGTCGCCTGGTTCCTGTGCGCCAGCTTGTTGTCGCTGACGCTCGGCCTGATCCTCGTCCATATCTTCCAGCCCGGCGTCGGGCTGAACTTTGCGATTCCGGCCGCGACCGCAGCAACCGGGATCGATCAAAGCGCGTTCGACCTCGCCAAGTTCGTCGCTCATGTCGTGCCAGCTTCCGGTATCGAGGCGATGGCCGATAACGAGATCCTGCAAATCGTCATCTTCTCGCTATTCATCGGCGTCGCGATCACCGCGATCGGCGAGAAGGCGGCACCGCTGGTGAAGGGCGTCGAGGCGCTTGCGGCCGTTATGCTGCAGGTGACAAATTACGTCATGCGCTTCGCACCGTTCGCGGTGTTCGCAGCGGTGGCCAGCACATTGGCGGAACGCGGGCCGGGCGTGATCGGCGACCTCGCCTATTTCATGGGCACTTTCTACATCGGGCTGTTCACGCTGTGGGCGTTGCTGATCGGCATCGGCTTCCTGTTCATCGGCAGGCGCACTGGCCTGCTCGTGCGCTATATCCGGGAGCCGCTGCTGCTCGCCTTTTCCACGGCCTCGTCGGAGGCCGCTTATCCCCGCACGCTGGAGGCACTCGACCGGTTCGGCGTCCCGCCCAAGATCGCCAGTTTCGTATTGCCGCTGGGGTATTCGTTCAACCTTGACGGCTCGATGATCTACATGACCTTCGCGTCGCTGTTCATCGCCCAGGCGTACGGCATAGACCTCAGCCTGGGGCAGCAGATCACCATGTTGCTGGTACTGATGGTCACGTCGAAAGGCATTGCCGGCGTGCCGCGTGCCAGCCTGGTGGTGATCGCCGCAACCTTGCCGATGTTCAAGATTCCGGAGGCCGGCCTGTTGCTGATCCTCGCGGTCGATCACTTTCTCGATATGGGGCGGTCGGCGACCAATGTGATCGGCAATGCCGTCGCGGCCAGCGTCGTGGCGAAATGGGAGGGCGATCTCGAGCCGCGCGAGCCGGCCGAGATCGAACCACCCCATGCGCCGTCCAAGGGCCTGATCGGTTAGCGCCTATTCGGGCCGGACGGCTGCGCGCCCTAGATGCCGATCGCCGCAGCCCCGCTTCGGCGATCAGGCATAGGCGTATGGGCCGCCCTTTTCGAGTGCGACCTGATAGGCCGGGCGGGTGTGGACCTTGTCGAGCCAGGCGATCGTGGCCGGACGTGAGGCGTCGAGCCCGGCGCGGCTGCGCGCGGCTTCGAGCGGGAAGCTCATCATGATGTCCGCCGCAGTCATCTCATCACCGGCGAACCAGGAACGGCTGGCGAGTTCGGCTTCGACATAGTCGAGATGGACGTCGATCATCGGCTGGATGCGTTTCATAGCCTTTTTGCCGAATAGCGGGATACGGGCGAGCACCAGCTTGAGCAGGAGCGGCGGCATCATCGAGCCCTCGGCATAATGCAGGAAATGGCGGTAGCGCAGCACCGAATCGCGATGCGCCGGCGGGCCGAGTTTTCCATCGGCCTTTTCGACCAGGTATTCGACGATCGCGCCGGTTTCGGCGATGGTCACGCCAGCCTCTGTATCCTCAATGACCGGCGACTTGCCGAGCGGGTGGACGCGCTTGAGCTCGGGCGGCGCGAGCATGGTCGTCTTGTTCCGCTCGTAACGCTTGATCTCATAGGGCAGGCCGAGTTCCTCAAGCATCCACAGCACGCGTTGGGAGCGCGAGTTTTCGAGATGATGGACAATGATGGTCATGGCAGTCCTCTCCTGCTTTGCCGGCACGCTAGCGGCTTGGCAGGCGATGTCGAGCGGATCAGGTCTTCGGGTGAAGCCATCATCCGAAAATGCCATAAACGCGAAAGGCCCGCCATAACAGGCGGGCCTTCCCATGTGTTTGCGACGCGCGGGACGCCGACTTGAAACTGGCGTGACCGTGACACCATCCCCCTCCCCGTCGGGAGAGGAAGAAATCACATCTCCTCGCCGTCATCCTCTGGTTCGGGGCCGGCCATCATTTCCTCGGCGACCTTGTCGGTGCGCGTGCGGATCGCCTTTTCGAGGCGGTCGCACATTTCCGGATTTTCCTTGAGGAAGGTCTTCGAATTCTCGCGACCCTGACCGATGCGGACGCTGTCATAAGAGAACCAGGCACCCGATTTCTCGACCAGTCCGGCCTTGACGCCGAGATCGAGAATTTCGCCGATCTTGGACACGCCCTGGCCGTACATGATGTCGAATTCGACCTGCTTGAACGGCGGTGCGACCTTGTTCTTGACGACCTTCACTCGCGTGGTGTTGCCGATGATCTCGTCGCGATCCTTGATCTGCCCGATGCGGCGGATATCGAGCCGGACGCTGGCGTAGAATTTCAGTGCGTTGCCGCCAGTCGTCGTCTCCGGGTTGCCGTACATCACGCCGATCTTCATGCGCAGCTGGTTGATGAAGATCACCATGCAGCGCGAACGGCTGATCGATCCGGTCAACTTGCGCAACGATTGCGACATCAGGCGAGCCTGAAGGCCGACATGGCTGTCGCCCATTTCGCCCTCGATCTCGGCGCGCGGTACCAGAGCGGCAACCGAATCGATCACCAGCACGTCGATCGCATTGGAGCGGACCAGCGTATCGACGATCTCGAGCGCCTGTTCACCGGTGTCAGGCTGCGATACGATCAGTTCGTCGATGTTGACGCCCAGTTTCTTGGCATAGACCGGATCAAGCGCGTGTTCGGCATCGACAAACGCCGCGGTACCACCGCCCTTCTGCGCTTCGGCGATGACGTGCAGCGCGAGCGTGGTCTTGCCCGAGCTTTCCGGGCCGTAAATCTCGATCACCCGGCCACGCGGCAGACCGCCGACGCCGAGCGCGATATCGAGCCCGAGCGAGCCGGTCGAGATCACCTCGACTTGCATCGTCTCCTTCGAGCCGAGCCGCATTGCCGAACCCTTGCCGAACGCGCGATCGATCTGCGCGAGCGCCGCGTCGAGCGCCTTTTGGCGCTCGGTCGACGCCTTATCGGCATTCTTATCTGGGGAAACTGCCATTTTGCTGTCGATGACCTTCAAGTTCGCCGCCATTGGAGCCTCCGCCGCTAGACCTATACCGCCACGCATTCAATGCGTGATGAGGTCTTGTATCGCGTTTGTTCTTATAGAACAAGAGCGGAACATAAAAATTGTTGGACCGGTTATGGAAGTACCCCCGATCAAGACGCAGTATTCGCGGCGCACGACGCACAGGAAGATTAGTTCAGTGCTTCCAGTGCCTTGGCGACTCCATCCATGGTGAATGGCTTGGCCAATCTGGGACGCTCACGATGCTCCTCGACGATCGCGTCGCCGGTTCCGCCACTTGCGAAAACGAACGGAACACCGATCCGCGTCAGCGCATCGGCGACCGGAAAACTCTTTTCCCCACTGCGCAGATTCACATCGAGAATCGCCGCGTCGATCCCGCCCGCCTCGATCAACGCCAGCGCATCGGCGACATTGTCCACGCTGCCGGCCAATTGCTTGCCCAGCACGTCGAGGAAATCCTCGAGCATCATGGCGATAAGGGGCTCGTCCTCGACAATGAGGATATGCTGCGGTGAGCTCATGCCGCGGCTTTAGCCGCAGGCCGATCGCCGCGCCAAGTCATTTCGCCGCCAGAACGCTACGAGCGGCTTCGGCAAGCTGTTGCACCGAAAAGGGCTTGGCGAGGAACTGGACATTGTCGAGGTCGATCGACTTGCGCAGCGTCTCCTCGGCATAACCCGACATGAACAGGATCGGCAGGTCGGGATAACGCTCCCGGGCGTGGCGCACCATGGTCGGACCGTCCATCAGCGGCATCATCACGTCGGAAATGAGCAGGTCCGGCTTCTCGCTGCGGGCAAGCACTTCCAGCGCGGCCTCACCATGTTCTGCGGTCAGCACGGTATAACCTTGACGGGTCAGCGCGCGCTCTGCGACCGCGCGGACCATGTCCTCATCCTCGACCAGCAGGATCGTGCCGGTACCCCATAGATCGAGCGGCTTGTCTTTCGGCATGGCCCGTGCCGCCGCGGGGGGGGGGGCTTCGACGACCCCGCTTGCGGTGTGGACCGGCAGATAGATGGTGAAGACCGCGCCGGGCCCACCCTTGTTGTTGTCGGCGAAGATATAACCGCCCGATTGCTTGACGATGCCATAGACGGTCGAGAGACCGAGCCCAGTCCCCTTGCCCACTTCCTTGGTGGTGAAGAAGGGTTCAAAGATCTTGGGCAGGATATCGGCCGGGATACCACTGCCCGTATCGGCAATCTCCAGCGCGATATAATCGGCGATCGGCAGGATGTCGGAACCCATCTTGCGCACATCGGCGATGGAAACCGATTTGGTCAGGATCGACAATGTACCCCCGCCGCGCGGATCGCGCGCGAGCATCGCGTCGCGCGCGTTGACCGCGAGGTTGACCACGACCTGTTCGAGCTGACCGGGATCGGCGCGCACCGGCCCCAGATTGCGGCCATGCTTTACGGTCAGTGCGACCGTCTCGCCCAGCAGACGCTTGAGCAGGTTCGACACTTCGGAAATAACGTCGGGCAGTTGCAGCACCTGCGGTCGTAGTGTCTGCTGACGCGAGAAAGCGAGCAACTGGCGGGTCAGGCTGGCGGCGCGGTTCGAATTCGCCCTGATCTGCTGGATGTCGTCATAATCGCTGTCGCCAGGCGTATGGCGCATCAGCATCAGGTCGCAATGCCCGATGATCGCGGTCAGGATGTTGTTGAAATCATGCGCAACGCCGCCGGCAAGCTGGCCCACCGCCTGCATCTTGGTCGCCTGCGCGACCTCGCGCTTGAGCCGGGTTTCCTCACCATTATCTTTCAGGCTGAGGAGTACGGCGGCATCGCCCAGCCCGCGCGCGCCGGCGATCGACAGCGCGACCGGTTCGTCGGGATGATCCTTCAGCCGCACCGCAAGATCGGTCGAATGCGTCGCGCCATTGGCGAACCGCCGGATCGCGTCGGCGACCACCCCCTTATCTTCGCGCACCAGCAAGTCGCCGGGGTAAAGTGGCGGCGTCGCGGCGTCGACCTGCGCGGCACGCGCGAACGCGTCGTTCATCTGGATGAAGCGGCCATCGCGATCGACCAGCGCCATGCCGAACGGCATCAGGCTGACCAGGCTACGCACATGCGCCGAGGCGCTACCACCGATCGCCGGCGTGTCGCCGCCGACCTCCTCATCGAGCAACGCGACGAGCATCGGCGCGTCTTCGCCTTCGAGAAAGGGTATCTGCAGCACGCGCAGGGGCACCCCGGTCAGGCCTTCGCGTTCGAAGCGTACTTGGCCATGGCTGTCGGTGATCAGGAAGCGAGCGAAATCGCGCCCGGCGATCGCTCCTTCCTCATGCCCCATCGCGCGCGCGCGGAACACGCGGTTGGCCGACCGGATGCGCCCGTCAGGGCCGATCAGTGCGGTCATGATACCCGCAGCAGCGAGCCGGTCGCCGGTGGTGCCGCCGATCATCCCCTCGACCGAAGTGGCGAGGTCGAGCCCCTCGGCACCACGGAAGCGCCACACCAGCAGATCCTCGTCGCGGCCGGCGCGCTCGACTTCCGCCGCGAGTGGGGTGCCGCGCGATAAAAGGCGGTCGACCCTGGCCGTGCCGTCGCGCCATGCGGCGCGGCCGGCGGTGCTCAGGCGGTCGACGCCGGCATCGTCGATCGGCAGGCCAGGCGGCGTCGGAAAACCGGCAAACAGCGTTTCGTAGCGGTCGTTGGCACACACCAGTCGCCCCGCGCGGTCGGTGATCGCAACGGCATCGGCGCTGCTTGCCGCAAGCGTGCGCGCGACGGTCCAGTCGGCCTCGACCTCTCCCGTGCGGCTTTGCGGGAACAGGCGTCGTGCCGCGACAAGGCAACCGACGATGACCAAG
The DNA here is from genome assembly GCF_054057355.1 of Sphingomonas sp. UYAg733. NCBI lineage: Bacteria > Pseudomonadati > Pseudomonadota > Alphaproteobacteria > Sphingomonadales > Sphingomonadaceae > Sphingomonas > Sphingomonas sp. UYAg733. The sequence continues at coordinate 257,777 of NZ_JBSRZE010000002.1, forward strand.
GCGGTGGCCAGGAAGGCGCCGGCGATCGGCAAGTTGCCGATCAGCCCCAGGATAATCAGCGCCGCGGCGACGCCGCAACCACCGGCGATCAGAGCGGCGCTACGCGCTGGACTGAGCGAAGTGGTTGGAAGGGCGGGGAGGATGGCCATTGCCCGCCCCTCTTTGGCCGCGCTCGGTGTGTCGTCAAGCGGTTACCAGATCCGAACGCGCTGTTCCGGTGCCAGATAGAGTTTCTCGCCCGCTTTCGGCTCGAACGCGCCGTACCAGGGATCGAGATTGCGCACGATCCAGGCGCGCTGCTGTGACGGCGCGTGGGGGTCGGTCTTGAGACGCTGGATCATGTCCGCCTCCCGGTAGCTGCGCCGCCACACCTGCGCCCAGCCGAGATAGAAACGCTGATCGCCGGTGAAGCCGTCGATCACCGGTGCTGGTTTGCCGCCGAGCGACGCGTGATAGGCATCGAACGATGCGCTCAGACCGGCCAGATCGGCGGTGTTCTCACCAAGCGTCAGCGTGCCGTTGACCTTGCGGCCGGGCAGCGGTTCATAAGCGTCATATTGCGCGACAAGATTGCCGGTCAGCTTCTTGAAGCTCGCCACATCGGCGGGCGTCCACCAGTCGGTGAGCCGACCCTTCAAATCATATTTGGCGCCCTGATCGTCGAAATGATGGCTCATTTCATGGCCGATCACCGCACCGATGCCGCCATAGTTGATCGCAGGGTCGGCATCGGGATCGAAAAAGGGCGGCTGCAGGATCGCCGCGGGGAAGGTGATCGCGACCAAAGTCGAATTGGCCTGTGCATTGACCGTCATCGGTGCGAGGCCCCATTCCCAGCGATAGATCGGCTTGCCCAGCTTCTCGACATTATACTGATGCGCCCATTGATTGGCGCGCAGCGTGTTGCCGAACGCGTCGCCGGCGGCGATGCGCAGCGCCGAATAGTCGCGCCACTTGTCGGGATAGCCGATGCGAGGGGTGAACGCGGCGAGCTTGGCGTGCGCCTTGACCTTGGTTTCGGGCGCCATCCAATCGAGCTTGTCGATCCGCGCGTTCATCGCGGTGATGATGTTCTTGACCAGCGCATCCGCCGCCGCCTTGGTCTCGGGCGGGAAATATTTCGCGACATAAAGCTTGCTGACGTCGTCAGTGAGAACGCCGCTGGTATAGTCGACGCCGCGTTTCCAGCGTGTCTGCTGTTCGGGCGTACCCGATAGCACGGTGCTGAACATCGCGAAATTCTCCTTGTCGAACGCGGTTGGCAGGACCGACGCGAACCCCTCGAGCGAGCGGATCAGCAATTGGTCCCTGAGCACGCCGACCGGGGCCGCGCCGATCAATTTGGCGATACCGGTGATCGCGCTCGGCTGGGCCACGATGACATTATTGGCCGGAATGCCGATACCCTTGAAATAGGTCACGAAATCGAAACCGGGCGCGGACTTGGCCAGATCGGCAACCGCCATCTTGTTATAGGTCTTGTCGGCGTCACGGCTTTCGGCGCGGGTCCAGCTGACCCGGGCGATCTCGGTTTCGAAATCAACGATCGCCTTGGCTCGTGCATCCGCATCAGGCTCGCCGGCCAGGGTGAACATCCTGGCGATATGCGCTTGATACGCCGTCTTGGCGGCGGCGAGCTTGGCATCGTTCGCGTCGAGATAGAAATCACGATCGGGCAGGCCGAGGCCACCCTGACGCATCTGCAGGGCGTAGGCCTCCGGGTCTTTCTGATCCGGCGAAACGCCGGCGTTGAACGGCACGCCGACCCCGTTGCGATCGGCCTGCGCGACCAGTGCGGCATAACCGGCCGGCGACTTCAGCGCCTTGATCTTGTTCAGCCATGGCTTGATCGGCGCCAGCCCCTTGGCCTCGATCGCCGCCTGATCGAGATAGGCGGTATAGGCCGCGCCGATCTTCGACCCGGACTTCGCCTTTTCCGCCTCCAGGATGCCGCGGGTACGTTCGCGCGATAGATCCTGCAGCAGATCGAACGCGCCAAAATTAGCCTTGTCCGCCGGGATCGGCGTCTTTTCGACCCAGGCGCCGTTGGCGAATCCGTAGAAATCGTCGCCCGGCGCCACCTTGCGGTTCATGCCAGTCTCGTCGAAGCCGAAGCTGCCGATCGACGGCTTCGAATCTGCGGCGGCACCGACGACCGGAGCATTTTGCGGGGCGCTGGCAGCGGCGCAGCCGACAAAGGCGGTGGCCGACAACAGCAAGGTAAGGAACGGCGATCTGGACATTTGGGGCATCCGAAATTCAGGAAAGGATGCCGTGTTCTAGTCAAACAATACGCCCCGTCAAATTGAGGTCAAATTGGGGTCAATTTGGCGGCTCAATTTGCCGGATCGACAACCCGAGACCGGTGGCGATTACGCCATTTACGCGCGATCCACAGGCGCCAGCCAAGCGCACTGGCGAAATAACCGACCACCGCGAAGACGACAGTGATGATGAGCAGTCCCATGGCCGTGGCCGGCGCCGCTTCCGACGCGATCCAGCTCAGCCAGCCGGCATTTGCATCGACTGTGTTGGCGACCGGGCTGCCGGGAACATGCGCATCCAGGCGCAGCACGAAGCGGCCGATCCAATATGCAGCGACCCATAAAGGCGGCGTGGTGAAGGGATTGGTGATGAAGGTGGTGAGCGCCGCCGCCGGAATATTGGCGCGGAACGGCAGCGCGAGAACCGCCGATAGCGGCACCTGCGCGACCGGCGCCAGGATCCCGGTGACCATGCCGAGCGCAACGCCGCGCGGCACCGAGCGGCGGGTGAAGCGCCACAGCTCCGGTCGCAGCACGCGATGCGCGACGGGCTTGAGAAAGCGACTGCCCTCCATGCTTTCACGCGTTGGCATGTTGCGGCGGCACCATGCGACGAACCTGGCGAACATCCCCTGCTCAGCCACGATCACGCATCAACCTTCCCTGCTCACGCTTCCAGTCGCGCTCCTTGATCGTTTCGCGCTTGTCATGCGCCTTCTTGCCCTTCGCCAACGCCAGTTCCACCTTCGCCTTGCCTGACGAATTGAAATAGATCGACAGCGGCACCAGCGTCATGCCCTCGCGCGCCACCGCCCCGTGCATCTTGTTTATCTCGCGCTCGTGAAGGAGCAATTTGCGAGGGCGCTTGGGCTCATGGTTGAAGCGGTTGCCATGGCTGAATTCGGGCACGTTGGAATTGATCAGCCAGACCTGGCCGTCATCGACCTCGGCATAGCTTTCGGCGATCGACCCCTGGCCGGTGCGCAGCGCCTTCACTTCGGTGCCGGTCAGCGCGATGCCCGCCTCATAGACCGTCTCGATCGCATAATCGAACTTGGCGCGCCGGTTCTCGGCAACGACCTTGGTCTTTTCGAAGGTGACGGGTTTGGGACGGGCCATGGGAGGTGGGCATGTAGGCGCGGGCGCGGCGGATTGGAAGCGGGGTGGTAACTTCGCGCCTCGCTCACCCCCAATGCAGCACCGGTCAGCTTATCGCCGTCCCGCTTCCCCTCCCCCTCCCCCTCCGTCACCCCAGCGAAGGCTGGGGTCTCAAGCAATCACGCGATAAGGTCGAACAAATCGTTCCACTCAGGATTGGTTTCCTCGATCAAGCGTATCTTCCAATCGCGCTTCCACGCCTTCAGCGCCTTCTCTCGCGCAATCGCGAACTCGATCTCGTCATGCCATTCGACGAGGACCAACGTCTTGATTCCATATACTGTCGACAAAATGCCGATCCGACATCGCGGCGGTTCTGGTCGATACGTTGCGCGGGATAGCGGTCACGCCGATATAGATCATGCCGCGCAATTTGTTGGCCATCATGTAGGTCCAGCCGCCGCGCATTTCTCAGTCGTAGCCCCCGCTGCTTGAGACCCCAGCCTTCGCTGAGGTGACGTTAGAGGGTGGCTTGAATCGCCGCGTCCACTGCGCGCTGACTTGACCCGTTTGGCCATGTCATCGGCAGGCGCAGGGTGACGGGCCATTCCGGCCTCAGCTTGCCCAGCGCATATTTCACCGGGCCGGGCGACGCGTCGGTGAACATCGCGATGTGCAGGGGGTAAAGCCGGTCGTGCAGCGCCAACGCGCCCGCCGTGTCGCCCGCCGCCCACGCCGCCTGGAAATCGGCGCACAGCCGCGGCGCGATGTTCGCGGTGACGGAGATGCAGCCGGTCCCACCCATCGCGTTGAAGGCCAGCGCCGTTTCGTCATTGCCCGAAAGCTGCACGAAATCCCGGCCACAGCCGGCGCGCTGCTCGCTGACGCGGCCGAGCGCGCCGGTGGCATCTTTTACGCCGATGAAGATGTCCGGAAACGCCTGGACGATCCGCGCCATCGTCGCCGGCTGGATGTCGGTCACGGTGCGCCCCGGGACGTTATAGAGTATGATCGGCAGCGGCGATTCCTTCGCTACCGCCTCGAAATGGCGAAAGATGCCTTCCTGGCTCGGACGGTTATAATAGGGCGGCACCATCAGGGCGGCATCGGCGCCGGCCTGCTTCGCCGCCGTCACATTGGCGATCGCCACACGCGTATCATTCGACCCCGCGCCGGCCAGGATCGGCACCCTGCCCTTCGCTTGTTCGACGCAAACGCGAACGACATGGAAATGCTCGTCCGCGCTCAATGTCGCGGCCTCGCCGGTCGTGCCGCACGGCACCAGCCCGGCCGAGCCTTCGCCGATCTGCCACTCGACAAAGTCGCGATAAGCGTTTTCCGCGAACGCGCCGTCGTCTTCGAACAGCGTGACGAGCGCTGGGATCGATCCGGAAAACATGGGTGATATGCTCCTCACGGGCGATAAATCCCGCATATTTTGTAATTTTGTTCAGCGACAAATAAGGTGCGATGGCCTATTCTGTCCACATGATAGCATCGGTCATCAAATCCGGCGTATTGCTTGCCGGTATCTCGGGGCTCGCCGTCGCATCTGGCGTTCCGCAGGAACAGCTTGGTTGGGGCCGCGCTCAACAATTGCTTCAGGGACAAACGCCGCAAAGCTCGGCGATGGCCATAGCGGTCAGCGAATGGAACGCGCTGCGCCAGTCGAACAGCTATCCGTTCGATCGCTATGCGCGCTTCCTTATCGCCCATCCCGGCTGGCCGGGCGAGAACGCGCTGCGCCGGACGGCCGAGCGATCGATGGACGCAGGCAATTGGTCGCCGTCCACCGCAGTCAGTTATTTTCGGCGCCATGCTCCCCTGACCGGGGGCGGCAAGACCCGTTATGCCGAGGCCTTGTCGCTGACCGGCCAGCGTGACGAAGCGCAGGTCGCGGCACGCAACGCCTGGGTGTCGGGGCCGTTGTCGGTGACCGACGAGGCGAAGCTGATTTCCGGCTTTCCCGGCGCGCTCCGTTCCGAAGACCATGATGCGCGGATGGACGAACTGCTCTGGCAGGGCTCGACGGCATCGGCGCAGCGCCAGATCGCGCTGGCCAGCCCGGGCAAGCGCGCCCTGTTCGAGGCACGGCTCGCCTTCCGCACCAATGCGGCGGACGCTGCGGACCGCTCGGCCGCGACGCAAGGGATTGGCGCGAACGACCCCGGTTATATCGCCGATCGCGCGACCTGGCTGCGCAACAATGCCGCCGCTCCGAGCGCGCGCTCCTGGCTCGCCCGTCCCCGTTCGCTCGCGCGGCGCCCTGGCGATGTCGAGAAATGGTTCGAGGTGCTGCTCGCTAATGCCCGCGAAGCGGCGAATGACGGCCAGTCCCAGACTGCGTTCGATATCGCGAGCAAGGTCGACGATGCGTTCCCCGAAGGAACCGATATCAGCCGAACGCCGCTCGGCGAGCGCGACGATTATACCAGCCTGGTCTGGCTGGCCGGACAGACCGCGCTCAAGAAACTCAACCGGCCGGCCGACGCGATCGGCATGTACGACCGTTACGCCCGGGGTTCGCAGACGCCGCAATCGCAGTCCAAGGGCTATTATTGGGCGGGCCGCGCGGCCCAGGCGGCGGGGCGCACGGCCGATGCCAACGCCTTCTTCACCCGCGCCGCCGGGTATCGCGACCTGTTTTATGGCCAACTCGCGCTCGAGCGGCTCGCGCTGCCGTTGACGCCGCCGGGCAATCCCGTGCCGCGCCCGATCGATGAGCCGGTCCGCGCGGCTTATTTCGCACGCGAAACGGTGCGTGCTGCGCAATATCTCGGCACCGTCGGTCGCTGGGAGGATCAGACCGCGTTCGTGCGCCAGATTGCGATCGATGCGAAAAGCGACAGCGATCATATGCTCGCGACCGAATTGTCGCGCATGCTTGGCCGGCCCGATCTCGGCGTGATGGTGGGGCGCAGCGCGCTGCAGAACGGCTTTACCGATTATACCACTGTCGCTTTCCCCAATGTCCGCGTGCCGGACACGCAAGCGAGCAACTGGACGATAATCCATGCGATCGCGCGCCAGGAAAGCCAGTTCGACCGCGCCGCGATCAGCCATGCCGGCGCGCGCGGCCTGATGCAACTCATGCCCGGTACCGCGCGCGAAACCGCGGGCAAGCTGGGCCTGACCTATCAACCGGGTTCGCTGACCACCGACACCGATTATAATATCCAGCTCGGGGCGAGTTATTTTCAGCGCGTCTATAATAACTATAACAGCTATCCGCTGGCCGTCGCGGCGTACAATGCCGGGCCGGGCAATGTGAACAAATGGCTCCGAGCCAATGGCGACCCGCGGATGGGTGCGGTCGATATGGTCGATTGGATCGAGGCGATCCCGATCCAGGAGACGCGCAACTATGTTCAGCGCGTGCTGGAAAATGCCGTGGTCTATGACCTGATGAACCCGGCGCGCGCGCGATCGAGCGGTGCGAACCGGATCAGCTGGTATCTGGGCAAGCAGCAGCCGGGCTGAGCCCCGTGGAGCAGCCCAATTACATCACACCGGCCGGTTATGCCGTGCTCAGCGCCGAATATCGCCAATTGCTCGGCGAGGAACGTCCCAAGCTGGTCGAAGTCATCTCCTGGGCCGCTGGCAACGGCGACCGGTCGGAGAATGGCGATTACATCTATGGCCGCAAACGGTTGCGCGAGATCGACTGGCGGCTCGGCTGGCTCGCGAAACGCATGAAAGCGGCCAAGGTGATCGACCCCGCCGACCAGCCCGACCGCAGCCGGGTCTTTTTCGGCGCCACCGTCACCATTGCCGATGAGGGTGATGTCGAGCGGGTGCTGACGCTTGTCGGCGATGACGAGACCGAGACGGGTTCGGGCAGGATCGGCTGGGGTGCGCCATTGGCACGTGCCTTGCGCGGTGCGGCCATCGGCGATGTGCGCAGGGTGACATTGCCCGGTGGCGAGAAGGAATATGAGGTGATGGCGATCGCCTATCCGGCAACCGAGCGTTTCGTCACCGCAGATTGACCCGGCGGCGGCTGCGTGAAACGATGCGGCATCGAAACAACAGGATGTCCGCTATGCCGATCCCCGCAACCTGGTCGCCCAAATTGCTCGCTTTGCTTCGCATCGTTGCGGGTTTGGGTTTCATGCATCACGGCATCTCGAAATTCTTCAATGTGCCGCCCTTCCCCATGCCGCTCAATCCTTTGCTGTACGCGGCCGGCACGCTGGAACTGGTCGGCGGCGCGCTGATCATCATCGGGCTGTTTACGCGACCGGTCGCGTTCATCCTTTCGGGCATGATGGCGGTCGCCTATTTCATGGCCCATGCACCGAAGAGCCTCTATCCTTCGGTCAATGGTGGCGAAGCAGCGATGCTTTATTGCTTCATCTTCCTTTATCTCGCCGCCGCGGGTGCTGGCGCATGGAGCGCCGACGCAGCGCGCAATCGCGCCTGATCCCGCCCGCGATGACCCCACAATGATGATGTCGGTACGATAAAAGCTGCCGGGAACACGACGGACTCCCGGCAGATCGCGCTCCAATCCCCTCGGCCTGTGCTAGGCCGGTCGCGACGGCGCCTATCCTGGGCGCTTGCGGTGTAGAATGAGTGGGTGGGAATGGCGTCGACGCAGCGTGTCTTTATCAGCGGGAAAGTTCAGAATATCGGCTTTCGCGACTGGATCGTGCGACGGGCGCAGGAAAACTGCGTGACCGGCTGGGTGCGCAATCTCCGCGACGGCCGGGTCGAGATACTTGTCGTGGGCGAGGACGATGCGGCGACGGCGTTCCTCGACGCCTGCCGCCGGGGCTCCGAACTGGCCCGGATCGACAGCCTGCAGGCCAGACCCGATGACGAACGTGCCCCCAAGGGTTTCACCAAACGCTTCACCGCCTGACTTGCGCGCCGGTGTGACGATCGATCCTGGGGTGACGGGGCCGCATTCGACGTGCAGGATGGCGCGATGACCGATCCCCAACTCGCCGGCAACATCGCGCTGCTGATCGATGCCGACAATGCTTCGCCCGCCTCGCTCGACCCGGTGCTCACGGTGCTGGCCGATCTCGGCGCGGTGAATGTGCGGCGTGCTTATGGCAATTGGAGCAAGCCCGCGCTCAAGACCTGGGCCGCGCTGACGCTCAAGCACGGCATCGAACCGCAGCAGCAGTTCGACATCACCAAGGGCAAGAACGCGACCGACATGAAGATGACGGTCGATGCGATGGACCTGCTCTATCGCGGGCGCGTCACCGGTTTCGGCATCATGTCGTCGGATAGCGATTTCATGCCGCTGGTCATGCGCATTCGCCAGGAAGGGTTACCGGTCTATGGCTTCGGATCCTCGCGCACGCCCGAGGGGTTCCGCCAGGCCTGTACTCGGTTCATCGACGTCACCGGGCTCGCCGCGCAGGAGGAAATGCCGCTGCCGCCGGCGATCCTCCCCCGCGCGGCAAGCAAGACGTCATCGAGCGCTCCCGCCCGCCCGCCCGCCAATGAGCCGGCAGCGCCGATCGCAACCGACGGCACTGCGCCGGTCGGCGAGGAGCTGCTCAAATTGCTCGGCGATGCGTGGAAAGCGGCAAAGCGCGATTCGGATGGTTTTGCCAGCGTGTCGGAGGTCGGCCGGATCGCCGGCAATCGCTCGAGCTTCGATGTACGCAGCTATGGCTTTTCAAAGCTCTCCGATCTGATCGCGACCTTGCCCGAATTCCGCGCCGAAGTGCGCGACGGCCGAACCTTCGTGAAGCGCGTCCGCTAAGATAAGCCCGGGCCGGCTACGGCGCGTCCATAGTCGGCCCAAAGGCCCTGACCGGCGAGAGCTCGGCATCTGTTCGGGCGTCGTGGTGGCGCCGATCTTCGCGGTGAGCTGATCGTCCCGGAGTTAACCGAACCACGGTGGGAACGGTCCGTCGTTCAGTCGAGCGAAGAATGGCGCGTAGTCCTTTTTCGCGGTCGCCCCGAATCTGGCGTGGAGGAAAGACACAGCTTCCGCCAGTTACGGCTCGACCGCGCATCACCCTTCCCTTCCGTGTCGAATAGCGTGCCTCAATGACATATACACATTCAATCCGTCGCGTGCATGGCTCAGTTCACGCCAGAAGCTTCTGTAATCGCGGCAAAACGTAAAAACTCCATCTGTCGCGATTTTCCTTCGTTGATAGCGTCAGTCGAGCCGCGCGTGGGTCGCACGGCGAAATGGGCGAATGAAAATGACCGCAACACAACGGATGATCGTGACCGGCCGCGTGCAAGGTGTTGGATATCGTAACTGGGCGGTAAATCGCGCCCGCGCGCTCGGCGTGACCGGCTGGGTGCGCAACACGCACGGCGGCGGCGTCGAGCTTGTCGCCTCGGGCGAGGACGAGGCGGTCGGCGCACTGGTCGAGGCGCTGCGCCAGGGACCTGAAATGGCCCGCGTCGATCACATCGAAGTGCTTGCTGCCCAAGATGCCAAGTTGAAAGGGTTCACCAAGCGCCTCGGCACCTGAGTTTTGGTGTCGCATCCCCGACCTCACCGGACGTTGCAATCGGTGAGACCGGGATGACGCGACGACCTGATCAGCGCGTGAGTTTTTTGTAGGCCAGACGCGTCGGACGATCCGCCGCATCGCCGAGGCGACGGCGCTTGTCCTCTTCATAGCTCTCGAAATTCCCCTCGAACCATTCGACATGCGAATCGCCTTCGAACGCCAGGATGTGCGTCGCCAGGCGATCGAGGAAGAAGCGGTCATGGCTGATCACCACCGCGCAGCCGGCAAAGCTCTCCAGCGCCTCTTCCAGAGCACGCAGCGTCTCGACGTCGAGATCGTTGGTCGGTTCGTCGAGCAGCAGGACATTGCCACCCTCTTTGAGCATCTTGGCGAGATGGACGCGGTTGCGCTCACCGCCGGATAGCTGGCCGACCTTCTTCTGCTGGTCCTGACCCTTGAAGTTGAACGCACCGACATAGGCGCGGGTGCCGATCTCCTGCTTGCCGAAGCGGAACACGTCCGACCCGCCAGACACTTCTTCCCACACCGTCTTGGTCGCGGTCAGGTCGTCACGGCTCTGATCGACATAACCAAGCTTGACCGTCTGGCCGACGCTAATCTCGCCCTCGTCCGGCGTTTCCTGGCCCGTAATCAACTTGAAGAGGGTCGACTTGCCCGCGCCGTTGGGGCCGATCACGCCGACGATACCGCCGGGCGGCAGGTTGAAATCGAGATTCTCGAACAGCAATTTGTCGCCATAGGCCTTGGTCAGACCCTTGGCTTCGATCACCCGGCCGCCGAGGCGCTCGGGCATCTGGATGAGGATCGCGGCCTTGCCGACGGTGCGGTTCTCCTGCGCGGCGACCAGTTCGTCGAACGCGCGGATACGCGCCTTTGACTTGGTCTGGCGCGCCTTGGGCGTCTGACGAATCCAGGCGAGTTCGTCCTGAATCGCCTTTTGCTTGCCCTGTTCTTCGCGATCTTCCTGCTCGAGCCGCTTGGACTTCTTTTCGAGATAACCGGAATAGTTGCTTTCATAAGTGTAATAGCGCCCGCGATCGAGCTCCAGCACCCAGTTGACGACATTGTCGAGAAAGTAGCGGTCATGCGTCACGAGAATGACGTTGCCGGTATATTCCTTGAGGAAATTTTCCAGCCAGCCGACGCTCTCGGCATCGAGATGGTTGGTCGGTTCGTCGAGCAACAGGATGTCGGGCTTTTCGAGCAACAGTTTGCACAGCGCGACGCGACGCTTCTCGCCGCCGGAAAGGTTGGTGACCGGCGAATCGCTCGGCGGGCAGCGTAGCGCTTCCATCGCCTGTTCGAGCTGGCTGTCGAGGCTCCAGCCGTCGACCGCGTCGATTTTCTCCTGAAGCTCGCCCATCTCGGCCAGCAGCGCGTCGAAATCGGTGGTATCCGTGGGATCGCCCATTTCGGCGCTGATCGCGTTGAAACGCTCGACCATCTGCGCCACCGGGCCGGCGCCCAGCTTGACGTTTTCGATCACCGTGCGGGTCGGGTCGAGCTGCGGCTCCTGCGGCAGGTAACCGACCTTGATCCCCTCGGCTGCCCAGGCCTCACCGGTGAAATCGGGGTCGATGCCGCCCATGATCTTCATCAGCGTCGATTTGCCCGATCCGTTCGGCCCGATGATCGCGATCTTGGCGGTGGGCAGGAACTGCAGGTGGATATTGTTGAGCACCGGCTTGGCGGCACCGGGGAAGGTCTTGGTCAGACCCTTCATCACATAGCTATACTGGACGGCCATCGGGGGTCGTGCTCCGCGGGAAAAGAATGCTGGAAATGTCGTGGGCCATGTAGTGAGCGATGGCCCGGTTGGCAAACGTCGGCCGCTGCAAGCCTTTTGCCACGAACCTGTTCAACTTGCCCGTTCGGCTTCGCGCGCGAACGGCTTGTCGAAGTACCGGTCTTCGCTCTAAGCCTGCCGCCATCACGGAATGACCGATGAGCGGCACCCCGGTTGAGGGGCGACACGCTCGAGGCGAATGGAGAATATATGTCGCGCACCACTGCCCTGATCGCGGCGCTCGCCGCCACCGCCCTCGCTACACCACTGATCGCTCAGACGCGCCAAACCACCCCCGCAGCGGCGCCTGTCGTGCCTGCCCAGGTCGTGAAAATGCGCGACGCGGCGCTGAAGGACGATGTCGCCTATGACATCATCGAAGGGATCACGACCGAGGTTGGTCCGCGCCTTGCCGGGACCGAGGCCGAAGCACGTGCACGCACCTGGGGCCTGGCCAAGCTCAAGGCGCTCGGCTTCAAGAATGTCCGGATCGAAACTTATCATATGCCGGTATGGGTTCGGGGCGAAGAAACCGCCGAAGTCGTCTCGCCCTTTCCGCAGAAACTGCGCCTCACCGCGCTGGGCAACTCAGGCGCGACTCCGCCGGAGGGGTTGACCGCCGAGATCGTCTATTTCCCCAGCGTCGCCGACCTTCAGGCCGCGCCCGAAGACAGCCTGAAAGGCAAGATCGCCTTCGTGTCCAACGCAATGGTCGCGACTCAGGACGGGTCGTCCTATGGCACTTATGGCGTTGCCCGTTTTGTCGGGCCGAACATCGCCGCGACCAAGGGGGCGGCGGCGATCGTCATCCGGTCGATCGGGTCGGATCACGGCCGCGGACCACATACCGGCCTCACCACTTTCGCCGCCGGCGTGACGCCGATCCCGGCCGCCGCACTGTCCACTGCGGATGCCGACAACCTCTCGCGTATCGTCGCACGCGGCAAGCCGGTGACGCTCAAACTCGTGCTGACGCCGCAGCAGACCGGCACGCAAGAATCGGGCAATGTTATCGCCGAAGTGCCGGGATCTGATCCGAAGGCCGGCATCGTCCTGGTCGGCGGGCATCTCGACAGCTGGGACCTGGGCACCGGCGCGATCGACGATGGTGCGGGGATCGCCATAACGGCCGCCGCCGCCAAGCGCTTCCTCGATGGCCCCAGGCCGCGCCGGACAATCCGCGTCGTGTGGTTCGGCTCCGAAGAAGTCGGGGGCTTTGGCGGCCGCGCCTATGCCGAAGCGCACGGCTCGGAGAAACACGCGACCGCGTCCGAATCGGACTTCGGCGCCGATCGGGTCTGGCGCTTCGAAGTCAATCTGCCGGAAAGCGGGAAAGCGGCGGGGGATAGACTCGCGGCGGCACTCGCCCCGCTCGGCATCGTGCGCGGTAAGGGACTCGGCGGTGACGGCTCCGATGTCGGCCCGATGATGCAGAAAGGCGTGGCGGCGATCGACCTGAATCAGTCGGGTCAGCGCTATTTCGATTACCATCACACGCCCGAGGACACGCTCGACCGTATCGATCCGGAACAACTGCGCCAGAATGTGGCGGCATGGACCGCAATGCTGGGGATTATGGCCAACGCACCTGAGGAAATCGGGTCGGTCACACCCAGATAAGCGACGAATCGAGTGTTCCGAATATTGCCACAAGCTGAATTAAGGCGGGATCGTGATCAAATTGCGATTGACGGTGCGATATTCGCCGCTATTTGCTCAAGCTTCGTGACAGCATTCGGGCTGGCCGCGAATATTGCTATGCTTGGGAGCAACCGCATGAAGAAAATCGCCTTTGTTCTCGCCGCCGCCGGCCTGATGTCCGTGGCTGCCTGCACCAAGTCGCCGGAAGCCGCAGCCGTTGAAAACAACGCTGAGATGGTTGCCGACAACCTCGAAATGGGCGCTGACAACCTCGAAGCAGCAGCTTCGAACAGCGCCGACATGATGACCGAGAATGCCGGCAATGTTGCTGACAACATGAACGCAGCAGCTGACAACGTTCGCGAAGCTGCGGACGCCAAGACCGACAACATGTAATCGGCTCGGTCGGGCTTCGGCCCGATCGGTTTGATGCAGAGAGGGCGTCCCTTCGGGGGCGCCCTTTTCATTGCGCCGGGCAACGCGACAGCGAAGCTATCGCAAGGCCAAAGGCCATAAGCGAAACCGGCCGGCGGCGCTCAAGCGCCGACCGACGGCGTGGCTTTGCCACGGCGTACAACTCACCCCTCGATGTAATCCAGATAGCTGACGACGTCGTTGCTGGTCTGCAGAAACAACCCGTCCTGCACATCATCGGGCTGTGCTGCGGCCAATGCGAGTGCCTCGCCCAGCGTCCCGTAAACCAGCGTCGCGGCAGCCCCGTCGTCGCCCAGGTGATAGAGCCTGACGGCAACATCGTCGGAAATCGTGCGCATCTTGTCCTCATCCGGCAGGGTTTGCCCAACTGCGATGACGATATTCCCGATCGCTATGCAATCCTGATTCGCATGACCTCCCGCGAACGTGCCGCAACCATTGCCCGCTGGCCGCCACCCGTTCAGCGAAGTGCTGCATCAGGGCGCGGTCCCGGCGGAAGTTCCGCATGTCGTCGTTGTTGGCGAGTCGGGCTGGATGATATCTTCGCTACCACCCCGGAAAATGGCTCAGCGCGTTTTCTGAAAACGGCATAACGGCCACAGCGCGCCGGGAGCGTTTCTGATCAGCGACATTCGATATAGATCGGATTTCCGATGAGCCGGGGATGCCCAGTCGACAGAATTGTCGCGCTGATCCAGCCACAAGCCTGAGCCCGATCCAGCGAGAATGAACTCCATTGATCGGATCTGGTTACCGGCGCCTGATGCGACGGGACGGGTGTTCCATTGGCGATGACCTGGATCATACCCTCGGTCATGCCGGCCACATGCACCTTGAGCTCCAGCGCGCCTTCGATCCGCAGGGTCTGGCCCATCACGGCGCGAGCGGCACCCGATATCGCCTGCAACTCGAGCAGCCGGTCGCGACTGCCATCGACGTCGATGAAGACGTTCCCGGCGCGAATGCCGGCGATGATCGCGGACGTCGACAGTGCCTCGGCATGGACCACGGTGGTCGGCCGGCCGATCGGCGCCTTGCCGGCGGGAGCGTCGGGATCATGATTGTCGCTGCCGCCGATGCCGGTCAGGCGATGACCTTCGTTGAGCCGGGCATACCAGAAGCCGATTCCCGCCAAAGGACCTTCCGCCATATTGCCGTTGACGGCCTCGATCGCGGTGATGCCCGCATAGTCGGTGGCCGGCCATGTCCAGCCACACCCCATGCACACTTCGCCCGATGGCAGGGCGGGATGGTTGATCGACATGATCGCACCCGCCTCCACAGCTTTACGTTCCAGCGCGGCGACGTTCGGCACGCCCTTGCTGCCAATCCTGAAATCGACGAACTGCGATGGCGCGAAGATATTGGCATGGCCGCCAAAAGTGGTGACCTCGACGCCCGGGATCAGCAAAAGCCGGTCGAACCAGGGCTGAAGTTCGCGCAGGGTCCCGAAATGGGCGACCGTGTTGTGATCGGTGACCGCGACGAAATCGAGTCCCGCCTTCGCCGCGGCTTCGATCGTGCGGAACAAGGGACACGGCACGCGTTTGCCCGACCGGCTAGGGCAGTTTCCGTCGCTATTGGCATCGTGCATGTGCAGATCGCCCCGGTACCAGCCGGGCGCATCGTTCAGTGGCGGATCCGCGATCGCGGCGGTCGCCTTGCGCGCCTTGCCGCGGTCGAAAAAGACGCTGACGACATAAGCGCTGCTACTTCCCGCCCGCGCATTGGGCACGCCGAGCATGACCCGCCAGCGCCCGGGCGGAATGGCGCCGGAAAGATAACCGGGCGACGCATCGCTCGGGCTGATCGTGAAACGGTCGCGCGTGCCACCGCTCCACCCACGAAACGTCTTGGAATCCCATATCCCCAGATCGATCACCGTCTTGCTGGTCTTGTCATAGGACAGGGTTACGGTGATCCGCTTTACGCCGGTTGGCACGTCGAACGGCACTTCCTTGTAATGCTGGTGGTCGGCACCGGTCACGACACCCCTGGCGCGAAAATCGGCCGTTGCCACCGGCTCGGCCGCCGCCGGAGCGACGACGGCCAGAGCAAGCAGAAGGGCAAACAGGGTCCGGACCAATGCCATCAGAATTTGAAATCCACCGCGAACCTGACATTGCGGCCAAGGATCGGCCGACCGATGAACAGTTGATCATTGGCCTGGCCGCTGGTCAACTCGCCGGCGCGCGGATTGCCCTCGGTCAGGCCGAGCTTGTTGGTCAGATTGTCCCCATAAGCCCAGAGCGTGATCTGGTCGGTCAGGCCGAAGCGGACACTGGCGTTGATCACGGTATAGGCCGGCAGCTTCGAGATGTTTGCGGCATCGGCATAGCGATCCGAATAATATTCGACATCCATCTGCGCGCGGAAGCGCTTGTCGAACAGATTGACGCCCGGCGTCGCCCGCAGCGCGAGCTTCGGAACGCGGAGCAACTGATTGCCCGAATAGTCGCGCGTGACCAGTCCTTTGGAGCCATCCGACTTCGTCACGACTTCGTCGAAACGCAGATTGCGGAAGGTCGCCTCCTGCACCGTCGCATTTACCGTGAAGTCGAACCATTCGACCGGCCGGATCGTGCCCTCAAACTCGACGCCATAAGCGCGGGTATCGGTATAGACGGTCTGTGAGGTATAACCGCCGGTACCGCTGTTGAACTGGAAGTTCGAGATCGAGAAAGAATCGAAGTCGGTCAGAAAACCCGTCGCATAGACGCTGAACAACGGGGTCGAGGCCTTCACGCCGGCTTCCCACATGTGAATGCCTTGAATGACCGGGGCCGCCGTAGCGTTGGTGATGAAGCTGCCGACGCTCGGTAGGCGGAAAGTGGATGTGTAGCGGCCAAACACACCGGCAGAGTCACTGAACTGCCAATTGCCGCCAATCGTGAAGCCGACATGATCGAAGCGCCGGTCAAACGGGGTGAAGACGCCATTTCCGGCCAGCACATTATTGTCCGCCAGCGTATTCGCATCGCCCAGGTCGACCGTCCTTGTCCCTTCCTGCGCGCCCTTGGTCGTGACGCGTTCAAACCGAATGCCGCCATCGATCCGCAGCTTCGGCGTCAACTGCCATTCGTCCGAGGCATAAAGTGCGATCGTGTCCGACGAGCCTGAGCCATTGGCAAATTCGGAGCCATAGCGCGACACGCCGTTCTGCGTCAGCGAACCGACGACCTGACCGGCGGCGTTGACGGCGACGAGATCCAGCAGGCGCGAATTATCCGATACGTCCTGCAGGGTCGTCGCAGAATAGCGACGAAAGGTCTCATCGATATGCGCGAAATAGACGCCGAAGGCGACGTCGTGCGTCTGGCCGAACAAGTCGAACTTACGGGTCACGCGCAGATCGTCGAGGAATTCGCTCTCATCGACCGTCACCGGCCGAGCGCTATTCTCGAAGATCAGGCCATTGCCGTTCTGGCCTGTGAGATTGAATGCCTGGCCGGTGTCGGTGTAGCGAAGCACCAGGCCCGTGGCGCTGGGATATGCGCCGAGCAACGCGGTCCGTTTCGAGGCGACATAGGCCGCACCGGTGTTGATCGCGGCCGGGTAGACACCGTTACGCACCGTCGCCGAATCGCGATAGCGTGCCTTGTTCGAGAGCGTCCAGCCGTCGCCGAATTCCCAGTCCGCCATCGCCGAAAACTGGTCGAGGCGGATGCTGCTGCCATCAGTATTGTCGAACGAGACCGGGCCATTGGCGTTGCGCAGCGTCAGGAACGCGCTCGCGCGACTCGCGGTGGTGCCATAATGCGGGTCGAAGCCGGCAATGCCGACGATATTGCCGTTGCGATCCTTGCTCAGCGGGATGCCGGTGTAGAAGACCGCATTGTCGTCGAGCCGCTTGTAGCTGAGGCTGACATGGCCATTGCCGAAGTCGCGCGACAGATCGGCGCGGATCTGGCCGCCCTTGTTGCCGGTATAGCCCGGATCGCGAACGCCGCGTTCGTTGCGGTAGAAACCGCCGACATCGAATTTCCAGCCCCCGCCGATCGGCCCGCCGACCCAGCCGTCGAAACGAAAAAGATCAGCGGTCGGGCCGTACAGGATCCGCGCATTGCCCGAGAAGGTATCGCCGGGCCGCTTGGTGATGAAATTGACCACACCGCCCGGCGCGTTGGGAGAAAAGACCGAGGACGGACCGCCGCGCACGACTTCGATCCGGTCGATCGATTCGTCCATGCGAAATGCCTGATCGGCGTTGAGATAACCCAGCGCCGGATCATGCTGCACCGGCAGGCCGTCCTCCAGCAGATTGATCGACCCGAAACCATCGACCGGAATACCGCGCGCACGGACATTGCCGCTGCCCTCGCCGCCTGAGGCTTCGACCCAGAAGCCGGGCACCGACTTCAACGTCTCGGTGACGCTGGAGGGCGCGCGCGACCGCAGCGCGTCGTTCGACAGGGTGGTGATGGCATAGCTGGTTTCGAGCTTGGTCCGCTCGCCGCTGCCGGCGCGGCCGGTGACGACGATGTCCTCATCCGTATTCGGTGTTTCTGCCGGCGGCGTTGCGTCAATTTTCGCCTGGGCGAATGCCGATGTGCCGCACGATATCGACAGAACGGCCATTCCAAGGCCGGCCATCTTCGCTTTCCTCATCATTTACGCTTCCCTTTAATCCCCAGCGGATCACGCGATCCCGCTAGAGTCGGCGCGTTGCGCTTTCGCGATGATTGGAAGACGGAATGATGACGGAACCGGGCAAGTAATTTGACAGCCGGGACGCACGGATGACTGATAACGGCAAGGCCAACCGCTGGTTGTCGCGGTCGGCGGCATTCGTTGTTTTTCTTCCGGCATCGAGCCCGCCAAGGCGTCGGCTTCGGCCGCGGCGATTGCGGAGCGCTTGCCGATCTTGTCGCTGGGATCAGGACGAAGCTCTTCTCCGGGAGGCCGGCTTCGAGGACGTCGCACTTTGGCTATGCCGGATTCACGTTTCGCAGCTGGGTGGCCACGGCGTGATCATGACGACACAGGTTGAGCTATTTCGTAAGGAAAATGGTCGGGGAGACAGGATTCGAACCTGCGACATCCTGCTCCCAAAGCAGGCGCGCTACCGGACTGCGCCACTCCCCGACGCGGGTTTCGCTTAGGCGTGCAATTCCGGGGGCGCAAGACGCTTGGGGGAAAAGGTCGGCGAAAATGCATCTCAGCAAAGCCGCGCAGTCGGTCGCCACTTTGGCAGTGCGACCGCCCGCCGCAAAGCGATAGCTCACGCTATCGCTTTGCGGCGGGCGTTGGTGGGCCCGGCAGGACTTGAACCCGCAACCTACCCGTTATGAGCGGGCAGCTCTAACCAGTTGAGCTACAGGCCCCACCGCCTGCCCCGTTAGCGGAGGCGCAGCGGCGGTGGCAAGCCGGACGATGTCACTTTGCGCCCGCCGCGATCAATTGGTCGAGCGATGCCGGCCGGACGCCGCGCCGGTCGAGATCGGCCAGTACGCGGTCCCACCAGCGGTGAAACGCGGCGAGGTCCGCCGCGTCGCGCACATAAGGCGTATGCCCGGGGGCGAGCGAGGGCGAGTGGAACGAGAAATTGAGCACCCGCACGCCTTCGCCCAAGGCAACCGCGATCGCTTCCAGTGCATCGGCAAGCGGCATATCCTCGGGCGTCAGTGCAACACGGGACAATAGCCCGACGCGGGCGAACACTCCCCTGCCCTTCGGTACATGTTTCAGCGCACGATAAAGCGCCACGCCGCCACGCCGCGCGGCACCGGTAAACACGCTGGTCAGCGGCAATTCCAGGATTGCGCCATCGGGTCCGGCGTGAAAGGCATGATTGCCGATCGCACCAAAATCTGGCCCGCCCTCCGCGCTATAGTCATAGGCCGACCGCATCGAACTATCGATCCGGTAACCGCGCAAGGCGAGCAGCGCGAAGGTCGAACGACCGATACCATAGCGCCCGGCGCGGTAAGCGCGCGGCGCGGTGCCGAACGCCGCAGTGATCGCGCCGGTCAGCACATCGATCTTCGCGGCTTCGAGCGCTTCGGGCAAATTGCCGGCAAAACTGTTGGCCGGCGTCATCGTCTCGTCGAACGGCGGGTTGACCCAAGGGTGGAGCTGCGTCCCGATCGTCGAACGTCCGTCGGCCAGCACGCCGCGCAGCACGTCGATCGCCAGCGGATCGGTCGCGACCGGATGGTCGATCAGATAAGTCAGCGATACGCCGCGATCGGAAAAGCGGCGGTGCGCCTCGGGCAACGCGGCCATTGCGGAGGCGCCGCGCGATTCGCGCGACAATGGCGCATCCCAGTCGAATTCCTCCTCGGTATCGACCATGATGGTGAAGCGGGTGCCGAAATCGTCGGGCCACACGACCATGTCGGCCGCAGCCGGAGGCGCGGGGCGGTGGACCGGCCCGATCGATGACCCGGTCGAGGGCGGGGGGGTGGTCGCTGCCACGCTCAGCTGGAAGAAGCCTGCTCCACGATGGCGATAACGGCGGCAGGCAGGCATAATGTCAAGCTTTGCTCACCGATCGCGAGCGCGCCGCCGAGCTCGGCGGCGAGGTTGCGCGCCAGCCGCAGGGCGAAGCCGGTGCCGAGCAACGGCGCGCCCTCGGCTTCGGCCTCCGCCTCGGCGTCGATCGTCAGGATGCTCTCCGCGCCATAGGCGGCGAGCGTGCGCGGGCGATCGAAGGTGAAGATGATCTGCGCGTCGCTGCCCGGTGCCGCGACGACACCGATCGTCTCGCCCTGGCTACCAGAGGCGACCAACGTCGACATCAGCCGCGCGATCAGCCGTTCGACCGCGCGATCATCGCCGGCGATCGCCATCTCGATCGGCCCGGGATCGATCGTCAGGACCGTGCCGCGCAAGCCGGCAAGCGGCGCCAGGTCGCCCGCCACCTGGGCGAGCAGGGATGCGACGTGCACGGTGCCGGGACGCAGGTCGAGCGCATTCGATTCGATCCGCGCGGCGAGATCGATATCGTCGATCGCGGTGAGCAGGTCGGCGGCCTGGCTGCGGATCGTGCCGGCATGGTCGCGATAAGGTTGCGGAACCGGCCCGAGCAGCTGCGTCTCGATCATCTCCGCGAAACCGGCAATGGCATTGGTCGGCGTGCGCAATTCATGGACGAGTTGGCGCAAGGCGTCGGACTGCGGATTGCGCGACGCGTGGATCGGCTCGGCGCTTTCGTCCGCTCGCGGGCGGCGCGCGGTGCCGCGATAACCGGTGAAACGGCCGCTCTCGCGGTCGAAGACCGGAATGCCGGTGATGCGCCAATGGCCCGCAGCGTCCGAATGGCCGTCGACGACGAGGCGCGCATTGGCGAATCCGGCCCGACGGCGAAACGCGCCCGCCGCGACCCCGTCGACGCGCGAACCGCTTGGTGTTGCCGCGAAATCGAGCGACAGCCCGATCAGCGGCGCGCGCGCGGCGCCTTCGATCCAGCGTACCACGCCTGCCGCATCGGTCTCGAACCGGAAGCTCGGCGCCACGACCGGCTCCAGTTCGAACAGCGCCGGCTGCACATCGGGTTCGCTGCGGAACAGCGGCACCGTGGGCGAATCCTCGCGCTGGCGCTGATAGGCGTCGATCCGCTGCAGCAATTCGTTGATCTGGAACGGTCCGTCCGCCTGCGGCTCGACTGCGGCGGGCGCCGCATCCAGATCATCGGCCAGGCGCAGCGCCTCGGCGACCAGCGGCAAACCGAGCGCGACCACGCCAAGCGAAACGAACGGCGAATCGACCGGCGGCTGAAAGTTCGGGTTCGCGGCACCGGCCAGCGGCCATAGTCCAGCGCTCGCTTCGATCTCCGGTACCGGCGCGAGATCGGCTAACGGAACGATCTCGGCGGCCGGCAAGCGGAAATCCACCGCACCGAAAGCCTCCAGCGCGCGGCGCACTTCGGGCGCAAGGTCGCGACGATGGCGCAGGACCGATCGACCCGCCGGCGACAGGCCGGGCAGCATCTCGATCCACTGATCGACGCGCATTCGGGCAATGCGTAATACCGGCGCGGCGACCGCGATCTCGTCATCGGCGAACAATTTCACCAGGGCTGCGGGCGGATCGGTAAAGGCGAGCGACCGCGCACTCGCCGCGCGGACCGGCGGCGACACCTGCGCGCGAAGTGCCTGCAACCGTGCGATCGCCGCGGAATCCGCCGGCACCCGACGCCGCCCGATCAGGTCGACAAGCTGACGCCATGCCGATTGCGCGCCAAACGGGGTCGACATGTCCGCCGAGAGTACCGTTTCAAGACTGTCGTCGAAGCGCAAACCGGGAGCCCCCATCACGACCCGTCAGATGGCGCGTCGTAAGGATTTCTTAACCGCCCCGGACCGGTTGAGGAACCGTTGATTTCGGGACGTAGCAATGTGGGACAATTGCGTTCCCCCGCAATTATCTTATGCTGAATGAATGAGAGGCGCGCGAAAACTCGCGTCCCGCGGGAGCGTTGCGCAATGGCGTTTGATCAAATCGACCGGCAGATTCTGGGTTTGTTGCAGGACGACGGGCGGATGACCAATGTCGAACTCGCCGAAAGGGTCGGCCTGACCGCGCCGCCATGCCTGCGCCGCGTCCGCGCGCTGGAGGATGCCGGGGCGATCAAGGGTTATCACGCCGAACTCGACGCGGCCACCTTGGGTTATCCGATCACCGTATTCGCGATGGTCAGCCTGCGCAGTCAGGCCGAACACGACCTCGCCGCGTTTGAGGAACATGTCGCGGCGATTCCTGAAATCCGCGAATGCCATATGCTCAATGGCGAAATCGACTTCATCCTGAAGATCGTTGCGGGCGACCTGAAGAGCTTCCAGGACATATTAACCACGCACCTGACCCCCGCGCCCAACGTGGCCAGCGTCAAGACATCGCTCACCATCCGGATAGCTAAATCGGTGCCGGGCATCCCGGTTCGCACCGGCTGAGCGAGAAGGTCTTTGCGGTTTTAGACGGTGCCAGCCACGAAGATCCTCATGGAAAAGGGCGGCATCGCTGCCGCCCTTCTCACATTTTCCGAATGATCGAACCGCTCAGGCGGCGGGTGCCCCGGCCGCCGGCGCATCGACCCAGGTCGTCCACAGGGTCGCGATCTCGCTGCGCGGCGCGGTCTTGACCAGCGCGAAAGCTCCCTTGGCACCAGCCTTGTCGCCAGTCCCGGCGAGCGCGATGCCGAGATGGGTATTGACCTCATCGGCGTCGACCGATCCCTTGCTCAGCGCAAGGCGGTACATCTCGATCGCTTTCGCATAATTCCCCTGACCGAGACAGAAATCGCCCGTGTCGGCCGCGACCTTACCCGTGGCGGCGGCCTTGGCCTTGGACTCCTGCGCGGTGAGCGAACCTTCGGTAGCGATCTGCTTGACCGCGTCGGACCGATATCCGGTCGCCGAGGTGCTCGTCGCCGGAATCTTCTGGTTCTTCTTGCCCTCGTCGATCACCGCGATCGTCTCGCTGCCCAAACCGATCGAGAACGCCAGTTCGGCATATTCGAGATAATCCTCCTGGCCCGCCAGACCATTGGCCGCGCGCATCAGCCGGAACAGATCGACACGCTGCTTCTTGTCGATGCGCTTGGCGCCCGCGCCCTGGAAACCGAACACATAGATCGCGGTACGCCAGTTCTTCGGTGTGCCGTAAGCGTGCAGCCAGTTGCGCGTCCAGCGCTGAGTGGCGGCATTGTCGCCGGTCTTCTGCAGCGCGGTGATCGCATAAGTATAAAGATCCTCCGACACCGGCTTGCCCGCCGCCTTGTCGGCAGCGACCGCCGCCTCGATATCGGCGACGCCGCCGGCCGGATCCCCACCAAGGATTTTCGCCTTGGCGATCAGCAGGGAAATGTCGTTGGCGGTGTAACCCGCGGTTTTCGCACGGGAGTAATTGCTCAGCGCGACCGGATATTGCTTGGAATTATAGGCGATATTGCCGCGCATAAAGGCGTACCGGCCGATCGAATCCGCCGGTGTCTTCGGATTGGCAAGCAGTGCGTCGAGCGGCCCGGCCAGCGTCGCCTCATTGCCGCCATTGCCCAGCTTGAGCGCCTCGTACTGAAAACGATATGCCTGTGCGATATACTTCTCGTCTTCGGACTGCGCCACACCCTCAAGACCGGGAAGATTGGCCGCGAGCGCGGCAAGGTACGCGGCATCGCCTTGCGCCTTGTCGGTCGCCGTTTCGCGTGCCTTGGCCGCCTCGTCGATCTTGACCGCGAACTCGCGCGCTTCCTTGCTCAACACCAGCCCGCCGGCGGGCTTCGCCTCTTCCTTTTTCTTGGCATATGCCGGCGCAACGATCGCGACGCTGGAGGTGCTGGCGATCAATACAGCCGCCAGTGCGACCCGAGACAATTTCTTCACGGTGGAACTCTCCTATTGGCGGCGCGCGGCGCCCTACCTTAGCCTGTGCGCTGTAGCCAGCCCGGGCGTCGGGTTCAAGCAAGTGACACGGGGGGCCCAATGCCGCCCGCGCGCTGAATGACGATTGAACGAGGCCATGGTTCCAAAGCGCGACGTATCGCCTCGACCAAGGCTTTGACCGGGGCCGGTCGCCCCGCTAACCGGGCGCGATGATCGCTGTCCTCTCTCCCGCCAAGACGCTCGACTATGTAAAGCCGATCCCGGCCGTGACGCCGACTGCGCCGCGCTTCGCGGCCGAGGCATCGGCGCTCGCCGCGTCGGCCGCCAATCTCAGCCAGAAACGGCTCGCCGGGTTGATGGACATCTCAAAGGCACTGGCCAAACTCAATGCCGATCGCTTTGCCGGTTTCGCGGCGGCGCCGGAGCGGCCGGCACTCTTCGCCTTTGCCGGTGACGTCTATACCGGGTTCGACGCGAAAACGGTCGATGAGGCGGGAATCGCCTTTGCGCAGGATCATGTCCGGATGCTGTCGGGGCTGTACGGCCTGCTCCGCCCGCTCGATTCGATGCGGCCCTATCGGCTCGAAATGGGCACGCGCTGGGCACCACGGCGCAAGAGTCTGTATGACTGGTGGGGTGATCGGATCGCCGGCCTGCTCGCCGACGATCTCGCCGGGGAAGGGTCGGGCATTGTGCTGAACCTTGCCAGCCAGGAATATTGGCACGCCGTCGCGGACCGTCTGCCGCGCGACATCCGCGTCATCCAGGTCGATTTCCGCGAGCCCGGCCCCGATGGTCCGCGCTTCGTCAGCTTCAACGCCAAACGGGCGCGCGGCATGATGGCGCGCTGGTTGTGCGAACACCGCATCGACGATGTGGACTCGATGAAAGATTTTGACAGCGACGGTTATCGCTTCGACGCCGGCGAGAGCAGCACCACGCAATGGCGCTTCATGCGCAAGGCGGCCTGATGCCCGGCGCGGCGGTCGTCATCGGCGCGTCCGGCGGCATCGGCGCCGCGTTCGAGGAAGCGCTGATCGACGAAGGCGCGTTCGATATCGTCCATGGCTTTGCGCGCAGCGGCAGCGGCGACCGGCAACTCGACCTGACCGACGAGACCAGCATCGCGGCTGCCGCGAAGCTGGTCGCCAATGGCCCGGCGCCAACACTGATCTTCATCGCGACGGGATTGCTCCACGAAGGCGATCATGGTCCGGAAAAGGCGCTGGTCGATCTCGACCCGGACTGGCTCGCGCGGATTTTCGCGATCAACACGATCGGCCCCGCGCTGGTCGCCAAGCATTTCCTGCCACTGATGCCCAGAACCGGTCGCACCGTCTTCGCCGCGCTCTCGGCGCGGGTCGGCAGCATCGCCGACAACCGCCTCGGCGGCTGGTACGGCTACCGCGCGTCGAAGGCCGCGCTCAACATGATGATCCGCACGCTGGCGATCGAGGAACGGCGCCGCAACAGCAGTTCGATCGTCGTCGGCCTGCATCCCGGCACGGTCGATACCGACCTGTCGCGCCCCTTCCAGGGTAACGTCACGCCGGGAAACCTGTTCGCTCCCGACCGCGCGGCGGTGCAATTGCTCGACGTGATCGACGGGTTGCGCGCGCCCGACAGCGGCAAGATCTTCGCCTGGGACGGCGCCGAAGTCCCCGCATGACGATCATTTCACCCTGGCGTCACATGGCCGATAACGGGACTGGCGCAAAACCCTGATCAGTGGCGCACAAAGCGCCGCGTTGGACAGGATAAAGCCAATGTCGAAAACCATCATCGCCTCGATCCTCGCCGCTTCCGCACTGTTCGCCGGTGCCGCCGGGGTCGCCACCGCCAATCCGATCGCGCAGACCAAAACCACGACCTCGACGACGGTCAAGGCCGCGCCGGTCAAGGTCGCCGCGACCCGCCACGCCTATGTCCGACGCACCACGAAAGTGACTCCGGCGGGCCGGATGGTGTCGACCAGGACGACGACCGGCAAGGCGGTCACCTACGACTGCAACAAGGCCGGAAATGCGACCAAGAAAGCCTGTAAATAAGCGTCCGAACGACCGGCCCCCGCCCGCGCTCGGGCGCGTGCGGGGGTGGTATCCTTCACGCTGATCGGCTAGTGTCGTAACCACAACGTCACACAACCCGAAAGCTTCGAAATTTGACCGACGAGACACTCCTCGCCGACCCTTCCGATATCTCGCCGATCTCCATCGTCGACGAAATGCGTTCCAGCTATCTCGATTACGCGATGAGCGTGATCGTCTCGCGCGCGCTACCCGATGTGCGCGACGGGCTGAAACCGGTCCATCGCCGTATTCTTTTCGCCAGCCAGGAGGGCGGCTTCGTCCCCGGCCGGCCGTATCGCAAATGCGCCAAGATCGTCGGCGACGTGATGGGCAATTACCATCCTCACGGCGACAGCTCGATCTACATGGCGCTCGCCCGCCTCGCCCAGGATTGGGCGATGCGCGTGATGTTGATGGACGGCCAGGGCAATTTCGGGTCGATGGATCCGGATATGCCGGCGTCGATGCGCTATACCGAGGCTCGGTTGACCAAGGCGGCGATGGCGTTGCTGCAGGACATCGAAAAGGACACGGTCGATTTCGCGCCAAACTATGACGGGTCGCGCGAAGAGCCGACCGTGCTGCCGGCGCGTTTCCCCAACATTCTGGTCAACGGCGCGGGTGGCATCGCCGTCGGCATGGCGACCAACATCCCGCCGCACAATCTCGGCGAAGTGATCGATGCGTGTCTCGCCTATATCGAGAACGGCGCGATCACCATCGAAGAGCTGATGGAAATCGTGCCCGGCCCCGACTTCCCGACCGGCGGGATCATTCTCGGCCGCGCGGGCTGCCGCTCGGCCTATCAGGATGGCCGCGGGTCGATCCTGGTGCGCTCGCGTTACGAGGTCGAGGAAGGTCGCGCCGATCGCCGCTCGATCGTCCTCACCGAAATCCCCTATCAGGTCGGCAAGAACGGCCTGGTCGAAAAGATCGCCGAAGCCGCCAAGGACAAGCGCATCGAAGGCGTCAGCGACATTCGCGACGAATCGAACCGCCACGGCGTACGCATCGTCATCGACCTGAAGCGCGATGCCACCCCGGAGGTCGTACTCAACCAATTGTGGCGCCACACCCCGGCGCAATCGAGCTTCCCGGCCAACATGCTCGCGATCCGCGGCGGCCGCCCGGAAACGCTCAACCTGCGCGACATCATCGAAGCCTTTGTCAAGTTCCGCGAAGAGGTGATCACGCGCCGGTCCAAGTTCGAACTGGCCAAGGCGCGCGAACGTGCGCACATCTTGCTCGGGCTGGTCATCGCGGTCAGCAACCTCGATGAAGTCGTGCGCATCATCCGTGGCTCGGCGAGCCCCGTCGTCGCCCGCGCGGCACTCGCCGCGCGCGAATGGCCGATCGCCGAGATCGCGCCGTACATCCGCCTGGTCGAAGCGGTCGAGGACAAGCAGGAGGGCGAGGTCTATCGCCTGTCCGAGGTTCAGGTCCGTGCGATCCTCGATCTGCGGCTGCATCGCCTGACCGCGCTTGGCCGTGACGAGATCGGCGACGAACTCAAGACGCTGGCTGAATCGATCACCGAATTGCTCGCGGTCCTCGCCGATCGCTACAAGCTGTATGAAGTGATGAAGGAAGAACTGGCCGCCGTGCGCGACCAGTTCGCGACACCACGCCGCACCGAAATCGCCGCCGCCGCCGACGGCATCGACGATGAGGATCTGATCGAGCGTGAGGACATGGTCGTGACCGTGACCATGCAGGGTTATATCAAGCGCACCACGCTCGACACCTTCCGCGCCCAGGCCAAGGGCGGCAAGGGCCGCGCCGGCATGGCGACCAAGGAAGAGGATATCGTCACCGAAATGTTCGTCACCTCGACGCACACGCCGGTGCTGTTCTTCTCCACTCACGGCAAGGTCTATCGCAAAAAGGTCTGGCGCCTGCCCGAAGGCGGCGCCGCGACGCGCGGCCGGCCAATGGTCAATCTGCTGCCGCTGGCCGAGGGTGAGACGATCTCGACCGTGCTTCCTTTGCCCGAGGATGAGGCGGAATGGGGCGCGCTGCACGTCATGTTCGCCACCGCCAAGGGCAATGTCCGCCGCAACTCGATGGACGCGTTCACCAACGTGCCCAACAACGGCAAGATCGCGATGCGCTTCGATGACGAGAGCGAGGATCGCCTGATCGGCGTGGCCTTGCTCAACGAGGGCGACGATGTGCTGCTCGCAACGCGCAAGGGCAAGGCGATCCGCTTTGCCGGCGACGATGTGCGCGAATTCCAGAGCCGAACCGCGACCGGCGTGCGCGGCATCTCGCTGAAGAACGACGACGAGGTCATCTCGCTGTCGATCCTGCACCGGGTCGGCACCACGCAGGAGGAGCGCGAGGAATATGTCCGCTTCGCACCGTGGAAGCCCGAAAAGGACGGCGAACCGACGATGAGCGCGGAACGCTTCGCCGAGCTGCGGACGCGGGAGGAATTCATCCTGACGGTCTGCGCTAATGGCTATGGCAAACTGTCCTCGGCCTATGAATATCGCCGCATCGGTCGCGGTGGCCAGGGCATCACCAATATCGACAACCTCGCCCGCAACGGCAATGTCGTGGCAAGCTTCCCCTCGGCGCATGGCGAACAGCTGATGCTGGTCACCGACCAGGCCAAGCTGATCCGCATGCCGATCGAGCTACGCCACGAACGCGACGACGAACAGGGCTTCCGTATCATCAGCCGCGGTTCGGCCGGTGTAAAACTGTTCGACGTGGCCAAGAACGAACATGTCGTTTCGGCCGCGCGAATCCGGGAAAGCGCGGACGATGCGGAAATCGATCTCGACGAAACGATCGCATTACCCGCACCCGACGGCGCAACTGCGGATACGCAGGACACGCCTGAGGATGGCGAGTGAGCGACCTTCCCGTCACGGCCTATAAGGTCCTGACCGCCGAACAGATGGCGGCGCTGGAACGTGACGGGACTTTCGCCGGGGCGCCGGTCGATCTGGCCGACGGCTATATCCACCTCTCGACCTGCGAACAGTTGACCGAGACGGTCGACAAGCATTTCGCCGGCCAGACCGGCCTGCACGTCGCGGCGGTCGATCTCGGATCGTTCGGCGCATCGCTGAAATGGGAAGAGTCACGCGGCGGACAGCTATTCCCGCATCTCTACGGCCCGCTGCTGCTCGAAACATTGTTCGCCTATGGCCCGCTGGAGCGCAACGACGATGGCACGGTGAGGCTGCCTGTCACGGGATAGGCCGTGTTCCTGCTGTGATTGAGCTGGAACGGATCGACGCTCAACATTGCGTACCGAGATTTGGTAAATTGTTCGCGCAGAGGCGCGCACAATGCAGACAATACCCGCCGCGTCGTGATGACCCACCAACTACACTGCCCGCGCGGTATCAATTTTGAAGCGCGGCATTTGCTATCGAAGTTGACACCGCGAACAATTGAAAACTGGATACGGATCAGCGCGGCTCTGCTCATCCCGACCCCGCCACCGAAGACGACACTCAGCGAAAGAACAACGCCAATGAGATTATTTTCGGCGATCATTGTGATAGCTGCGGCCGCGGCGCTGCAGAGCGTTAGCGCCAGCGCCAAGACCACCGACTATTCAGGGCCGATCATCGATGCCCATGCGCATTTGCGGCTCGGCGAAAAGGACGCGCTGAGCAAGACCCATCCGATCGGCACCGATGCGCTTCGCAAGCTCGATGACCAGACCGGCGTCTCGATGAGCGCGTTGATCGTGATCGCCAAGCGCGGCCAGATTGCCGAGACACGCAAAGCAAATGACGCCGTAATAGCCGCTGCGGCGGGCGCCGGGCGCTTCTATGCGGTGCCATCCGTGCATCCTCTGGATGGCGCCGATGCCTTCAAGGAACTGGATCGTCTTGCGGGTCTTGGCGTTCGCGAGATCAAACTCCATCCCAATACGCAAAACTTCGACGTCGGTGACCCAGCGGTCGCCGCGCTGGTCGAGCATGCCGGCAATCTCAACCTGGTTCTGCTTTTCGACAGCTACAAACCGTGGGACACCTCGGAGGTCGGCAAGTTCCTCCTGCTCGCGGCGCAATTTCCGAAGACGCGCTTGGTGCTGGCTCATATGGGCTTCAGCCAGTTCCGCGAAACGATCGCGTTCGCGACATTACAGAAGATCGGCATGGGCGGAAACGTCTGGTTCGATCTTTCGGCGATCGGCACGGCCTACGTCGATTCTCCGATGAAACCGGAACTGCTCTGGACAATCCGCCAGATCGGCATCAGCCAATTCCTGTTCGGTTCGGACTGGCCCGTCGATACGCCGGCCGCCGCCGTCGCCGCGATCCGACACTTCGGTTTCACGCCCGCCGAACAGCGCGCCGTCTTCCATGACAATGCCGCACGATTGCTCGGCTTGAAGTAAACGTGCTCGCCGTCGAGGTACGAAAGACGGGGCCGCACCATCACCGTAACTGCCAAACCAGAGAACCGTGCGACTGCCCGCGTCCACGGAGAAAAAAGGGCAGTTACTCGCTGAGAGCTGACGTTAGGGTGAGGGTGCAATATCTCGCCGCCTCGAAATATGACACAAACGGGTGTGTCATATCTCGCAGATCGTCGTCTCGCGCGGTCCAGCCTTGTGCCCGAGCGCAGCGATTCAAACCATCTCGAACCGACGCTACCTATCGCCTTGCTCTTTGACATGATGAACACCGCAAGGCCGATATGGTCGATCATCCCGCTGTCCTCCGCAACGCCGTCACCACGCCCCAGGCGATCAACGCCTGACCAGCGAAATAGGTCGGCCAGACCAGCAGTGCGGGGACCGCCGACCCGGCCAGCGGGCCGATCCGCGAGAAAATCAGCAAGTCGGAGATGACGAACAGCATCGCGCCAAGCGCGACGATATGGCGCGGAAAACGGCTCAGCCATGCACAGGCGGCCATCGCGCCGAGCCCGGTCGCATACAGCGCGATCCCCGGCGCGGCGCTTCGGTCCGACGGCAGGACCCAGGCGATAAGCGGTGTCAGCACAATCAACAAAACCGCGACGATCCAGCCCGGAGCAACCTCTCGCCGATGACGCAGATAAAGGAAGATCGCAACGATGTGTCCGGCGAGAAACGCCAATGCCCCGGTCACCAGTCCCGATATCTCGATCAGGACGTCACCCAGCGCGCCAAGCGCGAGCACGACGGCGATCAGCCAGCCATCCATATTTCGCGCGGCCAGCGCAGCCCATAATGCAAGCAACGCGACCCCTGCGCCCTTCCATATGATCTTGGTCACGGGGTCGGTGATCACGGTCGAGACAGGCAGCAGCGTCGCTCCGGCAACCAGCGCGGCGATGAAGATCAATGATCGTATGCGTTCGGTCATGCCCGCCCCCGGTTCGCTTTTGCCGGCTCGTTCGCCGGCTGCCGTTCGATCATCCCGTCTCCGATTGACATTCGCCAGCATTTCTTTTATTTCTGCTTTTACAGAAAGTGAGCAAATGACCCTGTACGACCATCCCGACGTCAAGGCCTTCATCCTCCATTGGGGGGAGATGGGCACGCATTGGGGCGTGAACCGCTCGGTCGCGCAGATCCATGCCCTGCTCTATCTCTCCGACCGGCCGATGCATGCCGAAGAGATTGTCGAGACGCTCGGGCTCGCCCGGTCCAATGTCTCGACCGGCCTGAAGGAATTGCAAGGGTACGCGATCGTCCGCCGGGTCCATGTCGAGGGCGACCGGCGCGACCATTTCACCGCGGAAACCGATCTGTGGGAAATGCTCATGCGCATCGCCGCGGAGCGCAAGCGCCGCGAGATCGACCCGACCATCGCGCTGATGGGACAGCTATCGGAGCGATTGAAGGCCGATGGCGCCGCACCCGCGCATGTCCGCGAACGCATCACACGGATGCACGAATTCCTCTCGACGCTCGGCACCTGGTACGATCAGGTTCGCGTGTTGCCCAAACAGACCCTGGTCACGCTGATGAAACTCGGCGGCAAGGTCGCACGGTTCATCCCCGGCAAATCGAAAGACTGAGGAGACATACATGCCCCCTCTTCCTCCATAGCCATGCCCGGCTATTTCACAAATTACAGAAATTTCAGACACAAAAAAGGAATGAGCCATGGTCGAAACAATCTATGCGCTTTACCTCGTCATCACGATCGCCATCACGATCTGGGTCGCGCGCACCCTGTCCAGCAACGGCGTCGTGTTCCTGATCCAGTGCTTCGGTCAGAATGAGGTGCTGGCGCGCTCCACCAACCATCTGCTGGTGGTCGGTTTCTATCTCGTCAATATCGGCTTCATCACCCTGACACTCAGCCTCGGCAACGAACCGACCACACTGACCGGCGCGATACGCTTCCTCAGCGGCAAGGTCGGCCTCGCCGTTGTCGTGCTCGGGGCGATGCATTTCTTCAACATGGGCGCGATCGCGCAATTCGGCCGCAAGGTGAATGGCTGGCTGAACGAGCGGCCCGACTCCGTGGCGATGGTTGGCTGAATCGGGCGCGGTGCCGGAGGCGGTGATGCCGCCTCCGGCCCGATTATCGGGAGAATCGAGATGTACCGCAGCACATCATCGAATTCCGGCACTGTCGCGGCAACGCTGCTGGCCGGGCCGATCTTCGTGGCCGGCATTCTGGTCGGGACATGGTCGAACGATATGGACAAGGCGATCGAGCTGCCCGACATCAGGTTCGTCATCACGGGCGTTCCCGCAATCATCATTGGCCTGGCCCTGATCATGCTCGCTGGAGTACTGATTTCCGGCATTCCCAATTTCCTTGGAACCTGGCTGATGCGACGGCTTGGCCGATATAACCCCGCAATGCGGTTGCCCGCAGCCTGGGCGCTGGCCGGAGGGCTGGCCACGGGGATGCCTCTCGTGCTGTCGGGCAATGGCGATACGCAAAGCTCGATCGCGTGTTTCGGCTTCAGCTTTGCCGGCGCGGTCTGCGCGCTGATCTGCCGGTGGCACGTGACGTGGGAGGATGACAGCGCTCAGCCTTTGTCAGGCGCGACAAGGACGGCTATCGCCACCCAATGAACCACGACATCCACATCATCGGCGGCGGTCTTGCCGGTTCCGAGGCCGCCTGGCAGCTCGCCGAAGCGGGCTATCAGGTAAAGCTCTCCGAAATGCGCGGCTCGGGCGAGATGACGCCGGCGCACCATAGCGACGGCCTCGCCGAACTGGTCTGTTCGAACAGCTTCCGCTCCGACGACGCGACCAGCAACGCGGTCGGCCTGCTCCATGCCGAGATGCGCGCGCTCGGCTCGATCATCATGCGCGAGGGCGATATCCACAAGGTGCCGGCGGGATCGGCGCTGGCGGTCGATCGCGACGGTTTCTCGGCCGGCGTGACCGCCGCGATCGAGGGGCACCCCAACATCACGGTCGTGCGCGAGCGCGTCGACGTCATTCCATCGGACGGTCCGGTGATCATCTCGACCGGTCCGCTTACCGCGGCGGGCCTTGCCGAGAGCATCGGCGCGGCGACCGGTGCGGAGGCGCTGGCGTTCTTCGACGCGATCGCGCCGATCGTCCATTTCGACAGCATCGACATGGACACCGCCTGGTTCCAGTCGCGCTGGAACAAGGGAGAGGGCAAGGATTACATCAACTGCGCGATGGACCGCGATCAATATGCCGCCTTCCATCAGGGCCTGATCGACGGTGAAAAGACTCCGTTCCGCGACTGGGAGAAGGATACGCCCTATTTCGAGGGATGCATGCCGATCGAGGTGATGGCCGAACGCGGCTTCGACACGCTGCGTTTCGGCCCGATGAAGCCGGTCGGGCTCGACGACCCGCGCACCGGACGCTGGCCGCATGCCGTGGTCCAGCTGCGCCAGGACAATGCCTCAGGCACCTTGTGGAACATCGTCGGCTTCCAGACCAAGATGAAACATGCCGATCAGGTCCGGCTGTTCCGCACCATCCCGGGTCTCGAGAATGCCGAGTTCGCGCGACTCGGCGGGCTGCATCGCAACACCTTCATCCGCTCGCCCGTCCTGCTCGATGAAACATTGCGGCTGAAGGCGCGCCCCAATGTGCGCTTCGCCGGGCAGATCACCGGCTGCGAGGGTTATATCGAGAGCGCGGCGATCGGCCTGCTCGCCGGGCGCTTCGCCACGGCGGAGCTGGCCGGCGCGTCGCTCGCCCCGCCGCCGGTCGAAACCGCGCTCGGCGCCTTGCTTGGACACATCACCGGCGGCGCGGAGGCTGACAGCTATCAGCCGATGAACGTCAATTTCGGCCTGTTCCCACCGATCGAGGGCCGCACGAAAAAGGCCGATCGCAAAAAGATGTATACCGATCGCGCCCGCGCGGCGCTCGGCGAATGGGTCGCGGCGACCGGCAGCCGCGTGGCCTAAAGTCTTCCCGGTTTAGCCGGTGCCAGCCCGCTCTCCCTCCCGGCCACCCATTCAGGATATTCTGTGGGTGGCCGGGCGGGGAAGCGGGCTGGCACCGGCTTGCTAAAAACGAGTCTAGCCTTCCTCGTCTTTCGGCGCTGCCGGCGGGCAGTTCGGCTTGGCCTTGGCGCGGCGTTTCGGCGCGGTGGTGGCGAATTCGACGGCGTTCATCGTCCCCGACTTGTCCTTGTCCGCATCCGCGAACTTGGTCGTGGTCTTGGTCGCCCATTCGTCGAACGACAATTGGCCGTCATGATTGATGTCGAGCTTCGCATAGGCCTTGCGGCGCGAGACGAGATATTCCTCGCGCGTGACCGCGCCGTCGCGATCCTTGTCGTAGCGGTTGAACCGCTTCTCCTCGCGGGTCTTGGCGCCCGCCTCCGGAATAGTGTCAGGCAACGCTTCGTCGTCGTCGGCAACCTGGCCCGCATGCGCCGGCGCCGCCATGAGTGGTGAAACCGGGCGAGCGGACCCGCCAGCCAACATGATTCCCGCGATGATCAACATCAGCGCCGCCACGCTGCCCGCCACATAGCGCCACATCATTTCCGTCTCCCAACTGACAATAGGTCCAGACTATCGCGGATTGGCCGTC
Source organism: Sphingomonas sp. UYAg733 (assembly GCF_054057355.1). Classification (NCBI taxonomy): domain Bacteria; kingdom Pseudomonadati; phylum Pseudomonadota; class Alphaproteobacteria; order Sphingomonadales; family Sphingomonadaceae; genus Sphingomonas; species Sphingomonas sp. UYAg733. Next base: position 292,809 of record NZ_JBSRZE010000002.1, read on the forward strand.
TCGGACAAGCTAACGTCCCCGAATCCGATGAATCAATATGCGCCACACGCGGTGCGGCGCGCCATGTGGGATCGGTTCGCCGATCGGCACCTTCAGGTCGAGCCGTGCGAGATGGGCGAGTGCGCCGAGTGTCCGTCCTGCACGGCTCCACCGCACGGCGGTCGCGGCGACCAGCGGGCCGGTGGCCAGACGCAGCGCGTTTACCGCGACCTGCCTGTCCTCCACATTGCGCGCCAGATCGGCCAGCGCCCAGCCGCGCCCGGCCGGTGCGATCGGATCGGTCGGCGCTGTGCCAAGCAACGTTCCCGCCGCGCCGAACAGGATCACGCCCCGCCCCGCATAACGCTCCAGCGTTGCATCGTCGGGCGTCTCCGGATCGAGCAGCACCTCCCACGCGTCGATCATGTCGGCAAGCAGCGCCCCCGACACGCCGCGCGGGATCACCTCGGCCGCGAGTGCCTGGAGGACCGGCTCGGCCGGGACGCTCCCGTCGTCAAGCTTGCCCAGCGCCTCATGCCACCAGGTCAGCCGCATCTGCCCGACCAGCGGCTCGCGCGTGGTACGCAGGATCGCAGCGAGCGTGTCGTCGAGCGCGAAGAGCGCAGTCACGCCAGCGCGATGCGATATGGGCGAATAGGATAATGCGAGAAGACGCTCCGGGTCCGCCGTCATGAGGTCGCGGCCCCAGATCGTAACCATAGCATTAACCATGTCGATTGAAGCGCAATTATCCCTTCGCCCCGCATAGGCCGCTGGTTGGGACCAATATCTACCAAGCGGGGCGGCTGAATGTCGGGGATCAAAGCGATCGAGCGAGTAATGACGCGCGGCTTCATGAGCCGCCTTGCACATGACGTTCGCGGCAACACGCTTGCCATGATGGCGATCGCGCTCTTCCCTATCTGCGGCATCGTCGGTTCGGGCATTGACACTGCGCGTCTCTATGTCGTCAAGGTGAGGCTGCAACAGGCCTGTGACGCCGGCGTGCTCGCAGGTCGCAAGTCGATCGTCAACAGCACCGCGCCGCTTGATGTTTCGCCGGCGGGCCAGGCGCAGACGTTCTTCAAGAATAATTTCAAGAACGGCTGGATGCGTACCAACACGACCGCTTTCACACCGGTCAAGACGACAGACAATCAGGTTTCCGGCACCGCCAGCGTCAACGTGCCCATGACGATCATGAAGATGTTCGGCGCGGCCGATGTCGCGCTCAACGTCGCATGTCAAGCGCGTTACGACGTGGCCGACACTGACATTATGTTCGTGCTGGATACGACCGGGTCGATGGCCGGCAAGCCGGACGGCTCGGGTGCCGGCGGCAAATACGCCTACACGCGCGAGGACGGCACGACTGGCTACGCTTCGGGAGAAGCCTCCTCGGATTCAAAGATCGCCGGCGTTCGCGCTGCCGTGCTCAACTTCTACGATACAATCGACTCCACCGCCGACCCTTCGACGCATATCCGCTATGGTTTCGTGCCGTATAGCGTGACGGTGAACGCGGGCGCGGCAATTCGCTCGCTCAATCCATCGTATCTGGTCGATAAGTGGACCTACAATACGCGCGAGCCGGCGGGCATCGCTACCAATACGGTCGAGAACAACGACACGGTCTGGAACACCGCGACCGTCATCACCGACAAGGTCGCGTCGACTTCCTGCACGGTCGGCGTCGTGCGGACACCGGCAAACGGCTATGTTGTCGCCGGATCCGGCATCGCCGCTACCGCGACCGCTACTCGGGTAACGAAGACCTACCAGGCGCAGACCAACAACAAAGCCCCGGGGACCTGCACGGTCAAGACCGAGAAGCTGAAGGTCACCTGGAATTACTTGAACAAAGAACTCGACGTGTCGCAGCTCAAGACTGGCGCCGCGACCGTGGATCGCACGCGTTATGGCGGCGGCACGATCACGTGGCCGGGTTGCATTGAGGAACGGCAGACCACTTTCGGCGCGACCAGCTTCAATCAGAGCGCCCTGCCGCCCGACCTCGATCCGGATTTGACGCCGAGCTCCGATGACACAAAATGGAAGCCAGCACTGCCCGAGCTAAGCTATTACCGTGGTAATAATACCAGCGTGTACAATGCCGGAAGCTCGAACACCGCGAGTAGCGATGTGAGCGGAACCGGCACTACGCTCGGCAAGTGGCTAGCAGCGAATTACAACGGTGATGGCGTCGCCTGTCCCAAGGCGGCCAAGCGCCTGTCGGTTATGACACGCGGTGAGGTTGCCACCTATGTATCATCGAGCGGTGACCTGCGGCCCTCCGGATACACTTATCACGATACCGGCATGATCTGGGGTACGCGCTTTCTCGCGCCGAAAGGGCCGTTCGGGGCGGACACCGCAGCCTGGCCCAATCGCAACGAGCCGAACCGTTTCATCGTCTTCATGACCGATGGCGACATGAACAACGTCGTGACCGCTTACAGCCTCTATGGCATCGAATATTATGATAAGCGTGTCAGTGGCCTGGACAATGACGAAGCCTATCACAACGCGCGCTTCGTGGCGGAATGCACGGCTGCCGGGTCACGCGGTATCACGGTGTACGTCGTCGCGTTCGGCACAGCGCTGAATCAGGAGCTGAAGGATTGTGCCAAATACGGCAAGGGGAAGGCCTTCACAGCCACCGACACCGCTTCGCTGAACACCGTTTTCCAGGACATCGCCAAGCAGATCGCGCTGCTCCGGATTTCGCAGTGATACGCCGTCTTCTCAACCTCGCACGCGATCGGCGCGGCTCTACCGTCATTGAATTCGCCATCATCGCGCCCGTCATGATGCTGCTTCTGATGGGATTGAGCGATCTCGCTTATCAGGTCTACGCACAGTCGCTCGTCAACGGCGCGATGCAAAAAGCCGGGCGCGATTCAACGATCCAGGGCGGCGGTAACAACACGGCGGCAATCGATGCGAAGGTGTCCGACATGGTCAAGAAGATCGCCAAGAATGCGACCTTTGCCTTCACGCGGAAGAATTACGATTCGTTCAGTACAGCCAAGCCCGAACCTTTCATCGACACCAACAACAACGGCATTCGCAACTCCGGGGAGTGCTTTACCGACATCAACGCGAACAGTCAGTGGGATGCCGATCCGGGCGCGGACGGTCAGGGCGGCGCGAACGACGTGACGCTATATTCGGTGCAGGTCGCCTATCCCCGGCTCTTCCCGGTCGCGGGCCTTTTCGGCTGGCCATCGACCAATACGATCAACGCCAGCACGCTGCTCAAGAACCAGCCCTACGCAACGCAGCAGGTCGCCGCGGCACCCAAGCAGGTCTGCACATGAAGATAAATCTCCGCTCCAAAATTGCCGGCCTTAACAGCGCGCGCCGCCGCCTCGCTCGTGACAAGAGCGGCTTGGCGATGCTTGAGTTCGCCTTTTCGATGCCGATCGTGCTGATGATCGGCCTATACGGAATTGAGACTGCCAATCTGGCCCTGATCAATCTGAAGGTCAGTCAAATCGCGCTCGGCCTGGCCGACAACGCGGCGCGCGTCGGAACGATCGATTCGAATCAGGTCGAGCAGCTTCGCGAAGTCGACATGAACGACGTGCTGGACGCTGCGCGGACGCAGGGCAAAGGCATCAAGCTTACGACCTATGGCCGGATCACCGTATCGAGCCTGGAGGCGGACTCGGCAGGGGCACAGCGAATCCATTGGCAGCGCTGCGTGGGTATGAAGAACGGTGCGGGCTATGACTCGTCCTATGGACTAGCGACCACCGGACTTTCGAATGCCGGCGCTTATGACCCGAACGCAGGCGTAAACACCGCGACGCTTCCGCTCGACAATTCGGCCGCTCACCCTGGCGCCCTTGCCGTCGGTGCAGCCGGCGGGCCAGTGCTGGTCGGCATGGGCGACAGTTCGGCCGACGCGGTGAAGGCGCCCACCAACGGCGGCGTGATGTTCGTCGAGGTCAATTATTTGTACCAGCCGGTGGTCGGCAACTGGCTCTATGGCGCTATGCGCATCCACTATATCGCGTCCTTTGTGGTGCGCGACAATCGCGATTTCGCGCAGGTCTATAACCCGTTGCCAATCGCGACGAAAGCAACCTGCAACACCTACGCGGCATGACACACTTTAGCGGTATGTCACCTTCTTCACCGCTTCGACGATCTTCGCCGAATTGACCAGGGCGAGTTTTTCGAGGTTCGCCGCGTAAGGCAACGGCACATCCTCATTGGCGACGCGCAGGACGGGTGCATCGAGGTCGTCAAACCCTTCCTCCATGCAGATCGCGACGATCTCCGACGCGATCGAGCAAGTCGCCCAGCCTTCTTCCACGACGACCATGCGGTTGGTCTTCTTGAGACTCTTGAGCACCGCCTGTTTGTCGAGCGGGCGCAGCGTGCGCAGGTCGATGACCTCGACGTCGATGCCCTCCTTCGCCAGTTCCTCGGCGGCTTCGAGCGAAAGCCCGACACCGATCGAATAGCTGACGATCGTCACGTCCTTGCCCTCGCGCATGGTGCGCGCCTTGCCGATCGGCAGGACATAATCGTCCAGCTTGGGCACTTCGAAGGTACGACCGTAAAGCAGTTCGTTTTCGAGGAAGACGACCGGATCCTCGGTGCGGATCGCGGCCTTCATCAGTCCCTTGGCATCGGCCGCGTCGTATGGCGCGATGACGATCAGGCCGGGCACGCTGGCGTACCACGGTGCGTAGTTCTGGCTGTGCTGTGCGCCGACGCGTGAGGCCGCGCCATTGGGGCCGCGGAACACGATCGGGCAGCGCATCTGGCCGCCCGACATGTAATTGGTCTTGGCCGCCGAATTGACGATATGATCGATCGCCTGCATCGCGAAATTGAAGGTCATGAACTCGACGATCGGACGCAAGCCGCCCATCGCCGCGCCCGTGCCGACCCCGGCAAACCCATATTCGGTGATCGGCGTGTCGATCACGCGCTTGTCGCCGAATTCCTCGAGCAGGCCCTGACTGACCTTGTACGCGCCCTGATACTGCGCGACTTCCTCGCCCATCAGGAACACGCGGTCGTCGCGGCGCATTTCCTCCGCCATCGCATCGCGCAACGCTTCGCGCAGCGTGACCTTGACCATCTCGGTCCCCTCAGGGATCGCCGGGTCGGTCGGGCCGTCATGCCTGGCGGCTTCGTACATCTGGCGTGCACCGGTCTCGACCTGGTGCGGCGTCGCGCTTTCCGGTGCTGGCGGCGCCTTGTCGGCAGGTGGCTCTTCCTTGGATTCTGCCCTGGCCGGCGCAGCTTCGGACGGCTCTTCGCCCTCGGCGTCGAGCGTCGCGATGACGGTGCCGACCTTCACATTGTCGGTGCCCTCGGCGATCAGGATCTTGCCGATCGTGCCTTCATCGACCGCTTCGAACTCCATCGTCGCCTTGTCGGTCTCGATCTCGGCCATGATGTCGCCGGACTTGACGGTGTCGCCTTCCTTCACGAGCCATTTGGCGAGCGTGCCCTCCTCCATTGTCGGGGAGAGCGCGGGCATCTTGATTTCAATCGGCATCAGTAAGTTTCCACCAGCACGTCGGTATAGAGTTCGGCGGGCTCCGGTTCGGGCGCGCTCTCGGCGAAGTCGGCGGCTTCGTTGACGACCTTGCGGATTTCCTGCTCGATCTTCTTCAGCTCGTCCTCCTTGACGCCTTCGGCTTCAAGCAGCTTCTTGCAATGGTCGATCGGATCGGACTTGTCGCGCACCGCCTGGACCTCGTCGCGGCTGCGATATTTCGCCGGGTCGGACATGGAATGGCCGCGATAGCGATAGGTCTTCATTTCGAGGATGATCGGCCCCTTGCCCGCGCGAACCCAGGCCAGCGCCTCTTCGGCCGCGCCGCGTGCCGCGAGCACGTCCATGCCGTCGATCTGGATACCGGGGATGCGAAAGCTTTCGCCACGGCGGAACAGCTGGTCCTCGGCCGATGAGCGATTGACGCTGGTGCCCATCGCATACTGGTTGTTTTCGATCACATAGATGACCGGCAGCTTCCACAGCTCGGCCATATTGAAGCTCTCGTAAACCTGGCCCTGGTTTGATGCCCCGTCGCCGAAATAGGCGAGGCAGACACCGCCATCGCCCTTGTATTTATGGCTGAAACCAAGCCCGGTGCCGAGCGAGACCTGCGCGCCGACAATGCCGTGCCCGCCATAGAATTTATGTTCGACGCTGAACATGTGCATCGATCCGCCCTTGCCCTTGGAAATGCCGGCCTGACGCCCGGTCAGCTCCGCCATCACGTCCTTGGGTGGGATGCCGCACAACAGCATATGGCCGTGATCGCGATAACCGGTGATCACGCTGTCCTTGTCCGACAACGCCGATTGCAGTCCGACCGCGACCGCTTCCTGGCCGATATAGAGATGGCAGAAACCGCCGATCAGGCCGAGGCCGTAAAGCTGACCGGCCTTTTCCTCGAAACGGCGGATCAGCAGCATCTGCTTGTAGAACTGGAGCAGCTCATCCTTCGAAGCCTTGTAGAGCTTTGGCTCATTGGGGCGCTCGCGATTGGGTGTCAGCGGTTCGGCTTTTCGGGCGGCGGGGGCTTTGGCCACGATGGGGCAACCTCGTTTTCCGTGGGGAGGGGAAGCGGTGCCTATAAGCCCGTTTCGGGCCGGACATCAATCGTCTGGACAACAGGCGAAGTTTGCGGGTGCCAAGCAATCGGCGATTGCCGCGACGCAATGCTCGCGCCTAAAGGTTTTCGCGATGCCCCCCGCCCCCCACCCGTTTCGCATCGCCAATTTCCGCGCCTATTGGGCGGCGCGCTTTGCGATGACGATTGCCCAGAACGCGATGATCATCGTCATCGGCTGGCAGACTTACACGATCGCTCGCCAGACCATGTCACCGAGCGCCGCGGCGGCGCAGCTCGGCCTGATCGGTTTGCTGCAATTCATACCCTTGTTCGTGACCACACCGATCAGCGGCTGGGTCGCCGACCGTTTCGACCGGCGCTGGATCACGCGCGTCACGGTGACGATGCAATTCACCTGCGCGCTCATTCTCGCTCTCGTCACGCTCGACGGCGCGATGACCCTGCCGGTGCTGTTCGGAGTCGCCGTCCTGCTCGGTCTGGCGCGCGCCTTTGCCGGACCGGCATTCAGCGCGCTCGCGCCGAATCTCGTGCCGCGCGAAGTGCTGCCCACCGCGATCGCGCTCAGCTCGATCTCCTGGCAGGTCGGCACGATCATCGGCCCGGCGGTCGGTGGCTTCGCCTATTCGATCACACCGTCGGGCGCCTATTGGCTCGCCACCCTGTTGTTCGCCGTGGCGTTGGTCTGCGTGTTCCTGATCGGCAAGGTACCCCGCACCATCGCGGTCGGCAGCGCGCATCCGTTGAAGCAGATCGCCGACGGCCTGACCTATGTTTTTCACAACAAGATGGTGTTCGGCACCATCACGCTCGATCTGTTCGCGGTGTTTCTGGCGGGCACGACCGCCCTGCTGCCGATCTATGCGCACGACATTCTGAAGGTCGGACCGCAAGGGCTGAGCGCACTGGCTGCCGCGCCTGCGGTGGGCGCATCGATCGTCGCGCTGTTCTTCTCGTTCCGCCCGCTCAAGACCAATGTCGGCCCCAAAATGCTGATCGCGGTGCTGATCTATGGAATCGCGACGATCGTGTTCGGCCTGTCGCAGATCATGGCGCTCAGCCTCGGCGCGCTCGTCGTGGCCGGCGCGGCCGACATGTTCTCGGTCTATATCCGGCAATCGCTGATCCAGCTCTACACCCCGGACGACAAGCGTGGCCGGGTCGGCGCGGTCTCACAATTGACCATTTCGGCGTCCAACGAACTGGGCGAGGCCGAATCGGGGTTCCTTGCCGCGGGGCTGGGCCCGGTCGGCGCGGTGCTGGTCGGCGGCACGGGAGCGATTGTGGTGACAATCCTGTGGACCTATCTGTTCCCTGTTATCCGCAAGGCAAAGACATTCGATCCACCCGAAACGGCACGAGATGCCGCAGACACTGAGATGGAGGCAGCACGATGAAAGCCAACACGATCCTAGAGACGATCGGCAACACCCCGCACATCCGCGTGACCAAGCTGTTCCCCGACCGCGAAGTGTGGATCAAGTCGGAGCGCTCCAATCCGGGCGGGTCGATCAAGGACCGCATCGCGCTCGCCATGGTCGAAGCGGCCGAGGCGTCCGGTGATCTCAAACCCGGCGGCACGATCATCGAACCGACCAGCGGCAATACCGGCGTCGGCCTGGCGATGGTCGCGGCGGTCAAGGGCTATAAGCTGGTGCTGGTCATGCCCGAGAGCATGTCGCTCGAACGCCGCCGCCTGATGCTCGCTTATGGCGCGACCTTCGACCTGACACCGCGCGAAAAGGGCATGAAAGGCGCGATCGAACGCGCGCTTGAGCTGGTCGACCAGACCGCCGGCGCATGGATGCCGCAACAGTTCGAGAATCCCGCCAATATCGCGATCCATAGCCGCACGACCGCGCAGGAAATCCTCGCCGACTTCCGCGATACGCCGATCGACGTGATTATCACTGGTGTCGGCACCGGCGGCCACATCACGGGTGTCGCAGAGACACTCAAGAAGGAATGGCCGGACCTCAAAGTCTATGCGGTCGAGCCCGATGCGTCGCCGGTAATTTCCGGCGGCCAGCCCGGCCCGCACCCGATCCAGGGCATTGGCGCAGGGTTCGTGCCGGCCAATCTCCACACCCAGGCAATCGACGGCGCGATCAAGGTCGATGCGGCGTCCGCCAAGGATTTCGCGCGCCGCGCCGCGACCGAGGAAGGCATGCTGGTCGGGATCAGTTCGGGCGCGACGCTGGCGGCGATCAAGCAGAAGCTGGTCGACCTGCCGGCAAACGTACGTGTCCTTGGCTTCAATTACGACACCGGCGAGCGTTACCTGTCGGTGCCCGACTTCCTGCCGGAAAGCTGAGGCGAGCATCGCCTGCGCAACCTGAAATGACATCTGCCTCGCCGTGCCCATGGGCATTGCGAGGTCGATGCTCGTTCAGGCGAAGCGAGCGACTGGAGCGATTTCTCATTCCGCGCATTGTGCGCTAAGAGCCTTTTCGGTTTAGACGGTGCCGGCCTGTTCCCCCTCCCGGCCACCCGCAGCGTATCCTGAATGGGTGGCCGGGAGGGGGAGCGGGCCGGCGCCGTATCGACGTAAGTCGGAAAGACTCGAAAAGCCCGCTGCCCGACCCGCCAGGAGCCGACCGTGATTTTCAAACAGCTCCCGCCCGGCCACCGCTGAGCCGCTTTTCCGTGATCGATACACCAATCATCGCCGGCCCCCGGGCCGACGCATCGCCCGCGATGGTCTTGCGGCTGTTGGTGGCGGCCATCGCTCTCGTCGCGACCGCAGTGCCGGCGCTGATCGTCATTTTCGCACCTCCGATACGCCCGCAACGTCATATCGCGATGCCGCAGCAGCGCATCGTGCCGCAGGCCGAGTTGCCGCCGGTCGAACCGCTCAAATATCGGGATTTGCCGCCGGACGACGCGCGCACCTTCAACGCCACCATCCCTTATTCGACCGCGCCCAATCCGGCGGCACGGCCGTTCGTGCTGAGCGGCACCGACGAGGACAAGGCGCGCGCGATCGACTGCATGGCCGCGGCGGTGCTGTACGAAGCCGGGGACGATACGCTGGGCCAGCGATCGGTCGCGCAGGTCGTGATCAACCGCACCCGCCATCCCGCCTTTCCCAAGACGATCTGCGGCGTGGTGTTCCAGGGCGAGGAACGCGCCACCGGTTGCCAGTTCACCTTTACCTGCGACGGGGCGCTAGTCCGCCATCGCTGGTCCGACCTCGCCTGGAAACGCGCGCGCGAAACGGCGGCGCTGGCGTTGACCGGATCGGTGTTCAAGCCGGTCGGCTATGCGACGCATTACCACACCGATTGGGTAGTCCCTTATTGGAGTTCCAGCCTCGACAAGGTAACCAAGGTGCGCACGCATTTGTTCTTCCGCTGGACCGGCTGGTGGGGCACGCCGCCGGCGTTCGGGCGACGCGTATCATCGTCCGAGCCGGTGATCGCCCAGCTCGCCGCCCTGTCCGACGCGCACCGCATGGGCGCAGCACTCGAAGAGGCCGCGGCGGCGACGATCGAGGGCGCGGCGGCAACCGGCGCCCTGACCCAGCCGATCGCCACCGATACCAACAGCTTCATCGTCACGCTCGACCCGAAAATGCCGCCCGAGAGCTTCGCCGCCCTGGCCTCTGCGACCTGTGGCGAGCGCCCCTATTGCAAGTTCATGGCGTGGAGCAGCAAGGCGAAGACACCCGCCGCGGTGCCGCTGCAGTCGAGCCAGGTATCGACCATGTCGTTCAGCTATCTGCGCGATCGGACCAAGGGTTATGACAAGGCGCTGTGGAATTGCGCCGAATATCGTCGCCCCGATTTGACCCAGTGCATGAAGCTGCAGGTGTTCGTGCCGGTGATTCGCCAGACCGAGGGTTTCCGGCTGGAGAATCTTCCCGGGTCACGGGTCGTACCGCCGCCGGTGTCGTCGACGCTGAAACCAGCGGCCGACGGGCTTGCCGGCGTGCGTCGGCGGGTCGAAATTACCGCCGTCCCGGCGAAGTCGATCCCGCAGGTTGCGGCAACGCCGGTGCCCAGGCCTTAGACGAGAACTAGGCCGTGTTCACCACCTCCGCCGTCACCCCAGCGAAGGATGGGGTCTTGCTGAGGCGGGCTCCGCACTATCCCCAATGAGATCCCCGCCTTCGCTGGGATGACGCGTGGGCGCGCGGCCCGCCCCCTCAGGCCGTCATGAACATCTCCGGCGGCAATGCCATCATTGCCTCCGCACCACCCTCGATCTTGCGGCGCAGCGCGCCGGCGTCGGGCAGGATGCGTTCCGCGAAATAGCGCGCCGTCACCAGCTTGGCGTCGAGGAAGGCGGTATCGCCCTCTCCCGCTGCCTTCAGGTCAGCAGCGGCCTTGGCCATGCGCAGCCACATCAGCCCAGTCGCGACGATGCCCATGATGTGCATATAGCTATGCGCGCCGGCGCCGACATTGTCGGGGTTCTGCATGCCGTTCTGCATGAACCACATCGTCGCTGCCTGAAGCTCGCCATTGGCCTTTTCGAGCGCCGTCGCGAAGGCGGCGGTCGCCGGATCGGCCTTGCCCGTCGCGACATCGTCGGCGACGACCTTGAAGAAGGCCTGCACCGCGCGGCCGCCATTCTGCGCGAGCTTGCGCCCGACCAGGTCCATCGCCTGCACGCCGTTGGTGCCTTCATAGATCATCGCGATCCGCGCATCGCGGACATATTGCTCCATGCCCCATTCGGCGATGTAGCCATGGCCGCCATAGACCTGCTGCGCGTTGGTCGCGATGTCGTAACCCTTGTCGGTGCCATAACCCTTGATCACCGGGGTGAGCAGACCGATCAGGTCGGCGGCGAGCTGCTTTTCCTCGTCGGTCGCGGCGGCATGTTCGAGATCGACCTGCAGCGCGCCCCATAAGCAAAGCGCACGAAGGCCCTCGGTCAGCGCTTTGGCATCCATCAGCATGCGGCGGATGTCGGGATGGACGAACAGTGTATCCGCTTTCTCGTTGGGCTCTTTCGGCCCGGTCAGCGCGCGGCCCTGACGGCGGTCATGCGCGTATTGCACCGCATTCTGATAGGCGGTTTCGGCCACGGCGAGTCCTTGCAGACCGACGCCGAGGCGGGCCGCATTCATCATGATGAACATCGCCGCGAGGCCCTTCATCTCGTCGCCGACCAGCCAACCGGTCGCGCCGTCATAATTCATCACGCAAGTCGAATTGGCATGGATGCCCATCTTGTGCTCGATCGAGCCGCACGACACCGCGTTGCGCGCGCCGAGCGCGCCGTCATCGCCGACCATGAACTTGGGCACGACGAACAGCGAAATGCCCTTCGAACTATCCGGCGCGCCCGGCGTCTTGGCCAGCACGAGATGGATGATGTTCTCGGTCAGGTCATGCTCGCCCGACGAGATGAAGATCTTGGTGCCGGTGATCGCATAGCTGCCGTCCGCCTGCGGTTCGGCGCGGGTGCGGATCAGGCCGAGATCGGTGCCGCATTGCGGCTCGGTCAGGTTCATCGTGCCGCCCCATTTGCCCGACACCATGTTGGGGACGTACTTCGCCTGTTGCTCGGGCGTGCCCTTGACCAGCAAGGCGGCGATCGCGCCGTGCGTCAGGCCGGGATACATCGCGAACGCCATGTTCGAGGAGATCATGAATTCCTGAAACGCGGTCGACACGACATGCGGCATCGCCTGCCCGCCGAATTCCTCCGGCGCGGACAAGGTGCCCCAGCCGGACTCGACGAACGCCTGATACGCTTCCTTGAACCCTGCGGGGGTGGTCACGCTGCCGTCGTCGTGGCGCGTGCAGCCCTCCTGGTCGCCCGAATGGTTGAGCGGAAACAATATCTCGGCGACGAACTTGCCGCCTTCATCGAGCACCGCATCGACCACATCGGGCGTCGCGTTCTGGAAACCCGGCAAATTGGCGTGAGCGTGGAGCCCGACGACATGCTCGAGGATGAAGCGCACGTCGCGAACCGGGGGCGTATATTGCGGCATTGTAAGTCCTTCAGCCTTGCTGGGATTCTAAAGAGTTTGCGGGTTTTCGAGAACGGCGACGAACTCGGTGAGCTCGGCGATCGCCGCGTCGATGTCGTGTTTCTGCGATTCGAGCAGCGCGACGCGTTCGCGGCACCGTGCGATGGTCACTTCGCGCTGCGCCTTGCGGCCGTCGCCGATATCGTAAAGATCGATCATCTCGCGGATTTCCGTGAGCGAGAAGCCGACTCGCTTGCCGCGCAGGATCCACGCCAGCCGGGCGCGATCGCGATGCGAATAGATTCGCGTCGTGCCACGCCGTTCCGGCGCGATCAGCCCCTCATCCTCATAGAAACGCAAGGCGCGGGCGGTCACGTCGAATTCGGCGGACAGATCGGAGATCGAGAATCGATCGCGATCGGCACGCTGCGGAACGACGGCATAGGCTGCGACGGTCGACATGGCCGCCTTTGTAAAATCAGCTTACGTGAACGTCAAGGTCAACCGTGGCTGCCCGTCACCCGCCGCTGCACAGTAATTTGCCCTTGGCGTCGCGCAGGGTGGACGCTTCGGACACCGATTCGCTCAACCGGTCCACATCAAGCGCCGCCAGTGATGCTCGACGCGAGCACAGCTTTGCGCAGCCATCGGGAACCTTGCCTGGAAAGGATATCCCGTCGCCCTCAAAGCGCGCATCGAAATTGCATCCGGGCGCATCGGGGAAATCGACATTCAGCGCCTCGCCGACGCGCGTGACGACGCCCGATCCGCCGCAATTCTGATCTTCGCCATAATCGACATATACGCCGATCCGGTACGCGGTTGCGGTGGGGACGACGCACATGCGATCGGTGTCGCGCGCATAGAGTCCCGTGATGTCGGTGCCATTGGGATCGGGAATCACGCCGGCCTCGATCGCCGCGGCTTCGAGGCCGGTCGCCGGCGCGGCTGCGGTTTGTTTCGGTACGTCCGGCTGGCGCGAGCAGGCAGCGACCAGCAACAGCGCCAGGACGAGGCCGCGCCTCATTCCACCGGGCTCAATCCATCGCCCTCGATCCGGCGATAGAAGCAACTGCGCTGGCCGGTATGGCAGGCCGGGCCGGCAGGATCGACGATCAGCCACACCGCATCCTGATCGCAGTCGATGCGGATTTCCGCGACGTGCAGGATGTGGCCCGACGTTTCGCCCTTTTTCCACAGCTTGCCGCGGCTGCGCGACCAGAAATGCGCCTCGCGAGACGCGATGGTGGCGGCCAGCGCTTCGGCGTTCATATGTGCCAGCATGAGCAATTCACCGCTCGCGCGGTCGGTGGCAACGGCGGTGATCAGGCCGTTGGTATCGTAACGGGGATTCAGCTCAAGGCCGGTGTCGCGGGAATCGGGCATGGTGACCTCATAGGGCTGCCTGCTCTCGGGCGAAAGCGCGACACCCGCCATCCGTCACCCCAGCGAAGGCTGGGGTCTTTGTGGGGCTGGCGCCGCGCCTTCCTCATTGAGATCCCAGCATTCGCTGGGATGACGGAAGTGGCGATGGAGAGAAGGCGGGCGACGTATCATCACCCCTTGCGAATCGCCCTGACCAGATCGGCCTTGCCCATCCTCGATCGGCCCGCGATGCCGACCTCGCGCGCTTCCTTCATCAGATCGGCCTTGGTGCGGTCCTCGAGTTCGGTGCCGCGATGGTCGAGCGTGCCCGCCGCCTGGGCATTGGCGATCCGCGCCGCCTTTTCCTTCGACGCGCCGTCGCGGCGCAAATCCTCGTATAATTTATCATTCTTGACGCTCGGCCCGTGATCCTTGGCCATGATTAAGTACCTCCTGATCCACGGAAAACCGCCGATGCGACAGATTGCTCCGGCTCGATGTGACAAAAACGCGACAAACGCGGATCGCGTGCCTATATGGCGGGCGCCGCTTACTCCCCCGAAGGGCGCTATGCTGACAACCAATCCGTTCGATCTCCCCGATGCAAATGGGGACAAGCTGCGCGAAGAGTGCGGCATCTTTGGCGCCTCCGGCAGCGATGGCGCTGCGGCGCTTGTCGCGCTCGGACTCCATGCGCTGCAACACCGTGGCCAGGAGGCTGCGGGAATCACCAGTTTCGACGGTGCCGAATTCCATACGCACCGCGCGATGGGTCATGTCGCGGGCAATTTCGACAGCCCGGCGATCATGAACGCCCTGCGCGGCAATGTCGCGTGCGGCCATGTGCGCTATTCGACCACGGGCGAGACCGCGCTGCGCAACGTACAGCCGCTTTATGCCGATCTCGCGTCGGGCGGCTTCGCGATCGCGCATAACGGCAATATCTCGAACGCGATGCGGTTGCGGCGCGATCTGGTGCGGCGCGGGTCGATCTTCCAGTCGACCTCCGACACCGAAACGATCATCCATCTCGTCGCCACGTCAAACTACCGCACCTTCGTCGACAAGTTCATCGACGCCCTGAAGCGAGTCGAGGGTGCCTATTCGCTGATCGTGATGACCCCGGAGGGCATGATCGCCTGCCGTGACCCGCTCGGCATCAGGCCGCTGGTCATGGGCAAGCTCGGCGAGGCGATCATCTTCGCGTCGGAAACCGTCGCGCTCGACGTGGTCGGCGCGACCTATGTACGCTCGATCGAGCCGGGCGAGCTGGTCATCGTCAAGGGCAGCGAGATGTCCTCGCACCGTCCCTTCGCGCCGACCGAACCGCGTCCGTGCATCTTCGAATATGTCTATTTCTCGCGTCCCGATTCGATCTCGGACGACCGCAGCGTCTATACCGTGCGCAAGGAAATCGGCGCACAGCTGGCGATCGAAAGCCCGGTCGATGCCGACCTGGTCATTCCGGTGCCCGATTCGGGCACGCCCGCCGCGATCGGTTATGCACAGCAGTCGGGCATTCCGTTCGAACTCGGCATCATCCGCTCGCATTATGTCGGGCGCACCTTCATTCAACCCAATAACGAAGTGCGGCATCTCGGCGTCAAGCTGAAGCACAACGCCAATCGTGCGCTGATCAAGGGCAAGCGGGTCGTGCTGATCGACGATTCGATCGTGCGTGGCACCACCAGCCTGAAGATCGTGCAGATGATGCGCGATGCCGGTGCGGCCGAGGTACATATGCGCATTGCCAGCCCGCCGACCCGGCACAGCTGCTTCTACGGCGTCGATACGCCGGAACGCGGCAAGCTGCTCGCCGCCAACATGAACATTGAAGAGATGAACACCTATATCCAGGCCGACAGCCTGGCGTTCGTGTCGATCGACGGCCTGTACAAGGCGCTTGGCGAGCCGGGCCGGGCGGCCAACCGTCCAAGCCATTGCGATGCCTGTTTCACCGGCGATTATCCGACGATGCTGACCGATCATGACGATGTCGCCTCGGTCGATCAGTTCGCTCTTCTCGCGGAGCGAGTGAGCTAAACCCCAAATACGTCATGCCGGACTTGTTCCGGTATCTACCGTGCGGCATGCGCCCCGGGCCGAGGCTCTTGCGGGCCGGTGGACGAAGGAAGAATGATGACCGACAAACCCCTCGCCGATCAGATCGCCCTCGTCACTGGCGCCAGCCGCGGGATCGGCGCGGCAACCGCAAAGGCGCTGGGCGCAGCGGGCGCGCATGTCATTCTTACCGCCCGCACCGCCAAGGATCTGGAAGAGGTCGAGACCGCGATCTTCGACGCTGGCGGCAGCGCGACGATCGCGCCGCTCGACCTGACCGAAACCGACAGCATCGCGCGGCTTGGCGCGGCGATCGGCGAGCGCTGGGAAAAGCTCGATATCATGGTACTCAACGCCGGGATGCTCGGCAGCCTCGCGCCGGTCCCCGCAATCGATGCGAAGGAACTGGCGCAGGTGCTGACGCTCAACGTCAGCGCACAGGCAGCGTTGATCGCCGCGTTCGACCCGATGCTGCGCAAATCGCCGCGCGCCCGCGTGCTCGGCATCACCTCCAGCGTCGGGCGCAAACCGCGTGCATTCTGGGGCCTTTACGGCGCGTCCAAGGCGGCGTTCGAAACGCTGATCGCGGCCTATGGCGACGAGATGCAGCGGATCAGCTCGATCCGCACCGCGATCATCGATCCCGGCGCGACCCGCACCAAGATGCGCGCGCGCGCCTATCCCGGTGAGGATCCCGCGTCGGTCAAGGAACCGGCAGTCGTGGCGGACCGGATCGTCGCCTTGATCGTCGAGGATTTCGACACCGGGCATTTCGAACGGGTCGACTGACTCACCGATCCGGCGAGGAGGTTACTTCCCCGCCGCCTCGATCACCTGGAGCTGGAATACCGCCCGTTCGGTCTTCAAATCGTCGCCGGTCGCCCTGGGCCAGGCGCCCGACACCGCGATGACGATCTTCTTGGCCGGGTCGATGAAGATGCTTTGGCCGAAAATCCCCTGCGCGCCGAAATAGCCATTGGGATAAGTCCACCATTGATAGCCATAGCCATAGGCCGGTGAGGTCGTGACCTGCGCGCGGGTCGCATCGGCGAACCAGCCATCGGGCACGATGCCCTTGCCGCCGTCGAGCACCAGCTGGCCCATCCGCGCATAGTCGCGCAGCGAGACCGACAGGCAGCAACCGCCGATTTCCTGGCCCGACTGATCGATCATCCAGAACGCGTCGCGCTCCATGCCATAGGGCTTCCACACCTTCTCGCTGAGATAGGTCGCCAGCGGCTTGCCCGTCGCCTTGGTCACCAGCACGCCAATCAAATTGGTTTCGCCGGTCTTGTAGACCCATTTCTCACCCGGCGGCGTTTCGCGCGGCAAGGTGCGCATATAGGCGATTGTCGGATCGACACCGGCCGGCACCGGCTTCGCATACATCGTCGCGACATCGGATTTTGGATCGGTGTAATTCTCGTTCCATCTGACGCCCGAGGTCATCGTCAGCAGCTGCGCGATGGTCACGCCATCATAACCGCTGCCGGCCAGTTCCGAGATGTATCTGGTCACCGGCTCCGCAACCGATTTGATATAACCATCGCGGATCGCCGCGCCGACCAGGGTCGAGCTGAACGATTTGGCGACCGAGAATGACGTATAGCGCCCCTTGGCGGAATAACCGCGGGCATAGCGTTCGAGGCGGATCTTACCGTCCTGAAGCACGATCAGCCCGGCGACATTCTGCCCCGCCATATAGGCGTCGATCGTCGCGGCATCGAGCGGCAGGGGCTTGCCTTGCGGTAATCGATGGACCTTGCCACCCGCCCTGGCGATGTGACCGGGAAAGAGCTTTTCCATGGTCGGGAAATTCTGGTCGCGCTGCGCCTGCGACCAGAACAGGATCGTCGCGCCGGCACTGCGCAGTTTATCCGGGTCACCGGTCGACAGGCGGACTTCGGGCGATTCGACCGCCTGCGCATTGCTGCGCTCGACATGGGTTGCGGCCCCCGCCAGCGCCACCGCGCCCAATATCGCCAGCCGCCGCATACTCGCCTCTCCTTTTATCGTTTTACCAGTGTCACTTGTACGACATCGATCCCGCCGCCGCGAAACCCGCCTTCGCAGTACATCAGATAATAGCGCCATAAGTCCACGAATTCATTGTCGAATTCAAGCGGAAGTCTTCCCGCCTCGACCGCCGCATCGAAATTCACCCGCCAGCGCCGCAGCGTTTCGGCATAATGCTGGCCGAAACCGACACGGTCCTGCCAGATCAGGCCGTTGCGTTCGGCAAGTGCGCGAAAGCGGCTTTCGGACAACAGCATACCGCCCGGAAAAACGAAGCGCTGGATGAAATCGACGTTGCGTGCATAGCTCTCGAACAGCGCGTCATCGATGATGATGTACTGGATCGCGGCACGACCCCCGGGTTTCAGCGCACGGGCGATGGCATGAAGATAGGCCGGCCAATATTGCTGCCCGACCGCTTCGACCATCTCGATACTGACCACCGCGTCATAACTGCCGGCGACGTCGCGGTAATCGGTCAGCGAGACGCTGACCCCGCCCAGCTCGGCATCGGCCCCGGCATTGACGATGCGCTGCTCGACCATCGCCTTCTGTTCCGCCGAAAGCGTGATGCCATGGACCTTGCGCCCCGCTCGTGCGGCGAGTTCGGCGAACGAACCCCAGCCACTGCCGATTTCGAGGATCGTATCGCCCGGCCGGGTCCCCGTCCGGTCGAGCATCGCCTGCAGCTTGGCCGCCTGTGCCACCTCGAGCGATTGTGCCGGGTCGATCGGCTCGGCGAACAACGCGCTCGAATAGGTCATGCCGGGGTCGAGCCACAGGCTGTAGAAATCATTGCCGAGATCGTAGTGGAATTCGATGTTGCGGCGCGCGCCGGCCTTGTCGTTGCGACGCAGCCAATGGCCGATGCGCCGCGTGAGGCGCGACAGGCCGCCGGCCCTTGCCGTGTCGCCCAGCGACTGCCCGTTGCGCATGAACAGGTCGAACAGCGGCACCGGATCGGGGCTCGACCATTCCCCCGCCGCCCAGGCGCTGTACCAGCCGGCCGACCCGTCGCGGATCAGGCGGAGCAGCGCCCGCCAGCTGCGCAGGTCGACGATCGGCACCGGCCCCGGCGCCCGCCCGCCGAGCAAACGTCGCGTGCCATCGGGCAACGACGCCTCGATCGCGCCGTGCTCCAGTCCCTGGTCGATGCGGTCGAGGATGCGATGAAAGGCCCACGAAAAGCGATTGAGCAGCCAGCCGCCGCTCCCCTCCTCGCGTCCCCCTACGCCACGCTGCTTCCGCGCCCCGAACCGGCGCCCCCTGTTTGGCACGGTTACGTTCATATGCGCAGCCTCATGCACCCGGCGCGGGGCGGCGAAAAGCGATTCTTGGAGGGCGCCGTCACTTCGCCTGTCTGGCTGCCGCAAGCGCGCGTTCCCGCGCTTCCCGATGGCCGATGATCTTCGCCGGATAGGTTTTCGGCCGGCACCCGGACTCGTCGGGATCATGGATGGCGTCGTCGCTCAACCCGGCCAGTTCGGGCACCCATTCGCGGATATAGTCCGCGGCATCGAACTTCTCCGACTGGCTGAGCGGCGCCATGATGCGCACGAACATGTTCGAATCGATCCCGGTGCCGGCGGTCCATTGCCAATTGACGCTGTTGCTGGCGTAATCGGCATCGACCAGCGTATCCCAGAACCATCGTTCCCCGGCGCGCCAGTCGATCAGCAGATGCTTGATCAGGAACGACGCCGCGATCATCCGCACGCGGTTGTGCATCCAGCCGGTGGTCCAGAGCTGGCGCATCCCGGCATCGACGATCGGATAACCGGTCATACCCTTCTGCCACGCTCGCAATTCGGCATCGGCGGCCTTGCCTGTTCGCCATTCCAGGCGGTCGAGCGCCGGCCGGCCATTGGTTTTTCCATAGTCGGGAAATTGCAGGATCACATTCTGCGCATAGTCGCGCCAGGCGATCTCCTTGAGGAAGGTCGTCGTATCGCCTTTGGCCTTCACAATGCGGTGCCACACCATCGACGGCGAGATTTCGCCGAAATGAAGATGCGGCGACAGGCGCGAACTTCCCTCGTCCGATGGCAGATTGCGCGCGGTGTCATACGCGGCGGCAATGGGTACGAAATCGTCGAGCCGTTCGCGCGCGCCATCCTCGCCCGGCGTCCATTCCTTGGCGAAGCCAGTCGCCCAATCGGGCTTGTGCGGCAACAGGTCGAAATCACCGAGCGCATCGCTTTTCGGCCAGTGATCCGGTGTCGGGATCGCGTGCGGCATCGGCGCGGGCGGCGGCGGCGGCATATGTGCGTCAAGCGCGCGCCAGAACGGCGTGTAGATCTTGTACGGCTGCCCCGCCCCGGTCGTCACCACACCCGGCGGCAACAGGTAATTGCCGTCATGACGGACGAGGTCGAGCGTCCTGGCGACGACCATCTCGGCATTGCGCCACCATGGTTCGTAATGACGCAGGCAGTGGACCCGCGTCGCGCCGGTTTCCTTCGCCAGTGCGGACAACACCTCATCGGCTTTCCCCCGGCGCAGGATCAGCCGCGATCCCTTCGCGCGCAGATCGGCGTCGAGCGACTTCAGGCTATGATGCAACCACCAGCGTGACGCGCCACCCATCCGGCGATGCTTCGGTGTGTCGTCGTCCAGGATATAGACCGGAATGACCGGCCCCTCATGGGCGGCGGCGATCAATGCGGCCTGATCGTGCAGACGCAGGTCGCGACGGAGCCAGAGAAGTGAGGTCACCTCGCTCCTCCCCGGCACGGGGAGGGGGGCCGTTCGCCTTCTTCAGGCGAATGGTGGAGGGGGTGGGCCGGCAGCGTTACGCGTGCGGAGAACCCCCTCCACCATTTTGCTGAAGGAGCAAAACGGTCCCCCTCCCCGTTCCGGGGAGAAGCAAACGAATTACATCGCATGCGGCTGTTTTTCGACCTGCCAGGTCTGGCCCTGCGACAGCAGCTTCTGCAGGTCGGGCTTCTTGCCTTCCGACGCCTGCTTGTTCTGCGCGACCACGGCGCTTTCGAAGGTCGGTGCGGGATCGTTGTAGATCACGCCGAGCGCAACCGGGAAGGTCCCGAGCGGCAGTTCGACCAGCATGTGCGCGACCGCGCGGTTGGTCTGGTCGTGAACGATGACCTTCGCCGCGGCCCAGTCGCCATCGACGACATCGACGATCTTCAGCACCAGCCGCTCCTGATCGAGCGCAATACCCCTAGTACCACCGGCGAACAGCAGCGGCTGACCATGCTCGACCCACAATTGCCCGGCTTGCGCCTTGTCCTTGTCGGTGAAGCTGGCGAACACATCGTCATTATAGACGATGCAATTCTGGTAGATCTCGATGAAGCTCGCGCCCTTGTGCGCATGCGCAGCCTTCAGCACCGACGGCAGGTTCTTGTTCACATCGATCGCCCGGGCGACGAAGCGCGCACCCGAACCAAGCGCGAAAGCGCAAGGGCTGGCCGGCCGATCGACCGAACCGAACGGGGTCGAAGGGCTGCGCGTGCCGACCCGGCTGGTCGGCGAATATTGCCCCTTGGTCAGGCCATAGATCTCGTTGTTGAACAGCAGCACCTGGCAATCGAGATTGCGGCGCAGCAAATGCATCGTGTGGTTGCCGCCGATCGACAGCGCATCGCCGTCACCGGTGATGATCCACACGTCGAGATCGGGATTGGCCAGCTTGACCCCCGTCGCCACCGCCGGCGCGCGGCCATGGATGGTGTGGAAGCCATAGGTCTCCATATAATAAGGGAAGCGCGACGAGCAGCCGATGCCGCTGACGAACACCGTGTTTTCCGGCCGCACGCCCAGTTCCGGCATGGTCCGCTGCACCGCCTTCAGGATCGCATAATCGCCGCAACCCGGGCACCAGCGCACCTCCTGGTCGGTTTCCCAGTCCTTGGGCGTGGTCTTCGCGATGGGGGTCATGTCGTTCATCGGTCTTCTTCCTGTTTTCCCTCTCCCATCGGGAGAGGGAGGGGCCCATCGCGTCAGCGATGGGAGGGTGAGGGTGACAGGTGTTAATCGCCCTCACCCTTCCGCCGCTTACGCGGCTCCCTCCCTCTCCCGCCGGGAGAGGGATTTAGTTCAGCGCTTCCTCGATCGCCGCTTCGATCTCGGAAATCATGAAGGGTTGGCCGGAAATCTTGTTGAGCGGCCTGGCATCGACCAGAAACTGGTCGCGCAGCACCGTCTTGAGCTGGCCCGTATTCATTTCCGGCACGATGATCTTCTCATAACCCTTTAGCAAGTCGCCGAGATTTGCCGGCATCGGCCAGATATGGCGGATATGGATATGGCTGACGTCATGGCCCTTGCGACGCATGCGCCGCACCGCCTGATGGATCGGCCCAAAGGTCGATCCCCAACCGACGATCGCCAGCTTGCCCCCGGCCTCGCCCAGTTCGACCTGCTGGTCGGGAATGGCGATGTTCGCCACCTTGTCGCGGCGGATCTCGGTCATCTTCTGATGATTGGCGGCGCCATATTCGATATTGCCGGTACCGATCTGCTTTTCGATCCCGCCGATGCGGTGGAGCAGGCCGGGCGTACCCGGCTTGACCCACGGTCGCGCCAGCTTCTCGTCGCGCGAATAGGGCAGGAAACCACCCTCCGGCACATGGTCGAGATAAGTCACCGGGAAGGGTGCGTAGGTGCTCATGTCGGGCACCTTCCACGGCTCGGCGGCGTTGGCGATATAACCGTCGGTCAGCAGCATCACCGGGGTCATATATTGCACCGCGATGCGCACCGCCTCGATCGCGCAATCGAACGCATCGGCGGGCGATCGCGCGGCGATCACCGGCATCGGCGCATCGCCGTTACGGCCATAGACCGCCTGATACAGGTCGGACTGCTCGGTCTTGGTCGGCAGGCCGGTCGACGGGCCGCCACGCTGCGAATTGACGATCACCAGCGGCAATTCGGTCATAATCGCGAGCCCCATCGCCTCACCCTTCAGCGCAATGCCCGGACCCGAGGATGAGGTCACTCCAAGCTGCCCGGCATAGGAAGCGCCGATCGCCGATGCGATCGCGGCGATCTCGTCCTCCGCCTGAAAGGTCGTGATGCCATATTCCTTGAGCCGCGAAAGGTGATGCAGGATCGCAGAGGCCGGGGTGATCGGATAGCCGCCGAAGAACATCGGGACATCGGCCAGCTGCACACCCGCGACCAGCCCGAGCGAAATCGCCTCC
Source organism: Sphingomonas sp. UYAg733 (assembly GCF_054057355.1). NCBI lineage: Bacteria > Pseudomonadati > Pseudomonadota > Alphaproteobacteria > Sphingomonadales > Sphingomonadaceae > Sphingomonas > Sphingomonas sp. UYAg733. Next base: position 315,935 of record NZ_JBSRZE010000002.1, read on the forward strand.
GCGCCGGTGACGGTGCGGTAAAGCCCCTCCTCCGCCGGTGCCGCGGCGATATGATGCTGCCTGAGCCCCGCGTCCCCAAGCCCGACCCCGGCGAGCTCGGCCGTCTCGCCATAGGCATGGCCGGCATTTAGCGCGGCGATATTCGCTTCGGCCAGCACCGGCATCTTGGCGAACTTGCTCTTCAGCCAGTCGATGATCGGCTGGCGGTCGCGATCGAACATCCAAAGCGAAAGGCCGAGCGTCCACATATTCTTGCAGCGCAGCGCCTCCTTGTTGCCGAGCCCGAACGGCTTCACCGCGTCGAGCGTCAGTTGCGAGATGTTGAACGCAAGCAATTGCCATTTGGCCAGGCTGCCGTCGGTCAGCGGACTGACCTCGTATTTCGCCTTGTCGAGGTTACGCTTGGTGAACTCGCCCTCATCGGCGATGATCAGGCCACCGGTCTTCAGCGCATCGACATTGGTCTTCAGCGCCGCCGGGTTCATCGCGACCAGCACATCGGGCGCATCGCCCGCGGTCTCGATCGCGGTCGATCCGAAATTGATCTGGAAGGCGGAAACGCCGAACAACGTGCCTTGCGGCGCGCGAATCTCGGCGGGAAAATCGGGGAAGGTCGCAAGATCGTTGCCCGACAGCGCGGTCGACAAGGTGAACTGGCCACCGGTCAACTGCATGCCGTCGCCCGAGTCGCCAGCGAAACGAACCACGACGGATTCTGCCAGCGGGTGGGCGGACGCCTCTTCGGGTGTCACCTCATGAACGGCGGTCGCCATTGTCATCATCCTGCAAACTTTGATGTGCGCCGTCTAGGCCCGCAACGCTTGGCACCCAAGGTAGAAAATGCGCGGGCGTGTGCAACCGCTTCTTTTCAAAGGCCCGTCCCAGACCGAGGACCGATGCGACATGCCGCCGCGCGACTTCCATCGCATCCACGCCATAACCGCCACCGACCGTGCTCGCGAGCGGAATGGCGCGATCGATCGCCAGGCCGGCAACCAGCGACTCGCGGCGTTCGAGCCCCGCCAATGACAGACCGAGGCGACCAAGACGGTCATCCGCGAACGGATCGACCCCGGCCTGATAGAGGATCAGGTCGGGCCGGAACGCGTCCAGCATCGGTTCCAGCGTCGTTTGCAGCGCATCGAGATAAGCATCGTCCCCGGTTCCATCAGGCAGCGGCACATCGAGCGTCGAGCGAGCTTTCCGCACCGGAAAATTCTTCTCGGCATGAATCGAATAGGTCGCGATGTCGGGTCGGCCCGCGGTCAGTGCCGCGGTGCCGTCACCCTGATGGACATCGCAATCGACGATCAGCACGCGCTCGACGATGCGTTGCTCGGTCAACCGGATGGCTGCGATGGCAAGATCGTTGAACACGCAAAAGCCCGCGCCCGTGTCGGCCAGCGCATGATGGCTGCCGCCCGCCGTGTTGGCGGCAAACCCATGGTCGAGCGCCAGCGTCGCCGCCAGCCAGGTGCCACCGGGCACGACGGCGGCGCGGCGTGCGACCAGCGGCGTGACGGGAAAGCCGATGCGCCGTTCCTTGACGGCCGGGACTCGTGCCTCCAGCACCTCCGCGACATAATCGGCGTCGTGCGCCGCCTCCAGCCACTCGACCGGCATCGGCTCGGGCTGAAACCATCTCAGATCCGCATCGCTATCGCGCAGCAGGTCACGGATCAGGCCGTTCTTGTTCCACTGATAAGTGCTTCGCGCCGGTGCCGGCGCGACATAATCCGGGTGATGGACGAGCGCGATCATGCCCCTTAGGTAAGCGCGAACCCCGGGCTTCGCCATGCACCCGGAAGATGTGGAGACGTCGCCAATGCCCGCCCCTTTCGTCAGCGCCCCCTTCGTCCGCCCTGATGTGCGCGGCTTCCTCACCTATCTCAACAATGTCCCCGGCCCCAAAATGCACGAGCTGGATCCGCCCGCGGCACGCGCCGTCTATGTCGCGATGAAGGATGTCGCGGATCTCCCGCTCGGCACCCTCGCGACGATCGCCAACCTGACGATTCCAGGGCCTGCCGGCGGTATCCCGGCGCGGCTGTTCGACGCCCGCGCATCGCGCGAACCGGGCCCGGCGGTCATGTTCTACCATGGCGGCGGCTTCGTGATCGGCGATCTCGACAGCCATGCGAGCTTCTGCGCCGAGATCGCGCGCACGCTCGACTTGCCGGTCGTCGCGGTCGATTATCGGCTCGCGCCCGAACATGCCTGGCCCGCCGCCCCCGATGATTGCGAAGCCGCCGCGCGCTGGGTGGCGGAAAGTCCCGCCGAGCTCGGCCGTTCGGTCACCAGCCTGATCGTGTGCGGCGACAGCGCGGGCGGCAATCTGTCGATCGTCACTGCTGTGGCGCTACGTGACACGCCCGCCAAGGTCCCGGTGATCGCGCAATTCCCGATCTATCCCGCGACCGATTCAAGCCGCGAGCTTCCCTCCTATAGCGAGTTCGGCGAAGGCTTTCTGCTCACCCGCGAGAGCATGGAATGGTTCGACGCCGCCTATCAGGCCGAACGCACGCATATCCGCGCCTCACCACTGGTCGGCGATCTCGCCGGCCTGCCCCCCGCGCTGGTGATGACGGCGAGCCTCGACCCGTTGCGCGATCAGGGCCGCGCTTATGCCGGTGCCCTGATCGCGGCCGGCGTGCCGACCGTCTTCCGTGAAGCGGTCGGCAACGTCCACGGCTTCGTGACGCTGCGTCAGGCGATCCCCTCGTCACAAGGCGACGTCGCCGGCGCGCTGGCCGCATTCAGGACCATCATCGCCGAGGCGGAAGCGAACCGCGTCATGGCCCAAGCCGCGAGTTAAAAAATCCTCCCCGGCACGGGGAGGGGGACCGCGAAGCGGTGGAGGGGGCGGGCCGGCAACGTAACGCTTGGGGGAGGATCGCCAGTTTCGACACGACCATAGCATAGCGGATAGCCGAACCCGATCACACCGATCTCACCGGGACAAAATCATGACCGACCCATCCACCCTGCCCTACCGCCCCTGCGCCGGAATCATGCTGCTCAACGCCCAGGGCAAGATATTCGTCGGCCAGCGCATCGATTCAACGCTTGAGGCGTGGCAGATGCCGCAAGGCGGAATCGATGACGGCGAGGACGCCGAACAAGCCGCGATCCGCGAGCTGGCTGAGGAAACCGGCATCACCCCCGACAAGGTCGAGCTGATCGCGACGATCGACCACGATCTGTTCTACGACTTGCCCGAGGACATGATCGGCAAGGTGTGGAAAGGAAAATGGCGCGGCCAGCGCCAGCGCTGGTTCCTCTACCGCTTCCTCGGCAAGGACGGCGATGTCGACATCGCGACGAAGCACCAGGAATTCCGCGCCTGGCGCTGGGCCGACCCGGCCGAACTTCCCGAGGTGATCGTCCCGTTCAAGAAAGCGCTTTATGATGAAGTGCTGGCTGGGTTTGCGGGTTATTTGGCCTAGGACTGCTCGACAGCATCGCTTTGGCGTGTTCTGCGCAGATACTGACCTCCGGCAATCGCTCTCGATCAGGCCGTAATAGAGAATTGCCTGCACTGGCCATACTCCCACTTGGAGCACCCGCCGAGCGACCCGATCGTCGCGATCGATCTACACCATCTCGGATCGAATGACGGCTGAATCCGAAGGCGCTTGCTTTCTTAATCCCCGCAGTGATGATGTCGGCAACTCGGGGGGAGGGGCAAATGACCGTATTAGTAGACAATGACTTTGCGCGCTTTGGTGCGAAGAGCTACGCAATTAATAAAATAAATAGCGTCGAGGTTCGAGAGCGACAGCCTCACGGCATAGGCGGTGCAATTGTGGCCGGTATTCTGGGCATCTTATTTCTCCTGAGCAGTTTGGGGGCTATGGCATCACCGCAGGGTGCCCCGGTCACAACGCTTGTAATTGGACTGGCATTGCTCGCCATTTCCTATTGGCAATGGCAGCGCACCAAGATTCGGGAATACCTCCTTTTTCTCATGACAAGTTCATCGGAAACGCAAGCGTTCGTTACACGAGATCAAAGTGAGGTGAACGACCTTCGATTTAAGATCGAGAATGCCATGGTGCATCACTCTCAGGGTGCAATTCGTCAAGCTTAACGACACCAGAAAAAGAGAGCCATGCTCCATCTTTTTCTTATATTCTTAGCTTCTGTAACAACGGTAATTCACGCATGTAAATACGCATCCGAAGTAAGGACGTTGTTGCACGTGTCACCGTAACAGCATAGCCTCGCGTCAATTGTCCGTATTGCTCTGTCTGCTGTTGTGGGTGCATTGTTTTGACGATGAGAGGATTGATTGGATGGACGGATGGGAATACCTTGTGCAGCAATACCTCTGCCTAGATCGGCGAGTTTTTTTAAACCCTCAATACCAAGTCGGCGGCGCGGACTGGTACGGCCGTCCTGACTTTCTCGCTATTGATTTTACTAATAAGACAGTCTGGATGATTGAGGTTTCGACTGCCAAAAGCAGTTTTTCGGCCAAGGCCGCACAGTTCTCCACCGAATATGAGCCTCGGATACGATCACAGCTTGTAGAAATGGGCTTCGATCTGAAGGCATGGACTATACGAATCTGGTTTTTTACGTCTGAGCAGTATGAGAAATGGGCGCGCGGCTTGCTGGCTAAGGAAGGACTTGATTATGCCAGATTGACTACTCTTGAAACGGTCACCTCCGGGCTACTCAACGGAAGTGCATGGCAAGACCGATCTGATCAGGTCCTCAATAGGAGCGGACCAGAGTCCACGATATGAGTATTTTTGAACCGCTCGATAGTTATAAATTCCAAAGCAAATGGGTAACTTGGTTCAGTATTCCGGGGAGGATATTTCTTTGGGTATTTTACATGTTTCCGAGTGGCGGATTTATCGGTGTTGCCTCCTCCAGTCGACATGCGAGGAGTCCTATTATGGCTATCGCCTATTCGGTCGGCTTTTACCTCGTTATGTCCGGAGCCATAGCGCTAACCGTGCTATCGTGATTCTCGTCTAGCAGGCTTTTTGCGCAACGATTAGCCTTAATCCAATAGGCAAGGGCTGCAACGACAACGCAGCTTAAGCCCGCTACAACTAGTGGTAGCGGTATACCTTTATCGGGAATGATCTTAGCGTGTGGCCAAACAACTTTGCTGCCCGCTATCCCTAAAATCCACGCAACAACGGCCCATCTCGCAGCAGCACGTTGGCTGACTCGCTTTATCCAATTGGACTGACGCGTCTCGATACCAGCATCGATCACGCCCCACTCATTTGTAATTTCTGTCTTATCTTCCGTGAGGCTTTCAATCCTCTGGTTCAGCGTTCGTCCAAGAGAACTCCTTCCGTCGAATAGGCCGTCGTATTGCCGCCGAGGTATTTCATTTTCATCACCCTGCTGGAGTAAAGCCTCGATTTCCGCCTCTTTTTTGCTCTCGCTACGGGTTAGCCTCGTTAAGTTTGCCACCTCTGATGAAGTCGCAAAACGTGCCGACGCAGATCGCCGAAATGCTGATGAAGCACCTCTCATCTCGGTGACGACCCATGCAACAACTAGAATTATGGGAGCAATTATTGCGACAAAAAATAGGGCACCGAACAACATCAAAGCAATTATCTCTCCTCCGCCTCCCGAGCGATTTTGCTTTGCCATGTTTTCTCACCCCTTGCCGGTAGTTGATTATGATTACGGTGTGATTACGGTGACGTTGCGTAATTGAGGTAGCCATCCTCCTGCTAGATGGGGAGTCGCCTGGCAGGTGCTCCAAGGCAGGAGGATGACCGATGACGATTTATGCTGGTTTGGACGTTTCTGACAAGATGACGCACATTTGTGCGGTGGACAGCGAGGGCAGGATCAAGTGGCGCGACGTAAATTACGAATTACGGTGGAATTACGGAATTAATTACGGTTATAATTACGGTGACAGTTTACTTAACCCCTAAACCCTTTGGTGCCGGCCCTCGCTTCGCCGGGGCAAGCGTCCTGCCGGTGCGCGTCTCCAACGCGGCGATCCAGTCCGCGTCACCGACTGGCCGGCCGATCGTCTCCGCCCGGCGCAGCGCAGCATAGGCGGATGCCTCATCGATCTCGCCACCCAGGAATGCCGCGAAATCACCGACCCGCTCCAACCCTGGCGCGACCTTCACCAGCGCATCGTCCTGGCCCGCAAGATGCGCCGCCACGCTCGACCAGCGCCAGTCCTTCGCTCGCTCGACCAGCCGTGCTCGCACCGGATTAAGGCTCACGTAGCGCAAGGCATGTGCCAAATGCGCGTCGTCCATCGCCACCGACCCGAACCGCCCCTGCCACAAATGCCCGGTCCGTCGTGCGCGCGCATTGATGAAGCCGGTATAGCGTCGATGCAGATCGCCAAAGGTGCGCCTGAGCCCGTCCTCATCTGAGGGCACGACGATCGCATGGACATGATTGGGCATCAGGCAATAGCCCCACACCTCGACATTCGCTCGCTCGGCGGCTTCGGCGAACAGGTCGAGATACAGCGCATAGTCGCCCTCCTCGAAGAAGGTCGGCTGGCGGCCATTGCCGCGCTGCGTCACGTGATGCGCGAGACCGGGGACGACGAGGCGGGACAGACGGGCCATATGCGAATGCTAGGCTAGTTTGGGGGTTAAGTAAACTGTCACCATAATATGCCACCATAATATGCGCTCCGAACAGTAATGAGAATTTAACGCGCTCGGCGATTATGATCGCCGATGCGACCCAAAATCCTCATCCTGCTTGGGCTCCTGCTGAGTGGCTGCATCGCCCACCTTTCGTCGGACGTCCTTGCTGATTTGGCGGTCAACCGGCAATGGGTCACTAATGCCGATGGCTATGTGTTTACCGTCGGTTACTTCAGCGCTGAGCAAGCGCTTTCACCCGCATGGGAGAATAGGCGGTGGGAAAGCCGCAAGACGGCAAGCATTTGTCAGCAGGAGCGCATTGTCGCACGAGACGTCCGATGGTTCGGTCCAATCGCACCGGGAGAACCGCGATGCGCCGCGATTATATACAGTGTGTCGTGTCCGCATCCCGGTCCGGCACGGAGAAATGCATTAGAATATGGCCGGCGGCAGGCGCTGCTGGAAGACCCGATATGGCCTCCGACACCCGGCTGTGGCGAAAAAAGCCGCGCTAAATTGCTGGTGCCTTTGACCCCGGTCCCGGCTCCGCTCGGAGCGGATATATCGGAGCAGGCAAATTGCCGATCTTTACCGGATATCCAATCCGGAAAATTCAATCTGCGCGATGTAAATTACGTCCACACTCGGGCGCTGGTCTCACCTGCCTTCCTCGAGACCTTTCGCGTACCGTTTGACGGCAAAGCCGCGGCGTTCGTTGTGACCGCCGCTACCTTTGAAGGAAAGGTCCATATGGTGGTCGTGAAGCGTACGCTTCCAGACGATGGAAACAACATGTTCATCGAGCAGGCATTCGCATCGGATTCGCAGGGCGTCTGCATCACCCTGACCGCTCGTCAGGGCGATGCCAATTGGCGCAAAACGGTGCGGGGAGATTTTCAACCGCAACCGGAACCCACGAAATCCCGCATTGTCGTGCCCCTGAATCAAGATGCCTTGGCGAGGATGCTTCAGCTCGACCTCGCAGACCATCTGGGCATCGAAACTTCCAAGCTCAGGCGACCGCCATCTAGCAAAGGAGTATTCGTCATATCGTGATCTTGGTGCGGCATTACGGTGCATGACAGCTTACTTAACCCCCACACCCCAGTTGCCACCCGGACGCTCAGCACATAAATCACCCAAATGCCCAACCCTTCGTCCAGCCCCTCCCCACCCCCAGTCGCGATGGACGCGCTCAGCCAGGTCCTGCAGGACTTCCGCCTGAGCGGCGTCAACTATGGCCGCTGCGAACTCCGGCACCCCTGGAGCATCGGCTTCCCGCGTCAGGACCTGCTGCGCTTTCACTTCGTCAGCAAGGGGCCGTGCTTCATCCACACCGAAGCACAGGGCTGGCAGCCACTCAATGACGGCGATCTGGTGTTGTTGCCGCAAGGCATCGCGCACCGCCTGGCCAGTTCTCCCCATGTCGTGAACGACTGCCTCAAGGAATGCCAGGTGGTCGGACTGGGCGGCAATGTCTGTGAGGTCGTGCGCGAAGGAACCGGCGCGACCAGCACGCTTTTCTGTGGCTCCATGGCGCTCGACGCCTATGCGCTTCACCCCCTAATCAACCTGATGCCGCCACTCATCAAGGGTTGCGACGTTGCCGCCAATGATCCGATCATCGGCCCCTTGCTGGAGGCCATGACGGTGGAGGCGTCGCAACCGCGCATGGGCAGCGCCACGATCCTGTCGCGCATGGCCGATTTGCTCACCGCACGGCTCATCCGCTGCTGGGTCGATTGCACCGGCAGCTCGACCACCGGCTGGCTCGCCGCGATCCGCGACCCCCATCTCGGCCGCGCCCTCGCGGCGATGCACCGCGACCCCGGCCATGGCTGGACGCTCGAAAACCTCGCCGCGCTGGCCGGCCAGTCGCGCTCGGTCTTCGCCGATCGCTTCGGCACGGTCCTTGGCGAAGGCGCGGCGCGCTATCTCGCACGCCTGCGCATGCAGCTCGCGCGGGAATGGCTCGGCCAGGGCGCCCTGTCGGTCGCCGAAGTCGCCGGTCGCCTGGGCTACCAGTCGGAGGCATCGTTCGCCCGTGCCTTCAAGCGCATCACGCGAGTCTCGCCGGGCGTTGTGCGGCGCACAAATTCCGGACGAACGGACATGGAATTCGGATTATAGGATACAGATAATCCGGATACGCGCACTTATGTAGAGCCCCAATTCAGGAGGTTCTTCATGTCGGATACGATAGCCCTGCAACTCGGCGCGGCGACAGACGATAACAGCCCCGCAGCCGTCGATACATGGGACATGGCGACCTGGTTCGCGGTCCTGTCGATGGCCGCCGCCAGCTTCGCTTTGGTCTCGGCCGAATTCCTGCCCGCCGGCCTGTTGACTCCGATGGCGCGTGATCTCGGCGTGAGCCAGGGCGTCGCGGGACAAGTCGTCACCGCCACCGCATCGGTCGGTGCGGTGACCGCATTGTTCAGCAATGTGCTGATTGGCCGGCTGAATCGCAAGACCGTGCTGGTCGGCCTCAGCGCGCTGGCGATCGCCTCCAACATACTTGCCGCACTGGCGACCGATTTCTGGATCTTGCTGCTCGGCCGCGCCGGACTTGGCATCGCCTTGAGCGGCTTCTGGGCGCTGTCGGTCGCCGTCGTGGCACGCGTGGCCGGCGTCAATTCGATCGGCCGGGGCATGGCGATCGTCACGCTTGGCGTCTCGCTCGCCACCATCGCCGCGCCCGCGCTGGGCGCGTTGATCAGCGACTGGCTCGGCTGGCGCGTCGCGATGGCGATGACTGCGGGGCTGGCCGCGCTCGCCATGCTGCTGCAGGCGCTGAGCCTCCCGACCTTGCCCGCGACCACCAGCAACAGCCTTGCCGATGTCCTGCGCCTGACGCGGCGGCGCGGCATCCAACTCGGCATGCTCGCCATTGTCTTGCTGATGACGGGGCATTTCGCCGGCTCCGTCTATGTCCGCCCCTTCCTCGAACAGGTGACACATTTGGAGACGGTCCCAATCGCCCTCGCACTGCTCGGGTTCGGCATCGCCGCCGTGGCCGGCAATGTGGTCGGTGGCCGCCTGGCCGATGCGAATATCCGCATGGCCCTGGTGACCACCAGCGCGCTGATGGGGCTGGCGGCCTTCGCCCTGGTGCTCGCCGGCGCGCATGTCGCGGTCGCCTTCATCTTCGTGACGCTGTGGGGCTTCGCGTTCGGCATGGCGCCGGTGGTGCTGCCGACCAACCTGTCCCGCGCCGCGCCGGACGCACTGGAAGCGACGGGCAGCCTGATGGTCGTCTCCTTCCAGGTCGGCATCACCATCGGCGCGGTGATCGGCGGCTATGCCGTGGACACATATGGCGCCATCGCCCCGCTGACCCTCACCGCCATCCTTGCCGCATCCACGCTCGTTCTTGCGCTGCTCCAGCGCCGAACGTGACCGACTGACCAGTCGGACGCCTCGCTTGGCGGAGGCTTGTTGGAAATAATAATATCGTTATTATCCAGTTAGATATTGTGAATTCCTCACACGAGCCCAGCGCCGGAGATATGGAACGACCGGTGTAACATATCTCCCGCAGCGTCTGTCGATCGACCGATTCAAACCCAGTCGAAGCCCCGCTATCCGGGCAGCATGGAAACGCGCCCCTCGACCTTCAAACCCGCTTATGTCCGTCAGGCGAAGGAGCTCTACGCCCAGGGCCTGACCGATCGCGAGCTTGCCGCCGTGTTTGGCGTCTCGCGCACCACCATCTTTCGCTGGCGTGCCGCTTACCCGGAGTTCGCCGAGGCGACGAAGCTCGGCAAGGAGGTGGCCGACGACCGCGTCGAGCGTGCGCTGTACGAGCGCGCAATCGGTTATGAGGAGGAAGCGGTCCGCGTCTATCATCCGACCGGCGCCGAGGAGCCGGTGATCGTGCGCTACAAGCGCGAAGTGCGTGCTGATACCGCCGCGGCGCTGCAATGGCTGCGCGCCCGCCGTCCCGCAATCTGGGCTCGCCCCATGCCGCCGCCCGAGGAAAAGGAAGATTGGGCCGAGGAGATGCGCAAGGCGGCGGAGCGGGTCGAGAGAATAACGTCGCCCGAATACCGTACGGAACCCCATCATCATGCGCGGAAATAAAGACGTGGTCGACACCGCTGCCACCGACACGCTCGCCGCGAAAATGCTCGGCTACAGGCATAACCCGCTCGGCCATGCCGCCTTCGCCTATCGCTGGGGTGAAGGCGCGCTCAAAGGCGTCGCCGGCTCACGCGTCTGGCAGCATGACGTCATGACGGTCATCAAGACCCATCTCGAAGACCCCACAACCCAATACACCCCCTGCCGCATCGCCCGTGCCTCGGGCCACGGCATCGGCAAGTCCGCGCTCATCGCGATGCTGATCAAATGGGGCCTCGATACCGGCATCGACACACGCATCGTCGTCACCGCCAATACCGAGAACCAGCTGCTCACCAAGACCGCGCCCGAACTGGCGAAGTGGTCCAACCTCTCGCTCACCCGCGACTGGTTCCGGGTCGGTACAGCGGCGCTCGTCTCGACCAGTCCCGGCCATGACAAAAGCTGGCGCGCCGATCTCGTCACCTGGAGCCTGACCAATACCGAGGCATTCGCCGGGCTGCACAATCAGGGCAAGCGCCTGATCCTGGTGTTCGACGAAGCCAGCGGCATTCCGGCCAGGGTGTGGGAAGTCGCGCTCGGCGCGCTGACCGATGAGCAGACCGAGATCATCTTCCTCGCCTTCGGCAACCCGACCAGCAACTCCGGGCCTTTCCGCGAATGCTTCGGCGCGCACCGCCATCTGTGGAACACAGCGCAAATCGACAGCCGCAATGTCGAGGGCACCAACAAGGCCTATCTCGACGAACTGGTCGCGACCTACGGCGCTGACAGCGACATCGTGAAGGTTCGTGTGCGTGGCCAGTTCCCATCCGCCTCCTCGATGCAGTTCATCGCCAGCGACCTGGTCGATGCGGCGCGCGTGCGTGACTTCCACAATTTGCCGACCGACCCGCTCATCTTCGGGCTCGATTGCGCGCGCTTCGGCGACGATCATTCGACGCTGGCGATCCGCTGCGGCCGCGACGCGCGCAGCCGCCCGTGGAAGCGCTGGTTTAAGACCGATGCGATGACGCTCGCCGGCGATGTCGCGCTTGCCGCGCAGATCCACCGCCCCGATGCCATCTTCGTCGATGCCGGCAATATCGGCGCGGCCGTGGTCGATCGCCTGCGTCAATTGGGCGTCGAGAACGTCCATGACATCTGGTTCGGCGGCAAGGGCGCGGACGCCGTCTGGGCCGGCGACATGCGCGTCAGGACCGCCAACAAGCGCGCCGAGATGTGGACCAGCATGCGCAACTGGCTCGAAAACGGCGCCATCCCCGATGATGATGCGCTCGCGACCGACCTGACCGGCGTCGAATATGGTTATTCCAGGGACGACGAGATCCAGCTCGAGAAGAAGGAACATATGAAGGCGCGCGGCCTCGCCTCGCCCGATGACGCCGACGCGCTCGCCCTCACCTTCGCCGCACCGGTCATGCCGCGCGACACGCTCTACTGGCCCGACCCCCAGCCCCATCAGCGCCCGTTAAGCGAGGAAGGGGAATGGGAACGCACCTACCGGGATATCAGAGATGACGGACAATAAATCCTCCCCGGCACGGGGAGGGGGACCAGCGAAGCTGGTGGAGGGGGCGTGCCGGCAACGTCACGCCTGAAGAGGGAACCCGCCACAAACGTTACGCTTGTGGAGAGCCCCCTCCACCATTCGCCTGAAGAAGGCGAACGGTCCCCCTCCCCGTTCCGGGGAGGAGCTGGATGAGCCCCGCCGCAAAACCTCTGCGCCACCGCGCCTCCTCGCCAACCCAATCCTTCCTAAACCCAAAGAGACCACCAGAATGACCCACCCCAACGATCAAACGCCCCGAACCGGCGATATCATGTTGATGCAAACGGTTCCGCAAAAGCACGTGAGACGCTATGCGCAACCGGTGCGCATCTTATTGACCCTGCTCGCCGCCCCGCTCCTGCTCGGCAATGTCGATCCGGCATCGATCCCGCCTCAGGTGAAGGCGATGCTTGATGCGGCGATCGCGTCCGGCAACGAAAGTGAGGTCGCGACGATCGTCAAATATGCCCGCAACGCGGCCCCGGACAGCGCCGATGCGATCGTCGCGATCGCCGATGGCTGGCGCGCCGAACGCCGCGCGAAAGCGGTGGAAATGCTGCGCGAGGCGGGACCGTTCGATCTGTGGAAAGGCCGGGCCGAGATCGGCGGTTATCTGACCACCGGCAACACCGAGAATATCGGTATCAGCGGCGCCTTTGACTTGCAGCGCGAAACGGTACGCTGGCGCCACAAGGTCCGCCTCGCCGCCGATTATCAGGAGAGCCTGGGGCTGGTCAGCCGCGAACATTATCTCGCCGCCTATGAACCCAATTTCAAATTCGACGATCGCGGTTACGTCTATGGCGCGGCGCAATATGAAAGTGACCGCTTCCTCGGCTATACCGACCGCTATTCCGCATCGCTCGGTGCCGGGTACAGTGCGATCAAAGGCCCGGGCATGACGCTCGATGTCGAGCTTGGCCCGGCATTCCGTCACACCAGTTTCACCGACGCGACGATCGAAAGCAGCGTGGCCGCGCGTGGCTCGCTCGACTTCGACTGGAAGCTTTCGAAAGGGCTGACGCTCAGCCAGGACGCCTCGGCCTATATCCAGCATTACAACAGCAGCGTGACCGGGACCACTGCACTCAATGCCCAATTGATCGGGCCGCTTGCCGGCAAATTGTCGTACAGCGTGCAATATGAAAGCATGCCGCCGATCGGGCGCGTCGGCACCGACACGACCAGCCGGGCCTCGCTCGTCTACAGCTTCTGACCGCATCGTCGCCCGTCCCGGTTTCAAATCGGCCCCGGTTTCAAATCGTACCAGAGGCGGCTAACACGCTGCCGATGAACCGACTGTCCCCCGCCGAAACCGCAGCGATCGACCTGATCCACCAACAGCCGATGCTGGCACAGGTCGAGGATTGGGCAGCGATCAACAGCGGCACGCGCAATATCGCGGGGATGGCGGCAATCGGGGCGAAACTCGCCGACGCGTTTTCGGCGCTGCCGGGGCAGATCGACATGATCGAGGCCGACCCGGTCGAAAGCGTGGGCAGCGACGGAATCGTCTCACCGCTCGATCATGGCCGGCATCTTCACCTCACGGTACGGCCCGACGCGCCGGTGCAGATGTTGTTCACCGGTCATATGGACACGGTATATCCGATCGATCATCCGTTTCAGCAACTGACCTTTCGCGACGATGGCACGCTCAACGGGCCGGGCGTGGCCGATATGAAGGGAGGCCTTTCGCTGATGCTCGCCGCGCTGAAAGCGGTCGAGGCATCGCCGGTCCGCGAGCGGATCGGTTATGAGGTCGTGATCAATTCCGACGAGGAAACCGGGTCATTCTCCTCGGCCGGCCTGCTGGCGCGCGCGGCGCGCGGCAAGGTGGCGGCGTTGACTTATGAACCCGCCTTGCCCGACGGCACGCTGGCCGGTGCGCGCGGCGGCACGGGCAATTTCTCGATCGTCGTACGCGGCCGCAGCGCCCATGCCGGCCGCAACCCGGAGGACGGCCGCAACGCGATCGTCGCCGCCGCCGATATCGCCTTGCGCCTGACTCAGGCGCGTGGCCCGCGCCTGGCGGTCAACCCGGCGCGCATCGAGGGCGGCGGGCCGAACAATGTGGTGCCCGACCTCGCCATATTGCGGGTCAATTTCCGCCCCGCCACGCTCGACGAGATTACACGCGCCCGCGCGCATATCGACAGCGCGGTGGCGATGGTCGCGGCCGAACATGACGTCAGGATCGAGGTCCATGGCGGGTTCAACCGGCCACCCAAACCGATCGATGCCGGCGCGGCCAAATTGTTCGGGCTGATCAAGAGCACCGGCGCCGATCTCGGCCTCGATATCGCCTGGCAGCATTCGGGCGGCGTGTGCGACGGCAACAACATCGCCGCCTGCGGCGTGCCGGTGGTCGACACGATGGGCCCGCGCGGCGGCGCGATCCACTCGGCGGACGAATTCCTGATCATCGACAGCCTGACCGAGCGCGCCGCGCTGTCCGCCCTTACCATCATGCGCATTGCCGAACGGGGACTATCATGAGCTTTCGCATCCGCGCCGCCGGCGATCGCGATCTTCAGGCATTGTATGAAATGGCGAAGCTGACCGGCGGCGGCTTCACCAACCTGCCACCCGACCGCACATCGCTGCAGATCAAGCTCGATCGCAGCAACCAGGCCTTCGCGCGCGACGATGATGTGCTCGGCGACGACCTGTTCGTGCTCGTGCTCGAGAATGTCGAAACCGGCGAAGTGCGCGGCACGTGCCAATTGTTCAGCCAGGTCGGGCAGCGCTTCCCTTTCTACAGCTATCGGCTCAGCACGCTGTCGCAACACAGTAAGGAGCTCAACCGGACCTTCCACGCGGAGAATCTCGCGCTGACCACCGATCTCGAAGGGGCGAGCGAGGTCGGCGGCCTGTTCCTCCACCCTGGCGAACGCGCCGGTGGGCTCGGCATGCTGCTCGCACGCAGCCGCTATCTGTTCATCGCCCAGCATCGCGCGCGCTTCGCCGAACGCATCCTGGCGGAGTTGCGCGGGATCATCGACGAAGCAGGCGGTTCGCCCTTTTGGGACGGGCTTGCCGGGCGTTTCTTCGGCATGAATTTCCAGGACGCCGATCAGTTCAATGCGATCCACGGCCACCAGTTCATCGCCGACCTGTTCCCGCAGCATCCGATCTACACCGCGATGCTGTCGGAAGGCGCGCGCGCCGCGATCGGCCTGCCGCATCCATCCGGCCGCGCCGCGATGCGCATGCTGGAGAATGAAGGCTTTGCGTACGAACGTTATGTCGACATCTTCGATGGCGGCCCGACCATGACCACCAAGACCGACAATGTCCGCACGATCCGCGATGCGGTGACGACAAAAATTGTCGCGATCGACGAGGATGGCGGCGACCAGGCACTGGTCGCGACCGGCCGGCTCGCCGATTTCCGCTGCTCGCATGCCCGTATTCGCCCAAGCGGCGACGGCATCGCGGTCGATCCGGCCTGCGCAAAAGCGCTCGACATCGGGCCGGACGCGATTGTCAGCTATGCGGGGCGCGTTTGATGCTGACCGAGATCAATTTCGACGGCCTGATCGGCCCCAGCCATAATTATGCCGGTCTCAGCCACGGCAACCTTGCCGCGACCAACAATGCCGGCAAGGTGTCGCAACCGCGCGCCGCGGCGCTGGAGGGCATTGCCAAGATGCGCGCCAATATCGCGCTCGGCTTGACCCAGGGCATCCTGTTGCCGCTGGCGCGCCCCGATCATGGCTGGCTGGATAGCCTTGCGACCAATTATGCCGAGGCAGCACCGCATTTGCAGGCGCAGGCGCTGTCCGCATCGGCGATGTGGGCGGCCAATGCTGCCACCGTCTCCCCGGCGCCCGACACGGCCGACGGCCTTTGCCATCTGAGCGTCGCCAACCTCGTGACCATGCCGCATCGCAGCCATGAATGGGCCGGCACGCTCGCTCAGTTGCGCGTTGCATTCGCCGACCCCGGCTTCGCGGTTCACGGCCCGGTTCCGGCACCGTTCGGCGACGAGGGCGCGGCCAACCATATGCGGCTCTGCGCTAAGCATGGCGGGCCTGGCGTCGAGGTGTTCGTCTATGGCGTCTCCGGCGGCCCTTTCCCTGCGCGCCAGCACCGTGAAGCCAGCGCGAGCGTCGCTCGTCGGCATCGGCTGGATGCGGCGCACACGCTGTTCGTCGCCCAGTCGGAAGCGGCGATCGCCGCCGGCGCGTTCCACAACGATGTCGTCGCCGTCGCCAATGAACGCGTGCTGTTCGCGCACGAACTGGCGTTCGCGGACAAGGATATGTTCTACGCCGACCTGCGCAAGCGCTTGCCCGAGGTCGAGATCATCGAAGTGCCAGCCGCCCGTATAAGCCTGGCCGACGCTGTGTCGTCCTATCTGTTCAACGCCCAGCTCGTCACGCTGCCGACCGGCGGCATGGCGCTGATCCTGCCCGAGGAAGCGCGCGATAACCGGGCCGTATGGACCTGGCTGCAGGAGATGGTCGCCGGCAACGGACCGATCCGGCATCTCGAAGTCGTCGATGTTCGCCAGTCGATGGCCAATGGCGGCGGCCCTGCCTGCCTGCGCCTGCGCGTGGTGTGCGATCCGGTCGCGGTCGACCCGCGCTTCCTGGTCGATGATGCCAGGCTCGACCGCATTGCAGCCATCGTCGCGACGCACTGGCCCGAACGGATCGACCCGTCGATGATCGCTGACCCGGCGCTGATCGGCACGATCGAACGCGCGCGCATCGCCCTGCTCGAAGAGCTCGGGATTGTCGGATTAATTGACAGGTAACCATCTTCGTTAAGATGAAACCGCGTGTTTCCGCCATTGGCCCATGACTTGCTTAAGCTTTTCGCATGTGGAGCAAATTCGCCAGACTGTTCGTCATCAAGACCAAGTTCGAAGCCTTTCTGGTGATCTATGGTCTGGGGTTGGGTGCGGTCGAACGCGGGGTGCATTATCTGTACCAATATCCGGGCTTTGGCGGCTGGCTGCTCTTTGCGGTTTGTCCGGTCGCGGTCTTCATGGCCGGCACGCGGATTCTCGATTCGATCGAGCGGCAACAGGCCGATTGACGCAAGGCTGCGACCCCCAGCTTTCAGGCGCAACAGGATAAGTTGATCGCGCCGGGGCAATTCGCCACTATCTGCAACGTCAATGAGCCTGTCCCTCACCCATCTCCAACGCCTCGAAGCCGAGAGCATCCACATCATGCGCGAAGTGGTCGCCGAGGCCGAGCGCCCGGTGATGCTCTATTCGGTCGGCAAGGATTCGGCGGTGATGCTGCATCTGGCGAAGAAGGCGTTCTTCCCGGCGCCCCCGCCCTTCGCGCTGCTCCATGTCGATACGACCTGGAAGTTCCGCGACATGTACGCGCTACGTGATCGCGCCGCGGCCGATGCCGGCATGAGGCTGATCGTGCACAAGAATCCTGATGCCGAGGCGCGCGGGATCAACCCGTTCGATCATGGCAGCTTGCACACCGATCTGTGGAAGACCGAAGGGCTGAAACAGGCGCTTGAGGCCGGCGGCTATGACGCGGCGTTCGGCGGCGCGCGGCGCGACGAGGAGAAGAGCCGGGCCAAGGAGCGCATCTTCAGCTTTCGTTCGGCGCATCAACGCTGGGATCCGAAGAACCAGCGCCCCGAATTGTGGCGGCTGTACAATACCCGCAAGGCGAAGGGCGAAAGCTTCCGCGTATTCCCGCTGTCGAACTGGACCGAGCTCGATATCTGGCAATACATCCTCGCGGAAAATATTGAGATCGTACCACTTTATCTCGCCGCTCCGCGCCCGACGGTGGAGCGCGACGGCCTGTTGTTGATGGTCGATGACGATCGTTTCCGGCTGCGTCCGGGCGAGGTCCCGGTCCAACGATCGATCCGCTTTCGCACGCTTGGTTGTTATCCGCTGACCGGTGCCGTCGAAAGCACCGCAGCAACCCTGCCCGAAGTGATCCAGGAGATGCTGCTGACCACCACCAGCGAGCGTCAGGGCCGTGCGATCGACCATGATCAGTCGGCGAGCATGGAGAAGAAAAAGGCGGAGGGGTATTTCTGATGGCCACCGCTTCCTCCTTCAAACCCGACGATCTCATCGCATCGGACATCACCGAATATCTCGCGCTGCATCAACGCAAATCGCTGTTGCGTTTCATCACCTGCGGCTCTGTCGACGACGGAAAATCCACACTTATCGGGCGCTTGCTCTATGATTCGAAGATGATCTTCGAGGATCAGCTTGCCGCACTCGAAGCCGACAGCAAGCGTGTCGGCACGCAAGGGCAGAACATCGATTTCGCCTTGCTGGTCGACGGGCTCGCCGCGGAGCGCGAACAGGGCATCACGATCGACGTCGCCTATCGTTTCTTCGCGACCGAGAAACGCAAGTTCATCGTCGCCGACACGCCGGGTCACGAACAATATACCCGCAACATGGTGACCGGCGCATCGACCGCCGATTGTGCGGTGATCCTGATCGATGCGCGCAAGGGCGTGCTCACCCAGACGCGGCGCCACAGCTTCCTCGCGCATCTGATCGGTATCCGACACATCGTGCTGGCGGTGAACAAGATGGACCTGGTCGATTATGAGCAGACCATATTCGACGAGATCGTTGCCGATTATCGCCTGTTCGCAGACTCGATCGGGATCGAGGCCTTCACGGCGATCCCGCTTTCAGGGCTTGCCGGCGACAATATCGCCAGCCGCTCGACCGCGATGCCCTGGTATGGCGGCCCGGCGCTGATCGAACATCTCGAGATCATCGATCTCGAAGGAGATGCGGCGCGGGCACGTCCGTTCCGCATGCCGGTGCAATGGGTCAACCGGCCCGATCTCGATTTTCGCGGTTTCGCCGGGCTGCTTGCGAGCGGATCGATCAAGCCGGGTGACAAGATACGCGTGCTTCCTTCGGGCCGCACGAGCAGTATCGCGCGGATCGTCAGCATGGATGGCGATCTGGCCGAAGCCGTTGCAGGCCAATCGATCACCCTGACGCTGACCGACGAAATCGATTGTTCGCGCGGCGATGTCATCGTCGCCGCCGACGCGCCACCACAAGTGGCCGACCAGTTCCAGGCGACTTTGGTGTGGATGGCGGAAGAGCAATTGCTGCCCGGTCGCGCTTATTGGCTCAAGCTGGCGGCGCAGACGGTCAGCGCAACGATCCAGCAGCCGCGCCATGCGATCGACATCAACACGCTCGCCGAATTGTCGGTCAAGACGCTCGGCCTCAACGATATTGGTGTGACCGAGGTCTATACCGATCGACCGATCGTGTTCGAACCCTATGCGGAATCGACCGATCTTGGCGGGTTCATCCTGATCGACAAGCTGACCAATGCGACCGTCGCCGCGGGCACGCTGAGTTTTGCGCTGCGTCGGTCGCAGGACGTGCATTGGCAGGCAGTCGATATCACCCGCGCCGCGCACGCCGCGCAAAAGGGCCAGACCGCAAAACTGCTCTGGTTCACCGGCCTGTCCGGGTCGGGCAAATCGACCATCGCCAATCTGGTCGAGAAGAAGCTTCATGCGCTTGGGCGCCACAGCTTCCTGCTCGATGGCGACAATATCCGCCACGGCCTCAACAAGGATCTCGGCTTCACCGATGCCGACCGGATCGAGAATATCCGCCGCGTCGGCGAGGTCGCCAAGCTGATGACCGACGCCGGGCTGATCGTGCTGACCGCCTTCATCTCGCCGTTCCGCGCCGAACGCGACCTGGTGCGCGGCATGATGCCTTATGGCGAATTCGTCGAGGTGTTCGTCGATACACCGCTGGAGCTGGCCGAAGCGCGCGACGTGAAGGGGCTTTATGCCAAGGCACGCAGCGGCACGATCGCCAATTTCACCGGTATCTCCAGCCCCTATGAGGCACCCGTCAATCCCGACATTCGCATCGATACAGTGCGCGAGAGCCCGGAAGCGGCGGCGGAACGCATCGTCGAGCATATCATGGGCGTATGGAGTCCCGACTTGTGACCTCATCCATCCAGACCGACGCCGAACTCGCCCGTGCCGTGGCACTGGAAGCGGGCGCGCTGCTTCGCGACCTGTGTGCCACCGGCGATTGTTCGGGGGCGGCGCTGGGCAAGCGCGGCGACGTGCAGGCCAATGCCGCGATCATCGCCCATCTGAAAGCGGCGCGCCCCGACGACTTCATCCTGTCCGAAGAGGCTGCCGACAATTCGGCGCGTTGTTCGGCGCGACGCGTCTGGGTGGTCGATCCGCTCGACGGGACACGGGAATTTTCCGAAGAACGCGATGATTGGGCGGTGCATATCGGCCTGGCCATCGATGGCGCTCCGGTGATCGGCGCGGTCGCCCTGCCCGCCGCGCATAAGGTCTTCGCCACCGACGATGCGCCGCCGGCTTACCCACCGCTCTCGGGTCGTCCGCGCATGGTGGTCAGCCGCTCACGTCCACCCGCGGTCGCGGTCGCGGTTGCCGCCGCGCTCGATGCCGAGATGATCCCGATGGGATCGGCCGGTGCCAAGGCGATGGCAGTGGTCGAGGGCCGCGCCGATATCTATCTCCATGCCGGCGGCCAATATGAATGGGACAATTGCGCCCCCGTTGCCGTCGCCTTGGCCGCCGGGCTGCACGCCTCGCGGATCGACGGCAGCGCCCTGGTTTACAATTGTCTCGATCCGCTGCTCCCCGATCTGCTGATCTGCCGGGTGGAGCTCGCTGAGCGCGTGCTCGCGGCGATAAGAGCGGCCGATCTCGACTGAGGCGAGGCTATCCGGTCGTCGCCGGCGCATTTCTGAACGCGACGTTTTGCACTGGCTTTGCTAACTCCTACGCACTTCAGCTCGAACGAGGTGCCTGTGAGTGTAATCGCCGCCTATCTCTACCGCGATGGCAAGCGCATTCAGCCGATTTCCATCGATGAGCCGACACCGTGCAATGGCGACAAAAAGGAGTTTGTGTGGATCGGCCTGCACGAACCGACCGACGCCGAACTCCAGACGCTGCAGGACAAGTTCGGGCTGCATCCGCTCGCCGTCGAGGATGCGCAGAACAAGCACCAACTGCCTAAGCTCGACGTCTATGGCGATCAGCTGTTCGTCGTCGCTCGCACCGCGCACCTGAACGGCGACAAGATCGATTACGGCGAAACGTCGATCTTCGTCGGGCCTAATCACATCATCAGCGTGAGGCACGGTTCGGCGCGCGGGCATGTCGAGTTGCGCGCTCATCTTGAGGCGGCGCCCAATTTACTCCGGCACGGCGTCGATTATGTCCTCCACGCGATTCTCGACTTCATTGTCGACGGGTATCTGCCGATCGTCGAGACGATCGAGGAAGAAGTGCTTGAGATCGAAACGCAAACGCTGGATGCCTCACTCTCGCATGAAGACACGAAACGACTGTTCACGCTGCGTCGCGAGGTGATCCGGTTCCAGCGCATCATCAGTCCGATGGGCGAGGTGATGAGCAAGCTGTTCAACCTGGACGTGCCGTGCATCGACGCGGAGACAAAACCCTATTTCAAGGACGTGCTCGATCATGTGCGGCGGGTCGAGAACATGACCGGCGGCTTGCGCGACGTTCTGACATCGGTGTTCGAAGTCAGCACGTTGCTCGAACAGCAACGTCAAAGCGCGATCACGCGTCAGCTCGCGGCCTGGGCAGCGATCCTTGCCGTGCCGACTGCGATCGCCGGCATTTACGGCATGAATTTCGAACATATGCCGGAACTGAAGACGAAAAACGGGTATTTCATCTGTGTCGCGGTGATCCTGGCCCTGTGCACTGCGCTCTATATCCGCTTCCGGAGGGTCAAATGGCTGTGATGCCCGACGGCGAGGCGATCACGCCGGCTACGCCCGCTCAGGTGCAGCGCCGCGAACAGATGTTCCCCACCCTTTCCAGCGACGATATCGCGCGTGTCGCGCGGTTCGGTGGGCGCCGCGATTATGCGGCGGGCGAGCGGTTGTTCACCACGGGTGAGCGCGGCATCGGTTTGATGGTGCTGCTGTCGGGTCGCGTGAAGATCGTCCAGCACGACGGCGCCGGCCATATCAGCCCGGTCGTCGAACATGGCTCGGGCGCGCTGATCGGGGAAATCGCCAGCCTGTCGGGCCGTCCCGCATTGGTCGATGCCGACGCGGTCGAAGCGGTCGAAACCTTGATCCTGGAACCGGCCGACCTGCGTGCTCTGATCGTCGCGGAGGCCGATCTCGGCGAGCGGATCATGCGTGCGTTGATCCTGCGCCGGACGAGCCTGATCGATGCCGCCGCCGGCGGGCCGATCCTGATCGCGCCCGGCGACGACCCCGGGCGCATCCGATTGGCAGGATTTCTGCGCCGTAACGGCTTGCCTTTCAGGTCGCTCGATCCGGCGAGCGATGAAGAGGCGGCAGACATTGTCGCACACCTTCATCCCGCTGCAGCGGATTGGCCGCTTGCGATCCTGCCCGACGGCACTGTCCTGAAAAATCCGACCGATACCGATATTGCCATGGCGATGGGCATGATCGGCACGCCCGATTGCGGGTGCGTCTATGACGTCGCGATCGTCGGTGCGGGCCCGGCAGGGCTGGCCAGCGCGGTCTATGCCGCATCCGAAGGGCTGTCGGTGATCGTGCTAGATTCGCGCGGCTTTGGCGGCCAGGCGGGGGCGAGCGCGCGGATCGAGAATTATTTCGGTTTCCCGACCGGCATCACCGGCCTGGCACTGACCGCACGCGGCTTCGTCCAGGCACAGAAGTTCGGTGCGGAGATCGCCATTCCAGCGCAAGTCACGTCGCTCGAATGCAGCGATGCGGACGGGGTTCACCGCCTCCATGTCGATGACGGCCGGGTTTATCGCGCGCGAAGTGTCGTGATCGCCTCCGGCGCGCGTTACCGCCGCCCGAATCTCGATCGCCTTATCGAATTCGAGGGGCGCGGCATCTGGTATTGGGCGTCGCCGGTCGAGGCACAGTTCTGTAGCCAGCAGGAGGTGATCCTGGTCGGCGGCGGCAATTCGGCGGGCCAGGCGGCGGTCTATCTGGCGGGGCACGCCGCCAAGGTGCGCATGATGGTGCGGGGCGACGGGCTGGCCGCAACCATGTCGCGGTACCTGATCGACCGCATCGCGGCCAATCCGCGAATCGAATTGATGAGCCGAACCGAAGTCGTCGCGCTCGAAGGCAGCGCGGTGGGACTGGAACGCGTATCGTGGCGCAACCGCGATTCGGGCGAGACGACCGACGCGCCGATTCGCAACCTTTTCCTGTTCATCGGCGCCGATCCGGCAACCGAATGGCTTGGCGATTGCGCCGTGTTGCCCGACGACAAGGGCTTCGTCGCGACCGGTCAGACCGCCCTTGCATTGCAGACCAGCGCACCGGGCGTGTTCGCGATCGGCGACGTGCGGGCGGGGTCCGTCAAGCGCGTCGGCGGGGCGATCGGCGAAGGCGCCAATGTCGTGGCCCAAATCCATCAATATCTGGCGGGTAGTTGACCTTCAGACAGGTTGGCGCGGCGTGGCGTTACCTAATTCGGTGGCCTCGGCCAGCTCACTTCTGAGCAGCGGAGTGGCATGATCGATGAATGCGCGTAACGCGCCGCGTTTTGCCGGCTCGGGATGAAAGACGAGATGAACCGGAAACGCCGGCGGTTCGAATTTGGGAAGCAGGCGGATAAGACGCCCATCGGCCAAATGCTCGGCCACCTGATACGATAGCGGCCGGATCACGCCATGACCGCGGAGTGCCGCGTCGATTGCCGCGCCCGCGCAGTTGAGCGACAATCGCGCTTCGACCCGCACCGCTCTGACGCGTGATCCATCCCTATTCGGCTGGATGAAAGACCATAATTCGCCATCGCCCTCGCCGTTGAGCCCAATGCAGTCGTGATGCTCCAGATCGCGTGGATGCTCGGGCAAACCGCACCGAGCAACATAGTCCGGTGCCGCGCAGACGAAACGATGGACCTCGCCGAGCCTGACCGCGGTCAAATTCGAATCGCCGAGCGGCGCGAGCCGCACGGCCAGATCGATGCCTTCGCCGACGAGATCGACCATGCGATTGAGCATCAGGACGCGCGCCGAAACCTGGGGATGGTCGGCAAGGAAACTTTCGACGACTGGCATGAACTTTAGCCGCCCGAACAATTCGGGCGCGGTTATCACGATGGTGCCGGCAATCTGGCCGGGGACTGCGGCGAGTTCGCTCTCGGTGAGCTTCGCCAATATCTCTCGCCATATCGCGACCTTGCGCTCGCCGGCCGTTGTGAGGCTCAGCCGCCGCGTCGACCGCAGCAACAGCTTTTCGCCGCCAATTTCCTCCAGCATTGTCACTGCCCGCGTCGCCGCCGCCGCAGAGCGCCCATGCCGCCGCGCAGCCGCTGCCAATGACCCTTCATCCACCGCGGCAATGAGCAAGCTCATCGCGTCGAGACGATCCATCATTTCATATCCTGCAATTCAACCAGTCATGAATCACGCATTATATCGCTTGCCGCAATTCTTATTTTGATGGTGTCGTTAATCGAGGTGTTATCATGCTCCCACAGGTTGAAACTCTGTCGCGTCGCTCCCTCCTGGCAACGCTCCCACTCGCCTTGACAGCCGGGGTGCTTATGCCAGGCCAGGCTGCGGCGCAGCCGAAGCGCTCCCCCCGCGAAGAGGCGCCGTTGCCCAAGACCCGATATCGCACCCAAAAGGTCGGCGACGTGGACATTTTCTACCGCGAATCGGGTCCTGCCGACGGACCTGTCATTCTGATGCTCCACGGCTTCCCGACAGCGAGTCACATGTTCCGCGATCTCATTCCCGAACTGTCAGACCATTACCGCGTGATCGCGCCTGATCTGCCAGGGTTCGGACAGACCAAGGCGCCGCCGCGTGGAAAATTCGATTATAGCTTCGATAATCTGGCGACGGTGCTCGGTGGTTTCGTCGAAGCGATTGGGCTCACCCGATACGCGCTCTACATCTTCGATTACGGCGCGCCGACTGGCCTGCGCCTTGCCATGGCGCATCCCGAACGGATCACGGCGATCGTCACGCAGAACGGCAACGCCTATCTCGAAGGGCTGAGCGCGGAATGGGGCCCGTGGCAGGCCTATTGGCGCGAACCTAGCCCCAGGCACCGCGAGGCGACTCGTGGCTCGCTCAGCGACCAAGCGATCCGCTTTCAATATGAAAATGGCGCACCGGTCGGGTTGGTCTCGCCAGATGGTTATCTGCTCGACACCTTCTACATGCACCGGCCCGATGCCCAGGAGATCCAACTCGACCTGATCCTGAGCTATCGGACCAATGTCGCGCTCTATCCGGCCTTCCAGGCCTATTTCCGAAAATTCCGGCCGCCGGTGTTGGCGGTCTGGGGAAAGAACGATCCCTTCTTCATTCCTGCCGGGGCAGAGGCTTATCGACGCGATAACCCGGATGCCGAGATCCATCTGCTTGATGCCGGACACTTCGCACTCGAGACGCACCATCATGAAATCGCCGGCCTGATGCGCGATTTCCTCGACCGAAAACTATCGGTTTAGCGGGTTAGGCCTCCCCGTGCGCCCTGGCCGGAAGCAAAAAAGGCCGGGTCATTTCTGACCCGGCCTTTGCCCGCTACTCGCGGAAAACTATTGGCGCACCCGGAGCGATTCGAACGCCCGACCCTCAGATTCGTAGTCTGATGCTCTATCCAGCTGAGCTACGGGTGCGCACTGGAAGGGGGCTGATAGAGGCATGATCCGCGCGGCGCAAGTGCGTTGCGCACGACGAATGCGACGCATAGAGCGATAAGTGATGACGCACCCCAGAACGCCGCTCCGCCTCGCCGCACTTGCCGGCTTCGCCCTGACCGCTTCGGGCTGTGCCGAGCGACACGCGACGCAATATCCGTCGCTGCTGCCGCGGCCGATCGAATCGCGCAGCGATGCCGAGCCGCCCGCCGCGCCCGTCGCGGCGGCAGAGCCCGATCCGGCGCTCGACAAGCGCATTGCCGATACCGTCGCCAACTTGAATGGTGCGAAGAAGGACTTCGCGATCGGCGCAGCCAAGGCGGAGGCACTGGCCAAGGCGGCGCGGGGCCAGCCGGTGGGCAGTGATCGCTGGCTCGACGCGCAGACCGCGCTGGCCGAGCTGGACGTGTTTCGCGCCACCACCTCCGCAGCGCTGACCGATCTCGAAGAGGCGACGATCGCTCGCGCCACCGAGGGCAAGCCGCCCTACCCCATGCTTGAGGCCGCGCACGACGCGGCGCAAGCCGAACTGGACATGGAAACGGCGAAGATCGGGACAATTCAGGCCTCGATGCCCGCGGCCTGAGCCTTAACCCGCTCCCTTCACCAGGGGGAGGATCGTCGAGTAATCGTCGCTCCACGGGGTGAAGCGCGGATAACGCGGGACCGGTGCCCAGGCCGCATCGCGTGCCTTGAGCCTGGCGATCGTCGCCGGATCACGCGACATCGCGATCCACACCGATGCCGTTTCCGCCGGGCTGGCGTTCACGCCTGGCAAATAGACGAGCTTGGCCGCGCTCCATTTGCCCGCGACGGCCGCAGACGACACCACCGGCTCCAGGTTGAGGAACCGGTTGGAGATATGAACCAGCAGCACACCGCCATGCGACAGGACGCGGCCATAAGTGTCGAACGCTTCTCGCGTCATCAAATGCATCGGCACCGAATCCGATGAAAAGG
Source organism: Sphingomonas sp. UYAg733 (assembly GCF_054057355.1). Lineage (NCBI taxonomy): Bacteria > Pseudomonadati > Pseudomonadota > Alphaproteobacteria > Sphingomonadales > Sphingomonadaceae > Sphingomonas > Sphingomonas sp. UYAg733. The sequence goes on from NZ_JBSRZE010000002.1 coordinate 342,785, forward strand.
CATCGAGCGCGAGGATATCGAGCCGAGCGTTCGGCTCGGCGAGCAGGCTGAGACGCGCGTCGCCGATGATGATCTTCGGATTGGGCAAGCAGCGCGACAGGAAGCTGAACTGCCCGGTGTCGCGCGCGATACGCACCACGGTCGAATCGATCTCGTAGAAGCGCCAGTCCTGACCGGGCCGGGCATAGCAGGCCAGGGTACCGGCACCGAGCCCGACCACGCCGACACGAGCATGGTCGCCATAAAGTATGGGCAGCGCCATCATCGCCTGCCCGACGCCGGAATTGCGGACATAATAGGCGGTCGGCGTGCGTTCGCGCTGCTCCGTACCGAGCAGCTGCGTACCATGGACGGTGGTGCCGTGTGCGAGTTGCTGAATCGCCGAGTTTCCGCGCACGGTGTAAACACCGAAATAGCTGCGGACACGCGCATCGGGCTCCATCGAGATGATGATCGAGCGATAGCCGCCGAACACGATCAGCGCGCCGCCCAGGACGATGACGAACGCGCGCCGCACACCCGTCACGAACAGCCCGAACAGAACGATGATGAGGAACACGAATGGCGGCGTCGGTTTGCCGTCAAGACCCGCCGATGCCGAATTATGGATGACCCAGAGCACCAGCAGCACGACGACCAGCGTGAACGCCAAGGTGATGATCCACTGGCGCTGCGCGGTGCCGTGCCAGATGCGCCGCACCGGATCGATCAGGAACGATTGCGGCACCAGCGCGCCGGCGGCGAGGATCAGCAACGGATATTCATAAGTCCAGTCGAACACCAGCGGCGCAATAAGCGCGGCGAACATCCCACCAAGCACGCCGCCGAGCGACATAGCGAGATAGAAGCCGGTCAGCCGATCCGGCGTCGGACGCAGCCGGTACATCGCGGTATGCAGCGCGACAGAAGCCATGAACAGCAACATCAGCGCGAGCCCCGCACTGAGATAGGGCCGCCCGTGGGATCCGCCGGCCATCACCCCGCCGAACAGCAAGATAGTGACGGGCGCAATTCGCGTCAGCAGGTCGGCGATGGTCCGGTTCGCGGCAAAGGCGATCGTGAAGCTGAGCAGATACAGGCCGAGCGGCATGACCCAGAGCAACGGCATCGCGACGACATCGGTGGTGATGTATGTCGACGTCGCAAGCATAAGGCCGGACGGCACCAACGCCAGCGCGACCCACAGCAGTTTGCGCCCACGCGTCGGCGATGTGCTGATTTCGACCGGTTCTTCGATCGCCGCCGCACGCTTCGGCAGCGTGATGGCGCACGCCGCGACAAGGAACACCACCAGCGCATAGGCGGCGCTCCACAACACGCTCTGACCATGGATGGCGAGTTCCGGCTCGACGATCAGCGGATAGGCGATCAGGCCGCCGAAGCTGCCGAGATTGGACGCGGCGTAGAGCGCATAGGGGTCGCCGCCCTTGCTCGAGATGCTGAACCAGCGCTGCAGCAGCGGCGCCTGTGCGGATATCGCAAAGAACAGCGGCCCGATCGACGCGCCGAGCAGCCACGGCACCCAGATCGCGGGTTGCGCATCGGCAGGCAGTTGCATCGACATCAGGCCGATCGGCAGCCACAGCGCGGCGACCAGCAGCACACCGAGATGGATCACGGCCTGTTTGCGCGGACTGACCCTTCCCAGCCAATGCGCATAGGCATAGCCGCCGAGCAGCAGCGCCTGATAGACCAGCATCGCCGAGTTCCACACGGCCGGCGCACCGCCGAGCCGCGGCAGCGCCATGCGCGCGATCATCGGCTGGACCAGGAACAGCAGGAACGACCCGGACAGGATCGCGATGACGAACAAGGGCCGCGCGAGGCGTGCCGGGATCGAGGCATCAGCCATTTGTGGGACGGTCGATCCGGTAAAGGATGTGACGTTTGAGCGGGCTGTTGTCGGTGACCAGCGGATGATCGAAATCGCCCCCGACGACGCGGTGCATGCCCAACCGCTCCATCAAGCCCCAACTGGCGCTGTTGTCGGGCACGGTGATCGACGCGATGTTGCGGGCATCGGTATTGGCCCAGGCCCAGTCGAGACTCGCCTGTGCCGCTTCGCGCGCATAACCCTGCCCCCAATAGTCGCGAGCCAGCCGCCAGCCGATCTCGACCTCGCCGGCGATCGGCGTACCGGGGGCGCCCGGTTTCAACCCGCACACGCCGATCGCGGCGCCATCGCTGCGCCGCTCGACTGTCCAGAAAGTGAAGCCGTAATCGCGCAGATAGCCATTCATCCGTTCGATCATCGCGTCGAGCGCCGCGTCGTCCTCCACCGCAATCAGGAAACGCATGACCTCAGGATCGTCGCACTGCGCGCGCAGTGCGGTACGATCGCGCACCTCATAGGGGCGCAGGATCAGGCGTTCCGTCTCGATCATGCGGTGTCGTTCCTTGGCCCTGAGAATGACTAGCGCGCGAGCAGCTTTGCCGCATGCGCCGCGTGATAGGTCAGCACGCCCGAACAGCCCGCGCGTTTGAAAGCCATCAGCGTTTCCAGCACCAGCGCGTCGCGTTCGCCGGCGCCGGCCGCGACCGCCGCCTCGATCATCGCATACTCGCCCGACACCTGATAGGCGAAGACGGGCACCTGGAATTCCGCCTTCACGCGCAGAATGATGTCGAGATAGGGCAGCCCCGGCTTGACCATCACGCTGTCGGCGCCCTCGGCAAGGTCGAGCGCGACCTCGCGCAGCGCTTCCTCGGCATTGGCCGAATCCATCTGATAGGTCTTCTTGTCGCCTTTCAGCAGCCCGCGCGAGCCGACCGCGTCGCGGAACGGGCCGTAAAAGGCGCTGGCGTATTTAGCGGCATAGGACATGATCTGGACGTTGTGATGGCCCTCGCTTTCAAGCGCTTCACGGATCAGGCCGATGCGGCCATCCATCATGTCCGACGGCGCGATGATGTCGGCCCCGGCCGCAGCCTGATTGAGCGACTGGCCGACCAGCACCGCGGCGGTCGCGTCGTTGATCACATAACCGGCCTCATCGACCAGCCCATCATGGCCATGCGCGGTATAGGGGTCGAGCGCGACATCGGTGAGCACGCCGATATCCGGCACCGCGTCCTTGATCGCGCGGATCGCGCGGCACATCAGATTGTCCGGGTTGAGCGCTTCGCGCCCGTCGTCGGTGCGCAAGGCGGGCGGTGTATTGGGGAACAGGGCAAGGCAGGCGATGCCGAGATCTCGCGCCTCTTTGGCACGCGCGACGATCGCATCGACCGACCAGCGCGACACGCCGGGCAGCGAGGCGATCGGATCCTCGACCCCCTGCCCCTCGGCGATGAACAGCGGCCAGATCAGGTCGGCAGGCGTGAGCACGGTTTCGGCATGAAGCCGACGGCTCCACGCGGAGGCGCGGGTGCGGCGCAGGCGAAGTGCGGGGTATCGAGCGGACATGCCGCGCTTGTGGTTGATCGTGCCCGACGGTGCAAGTCACGCAAGCGTTACGGGGTCGAAACCGTGCCCGGTGCGTTGGGGCCGACAATCACTGAGAAAGTCAGCCTCTCCTTATGTCTCAAATCCGTTCCGCCGCGATGATCGTCAATGCCAAGTCGCGCAAGGGCCAGGCACTGTTCGAACGCGCCTGTGCGGCGATGAAGGACCTGCCCTTTCCGGTCGATGCGCACGCTGTCGAAGATCCCGACAAGCTCGACGCGACGATCGACAGCGCGCTGGCGAAGAAACCCGATCTGATGATTCTGGGCGGCGGCGACGGCACGATCAGCGGGCTGGTGGACAAGCTTGTCGGCACCGGCACCGCGCTCGCCGTGCTGCCCTTCGGGACCGCCAACAGCTTTGCGCGCACGCTCGGCATTCCGCTCGATATCGAAGGCGCGGTGAAGGTCATCGCGAGCGGCCGGCTCAAGCGGATCGATCTCGGCATGATCGACGGCGATTATTTCGCCAATTGCGCGGCGATCGGCATTGCGCCGCAGATCGCGCGCGGCGTGCCGCACGGTTTGAAGAAATATCTTGGCCGGGTCGGTTATCTCGGCTGGGCGGCGTGGGAGTTTACCCGGTTCAAGCCGTTCACCCTGATCGTTGGCGAAGGCGCGGACGAGCGGCGGATCGCGGCGGTCGAGGTGCGTATTTCCAACGGCCCCTATCATGGCGGCACGGAGCTGAACGATCAGGCGGCAGTCGATAATGGCGTGATCGTCGTCCAGGCGGTGACCGGCCATGTGAAGCGCCGGCTGATCAAGAATTGGGCGGCGAGCGTATTGCGGCTCGATGCGCGGCACGAAACCACGGTAGCGATCAGCGGCACATCGCTGAAACTACGCACCGAACCGCCGCTGCCGATTTCGATCGACGGCGAGCTTCTGGCGAAAACGCCGGTCACGGCGAAAGTCGCCGCCGGGATTATCGAGGTAATGGTGCCAGCCTAGCGCTCAGCCCGTCGGGTGCTGCCGACCTGCGGGCTCGGTCGTGGCGTGTGCCGCCTCGCCGGTTTCTTCGGGATCGGGCGGCACCGCGAGGATGCCGCGCTTCCAGCCGCCGTAGCGGTAATAGAGAAAGGCCAGCACCAAGGTGACGCTCGAGCCGATCGGGAAGCTCCACCACAGGGCGTCCGCGCCGAGATACGGCTTGGCGAAAATTGCAAAACCGATACGTGCCGGATAAAGCGCGACGATCAGCGACAGCAGCGGCGCCCACACCGCGCCGTTTGCGCGCACGGTCGAGAACAGCACCATGGTCATGCCGAACAGCACGAAATTCCAGCTCGCGATCAGCTGAATATGCCGCGCGATCGGCATCGCCGGGCTGTGATCGCCGAGGAACAGCGCCATGACCGGCCGATCGAACAGGATTACCGCCGCGACCATTGTGCCGGTCAGCAGAAAGTTGGCCAGCAACCCCGCATTGGTGATGCTCGAGACCCGATCCCAACGGCCAGCACCGATATTCTGCGCCGCCATCGCGCTGACCGCCGCGCCGATCGCCAGCGCGGGCATCTGGATGAAGCCCCATAATTGCTGAGAGACGCCATAGGCCGCCGCGGTATCCACGCCGAGGCGATTGACCAGCCCGACCATGGTCAGGCCGGCGGTCGACATGACGAGCATCTGTGCGCCCATCGGCAATCCCTTGGCGACGATCGTGCGCACCAGCGCGGCCTCTGGCAGCAGGAAACGAAGCTCGTGACCGCGCAGCCGAATCGGCAGGTCACGGCGGTAGATGTAGAACAGCAAGGCGATGACCGAGATCAAATTGGCCGCCAGCGTCGCCAGCGCCGACCCGGCGATGCCGAGCGCGGGAAACGGCCCGATGCCGATGATCAACACCGGGTTGAATATGGTGTCGAGCAGCGCGGTGAGCCCCATGAACCACAGGGGCGTCATCGAATCGCCCGACCCGCGCAGCCCCATGCTGAGCAGGACGAGCAGCATCGATGCCGGCAGGCCGAGGAAGATGACACGCAGATAATCCAGCGCCAATTGCATCGCATCGCCCGGCGTCGCGAGCAGATGCAGGATATCGGGCGCGAAGATCCATCCAAGCGCCGAGATCACGACCGCGCCGCCAACCACGAGGCCGACCGCGGATCCGAAAGCGCGCCGCGCCCCCTCGATATCACGCCGTCCGACGCTCTGGCCGATCAGGATCGTCGCCGCCATGCCGAAGCCGAACACCGCGCCAAAGGTCAGGAACATGATGATATTGGCGTTGGAGGTGGCGGCAAGCGCACCTTCGCCCAGGAAGCGCCCGACCCAGATCGAATTGATCGCGCCGTTGAGCGTCTGCAGGATATTGGACGCAAGCGTCGGTAGCGCGAACATCAGCAGGGTGCGGCGGATTGGGCCGGTGGTCAGGTCGCGTTGAGGCGGTCCGCTTGGTTTCGTTGCCATGGCCCGCCCCCTACTCCGTCATGCCGGACTTGTCCCCGGCCCCGCTGTACCGCAACGCCAAGATGGCTGCCCATGCTGCACGATGGCCGCCGGAACAAGACCGGATGCCGGTTTAGAGGATCGAGTGTCATATCGGACGCATGGATGCGGCTCCGGTCACGCGTGACGAGATTGCGCTGGCGGCGCTGTCGCTGACCTGTTTTCCGACAATGAGAAGGAGCGCGCCGACATAATGCCGGCACGCGTTGATGTGCCGGATGCTGTGTTGTGGTTGAATCGCCGCCGGCAACGGGGCTGCTGGGACAGATGTCAAAGGGATGGCGGCGGGAGATATGACACACCGGTATGTGTCATATCTCCGGCCGCGCCGTGATGAGAATTACTTGTATAATATCGTTATATATCATAATCTAAGCAGATGTTATAAACTTTGAGTCTCACCGAGTGTGGAGCTCGGCGATCTCCGCTCAGCAGGCCCCCTGGCGGATTTAACCTACGGCGCCTTGGAGCAAGACGATTTTTGATTAACCACCGCCGTCATTCCCACGAAAGGGCTGCCCATCGAAGTAATATTTCGATGGGGCCCGAAAGCGGGAATCCCGCTTCTTCTTCTGGCTGCGGGGCAAGGCAGCGGAATCCCCATTTTCACGGGACGACAGAAGAAAATACACTTGAAGTCATCTGACTCTAGCGTGTTACCCCAACCGCCCGAGCGCCGCGGTCAGTCGCTCCGCCTCGGCCGATTTCTCGGCATGGTCGGCCTTGGCTTTCTCGACCGCCTCCGGCTTGGCGCGTTCTACGAAGCTGGCATTGCCGAGCCGGCCGGCCAGCGCATCGCGTTCCTTCTCCGTCGCCGCGATCCCCTTGGTCAGTCGGGCACGTTCGGCGTCGAGGTCGATCACGCCTTCGAGCGGCAGGATATAGGTCGCTTCGTCGACGACGAGCTGGATCGCGCCGCCCTGCACAGGCTCTTCGAGTACATAATCGACGCGGGCGAGACGACCGAGCACCGCTTTCTGGCGCGCCAGCCGATCGCTGGTCGCGGCATCGGCCTCCCGCACATGCAGGTTCATGCGCGCGCCGGGCGTGATGTTGAGCTCGTTGCGCGCGGCGCGGACTTCGCTGACCAAACGGATCAGCCAGTCGATTTCCTTGCTTGCCGCCGGATCGATCGCACGCGCATCGGCCATCGGCCACCGCGCGACGATCAGGTCGGTGTCGCGCGCACCGAGCTTCGACCACAGCTCTTCGGTGATGAAGGGCATGAAGGGGTGGAGCAGTACGAGCAACTGGTCGAGCACCCAGCCGGCCACGGCGCGGGTCTCGTCCGCCTCGACACCGGTCGCGGGCGCGTCCATCGTGCCGAGCACCGGCTTGATCAGTTCGATATACCAATCGCAGAAGCGGCTCCAGCCGAACTGATAGATCGCATTGGCCGCACCATCGAAGCGGTAATCGGCCAGCGCGAGATCGACCGCTTGCACGGTCTGGATCGTCTCGGCGATGATCCAGCGATTGACCGCCAGATTGGCCTTCGGCGCTTCGAGCGTCTTGCTCGCGACGATGCCGTTCGACTGGCAGAAACGCGCCGCGTTCCACAGCTTGGTCGCGAAGTTGCGATAACCCTCAACCCGCTTCTCATCCATCTTGATGTCGCGGCCCTGGCTTTCCATCGCTGCCATGAAAAAGCGCAGCGCATCGGCGCCATATTGGTCGATCAAACCGAGCGGATCGACCGTATTGCCCTTCGACTTGGACATTTTCTGCCCGTCCGCCGCACGAACCAAGCCATGCAGGTAGAGCGTGCGGAAGGGCACATCCTTCATGAAGTGCATGCCCTGCATCATCATCCGCGCGTTCCAGAAGAACAGGATGTCGAAGCCCGAGATCAGCACATCATTGGGATAGCGGCCGTGCAAGGTCGGGTTGGTATCCTCGGGCCAGCCCATCGTCGCAAAAGGCCACAGCGCGGAGGAGAACCAGGTATCGAGCACGTCGCTGTCCTGGGTGAGCGCAACGCCCTCACCCGCCAGCGCCTGCGCGCCGGCTTCATCTTCGGCAACGAAGATTCGGCCGTCCTCGGCGAACCATGCGGGGATACGATGTCCCCACCAGAGCTGGCGCGACACGCACCAGGGCTGGATGTTTTCCATCCAGTTGAAGAAGGTCTTTTCCCAAGTCTTGGGCACGATCTTGATCGCGCCCGACTTGACCGCCTCGATCGCCGGCCTGGCAAGCGTTGCCGCGTCGACATACCATTGATCGGTCAGCCACGGTTCGATCACCACGCCCGAGCGGTCGCCATAGGGCGTCTGGATCGTGCGCGGTTCGGAATCGTGCTCCGCCCCTTCCTTGTCGATGTGCGAAACCAGGAAACCGCCCGCCTTCAGTCGCGCAACGACGTCCTTGCGCGCTTCGGCGGTGGTCAGGCCGATCAAATCGGCCGGGATCAGTCCGTCGCTGGTCTGCTGCACCTGCGCCTTGGCGTCGAGCATGTTGAGCATGTCGCCGGCCTTGAACCCGGCGCGCTTTCCCACTTCGAAATCGTTGAAGTCGTGACCCGGCGTGATCTTCACCGCGCCCGAGCCCAGTTCGGGATCGGCATGTTCGTCGGCGACGATCGGGATCAGCCGGCCGGTGATCGGCAGCCGGACATTCTTGCCGATCAGCGCGGTGTAACGCTCATCGGTCGGGTTCACCGCGACCGCCATATCGGCGAGCATCGTTTCCGGCCGCGTGGTGGCGACCGAGATGGAGCCCGAACCATCTTCCAGCGGATAGCGCAGGTGCCAGAACTGGCCGTTGATCTCGCGCGTTTCGACCTCGAGATCGCTGATCGCGGTGCCGAGACCCGGATCCCAGTTCACCAGACGCTTGTCGCGGTAAAGCAGACCTTCGTTGTGGAGGTCGACGAACACCTTGAGCACGGCTTTGGAAAAGCCCTCATCCATGGTGAAGCGCTCATTGGCCCAATCCATCGAGCAGCCGAGGCGGCGCAGCTGCTGAGTGATGATCCCGCCGCTTTCGGCTTTCCACTCCCAGACTTTCTCGACGAATTGTTCGCGCGTGAAGTCGGTACGCTTCCGCTGGTGCAGCGCCATGTTGCGCTCGACCACCATTTGCGTGGCGATGCCGGCATGGTCGGTGCCGACCACCCAGAGCGCATCCTTGCCCTTCAGCCGTGCGTGACGCGTCAGGATGTCCTGCAGCGTATTGTCGAGTGCATGGCCGATATGCAGGTTGCCCGTCACATTGGGCGGAGGATTGACGATCGTCCATGGCTCCGCCCCCGGGCGATCGGGGCGGAACAGGCCTTCGCTTTCCCAATGGGCGTACCAGCGGGATTCGATTTCGGCGGGGTCGAAGGTTTTGGGAAGTTCGGTCATGTGAACGCCTTACCGTGACCCGGCCGCAATTTCCAAGCCAGCTATTGTGGAAGCGATCGGTGGTCGTACAGAAATGCGCCGGCGTCAGTCAGAATAGTCCGAAGGTCGGCGGGAAGTGGGCGCCAGCACCACAATGCCGGGCCGATTTTTTCCGCAATCAGTTCTGGCTCTCCGATCGAATTGTCGAATACCACGCACTCATCGACATGAGCCAAGAACCAGGCCAATTGCTCGAATGAACGCAGCCGCCGCGATGCCACCTGTCCGGAGGAACGTCGTGACCGCCTTCGGCCACGCGATTGCGGATACGGCTCAGCTGAAGTTCGAGCGTATCCAGGACGACGTAGATCATCCTCACCTCGAAGCCGCGATGCTTAGCCTTCTCAACAAGTCGACGATACTTTGCCGACGATAAGACCGTCTCCACACCGATCGTCTGATAGGCATTAATTGAGACGTCCAGCCACTCCTCGACCCGCTCGACAGCGGCCAAATTTGCCACCCCTTGTTCGAGCGATTCGCTTTCGACGATCTTCGAGGTCAGCAGATCCGGATTGATGATCCAAACCGATCCACCCCATCCCTCAATATCGGTACGGTTATAGAGTGAATTCTTGCCGCTGCCATTTGGCCCGGCAATGATCCAGAATATCGGTTTATCAGGCCTGCGCGGCGTCTTGATCGGCACGTGCGCGCTTCCGCTGTTCGGTCTTGATGCGCCGCACATTGGATCGAAATGCCGCAAGCATATCCTGCGCGAAAGTCGCGCTGTTCGCCTGTACAACCTTCATCTGAATGATCGAGCCATCCGGCGCATAAACGCGCTTCGTCGGCAGATCGCTCGGGCGGACATGTTTCGGCTTCTGCATCGTGTTTCTCCGTCCTCAAGATAGGGAGCGTCGGCGATCGAGGGAAGCGGTTACTTGCCGGTTGTATATTTACCCATCCAGCCAAGCACCTCGCCATACCATTGACGGCTGTTCTTCGGCTTCAGCACCCAGTGATTCTCGTTCGGGTTGACCACCAGTCGCGACGGGATATCGCGCCGTTGCAGCGCGGTGAACGCCGCCAGTCCCTGAGTATAGGGAATGCGGAAATCCTTCTCGCCGGTGATCACCAGCATCGGGGTCTTCCATTTGTCGACGTAATTGACCGGGTTCCATTTTTCATAAGCGGCGGGATCCTGGAAATAGGCCTTGCCGCCATGTTCCCATTCGTCGAACCACAGTTCCTCGGTCTCGTACGCCATCGCGCGGGCATCGAACACGCCGTCATGCTGGACGATGCACTTGAAGCGATCGGGCCATTGCCCTTCGATCCAGTTCATCATGTAGCCGCCATAGGAAGCGCCGAGCGCGCAGGCATTGTCACCATCCAGCCAGCCGAATTTGGTTGTCGCGGCGGCCAGGCCCTTTTGCAGATCCTCCAGCGGCCAGCCGCCCCAATTGTTGCGGATCGCATCGGTGAAGCCCTGGCCGTAACCGGTCGACCCATGGAAATCGACCGCGACCAGGCCGTAACCCGCGCCGGCAAACACCGCCGGGTTCCAGCGATATGACCAGCTATTGTTGCTCGCCCCTTGCGGGCCGCCATGGACCATGAAGGCAACCGGGACCTTGGCGTCGGCGGCGAGGCCGGCGGGTTTGACCGCATAGCCCCATACCGTGTCGTTGTTCGCGCCGGTGAAGCTGAACCGCGTCACCGCCGGCATCTCTATCCCGGCAAGCTTGCCGGCGTTGACCGAGGTCAGCCGCGTCACTTTCTTGCCGCTCAGGCGATAGAAATCGTCCGGCGCGGTCAGGCTGTTCATCGCGAACACCACGCCCTTCGCGGTCGGCACGATCGCCGACACCGCGCCCGTCTGAGTCAGGCGGGTCACCTTGCCGCTTGCCGCGTCGACCGACCAGATCGGTACCTCCTGCGTATCCTCCGCAGTGACATACAGGCTCTTGCTATCGCGCGCCCAGGCGATCGAACCGACCGAGCGATCCCAGCTTTCGGTCAGCGCGCGCGTCTGCCCGGTGGTGAGATCGCGCAGCATCAGCACTTGCCGGTCGGCTTCGTATTTCGGACGCTTCATCGCGAAATAGGCGAGGCTGCGGCCATCGGGCGAGACATTGGGCAGATTGTCCATGCCGTCATTGGCGTCGGTCAAATTGACCGGGGCGGTCGATCCATCGGCCGGCGCGGCGAAGATGTCGAGATTGGTCGACAAGGGTTCGGTGCGGCCGGCTTCGCGCAGCGCGAAATAGACGGTCTTGCCGTCCGGGCTCCAGGCCACTTCCTCACCACCGCCATAAGGCTTTGACGGCGCGTCGCCGACCAGCGTGCCTTCGATCGCGCTGCCGTCGCCGGGCGCACCATCGGCGGTCAGCGGCAGGACGAACAATTGCGACCGGGTGCCGTCCGCCCATGTATCCCAATGGCGCACGAACATCTGGTCGTAGGTCCGTGCTGCACCAGCATTGGGGTCCTTCTTGACCATCGCCGGGGCGAGGCTTGGCGCGCCCGGGCGCCGATCAGCCCATACGAGGATTTTGTCGCCGGTCGGGGCGACCTTGAAGCCACTGAAACCACCCTGGAAGCCGGTCAGCTTGCGCGGTTCGCCGCCGCCGATCGCGATCGACCAGATCGCGTCGTCCCCGCCCTTGTCGGACTGAAAATAGGCCGTCGTGCCATCGGCGGAGAATTGCGGCGCGGTTTCATTGACGTCAGCTTCGGCAGCGAGTTTTTCGGGTTTCGCGTTCTTCTTGCTCAGGTCGAGCCGCCACAGATCGAATCGGCCGCGATCGGCCGCCAGATCGGTCTCCCGCTGCTGCCAGACCAGCCAGCGACCGTCGCTCGACACATCAGGCGATGAGGCGCGCGACAGCATCGTGACGTCGTCGATGGTGAGTTGACGGGCGGCGGCTGGGGTGGAGGCTGTAACAGCAGCTGCGGCGATCGCGATCAGGCTCGCGGACAGGATCATCTTCATGGGTGCAACGATAGATCAGATGACGCCTTCTGAGCAACGGCCCGACCATGGCCAATGCGAGATGTCCTGAAACGGAAGCAAACCGCCGACGCCGTCTTCATCCACTGGTCAGAGCTGAAAATGAATCGCGCGCCGATGAAGCGGGGTAATTGCCAAAATGATCATTGCCAGGATCGCGATCGCACAGAGCAATGAAGCAAAATAGTCATCGGGGACGATCCGAAGCGCGAGCGCATAGCCCTGATCCTGCGGCGTCCTTCCGGCAATCAGCTTCACGCCCCCGATTGCGCTCAATATCTGACTAACGGTGAAGGCAAGGATCGCATTTCCGCCGAGCACGCGTAGCGGATAGGCTATTCGGGAGGTGGGGCTCCCGTCCAATGCCATCACGAGCAGACCGAGCAACGATAGCGACACGCCGCTGCTCAACAGCGCGAAACTGCTGGTCCAGATGCGTTTGTTGATCGGCATCCATTGGTCACAGACCAGCGCGATGACGATCAGCGCAATCCCCGCGGTTACGAAGACCATGGCGGCGCGATCCGGCCTGCGCTTCCACCACCAGGCAGCAAGCACGCCGGCCAGAACATTGACCGTCGCCGGCAATGTCGAAAGCAAGCCTTCCGGATCGTACGTAACCTTGCCGGCAGCATCGAGGCCATAGGGCCAGAGATGCGGAACGGTGAAGACGAGACGATCGATATAGCCGGGCAGGTTGCCGGCGGCATCTAGACGACCTGCGCCGATACCGGGCACCGGTACCGTGACGAGCACCAGCCAATACAGGAAAAGGATAGCCATAGCAGCAGCGGCAATGATCGGCATGCGTAAATGGACCACACCATCAGGTGCGTGCCGAGCGGTCAGCAGGCACAGCGCCGCCGCCAGTGCGTAGCAGAGCGCGATCCGCTGCAAGATGCCCGGAATGCGAAGCTGCGCAAGATCGAAAAAGGGCAGCGCGTTCAGCACCAGCCCGAGCAGAATGAGCGCGAACACCCGCCGGGCGATCCTGATCCACACCGCCGTCCGATGTCCCGGCAAATAACGCGCTTTGGGAAACGACAGACCAAGGGCAAAGCCGGTCGCCAGCAGAAAAGTGGGAAACACCATGTCGGCAGCGGTGAAGCCGTTCCACGGTGCGTGCTGCAATTGGCGATAGCTATTGGTCCAGGATCCTGGGCTGACGACCAGGATCATCCCTGCCACCGCCAATCCACGAAGCACGTCGAGCGCGACGATACGCGTTTTCGTAACCTTATCCATGTCGCCGCTCGCCTGAATACAGCCAACCGCTTGAAAGTAGCGGTTTAGCGCGTTTGCCCCGTGATCCGCGCAATCTCCCGCGCGACCATCGTCTCGACCATCGCCGGCAGATGCGAATCGAGCCAGTCGCGCAGCATCGGGCGGATCATCTCACGCACCATGCCTTCGAGCGTGTCGGAACCGGTCACCTCGGGCTTCACCACCATGCGCGACAGTGCCTCGAGCGGGCCGCGGCTTGCCTGTGTGGCATGGGCCGACAGGATCGAATCGGCTGCGACTGGCAGCGGTTGCTGCTGAACCGGGGGCTCCGCTGCTGGCGCTAATATTGCGGTGTGTTCCGCTGCGCGCACCGGATCACTCAATTCGAGAATCTCGTCAGTGCCGAAATCGTCGATATCGGCGCGCGGCGCCGGCGCGACAGGTCGAACCGGCTTGCGTGCACCGCGCGCGGACACGGCCGCGTCGCCTTCTTCGGCGATAATGCGTTTGATCGACGAGAGGATGTCCTCCATCGACGGTTCGGCGCTGACATCCCCCATCGGCAACCCTTAAAAAACCCGAGCGACCGCGTTCAGAACGGCCCTACTTCGGCTCACCTGCGGGATTTTCGACACCCCTGTCAACCGGTGCGTCGAGGATCGGGTCGAGCGGACGGGTGACTTCCGAGCCCTGCGCCGGGGTCTGGCGGGTGGTCGTGGCGACCGGCTGCGGTGCCGGATCGCTGCTCCAGTCGTTCCATTTTCCGCTTACCCGATTATAGTTGGTCACCGGATCGTAGAGCGCCCCGCCATCGAGCCCCAGGTCGCGTGCCTCGGCGCGGCCCATCGCCGCCTGCAGCGCGAAGCGCGCGACATAAGCGTCGCGCCGCGCGGTCACCAGGGTGACCTGCGAGTTGAGCAATTCCTGTTCGGCGTTGAGGATGTCGAGGATCGTACGGTTGCCGACACTGTTCTCGGCACGGACACCTTCGAGCGACAATTTGTTGGCGTTGACCGCGACTTCGGACGAAGCGATCACCTCTTCCGATGATTTCCACACCGCATAGGCCGATCGCGTGTTGGCAATCACGCCGCGCTCGGTTTCCGTGACCTGCTCGATCGCCTGACCGCGCCGCGCCTGCGCCTGACGCACCTGCGCACCGGGAAGGCCGCCCTGGAACAGCGGCAGCGTGAACGACAAGCCGGCGGTCGCCGATGTGCCGTTCTGCGACCCGATTCCACCCGGTACGTTCACGCCCGAGCCGAGTGTGCCGAGATAGTTGAAATAATTACCGTTCGCGACGGCGCCGATGCGCGGCAGACGCCCGGCCTTTGCCGCGTTTACGTCGAACTGGGTCGCATCGCGCGATTTTTGCGCGGCGAGCAACGTGGGATTATTGTCGAGCGCAACACCGACCGCCTGGTCAGCGCTGGTCGGCGAGCCGGGAATGGCGGGCGGGGTGTCGAGCGAACCGGGCACGTCGCCGACCAGCCGAACATAATTCTCACGGCTCGAAATCAGGCGCGATTCCGCCGTCTGCAACTGGCTGCGTGCCAAGGCGAGACGCGCCTCGGACTGGGCGACGTCGGTTCGCGTCAGGTCGCCGACCTGGAAGCGATCACGGCTCGCCTGCAAATTGACGTCGAGCACTTTCACATTCTGCTGGTTGAGCCCGACGATCGCCTCATCGCGGATGACATCCATATACGCGCCGACGACGGCGGTGAAGAGATCGGATTCGGTACCGCGCAGGCCCAATCGTGCCGCCTCGACACGCGTTTGCGCCCCGCGCACCGAATTCTTCACCGCGCCGCCGCTGTACAATGGCACGGTGAACTGAGTCTGCGCGTTGAGACTACGCTCGGGAGAATTGAAACTGGTCGCGCCGGGACCGTTGATGACGTTCTGGCTGAACCCGCCATTGGCGCTCAACCCAGGCCGCCCGGCGGATTTCGCGATCGGCACATTCTCGTCGATCGCGCGGACATTGGCACGCTCGCCCGACAATGTCGGGTTGGTATTATATGCCTTGGCCATCGCCTCGCGCAGCGTTTCCGCCGTTGCGGGCGCGGCGATCAGCGCCAGAGCGGTTCCGACAAACAGGTAAGTCCGGCGCATGTTCAGCGGCATCTTTCAGAAGGTGAAGGTCTTGGCCCGGGCGAAACCGGGCAGCGGAACACAATCGATATCGGCGAAATCGAGCAGCGCGAAGCCGCCTTCGGTCTTGCGGCCCGCAGCGAGGCGCGTGATGCCCCGGTCGGCGATACCCGAGACGACCCGTCCGCCGTCGCGCAGCTGCGCGATCAGCGAATCGGACACCTGCTCGACCGAACCGTCGATCATCAGCACGTCATAGGGCGCACCATCGGCATGGCCGGCCTCAAGCGCGCCTTCGACCAGCGTCACGTTACGATGGTCGGACAACGCCTGACGCGCGAGCGCGGCCAGCGCGGCGTCGCATTCGACCGCGACCACCGATGCAACCAGCTCGGTCAGCACCGCGGCGGTATAACCGCCGGCCGCGCCGATCAGCAGCACCTTGTCGCCGGGCAGCAAATACGCCTCGGTCAGCAAGCGGCCAGTGGCGATCGGCACGTTCTGAAAGCGGCCGCCGCCCAGCGGCAGCGCGGTGTCGCGGTACGCGAGCGCCTGCGCCTCGACAGGCAGGAAAGCCTCGCGCGGGACACGCGCCATCGCCGCGACCACGCGCGGGTCGCTGACTGCGTTGGTACGCAGCTGGCTCGCCACCATCGCATGGCGCATGACTTCGTAGCGGTCTGGATCGATTGCCGTCAGTTTCATTGTGCCACCTTGTCGCACAACTGTTTTAGTCGCGCAATACACTTGTTTCCCTAGCGGCTTCTATCGTGCGACGGCGCCCACGCCAAGCGAGCGTTGCAACCGAATGCGGTGAATTTCGCGCCCCATATCCACACGGGCGGTTGACAGGCGCCCCACCCCCTGTGCATTTCGCGCCCCTCGCATCGGGGCCCGATGGCGGAGTGGTGACGTAGAGGACTGCAAATCCTCGCACCCGGGTTCGATTCCCGGTCGGGCCTCCAGCGAATCCTTTCATGGTCGGGCGTTGGAAATAAGTGCGGCAAGGTTCGCGCTTCAACGATCAGCGCTTGTTTGCGGAATCCATCAGGAACGCGCCGACCGCATCGAACAGCGATTGCCGGTTTTCCTCCAGATGCATGCGGTGCCCGCCGCGCGGCAACATCATATCGCGCGCGCCGCCCGGCACGCCGGTCAACGCCTTGCCGAGCCACGCCGCATCGGCCGGGCGAGTAATCGCGTCCCACTCGCCATGCACCAGCAGTGTCGGCGCGCGGACGCCCGCCGGATCATAGGGGAAATGACCGGACCAGGCAGCGGCGATATCACGCTGCGGCCCGGCCGGAGCGATCACCACGGGCGGTGTGCGCGTCAGACTGCCCGGATCGGACGCCAGATAATCGCGCGCCCATGTCTCGAACAACGGACGTGCGATCAGCGATGCCTGGCCTGACGGCAGGCCCGACTGGAAGCCGTTCCATTGATCTTCAATGCTGACCGGGACGAGATCCGCAGCTGGCTCGTCCTTCGCCGGCCCGTTGCGGAGCGCGACCGGGCCGAACAAGATCAGGCGTTCGACCAGGTCGGGCCGACGGGCGGCGAAGGCACCGGCGGGTATCGTCCCCCAGGAATGGGCGAGGATCGAGAGTCGCTTGTGTCCCGACACTATCAACGCATGTTCGACCACTCGTCCGATCTGCGTCGCCGCGCCCTGCTGTTTCACATTCGGTCGCCGGTCCGATCCGCCGAAACCGGCAAAGTCGAACGCCCAGACATCGAAACCGCGCGCACGCAAATCGTCCATCCAGGATCGGCCATCGATACGGTATGCGACCGAGAGCCCGGACGGAAAGGTCGCGCCATGCACGTAGAGCACGCTCGGTCCGGGTCCCGGCTCATGCCTGACAAGGAGCGTCGGTTCGCCGGGGCGCCCGTCGAGTGATGCCACATCCTCGGCGCTGGCCGAACTTGCGCTCGCGAGCAGGATTGCGGCCATGGCGCCGCCCATGAGTAATTTAGACACGCTGTTTCTCCCCATCGTTTGTGGAAAAAATGCGGTCTAGCGAATGCCACGACGGCTTGTTTCGGCGCGGGCCGAAGCGACGGAGAAAACCTCGCGCCAGCAGAGAAGGAGCCCTCCACCCCGATCACGCGCGACGTGCTGTAGCGGTTGACCGTGATAGCGCGCGCAACTCAGTACACCTCATTGCCGAGATTGTTGGCGAAGAGGGTGAAGGTCGCCTTGCCAATCTCGACATCGCCGCCTTGATCAATCCGTCCAGACCGCCGCAGGGCGCTGGTCGGATGTCGATTTCCTCAAGCTGCTAAAGGCAACCGACTAGGATTTCCGGCGGAACAGGTTGCGGAACGGATAGGCGAACTGTACGCGATAACCACGCGGCACATCCTCCGCCACGCCATAGCCGGTCGGCCATTCTCCTTTCGGAAAATAATGCGTGCCGAACAGGCGGTCGAGCCAGGGAAAGTGGATCGCGAAATTCTTGTCGATCGCGGCCTCCTCGATCCCGTGGTGCCAATGATGGAAGCGCGGCGTGACGAAAAACCACCCCAGCCGGTCGAAATCGCCGCGCAGATTGGCGTGAACCAGCGACGCGTAAATATAGACCATCGCAATATAGGCCTGCATCACCGAGGGTGCGAAACCGAAAGTCAGCAAGGGCAGCGACGTCACCCCGCGCAACAGGATGATCTCGACGAAATGCATGCGCGATCCGGCGAGCCAGTCCATCGATTTGGCCGAATGATGAACCGCATGGAAACCCCATAGAAAGGGCCAGCGGTGGAAGGCGCGGTGGAACCAATATTGCACCAGGTCGGTCAACAGCATCGCCGCCGCGAACTGGACCAGCCAAGGCAGCGCGCCGACCCAGGCGCGGAACTGACCGAAGTTGCTGGTCGAAGCCATGATGAAGGTCGATGGCGCCAGCGCGAGGAAGGTGATCAGCTGCACCATCATCGAGCTGACCAGATAATAGAACAGATCCTCGCGCCATTCGGTGCGGAACAGGCGCTGATCGCGGCGGTGTGGCAGGATGCGTTCGATCGGCGCGAACATCAGGCCCGTCGCGATCATGTTCAACGCAAAGAAATCGATCCCGAAGAAGATGCCCCAGTCATGCGCTTCCGACGGCTGCACTGCCGCACCACCGAGCAACGTCGCAATCAGCGCGACAATAAGCGCGGTCGCCCCGAGCGCCTTGCGCGGCCGCAACAACAGGCTGAGCAACGCAAGACCATAAGCCGCGAGCAGCGTGATATGGACGAAGGCGCGAAAACCGGCCTGGCCGCGCACCAGTTCGAGTTGCGGCATCGCGAACCATTCCGGCCAGCGCAACGCCGCGACGAAACAGAGCCCGGCAACCGCGAAAACCAGTGAGAAGAAACCCGCAAACCAGCCAGTTCCGAACCCCCTCGCCTCGATCGGCGCCTCGAGATCGCGTAGCAAATTGCCGACCAGTCCCCGTTTCACCCACACTCTCCCCTACATAGCCGCCGGACCATATTCCATCGGACGGTAAAAAAGCCACCATGTCAGAGCAGCGCCTCAAGCAAGTCGATCAGCGGCCGATCGGCGGGCGGCATCGCCAGCGCACGCAAGCCGGCGATATCGACCCAGTCGAGCGCAACGGCATCGAGCGCCTGTGCCTCTCCTGCCCAGTCGCGGCAGATATAAAGTAACAACAGCAAGTGCCTGCCCCCAAGCGGTTCACTGGCGAAGGCGGCGGGGGAGAGCGCAGCGGCGCTCACTATGATGCCAAGCTCCTCTTCGAGCTCACGGATCAATGCCGCCTCGGGCGTTTCACCGGGTTCGAGCTTGCCGCCGGGGAATTCCCACAGGCCGGCCATCATCTTGCCCGGCGGGCGCTGCTGGACCAGCACCCGTCCCGCCGGGTCGATCAACGCGGCTGCGACCACGGGAAATAGGACTATTTCCGTGCGGTCGTTCGGGACGTTCGCCATTGGTTAACTCTCCTGGGCTAGATCAAACGTCATTGGGACCCGGGCGAAACCATATGATCACCGTGATTAAAAGGCTGGCACGTGACCGTAAGGGTGGCACCGCCATCGAATACGGCCTGATCGCCGCGCTCGTCGTCATCACCATGATCGCCGCGTTTGTCGAGGTCGCCAACACGACCACATCGATGTGGGGCAATGTGAACACCAAAATGGAACAGGCACGCGCCGGCCAATAGTCGCCTGCCAAATGGTTCCATTATTTTTTCGGTCCGGCTTAAACTTTCGTCAACCTAGCGCATCTAAACAGGTGTTGCTGGTCCGGTTCTCCGGTTCAGCCGGGTACTGAAGTCTGACAATTGGAGACCGGAAATGCAGAAGATTCGCAAGTTTTTCAAGAATACCAAGGGTGCAACCGCCATCGAGTACGGCCTGATTGCCGCACTGATCGCCGTCGCCGCCATTGCAGCGATGCAGGGCCTGGGCAACCAGCTGAAGACCACGTTCACCAACGTGTCGTCGAACATGAAGACCGGGTAAGCTCTAAAAGGCTTACATGAACAGGGGCGGTGCAACTTTGGTTGCGCCGCCCTTTTTCTATATCAGTTCGAAAATATAGTTAACGTCATATTAGCCGGTTGCTCAAAGCCGACCCATTGCGAGGAACTTCTCGCGCCTCACCTGACGAAGCTGCTTCTCATCCAGTCCGATCAACTCATCCAGCGCACTACCAATCGCGTCACCAAGCGTCGCGATTGCCTTGGCCGGGTCGCGGTGCGCGCCGCCCAAGGGCTCGGGTACGATCGTGTCGATCACGCCAAGTCCCTTCAGATCCTGTGCCGTGACTTTCATCGCTTCGGCCGCGTCGGCTGCCTTGTCGGCGGTGCGCCACAGGATCGATGCGCACCCCTCGGGCGAGATCACCGAATAGACCGCATGTTCGAACATCAGCACGCGGTTGCCCGCCGCCAGCGCGATCGCGCCGCCCGAGCCGCCTTCCCCGACGATCGCCGCGACCATCGGCACGCCAAGCGCAAGGCATTGCTCGGTCGATCGGGCGATCGCTTCGGCCTGGCCACGCTCCTCGGCCTGAACGCCGGGAAAGGCACCCGATGTATCGACCAGCGTCACCACCGGGAGCCCGAAGCGATCGGCAAGTTGCATCAGGCGGATCGCCTTGCGATACCCCTCTGGCTTGCCCATTCCGAAATTATGCCGGAGGCGGCTGGCGGTATCGTCGCCCTTTTCATGGCCGATGACCATCACGCGCTGCCCGCGAAAGCGTGCAAAACCGCCAAGGATCGCCTGATCGTCGCCAAAGGCGCGGTCGCCGGCGAGCGGCATGAAGTCGTCGAACAGTCCCGCGACATAGGTCAGGAAATGCGGACGTTCGCCGTGCCGGGCGACCTGCGTCTTCTGCCACGGCGTCAATCGCGCATAAGTGTCGCGCAACGCCTTATCGGACTTGGTCTGCAACCGTGCGACTTCGGCATCGATATCGACCGTGCCGTCGGCTGCGGTTTCGCGCAATTCATCGATTCGCCCCTGCAGGTCGGCGATCGGTCGTTCGAAATCGAGGAAGCTTGCCATCAGGTCGCGTCGGTTAAGCCCCCTGCCCCTTCACGTCAACGCGCGGCTTCACGGCGGTACGACGCTGCGCGTCGGCGAGCGGATGGCGCGAGTTGACCAGTTCGACCAGCCGGGCGCTGTCGATATGGGTGTAGATCTCGGTCGTCGCGATATCGGCATGACCGAGCATCGATTGCAAAGCGCGCAGATCCGCACCGCCCTCAAGCAAGTGAGTCGCAAAGGCATGGCGCAGGACGTGCGGGCTGACCCGCTCGGGCGGAATGCCGGCTTCTGCCGCCAGCGCCTTCACCAGCTGATACAGGCGCACGCGCGACAAATAGGTCTTACCCGAGGGGAACAGCCATAACCGATCGGCGGCGACATGATCGCGCCAGACGGCCACCGCCGCCCGCGCGCGATCGGAGATCGGCACGAGCCGTTCGCGCCCACCCTTGCCGCGCAAGATGAGATAAGGCCGGTCGGGCGCGATCGCATTTCGCGGCAGCGATACCAACTCGGTCGCGCGCAAGCCCGACCCGTAGAGCAGCTCGACCAATGCAAGCAGGCGCAAGTCGCCCGGATCGGGCGGATCGCGCGCGATCCGCGTGGCGATCGCGGCGAACAGCCGGTCGACATCTCCATGGTCCAATGTCTTGGGCAAGGCGCGTTGCGCTCCGGGCCGGGGCAATGCCGCACCGGGATCGTCGGTTCGGTGCCCCTCATCGGCAAGAAAGCCATAGAACCGGCGCAGCGCCGCCGACTTGCGCGCCACACTGGAGCGCGACAAGGTCAGCCAATGTTCGCCAAGCCTGGCCAGGTCGATCGTCGATGCCCCTGCCAGCCGATGGTCGAGATGTTCGGACGCGAGCATCAGGTCGCTGCGATATGCCGCGATCGTGTTCTTTGCCGCGCCCGCTTCCGCCGCCATCATCTCCAGGAACCGCTCGACCAGATCGCGATCCGGCACCGAACGGTTCGAAGCCCCGGTCAAAGTCGTGCGATCGCCTCGGCGGCGATCATCCGCGCCTCACCGGTCATCCCGACCGCGCGCAGTGACGCGACCGTCCGGTACAGCACCTCGGGCGGAACACCATGCCAGTCGCTGGTCTGCATGCCGATCGCGGCGAGCAACAGCACCAGACCGGGCTGATTCTGCCGCGCGGCGCGGTCGATCGCCCGGGTCCAGCCATTCTGCACACCGATCGGCACGTCGAGCGAGCTTGCGCCGTTTTCGATGTCGCCGGCGGGGATCCTGCCCAGCCCGGCCATCCCGGCGAAGAACATGCGTTGCTTCAGGCCGTTGCTGTCGTTCTTGCCCGAATAACCAGTGACATCGCCTAAACTATACGCGACGCGCGAATCGGCATCCGACAATGCCAGCATCGCCCAGGCATCGCTTCCCCTCGCGGCCCGGCTGCTCCAGCGTTGCGCAAAGCTGTCGAGACCTGCCGTCAGCATCGATGCGACGATCCGGTCGACATCCGCATCGACCGTGTCGATCGGCAAACGTACTACCGCGCGTGCGGTCAGGATCAACCGGGCGAACCGCCCATCGGCGGTCTTGGGTTCGTCCCACAGGCCGCGCAGCGCGGTCATGCGTTCGGCCCGCGTCGCGCCGGCATAGGCGGTGCGCAGGTCGCGAGCGACGCCGACTTCGGCGAGCGACTGGTCGTCCTCCGCATCGAGCGCCCCGTAAAGATCGACCAGTGCCGCGTTCGACAACACACCGCGCGCAGCCGCATATTCCGCCGGCGCGATCCGGCTGCGCGTATCGAGAAACGGCGATTGGGCGCGCCATGACTGAACGTGCGGCGCGACGGTCTTGAACAGGCTGTCGGGGATTTCGGTACCGGTCGCGGTCGCCAAACCATAGCGGAATGCGGTCAGTTGCGTGACGCTATCCCATTCGATCGTGATCGCCTGGCGGCCGCGCGATCCGGTACCCGCCACCTTCCTGGCAAGCAGCATGTCGACGCCGCGCGCCACGCCGGCGCGTTCGGCGGCCTTCAGGGCCGGCATAGCCTTGGCCGGCAAGCCGGCAAGCCCAGCGCAAATCCCCGGCGCCAGCAGCCAGGCGCGTTCGCCGGCGACTTTCGCGCCCTGATCGGTGAGCGAACACAGCGCGCCGGGGTCACCGGTCGCGAGCGCGGCCTGCATCGCCGCCTGATACAGCTTGGGCGTGTAATTGTCCGAATCGACGCCCTGCACGACGGCGCGCGCGGCGACCGATTCGCCCATGCGAACGAGCAGCCAGGCGCGCTCGGCGGCGAAGTCGGCACCATTGACCCGGGCCGGGGTGTCGATCCGCGCCATGATCGCGCGGCGCAGGCCGATCGACAACCAGCGCGAGGCGATCGGCGCATTGAGTCGGCGCATCAAAGTTTCGAGGTAGATGCCGTCCACGCCACGGAACGCGGTCGGCGCCAGCGCGCCCTCTGCGGGGCCCGCCGCGCCGACGCGAGCAAGCGAGCGCCGAGCATAGTCCGGCATCTCGTACCGCACCGAAGCCGTGACCTGCGGCATGGTCGGATCGACCGGCGTCGGAATCGACGATGGCGCGGGCAACGGAACGGGCACGGCGTCCCCCGGCAGAGACGGCGTTGCCGTGGCGCCTGGGCGCGGAAGCGCCGTCTCGGTCGGCCGCGGCCGAACGGGCGGCGTCGGAGCGGGCGCAACGACCGGTTCGTCGAAGCCGGGTGGCAGCAGCGATTCGGGCTTGTCCTGACCCAGCGCGGGAATCCCCACGCCGAGCAACGCTATCGCAAGCGCGCCGAGCGACGCGTTAGTTCGAGAGATTCGCAAGCGGAACCACCTTCTCGACGCGGACTGGCGTCTTTTCACGAGCGCCACCGGCGAGCAGGAACAGTCCGCCGACCAGCACGACCAGGACGACGATAAGCGTAACCATCATGCGGGACATGAAAAAAACCCTGTGAAAACGAAAAACGATACAGCGCGAGCGACCTTTTGCCGCAGACGCGGGGTCGCTGTATAGCCCCGGCGCAATGTTGCAAAGCCAGACGCCCCATACCCGCTGGACCGGCCAGCCTATCGTTCTCGTCGGCCTGATGGGCGCGGGCAAATCGACCGTGGGCCGCCGCCTCGCCGCGCGCATGCACCTGCCCTTCGTCGATGCCGATACCGAGATCGAGACGGCGGCGGGCATGTCGGTCGCCGACATCTTCGAAAAATTCGGTGAAGCGCATTTCCGCGACGGTGAGCGGCGCGTCATCGCGCGGCTGATCGACGGTACGCCAAAGGTCATCGCGACCGGCGGCGGCGCCTTTATCAACGACGATACGCGCGCGCTGATCCTTGACCAGACGATCGCGATCTGGCTCGACGCCAATGCCGATGTGCTGGCCGATCGGGTTCAGCGCCGCGACACCCGACCGCTGCTTCGCGGACGCGATCCGCGTCAGGTGCTGATCGACCTCGCCAAGGTACGCAACCCGTTCTACGCGATGGCGCAGATCCGCGTGAAGAGCCATCACGCGCCGCACGAAGCCACCGTCAATGCGATCCTGAAGGCGCTCCGTCCATGACCATCGTCACCGTCGAACTGGGAGCGCGCAGCTACTCAGTGATCATCGAGAACGGCCTGTTGGCAAAAGCGGGCGAGCATCTCGCACCGCTCGCGCGCGGACGGACGATGGCGATCGTCACCGACGAGAATGTCCGGCCGCATCTCGCCACGCTGCAGGCATCGCTGAGTACGGCGGGCGTTGCGAGCGAAGCGATCGTCCTGCCGCCCGGCGAAGGCAGCAAAAGCTGGGCGACGCTGGAGACGCTGACCGACCGCCTGCTCGATCTCGGCGTGGAGCGCGGCGACCATGTCATCGCGCTTGGCGGCGGGGTGATCGGCGACCTGGTCGGCTTCGCCTGCAGCATCCTGAAGCGCGGCTGTGGTTTCGTGCAAATCCCCACCACTCTGCTCGCTCAGGTCGATTCGTCGGTAGGCGGCAAGACCGCGATCAATTCGCGTGCCGGCAAGAATCTGGTCGGCGCCTTTCATCAGCCGGCGCTGGTACTGGTCGACCCGACTACACTCGACACACTGCCGCTGCGCCAGGTGCGCGCGGGTTATGCCGAGGTTGTGAAATACGGGCTGATCGACGATTTCGATTTCTTCGAATGGTGCGAGGGTAACGCCGCGGCTTTGCTGGCCGGCGATTCCGGGGCGCGCGCTTACGCGATCGCCCACAGCATCGCCGCCAAGGCGCGAATCGTCGCCGAGGACGAATATGAGACGACCGGCAAACGGGCGCTGCTCAACCTGGGCCACACATTCGGCCATGCACTGGAGGCCGAAGCGGGGTTCTCCAACCGGCTGCTTCACGGTGAGGGTGTGGCGGCGGGCATGGCGCTGGCGTTCGGCTATTCCGCCGATCGCGGGATCTGCCCCGGCCAGGATGCGTACCGTGTCACGACGCATCTTGGCGCGATCGGATTGCCCGACGGGATCGCCGCCACGGGGCTGAAAGCCGATGGCGCGACGCTGGTCGGGCATATGATGCACGACAAGAAGATGGCGGCTGGCACCCTGCCCTTCCTGCTCGCCCGGGGGATCGGGCAGACCTATCTGGACAAGTCCGTGGACCTGGCCGAGGTCAGGGCGTTTCTCGATGCTCTGCCGCGCTGAGTTGATCGCGCGCCCGTTTCAGAAACGCCCTTCCCCGTTCGTTTCGAGCGGAGGTTGGGCGGTGCGAGCTAGGCCCGTGCACTCCAGGCCAGCCACAGCCAGCCGATAATCAACAGCGTGCCCCCGATCGGGGTGACCGCGCCAAGCCATTTGGGCATCCCCAGCGCCATCAGATACAGCGATCCGGCGAAAAACGCCCCACCTGCCAAAAACATCACAGCCGGCCCCTTCGCTTCGAACCGTAGCGCAACCAGCGCGGCGACGGCATGGATCAGCTGATATTGCCCGCCGGTCTTGAGCCACTCGACTGCATGCCCGGTCGCGCCATGCGCCCCGAAAGCGCCGGCCGCGACAGCAACTGCGCCCGACAGCGCGGCAAAGATCATGATCCAGTTCATGTGAGGCCTCCCAGCAATTCCCGTACTCGCTGCACGATCAGCGCGCTACCGACGATCAAGGCCGCGACGCTGATCGCCAGCACGGCCCCGGCCAGCATGTCCTTGGCTGCCTTGATCTCGGGATGAAGTCCCGGGTGAAGCAGGTCGATCACCGCCTCAAGCGCCGAGTTGATCAATTCGAGCGCGAGCACCAGCGCACAGGTCAGTGCGACGATCGCCCACCAGATCGGCGCGGGGCGCAATATGACCAGCGCGATGAATGCAAGCAGCGCGACCATTGCCTGAGTCCGAAAACTCCGCTCCCGTCGCCATGCCGCTCGCCATCCATCCATCGCGAAACCGATCCGCTCGCCGAGCGACCGATTCTTCACTTAGCCCCGCCATCTGTCACACCGGGCCGGGCATCCTGCGTGATGATGCGGTCGCGCGCGGCGCGGAGATCGCCGCTCTCATATTGCGCCTTGAGCCGCTCCTTGTCGCGCGCGCGGTAATGCTCCTCGGTGCGCGCGATCTCCTCCTCTCCGACATCCAGGCTGCGCAGCGCCAGCCGGGCCATCTTGACCGCCGACTCCATCACTTCGCGCACCACGCCGGAAGTCGGCGCGTCCTTGAGTTTGAGCAGGGCGCGACGATCATAGGCGCGGACGAAAATCTCGGCCCGGGGGAAAGCTTCATGCACCGCCTCGACCAGTTCGGGGCCGATCTGGTCATTGTCGATGCAGAACATGATCAGCTCCGCTTCCGCCGCGCCCGCCTGGCGCAACAAGTCCATCCGCGTGCCATCACCATAATAGACCTTGGCACCGAAGTTCGCCGCAACGTCGATCATCTCGATATCGGTGTCGATCAGCGTGACGGGAATGCCCTGTGCGACGAGCATCTGGCCGACGGTCTGGCCGAATCGCCCATAACCGACGATCAGCGCATTGGCACCGTCCGGGGTCGGCCCCTCGCGGTTTTCCGTGCTGGCCGGCTCGGTGCGGACGCGCTTGGTGATGGTCATCAGGAACGGCGTGCTCGCCATCGACAAGGTGATGATGGCGCCGAACAGGCTCGCCGCTTCGGGGGCGATCAGCATGGCATTCTGCGCCTGGGCGAACAGCACAAATCCGAATTCGCCGCCCTGGCTGAGCAACAGGCCGAGCGCGAGTGCCTCGCGCCAGCGCATCTTGAACGCGAGGCCGATGCCCATGATGATCGTCGCCTTGGTCGCGATCAGCGCGAGCGCCATGCCAGCGACGAACAAGGGCCGTTCGGCGATCGCATGCAGGTCGAGCAACATGCCGATGGTCAGGAAGAACAGGCCGAGCAGGATTGAGCGGAACGGCTCGACATCCGCCTCCAGCTCATGGCGGTAGGGCGAATCCGCAAGCATCACGCCGGCAACGAACGCGCCGAGCGCGGTCGACAGGCCAAGCGATTCCATCACCGCCGCGCTGGCGATCACCGTGAACAGGCCGGCGAAGACGAACATCTCGCGCTCGCCCATATTGCCGATGATGCGGAACAACGGCCGCAGCAGGAAACGACCGGCGAGGATCAGCCCGACAATCGCGATCAGCGTATAGATGAACAGCAACCAGCCCGGCGGACCATTGGCATCGGCGGGATTGCGCGACATGACCGCGATGATCGTGATCAGCGGGACGATCGACAGATCCTGGAACAGCAGGATGGAAAAAGCGCGCTCGCCGAACGGCTCGCGCATGCGTCCGGCCGATTGCAGCATCGGCAGCACCTGTGCGGTCGATGACAGGGCCAGCGGAAGTCCGAGCGCCAGCACCGCGGCCAGCGACGATCGCGTTGCGATCCACACGACCGCCGATATGGCGATGCCGCACAGCACGACCTGCAACGCGCCAAGGCCGAATATTTCCTGTTTCATCTTCCACAGGCGGCTCGGATTGAGTTCGAGACCAACGATGAACAGGAGGAGGGTGATACCAAGCTCGGCGATGCCCAGCTTTGTTTCGGCACCGCCGACCAGCCCGAGTAGCTGCGGGCCCACCACCGCGCCGGCAACCAGGTAACCCAGCGTCGCACCCAGGCCGAGGCGACGGAAGATCAGGACGAAGACCAGCCCGAAACCGAGCATGACCACGCCATCCCGCAGCAGCGAGGTGGTAGCATGCTCCATCAGTGCGCCGGCTCTTTTGTTGCGGCCAGCGCGGCATCCGCGGCAGCCTCGAACGCGAGGCGGATCGACGCGTGGCGCGCGCTGTGCGGTAAGGCGGGCACGAACAGGTCGAAGCCGGTCCAGCCGGGCAAAGGCCCCGCGCCCGCCAGCCATGCGGTCAGTGCGTCGCGCGCCTCGGCCAGCTGCCCCGGCGTTTTGCCGATCACATCCGCCGCCAACAGCGACGATGATGCCTGACCCAGCGCACAGGCGCGGACCAGCATGCCGACTTCGCTCACGCGTCCGTCGGCGTCGATATTGATATCGACCGTCACCCGGCTGCCGCACACCGGCGAACGCTTTTCCGACGACCCCATCGGGTCGGTCAGCCGCTCCTGATAGGGAATCGTCGCGGCAAGCCGCAGGATATCTTTATTGTAGAGCGGCGCGTTCATGGCCGTGCCTCTTCGGTCACATTGCTCGCGGCACGCCCGTTATCGTTCAAGCCGAACACGGGCTGTCCCTTGCGCCGCCGATCGACGAAATCGGCGATGCTCGAGCTGGTCGTATTGAGCAACGGGTACGTTCGCGAATCGGTCAGCCATAAGGGCCGGCTGGCCGGGCCGCCGCTCATCGTGTCGGTGACCAGGACGACGAGCAGAAAGACGAGGCTCGACAGGATCAAGCCCTTGATCGCGCCGAAACCGAAGCCGAGCGCACGATCGACCGGCCCGAGCACCGATGTCCGCGTGCGGTTGCCGAGCGAACTCGCCACCATCCGCCCGGCGAAATAAGTCACCCCGGTGATGACCGCAAAGGCAAGCACCGCAGCGCCCGACACGGTGCCGACGATCCCGGTCATCATCGACGCGACCGGGGAATGCAGCATCTTCAGCGCGAAGATGATCGCGACCCAGGCGAACAACGACAATATCTCGGTCACGAAACCACGCATCAACCCCAGCCCGGCCGAACCGAGCACGGCGATCAGGACGAGGATATCGAGTGCGGTCAGTCCCATCGTGTGCCTTCATACCTATCAAGCGCGGACCCCAATCTTCCGTTCGTTTCGAGCGAAGTCGAGAAACAGGCCCCATGCGTCGCGCATGGTTTCCCGACTTCGCTTGAAACGAACGGAAGGTGTATCCGAGGATCGGAGATAGAGCGCCGAGCCCGGCCGCGCTACCCACGCCCGAGCATATGGTCAACGAAAGCGCCGAGCGTCCTGAACCCGGTCAGCTTCAACCCGCTCTTGTCGTCGGTCACCGCCGCCGGCACCAGAGCGCGTTCGAACCCAAGCTTGCTCGCCTCCTTCAGCCGCAAGGCTCCGTGCGCGACTGGGCGGATCTCGCCCGACAAGGCGATCTCGCCGAACGCCACGGCATCGACCGGCACCGGCCGCTCGCTCAGTGCCGAAACCAGCGCTGCCGCGACCGCCATATCGGCGGCGGGGTCCTGCACGCGGTAACCGCCGGCGATGTTGAGATAGACCTCCGAGGTCGAGAAACTCAGCCCGCAACGTGCCTCGAGCACGGCGAGCACCATCGCCAGCCGCCCCGAATCCCAGCCGACCACCGCCCGCCGGGGTGTCGCGCCCGAGGCAAGGCGCACGACCAAAGCCTGGATTTCGACCAGCACTGGCCGCGTGCCCTCCAGCGCGGGAAATACCGTCGTCCCCGTCACGCCCTCGTCACGCTGGGTCAGGAATAGCGCTGATGGATTGGATATCTCGGCCAGCCCCTCGGCGACCATCGCGAACACGCCGATCTCATCGGTACCGCCGAAGCGGTTCTTGATCGCGCGCAGGATACGATACTGATGGCTGCGCTCGCCCTCGAAGCTGAGCACCGTGTCGACCATATGTTCGAGCACGCGGGGGCCGGCGATGCTGCCGTCCTTGGTGACGTGACCGACCAGCACCACCGCCGTGCCGCGTTCCTTGGCAAAACGGATCAACTCCTGGGCCGAGGCGCGGACCTGGCTGACCGTGCCGGGTGCGCCCTCGATCAGGTCGGAATGCATCGTCTGGATCGAATCGATCACCAGCAGCGCCGGTGCCTTGCCCTGCCCCAGCGTGGTCAGGATATCGCGCGTCGAGGTCGCCGCGGCGAGCTGCAGCGGTGCATTGCCGAGGCCAAGGCGCCGCGCGCGCAACCGCACCTGATCCGCCGCTTCTTCGCCCGAGACATAGACAACCGACAACCCGGCGAGCGCCATTTTCGCCGCCGCTTGCAACAACAGGGTCGATTTACCGATCCCCGGATCGCCACCGATCAGCGTCGCCGACCCCTCGACGAACCCGCCACCCAAAGCGCGGTCCAGTTCGGCGATGCCACTCGGCATGCGCTCAGGCAGCGCGATCTCGGCGTCAAGCCCGACAAGCTGGAAAGCACGACCGCCGGATTGCAGATTATGCTTGGCCTGGAATGGCGTGACAGTGCCGCCGGCCTCCTCGACCAGCGTGTTCCATTCCGCACAATCGGCGCATTGGCCGGCCCAGCGATGCGAGACCGATCCACAGGCCTGACAGACATAGCGCTTTTGAGGTTTTGCCATAGAACGGCGATGTAGCTGAAACGGAACGAGAGGGGAACATGCTTCTTACTCCCGTACCTTCCAGGAAGGGGAGTAAGAAGATCACCCCGCTATAAATGAACCTTACGCTCGCGCCGGGATCGCCAATCCCCGCTGCACCGCCGGCCGCGCCAACCCGCGCTCCAGCCAGGCCGCGACATTCGCAAAATCATCGAACCCGACCAGCTCGCGCGCCTCGTAAAAGGTGATCAGATTGCGCACCCAACCCAGCATCGAGATATCGGCGATCGAATATTCGTCCCCCAGGAACCAGTCCTTGCCCGCCAGCGCCGCATCCATCACCCCAAGCAGCCGCTTCGCCTCATCGACATAGCGCCCGAGCGGCCGCTTATCCTCCCACGCCTTGCCGGCGAATTTGTTGAAGAAGCCGACCAGCCCGAACATCGGCCCGACGCCGCCCATCTGGAACATCACCCACTGGATCGCGTGCCAGCGTCCGGCCGGATCGGCGGGGACGAACTTACCGGTCTTGTCGGCAAGATAAAGCAGGATCGCACCGGATTCGAACAGGCCGAGCGGCTTGCCGCCGGGTCCGTCGGGATCGACTATTGCCGGAATCTTGCCATTGGGATTGAGCGATACGAAGGCGGGGCTTTTCTGGTCGTCGCTGGCGAAGTCGATCAAATGCGGCTCATAAGGCAGTCCGGTTTCCTCCAGCATGATCGACACCTTCACCCCGTTCGGCGTGGGCAGCGAGTAGAGCTGGATCCGGTCGGGGTGCTGCGCGGGCCAGCGCTGGGTGATCGGAAAGCCGGACAGGTCGGTCATGAGCGCATCTCCTTGGTTCGCCCTTATCTAGGCACGGGCCGGGACTGTTCCACCCCATCCCTTGCGGGGAGGAGAGAAAAGTGGTGGATGCGCTCGAATGCAGGCCACCGAGCTCCGCGTCGCGCTCTTCAGCGGCAATTACAATTATACTAGGGACGGCGCGAACCAGGCGCTCAATCTGCTGGTCGGGCACCTGCTCGCGCAAGGCGTGAAGGTGCGTGTCTATTCGCCGACCAGCCGCCGCCCGGCCTTCGCGCCGACCGGTGATCTGGTCAGCGTGCCCTCGCTCAAGCTGCCGGGCCGCGACGAATACAAGATTGCGCGCGGGCTGCCCGGCAGCATCCGACGCGATATCGCGGCTTTCGCGCCCAACATGATCCACGTCTCGGCGCCGGAGTTTCTTGGCCACCGCGCGGTGACCTATGCGCGCCGCCACGGCATTCCGGCGGTCGCATCGCTGCACACGCGGTTCGAGACCTATCCAAGCTATTATGGCCTGAAATTCGTCGAGCCGGCACTGATCAAGCTGTTGACGCGTTTCTACAATCGTTTCGACCAGGTGGTGACGCCGGGTCAGTCGATGGCATCGATGATCCAGCATTGGGGCGTGACCACGCCGGTTTCGATCTGGTCGCGCGGCGTGGACCATCAGCGCTTTCGCCCGGGCGCGCGCGATCTCGACTGGCGGCGCTCGCTCGGCATCGCCGATGACGAGGTCGCGATCGGCTTTCTTGGCCGGCTGGTGCTCGAAAAAGGACTGGATATCTTCGCCGATGTCGTCGCCGCGCTCCAGGCGCGGGGCGTGAAGCATCGCGTACTGGTGATCGGCGACGGGCCGGCACGCGGCTGGCTCGCCGAACGCGTGCCCGACGCCGCCTTTGCCGGATTCCAGCGCGGTGACGATCTCGGCCGCGCGGTCGCGTCGATGGATGTGCTGTTCAACCCCTCGGTCACCGAGACCTTCGGCAATGTCACGCTGGAGGCGATGGCGGCGGCGGTGCCGGTGGTCGCGGCCCGCGCGACCGGCGCGGTCGACCTGATCGAGGATGGGGTGACCGGTTATCTCGTGCCGCCGCGCGATGTGAACGCCTATACCGACGCGATCGCGCGACTGGTCCAGAACGACGAGGCCCGCCGCGCTGCGGGCGCGGCGGGCCATGCCAGGGCAGCGGCCTATCAATGGGATGCGATCAACCAGACGGTGATCGACACCTATCTCGACGTCATGCACCGCCGGGGAGAATAGTCCCTCTCCCATCGGGAGAGGGAGGGAGGCGCAGCGCCGGAAGGGTGAGGGTGACGATCCATCACCCTCACCCCTTGCCGCTTCGCGGCTCGACCCTCCCGATGGGAGAGGGTCATGAGGCGGCGGCCTGCCAGTCGAACGTCAGCGGCGCTTCGCGAAAAGCAAAGCGATCGAGGTGCCGCGCGACCGCGCCCTGCAGTCCTTCGAGCTGTTCGTCCGACGTGGCGTCGATCCGCACCTGCAGCACGTCCGCGCCCGCATCGAATGTCACCAGCCCGTCACCGGGATGGTTGCTCCCCCGCGCATCCCTGGGAAACACGACGGTGCCATGTTCCGGGGTGAACGCCACCTCCAGATTGTGCTGCCAATGCTTGCACAATTGCTGGAGGTAACGGCTCCCGTTCGCGGTTGGCACCGCGGCGACAGAAGCTACCGCGCTCATTTCAAACGCTCGATCTTCTGCGCGACCTCGTCGAGCAACGCGGCAATCTCATGCTGCGTGTCGCCGATTTCCTCGCGCATCAATCGATGCTGCAGGACGGAACGCAGATTGTGCATCGCCCGGCGGATCGGTGCGACATCTGTGCGCTCGCGCTCAGCGCCGACTTCGGCGAGCCGCGCGAACAGCGCCTCGACCTGTTCCTTATTTTCCTCGAGATGCGCGGTGCCGGCGGTGGTCACCGCGAACAGCTTCTTCGCACCCTCGGCGACCTGCTCCTCGATCAGGCCCATATCGGCGAGCAAGGTGATGGTCGGATAGACCACGCCCGGGCTCGGCGCATAAGCACCACCGGTCAGCTCCTCGATTTCGCGGATCAGGTCGTAGCCGTGCCGCGGCTGATCGGCGATCAGCTTGAGCAGGACGAGCCGCAACTCGCCGCCGTCGAACATCCGTCCGCGACCACGGCCGCGACCGGGTCCACGACCCCCAAAGCTATCGGCGTCGCTCATTTCCCAGCGAACCTCGAACGGACCCCAGCGGCGCGAACCACCGCGCGGGCCGGCGTGGGAACCATCATGGCAGCCATGACGGCCGCCTCTATGCATATTAAACATCATATACCTTTCATATGTCATGATGGCGCTAAGATATATCTTAGAATGATTTTGACAATAGGATCCATAAAAAAATTCCACGCTGGCGGCGTGCAGGTGACACGCCCGACCACCCATTTGCTTCCCCGGCGGCGGCGGACAGAACAAGACAGCGATGACGGGGTGGTGACCCGGCACACATGCCCCTATCTTCAACAAATGGCCGACCTGTTCGCGACGTTCGATCCCCCTACCCGCGCCGCGCTTGCGGAAAATGCGCCGCTTGCCGATCGGCTGCGCCCGCAAACGCTGGGCGAGGTTGTCGGCCAGGAACATATCACCGGGCCGGAAGGCGCGATCGGCAGGATGGTCGCGGCCGGGCGGCTGTCGTCGATGATCCTGTGGGGTCCGCCCGGCACCGGCAAGACGACGATCGCACGACTGCTTGCCGATGCGGTCGATCTTCGCTTCGTCGCCATCTCGGCGGTGTTTTCGGGCGTCGCCGATCTCAAAAAAGCATTCGCCGAGGCGCGCGAGCATGTGAAGATCGGCAAACGCACCTTGTTGTTCGTGGACGAAATCCACCGCTTCAACCGCGCGCAGCAGGACGGCTTCCTCCCCTATGTCGAGGATGGCACGGTCACCCTGGTCGGTGCGACCACTGAGAACCCGTCGTTCGAACTCAACGCCGCCGTGCTCAGCCGCGCGCAGGTGCTGATCCTGCACCGGCTCGATGCGACCGCATTGCGCAAGCTGCTCGACCGCGCGGAAGAGGTCGAGGGCCGTCCCCTGCCGCTGACTGCGGAAGCGCGTGACGCGATGATCGCACAAGCCGATGGCGATGGCCGTTTCCTGCTCAACCAGGCCGAAACGCTGTTCTCGGTCGACTTGCCAGATCCGCTCGATCCGGCGGGACTGTCGGCTTTCCTGCAACGCCGCGTCGCGGTTTATGACAAGGATCGCGAGGGGCATTACAATCTGATCTCCGCGCTGCATAAATCGCTGCGCGGGTCGGACCCGCAGGCCTCGCTTTATTATCTCGCGCGCATGCTCACCGCCGGCGAAGAACCGCTCTACGTCCTGCGGCGCATCGTCCGCTTTGCCAGCGAGGATATCGGGCTCGCCGATCCCAATGCGCTGGTGCAATGCCTCGCCGCGAAGGAAGCCTATGATTTTCTCGGCAGCCCGGAGGGCGAACTCGCCATCGCCCAGGCGTGCCTTTATTGCGCCACCGCGCCCAAATCCAATGCGGCATATGTGGCGCAAAAGGCGGCGTGGCGCAGCGCGAAGGAAACCGGTTCGCTGATGCCGCCGCAGAACATCCTCAACGCGCCAACCAAGCTGATGAAGGATATCGGTTATGGCAAAGGCTATGCCTATGATCACGACACCGACAGCGGTTTTTCGGGGTCCAATTACTGGCCCGAGGAAATGAGCCCGCAGACCTTCTACGAACCGACCGACCGCGGCATGGAAAAGCGCATCGCCGAGCGCATGGCATGGTGTCGGGAGATGAAGGAGAGCGGCAAATGAGCCTGGACTGGGATCAGGTTTCCGCCTTCGCCCTGGCGCTGCCCGACACCGAAATGTCGACCAGTTACGGCAAGCCAGCGGTGAAGACGGTGTCCAACGGCCGCGCCTTTCTCAACCCGAGCCGCGAGGCGGAATCGTTCGTGCTGGCGATCGACCATGACACCAAGGAAATGCTGATCGAAACCGATCCCGGCACCTTCTGGCAGACGCCGCATTACGACGGCTGGCCGGGCTTGCTCGTACGTTACGACAGCGACGATCCCGATCGGGTGTTCGCGATGATCGAACGCTCGCGCGACTGGTCCGCCGCACGGCCGCGCTCCAAGCCGCGCAAGAAGAAATGAGTTTCAAACTGATCGAACGCGCCTGGTGGGATCTCGCGACCAAGGCGCAGCGAGCGGAGCGCGGTGGCGATCGCCCCTGATCATTTCACCAGGTTCGCGGCGATCGACTGGTCAGGCGCAAAGGGCGGCAATCATCCCGGCATTGCACTTGCGCTGTGCGAGACGGGTAATGCTGCGCCGGTGATCATCGACCCGCCGGGAAAGGCCTGGTCACGAACCGAAATCCTCGACTGGCTCCGCATCCGCGCCGGCGAACCCTTGCTGGTCGGGTTCGATTTCAGCTTCTCGCCCCCCTATATCGAACGCGGCGCCTATCTGCCCGGCGAATCCCTCACCACCAACCCGCGTGATTTCTGGGCCTATGTCGATGCGCAGAGCCCCGATGCCGACCTTGGCGCAGCATCGTTTCTCGAAACCCGGCGCGGCACGCATTTCTACCTCGGCGCGGCCGACGGCCCGAAGGCAAACTTCATGCACCTCCGCCGTGTCGAGGCGCATCACAAGGCGAATGGCGGCGGCAAACCCAGCACCGTCTATGACGCGATCGGTGCGGCGCAAGTCGCCAAGGCAAGCTTTGCCGGCATGCGATTGCTGCACCATCTGGGCGCAGCAATTCCCGTCTGGCCGCTTGATCCTGTACCCGCCAAGGGCGCGCTGGTCGTCGAGATCTATACCACGATCGCGGCACGCGCCGCAGGTATGCGCAAAGGGTTGAGCAAGCTGCGCGACGCCGCGTCGCTCGATGCGGCGCTGGCGGTGATCGGTTCGCAGCCGCACATGCCACTCGCCCGCTATACCGATCACGCCACCGACGCGATCCTCGCCGCCGCCTGGCTCCGCGCCAATGTGCATCGTCACGATTGGTGGCAACCAGATGCGATGACTCCCGAAATTGCCCGCACAGAGGGCTGGACCTTCGGCGTGTCCTGACGGACCGATTTATCAATCTGCAAACGGATCGACGGGACGGAGTCTTGCAACTCGGGAAGCACATACCCGTAACGCCGATATCGCGGCCACCGACCGATCGAGATTCAGACTTTCAACGATTTTATCATCCCGAAAGAACGCGACACGCGCGTTTTTGGTCATCTCAGTCAAAAACGCGTCGCCCTTCGCCTCGAACTGAAATCCCTTCAATCCTCCGTCGAGGACAACGCCGGTGGAATGCACCTCCCCCCAGCTCGCATCCATTTTGCCACCGCTGACGAAGTACAACTTCAGGTCGTATTTTTTGCCATCTTTTACCGAGGCGAAAGCAGGGTCCATGACGTTTATCGTCGTTTTTGACCTGCCGCCATCATACGAAACGTGAAGCGAGGCCTCGCCCTCATAAACGCGACCCAGCGAGCAACTCTGCTCGTTTTCATAAAGCACCCAATCGCCCGGATAAGCCTTCAGCATAGTGCTTTGGAAAGCGGGCGCAGCAAAGAGCGCCAACAACAGAATCACGGACACCAAAAATCCTCCGACGAGCCAATTAATTTCTCCATCAGCATAAATGGTTCTGTGGGGCTGGCCAGCCTCGGTCGCCGCTAACCCATCGGCGATCTCGGTTGCTGCTCACCGCCTGGGCAGATCGGCCGCAGCGTTCGGCGCGGCATGACCGAGCCGAACGCCTGAGGTACGGAATGAGCCCACCGGCGCCAGCGAAGAGCTTAACAGCAAAGCCCAGCCCGCGAAAATGGCGATCGCGTCCTTACAAGGGTTGGACCTTGGGCGTTCCCTGACCGTCCTTCGATCGTGGGACGACCGCGGCCGCGATGGCGTTACGACCGGCGCGACAGGAGTGCCGTCATGAACGCCAAGCTGATCCTTCTCTGTTCACTCGCCGTGCCGATCGCTGCAGCCGCGCAGACCCGGATCGATCCCCGGCTGATTCGCAAAAGCCCGCAGATCGATATCAGCAAGACCCCGTTGCAAACCTTGCTGCGCGAACGACGCGAGGTCTACGACATCCCCGCCGACATGGTGCAACTGGGCAACCCGCCCGGCGGCTGGAGCTTCCACCAGATCGTCAAGACCGTCGGAACGGCGCTGCCCAAATCGGCGCTACGGGTCGAATATCGCCGCACATACACGCCGAAACAGTGCGAGAGCTGGTACGATCGGGTGGATCTGAAGCGCATGCGCGCCCGGGGGTTCCGCCTTGTCGGCTATTCGGCGGAACCGCTCGACTTGCCCGGCTATCCGATCCGCAAGCCGCTCGAGGCGATCGCGGTCAATTCGCGCGTCGACGCGAATCAATATACCTCCAACCTAACCACCGCTGACCAGATCCGCATCCGCCCTCCGACCATGGCGTACGAACCCGGCGGTCCGCCCGGCGGGCCTGGCACATTCGTGTGTTATTCCGGCTATCGGCTAAGCATCACGGTGGAAGGCCCGAAGAATCTCGATCCGCTGGCACCCTGATTTGCAAGAGACCGGCAACAGGGGCTGGACCTTCGCCGCTCGCTGACGCATTTAGCGCCGAAGACGACAGTTTGGGGGCCCGGCTCCCGGCACGCCGGTTTAGCTCAGTTGGTAGAGCGCCAGTTTTGTAAACTGGATGTCGCGGGTTCGATTCCTGCAACCGGCACCATACCCCGTCAAAATCACAAGCCGGGCTACCGGTGGTCGGCGCCATATCGAAAGCTTGTAAGAAACTTTCGCAGCGGCCTGCGGCGGGCGTGGTGATCGCTCGATGCTCCAAAAAAACCTCCGTGCTCGCGCCGGCTGACAATCGATGCCAGAAGATTAACACAATCAATTGATATATAACGATTAATATCAACCCCTCCGAGAGATGACTGCGGAAAAAGATATGCAACATAGGGTGTAACATATCTCCTGCGGCCCATCCTTTCAGACCTGTCCCGCAACCCTGTCATCAACGGCGATTCAAGCATGGGACAGAATCGGGCACTTCATCCCTTGCCGGCTTACCGAGGGCGCGCTCTTTCTTACTGTCGAAAGCAAATCACACGTCGAAGCGACGGTATGCAATCGGCAGAGTACGCGCGGCCGCTTGATTTAGGTCGCCAACCAAGGAAAGAGGGGCGGCAAGCACCCGGGTCGCGGTTTCGTCCGACGTGGGCACCATTTTCGAAGGGCGGCGTTACCTACCCGCATGATTCCGACCCGCCCCATAAAAGTCGCCAGCTATAATATGCGCAAAGGGGTGGGCACCGACCGCCGCCGCAGCCCGGAGCGCATTCTGGAAGTGCTGCGCGAGATCGACGCCGATGTCATCGCGCTGCAGGAATGCGACCGGCGCTTCGGCGGCAGGGCCGCGGTGATTTCCGCCCATCTGCTGCAGGAACATAGCCCGTGGAAGGCTGTATCGTTCGGCATTCGCTCGGGGAGCATGGGCTGGCATGGCAATGGCCTGCTCGTACGTAAGGAATCGGCGGTGATGGATTGTGAGGCGATCCACCTGCCAACGCTCGAACCGCGCGGCGCGGTGATGGCCGATGTCCGGGTCGATGGCGCGCCGATCCGCATCGTCGGCATGCATCTCGACCTGTCCGGCCTGTGGCGCCGGCGTCAGGCGCATGCGATCCTCACTCATGTCGAATCCTGCGTCACACCCTACCCGACCGTGATGATGGGCGACCTCAACGACTGGAGCGCGGGGTCGGGCTGCCTGCGCGACTTCGCGCATCATTTCAGTTTCGCCGCGACCGGGCCGAGCTTCCATGCCCGGCGTCCGGTCGCTCGGCTCGACAAGATCATGGTGTCGAAGGAATTTCGCATCACCGATTGCGGCGTCCATCACAGCGCCGCGGCGCGCAAGGCATCCGATCACTTGCCCGTCTGGGCGCTAATCGAGCCCGGGATCGAAACCGCCTGATGCGCGAAAAGGAGCTTCGCCTCGCGCTGGTCTGCTATGGCGGCATCAGCCTCGCGGTTTACATGCACGGCATCTCCAAGGAGATATGGCGCCTTGCCCGCGCCAGCCAGGCATTCCTCGCCGGCAAGGAGCCGACCGGCGGCAGCCAGGGTGTCTATCGCGCGCTGCTGAAGGAGATCGAGGATGAGACCGGCATCCGCATGCGCGTGCTGGTCGATATCATCGCCGGGGCGAGCGCGGGCGGGCTCAACGGTGTGTTCCTCGCCCAGGCGATCACTACCGGCCAGAGCCTTGAGCCGCTGACTCAGTTGTGGCTCGATTCGGCCGATGTCGAGGCGTTGATCGCCGACGATGCGGCCCCCGCCTCCAAGCTGACCAAGATCTGGGCGTTGCCGATCGCCTGGATGGCGGCGCGGCGCAGCGGTGACAAGATCAACGAGACGGTCGAAGCGGGCGCGCGCGACGAGGTGCGCGCGAAGCTGTCACACTTCATCCGCTCGCGCTGGTTCTCTCCGCCTTTCGGTGGGGAGCGGTTCAGCAATTTGATCCTCGACGCGCTCGACGCGATGGAAAAGGGCCCGAAGGGCGAGCGTCTGCTGCCGATCGGCCAGCCGCTCGACCTGTTCGTCACCGTTACGGATTTCCGCGGCCATCCTGAGCGGTTGAGCCTCCATTCGCCGGCCGAGGTGATGGAGACCGAACACCGTCTCGTGGTCAATTTCACCGATCACGGCGTGGCCGGCGAAACGCTGGCACATCCGGCGGAACTCGCCTTTGCCGGGCGCGCGACATCGAGTTTTCCCGGCGCCTTCCCGCCGTTCACGGTCAAGGAAATGGACCGCGTGCTCAAGCAGCGCGACATGACCTGGCCGGGCCGCAAGGAATTCCTGACACGGATCCTGCCGCGCCAGGCAGCGGTCGGCGCGGAGGAACAGGCGGTGCTGATCGATGGTTCGGTGCTTGCCAATGCGCCGTTCAAACCCGCGATCGACGCGCTGCGCGAACGCCCTGCGAAGCGCCAGATCGACCGGCGCTTCGTTTATATCGACCCCTCGCCCGGCATGAAGCTCAACCTAGGCGCCAAGGCGATGGCGATTCCGAGCTTTTTTCAGACGATCCTCGGCGCAATCTCCGAACTGCCGCGCCAGCAGCCGATCCGCGACAATCTCGAAGCGATCGAGGCGCGCTCGCACCGCATCGAACGCATGCGCATGATCGTCGAGGCGATCCGGCCTGAGGTCGAGGCGCAGGTCGAATCGCTGTTTGGCTTCACCCTGTTCCTCGATTCGCCGACGCCCGCCCGGCTTGGCAGCTGGCGGCGTCGTGCGCAGGCTGCGGCGGCCAACAAGGCCGGCTATGGTTATGTCGCCTACGGCCATCTCAAAATCACCGGTGTAATCGAATCGATCACCGACCTGCTTTATCATGCGGGCGGCGAGCCCGGCCCGAACCGCTGGAACGCGATCCACGGCCATATCGCCGCCGCGGTGCACGACCGCGGTTTCGATGACATGACGCCGTCGTTCAGTGACGGTGCGAGCGCCACGACGATCGATTTCCTGCGCACTTATGATCTCGGCTTCCGCATCCGCCGGCTGCGCCTGATGGGACGGCGGCTGACCCGGCTCGAGGAAGAGAATGGCGACGCGGAAATCGGCCAGTTGCGCGAGGCGATCTATCTCGCTTTATCCGCCTATCTCGACGTCAAGCGCACCGAACATCATCTGGCGCTGCGCCGCGACGTGCGCCAGTTGCGCGGCGATGCGGGACCGTTGCTCGACAAGCTTGCCGCATCGCTCGACCTGAAGACGCTCGACGAACGCACCGAACAGCAACTGTCCGACGCCTTTGCCGGGCTCGAACGCGACGTGAAGCGGCCGATGCTGCTGACCTATCTCGGCTTCCCCTATTTCGACGTCGCCACGCTGCCGCTGCTGCAAGGCGAGGGTCTGGACGAGTTCGACCCGATCAAGGTCGACCGCATCGCGCCCGACGATGCCAAATCGATCCGCGGCGGTGGCGCCGAGGCGACGTTGAAGGGCATCCAGTTCAACGCGTTCGGCGCATTCTTCAGCCGTGCTTACCGTGAGAACGACTATCTTTGGGGCCGTCTGCACGGCGCTGAGCGGATGATCGACATCGTCGTGTCGACGCTACCCGTCAATGCCGGGCTGAAACCCGGCCGCGTCGCTGCGATCAAGCGCGCCGCCTTCCACGCGATCCTCGATGAAGAGACGCCGAAGCTGACCGCGATCCCCGCGCTGATCGAGAGTTTGCGGCGCGAGATCGGATAGTTCTTCCCGCCGCTCCCTGCAGCATGCGACACCACCGTAACGATCCGCATGGGCTGGCCAATCGCCGCCGCCCGCGTTAGCGTGGGCGCCATGCAATTCCTCAAAATCCTCTTCTGGTGCCTGCTCGCCTTTCTCGCGGCGATTTTCACCATCGGTAACTGGACGACGGTGCCGCTCAAATTATGGGGCGGATTGATCGCCGAGGTGAACCTGCCGCTGCTGTTGTTCGTCATCTTCCTGATCGGCTTCTTGCCGGCGATGGCCTATTATCGCACGGTCCTCTGGCGGCTGCGCAACCGGCTCTCCACGTCGCAGTGCGCGATGAACGACCTGCGCGATGCGACCTCGACAGCGCCACCATCCGCGCTCCTCCCCGACGCGGAACCACCGGCTGCGCCCCCTTCGATGCCGCCCGCCGCGGTGCCCACCGCCGTACCGCCGGGTGTCGCATGACCAACCGCATCTTCGTCGCACTCGACACTCCCGATATGGCGAAGGCACACGCCATCGCCGAAAAAGTCCGCCACCATGTCGGCGGGATCAAGCTGGGCCTGGAATTCTTCATGGCGAATGGCCGCGCCGGCGTGCGCGAAATGGCCGATCTCGACCTGCCGATTTTCCTCGACCTGAAATTCCATGACATCCCCAATACCGTCGCCAAGGCGATCCAGGCGCTGCGTCCACTCGAACCGGCGATCCTGACCGTCCACGCCGCCGGCGGCCGCGCGATGCTTGAGGATGCAAAGGCCGCAGCGCCGACCGGCACCAAGGTCGTCGCGGTCACCACCCTGACCAGTCTCGACGACAACGACCTGCTTTCGATCGGCTATGTCGGCGACCCGCACGAGCAAGTGATGCGCCTGACTGAGCTGGCCATGTCGGCCGGCGTTGACGGGGTGGTCTGCTCCGGCGCAGAAGTGGCGGCGGCCAAGTCACTGTGGCCAAAGGGTTTCTTTGTCGTGCCCGGCGTTCGCCCGGCCAATGGCAGCGTCGGCGACCAGAAGCGCGTCGTCACGCCGCGAGAGGCGATCGACGCCGGCGCCTCGATCCTCGTGATCGGCCGGCCGATCACTCAGGCGGACGACCCGGACCAGGCGGCGCGCGACATCGGCGCGACGCTCTAACGCCCCGATCCAAGCGGGATTCCCGTTTTCGCGGGAATGACGCTAGAGGACGGCAATGCCAATCACTGCCAAAATCTGCGGCCTTTCCACGGCCGAAACGCTCGACGCCGCGATCAGGGGTGGCGCAAGCCATGTCGGTTTCATGTTCTTCCCGCCCTCCCCTCGCAGCCTGTCGCGTGAGCGCGCGGCAATGCTTGCCGCGCGGGTGCCGGGTCATGTCGCCAAAGTCGGCGTGTTCGTCGATCCCGACGATGCGACGATCGAATCAGCGATCGATGCGGGGCGGCTCGATGTGCTGCAATTACATAAGACCACCCCGACCCGGCTGGCCGCAATCAAGGCGCGCACCGGGCTCGAAATCTGGGCGGCAGTGGCGGTCAAGACCCGCGCGGACCTCGACGCGGCGGTGACCTATTCCGGCGCGGCGGATCGCATCCTTTACGACGCGAAGACGCCGGATAGCGCGGCGCTCCCCGGCGGCATGGGCGTCCGGTTCGATTGGGCATTGCTCGAAGGTTTTCGCCATCCGCTACCCTGGGCGCTATCCGGCGGGCTCGATCCGGACAATGTCGTCGAGGCGATCCGGCGGACGGATGCGACACTGGTGGATGTGTCGTCGGGCGTGGAAAGCGCGCCGGGCGTGAAGGCGGAGACGAAGATCGCCGCGTTCCTGGCCGCAGTGGCAGTTCTCTAACCTCGCGAACCTCTCTCCGTTCGTTTCGGGCCAGCGGAAGATGTACCCCGATAACAGGCTGTGCTCGACACCAACGGAGAGGATGGTAAAGCGCGCGGCATGAACGCCGCGAACCCCTTCCCGCCCAATTCCTTCCGTGCCCAGCCCGACGATCGCGGGCATTTCGGCGATTTCGGTGGGCGCTACGTCGCCGAGACGCTGATGCCGCTCGTGCTCGATCTCGACAAGGCATACCGCGCGGCCAAGGTCGATCCCGCGTTCACCGCGCAATTCGAGGATTTGCTCGAACATTATGTCGGCCGCCCCAGCCCGCTTTATTACGCTGAGCGATTGACCGAGGCGCTACGCGAATCTGCCCCCGAAGGAAAAGGCGCGCAGATCTGGTTCAAGCGCGACGAGCTGAATCACACCGGTGCGCACAAGATCAACAATTGCGTCGGGCAGATCCTGCTCGCCATGCGCATGGGCAAGACGCGGATCATCGCGGAGACCGGCGCGGGCCAGCACGGCGTCGCCACCGCGACGGTGTGCGCCCGCTTTGGCCTGCCCTGCGTGATTTATATGGGTGCAAAGGATGTCGAGCGTCAGGCACCCAATGTGTTCCGCATGAAGCTGCTCGGCGCCGAGGTTCGCCCGGTGAAGAGCGGCGCGCATACGCTGAAGGATGCGATGAATGAGGCGATGCGCGACTGGGTCGCCAACGTCCATGACACGTTCTACATCATCGGCACCGCCGCCGGACCGCATCCCTATCCCGAACTGGTGCGCGATTTCCAGAGCGTGATCGGACGCGAGGCGCGCGAACAGATGCTCAAGCGCATCGACCGTCTGCCCGACCTGCTGGTCGCGGCGATCGGCGGCGGATCGAACGCGATCGGGCTATTCCATCCGTTCCTCGACGATGCGGACGTCGCGATGCTCGGTGTCGAGGCGGCCGGTCACGGCCTCGACAAGGAACATGCCGCCAGCCTGGCAGGCGGATCACCGGGCA
The DNA here is from genome assembly GCF_054057355.1 of Sphingomonas sp. UYAg733. Classification (NCBI taxonomy): domain Bacteria; kingdom Pseudomonadati; phylum Pseudomonadota; class Alphaproteobacteria; order Sphingomonadales; family Sphingomonadaceae; genus Sphingomonas; species Sphingomonas sp. UYAg733. Next base: position 387,469 of record NZ_JBSRZE010000002.1, read on the forward strand.
TCCTGCACGGCAACAAGACCTATCTGCTGCAGGACGATGACGGCCAGATCACCGAGGCGCATTCGATCTCCGCCGGGCTCGACTATCCCGGCATCGGCCCGGAGCATAGCTGGCTGCATTCGATCGGCCGCGTGGAGTACACCTCGGCGACCGACGTGGAAGCGCTCGATGCGTTCCAGCTGCTATGCCGCACCGAAGGCATCATCCCCGCGCTCGAACCGTCGCACGCGATCGCCGCGGTGGCGAAGCGCGCGCGCGAAATGGACCGCGATCAGATCATCCTGGCGAACCTGTGCGGGCGCGGCGACAAGGACATCTTCACCGTCGCCGACGCGCTTGGGGTGAGCATCTGACCATGGGAAACGCGACGTCACGATCACCTGTGCGCTCAACTACGTCATCGACCCCAAGCAGATCGCCGCGTTTGAGGATTATGCCCGGCGCTGGATCCCTCTGGTCAACAAATATGGCGGCACGCATCACGGCTATTTCCTGCCCGGCGAAGGGGCGAGCGATGTGGCGCTCGCGTTGTTCAGTTTCCCGAACTTCGCGACGTACGAGAAATATCGCACCGACGTTCAGTTGGATCCCGAGTGCAAAGCGGCGCTGGAGTTGGCCGATCGTACCGGCTGCATCCTGCGCTATGACCGCAGCTTCATGCGGCCGGTGTTCGAATGAGCCCTCAGTTCCCAAACCGTCATCCCGGCAAAGGCTGGGATCTCCCCGTTGGCGGGTGCCCCGCGCGCCTCATCGAGACCCCAGCCTTCGCTGGGGTGAGGGCTAGGAAGTTCATGAAATGACCCGCCTCTCTACAGCCTTCAGCAAAGGCCACCCCGCACTCGTGACCTTCGTCACCGCCGGCGATCCGACGCCTGCCGCCACCGCCGCGATCCTCGACGCTTTGGTCGCGGGTGGCGCGGATGTGATCGAACTCGGCATGCCGTTCACCGACCCGATGGCCGACGGCCCCGCGATCCAGGCGGCAAACCTGCGCAGCTTCGCGGCGGGCACGAAGACCGCCGATATTCTCGCTATCGCCAAGGCATTCCGCGCACGCCATGCCGACACGCCGCTGGTGCTGATGGGTTATGCCAACCCGATGACGATCCGCGGCGCCGACTGGTTCGCCGCCGCGGCAAAGGATGCCGGCGTGGACGGCGTGATCTGCGTCGATATCCCGCCCGAGGAGGATGAGGAACTCGGCCCCGCGCTGCGCGCCGCCGGGATCGATCCGATCCGTCTCGCCACCCCGACCACCGACGCGGCGCGCCTGCCGACCGTGCTCGATGGCGCGAGCGGGTTCCTCTATTATGTTTCGGTCGCCGGCATCACCGGGCTGCAACAGGCGGCGCAAATGTCGATCGACGAAGCGGTTGCGCGGCTGAAAGCCTCGACCGATTTGCCCGTCGCGGTCGGCTTCGGCATCCGCACACCCGAACAGGCCGCCGCCATCGCCAGGGTCGCGGACGGCGTCGTGGTCGGATCGGCGATCGTCGAACTGATCGCCGAATATGGCGAGGCTGCACCCGGCCCGGTTCGGGCATATATAGAAAGTCTGTCGACGGCGATCCGCGCCGCACGGAAGAAGGAATTGGCATGAGCTGGCTGACCAGCGTCCGTAACGCGCTCTCGTTCGTCGTTCCGGTCAAGAAGGATACCCCCGACAATCTCTGGCACAAGTGCAAGGGTTGCGGGCAGATGGTGTTCGTCAAGGAACTGGAGGAGAACCTCCATGTCTGCCCGCATTGCGAGCATCATGAGCGCATCGGACCGATCACGCGCTTCAGCTACACCTTCGACCAGGGCAGCTACACGATCATCCCGCTGCCCAAGGTGCCGGACGATCCGCTCAAATTCCGTGATACCAAGCGTTATGCCGACCGCATCAAGGCAGCGCGCGCCGCGACCAATGAAGGCGATGCATTGATCAGCGCGCGCGGTACGATACAGGGCCATAAGGCGGTCGTCGGGGTGCAGGACTTCGCTTTCATGGGCGGGTCGATGGGCCTCGCGGTCGGCGAAGCGTTCGTGCGCGGTGTCGAGAACGCGATCGAGGATAATTGCCCGTACATAATCTTCACCGCGGCCGGCGGTGCGCGCATGCAGGAAGGCATTCTCAGCCTGATGCAGATGCCCCGCGCCACCGTGGCGATCGCGATGCTGCACGATGCCGGCCTGCCCTATATCGTCATACTGACCGACCCGACGACCGGCGGCGTCACCGCAAGCTATGCGATGCTCGGCGACGTGCAGATCGCCGAACCCGGTGCGCTGATCGGTTTCGCCGGCCAACGCGTGATCGAACAGACGATCCGTGAGAAATTGCCGGAAGGATTCCAACGCGCGGAGTATTTGCTTGAGCATGGCATGCTCGACATGGTCACGCACCGTAAACAACTGCGTGAAACGGTGGCGAACGTGATCGGATATCTGTGCGCGAAGAAAGCGGCTTAGCTATCACTCCCCTCCTCTTCAGGGGAGGGGCAAGGGGTGGGGCAGCGGCGGACGAGGTTCGATGCCTCGTTCGGCGCTTCGGTTCAAATGCCGAATATTCTTTTGGGCGCGCCAACGCGCGCATCCACCCCAACCCTTCCCTTAAAAGGGAGGGGCTTGAGTAAGCCATGCCCGACCACGCCTCGTCTTCATCACCCGCCGTGCAGGCGCAGCTCGACCGGCTCTGGTCGCTTTCCCCCGGCGCCGATATTCTCGGCCTGGAGCGCATCACCGCGCTGCTCGCGCGCATCGGCAATCCGCATCACGGCCTTCCCCCGGTAATCCATGTCGCCGGCACCAACGGCAAGGGTTCTACCTGCGCGTTCCTGCGCGCGAGCGTGGAAGCGGCGGGGTTGGTCGCGCATGTCTATACCAGCCCGCATTTGGTCCGTTTCAACGAACGAATCCGCATCGCGGGGCGGCTGATCGAGGATGAACCGCTCGCCACGCTGCTCGCCGAGGTGCTCGACCATGCCGAGGGAATTGGCGCGAGCTTCTTCGAGGTGACCACCGCCGCCGCATTCCTGGCTTTTTCGCGCGAGCCGGCCGACGCCTGCATCATCGAGGTCGGCTTGGGCGGACGGCTCGATGCGACCAATGTCATAGCCCGGCCGATCGTCACCGGCATCGCGCAGCTTGGCGTCGATCACCAATCCTTTCTCGGCAATACGGCGGAGGAGATCGCCGGCGAAAAAGCGGGCATCGCAAAACCGGGCGTGCCGCTCGTCACCATGCGGTATCCGCTGATCATCGCGCAGCGCGTGGCCGATGTCGCCGGCGCGGCCAGCGCACCGGTACTGGCGGCGGGCAATGCCTGGTCGTTCAGTGCCGACGCCGATCGACTGACGTATGAAGACGCGCGAGGGTCGGTCGAAACGCCACGTCCGCGTCTGGCCGGCCCGCACCAACCGGAGAATCTCGCGCTCGCCATCGCGCTGCTGCGTCATCAGGATCGCCTGGCAATTCCGACCGCCGCCTATCGCGCCGCGGCAAAGAATGCGCGCTGGCCCGCACGGATGCAGCGCCTCGGCGACGGGCCGCTCACCGCACTTCTCCCCGAAGGCAGCGAGATCTGGCTCGATGGCGGCCATAATCCGGCGGCAGGATCGGCCGTCGCGGCGGCACTGGCGGAGATTTCCCAAACCCCGATCGGTGTCCGCCGTCCGATCCAGATCATCCTCGGAATGCTCTCCAACAAGGACCCTGAAGGCCTTTTGCGGCCCATCGCGGAGATGGCAGAAAGCCTGACGGCGGTGCCGGTGCCGGATCACGAACATCATTCCCCCGCCGACCTCGCGCAACATGCCGCGCGGCTCGGCATCGGCGCGACCGCAATCGAACGGAATGTCTCGGACGCTCTCCGATCCATCGCCCGTCGCTGCGATCCACGAGGCACACCACCGGTCATCCTGATCCTCGGTTCGCTCTATCTTGCAGGCGAAGTGCTGGCGGCGAACGACGAAGCACCGGATTGATTTCTTATTGCTATTGACTTGCAATAACGCACGAGCGACGATCAGCGGGTTCTCAATGGAGTCCCGCCATGACCGCCGCCCCCATGTCTCCCCCGACCCCAAACGCCGCCCTGACCCAAGCCCTGACAATGACTCACGCGGCGCTGCTGCCGCATAGCGTGCCGCCCTGCCACAATGCCCGACTTGCGTTGTTCGCGATGCGCCGGATGGGGGCGAGTGGCTTGACCGACGCGCCCGCCACCAGTGCGATGATCAACGGCTTCGGCGAAAGCTTTCGCCGCCCGCTCGTGCTGATGCGCGCCTTCATGGCCGATTTGGCCAGCGCGGCGCAGAATCCGATCGCGATCGCGCCATGCTGTTGCGGACGGATGACCTCGGCCGAGAACACGCTGCTCGTCATCCTCGCACGCGCCGAAACATCCTCGGACACCGCGCATCTGCGGCTCGCCGATCTGCTCGGTCTGCGTCACGCCGATGGAGTGCTCGCCAGCGCAACCGCCGTCGCTCAGGCGTTTGCCGATGCCGGGCGGCCGATCGCGGCATGAGTCCCAGCCTTGGTTTAGCAAACCCCGGATGTCTTCGTTGGTGGATTCGAGACTGTCTGCTTTAGACAGCGATCGATATGAAGCCGACCTTGAGTCGCGTGGCGACCAAGCTACTCTCTGGCCGCATGAGTGCGAAAACAAACTCTAGCGAACTGGAAAGGGCGTTGGCTCGGCCAGATGCTGACCAAATGCGTCAGCAACTTCTCGCTTACGCGGGATACGAGACCGAGGGTGCGGGTGCTTGGCCCGACGAGTTGGCGGACGACTTTGACGAGATCATTACTTGCCACTTTGATGACCCTGAAAAGGCGTTCGCCTATGTGATTATAGCCGCCTCACAAAGCGACGATCCCGCGTTTTTGGCACTCATGGGGTGTGGAAACTTGGAGAACGTGCTTCGCGATCCGTCACTTGATTTACTCGATCGTATCGTCGCAGAGGCCCGTAAGTCGGCTCGCTTCCGTTGGCTCCTCAGCAACCCGTTTAAGGTCGCCATTGCGCCGAGAGCCTGGGAAGCCATTGAGAAGTTCCGCATCACTGGACCGCATGAGGAGCCGTCCGCTGACAAACTGCCCCCGCGCGGGTAAAGTCGGCTCTCGGGATCACATCAGCGCGGCGTGAAGGGCTGAAACCGGGGCGATTCCGGTCATAGCGCTTTTTAGAAGAGTCTCGACGTCAATCCTTGGCACGCAACACCGCGAGCTTCTCAGTCGCCCAACGGTAGATATGGGCCTCCACCACGCGTTGCTGCCGGTCGAGGCGTTTCATCCGGCCCGCGACCTCTTCCAGCTCGATGCGCGCTTTCTTGTCCTAGCCCTGCTCCAACAACAGCGCGGCATAGCGGCACCGCGCCTAGTCGCCCGGGCGGGCGCGTAACGTAATTGGCGTAAGCACCAGCGCTTCTTCCTTGCGCCCCAACGTCTCCAGAACACGCGCGCGAAGCAAGGCCATGGCGATCGCTCGGCCTAGAACTTATCGGCCCCCGCCACGAACGAGCGCAATTGTGCGTCGCTCAGAAGGTCGATCTGCATGATAAGCGGGCGATCGGGAACCAGGTGCTCGATTTCGGCGCGATGCGCTTCCATCCACCGTACGAGCAACTCGCGGAAGCGTCGGTTGGCCCGGCCGTGCCCGCTGCTTTCATCGAGGTGACCGCCGATGATACTGCCGGTCAGCGCATATCGCGGATCCTGCGAGAAGGCGATTTCCGAATATTTGGCCCTGAGTTCACGTTCGTCGTCGGACATCGTCTTGAACGCCTCGGCACGATAGGTCTGGTCCAGCGAATGCCGACCCTCATGGGCGAACACCGTGGCCTCGGTCGTCAGCCGGAGGACTTCCGCGATGAAACCGACCGCTGCCGGCCCATCCAGCGCCCCGTTGCGCTTCTGGCCATTCGCGATGCGGCGACTGGCCTCAAGCCGGATGCGAAGCGGCGCCGCATCCGGCTCGGCATATGGGTCTGCCCCGCAGCGTTTCAGATCGGCCAGTTCCAGTACCGATATACGCTTTTCCAGCGTGGCAAGCGCCGCGGGATCGGTGACCCAGGCCAGCTGGGCGTAAGGCGCGGTCAGATAGGCCTGCCTTACCTGGATCATGGTCGATTCCGTGCCCCATCCGCCCACATTCGTGGTCCCGTACCACGACGTGAAGTCCCTGGAGATCATCTGATCCAGCGAGATGAACCTGAATTCCGCCGAATGGCCGTATTGCTGCACGGTGCGGCGGTCATCGACTACGGTGTGCCCGGCGAGCATTCCGTAGAAATTGACCGTGGTTCCGAAATAACCCTCGGCGCCAAAATGTTTGGCGATGACGGGAAAAAGGACGTCGAGGATCGCCTTCGGACTTCGATCCTGGGTTGGTGGCTTTCGATCCAGCGCGAGAAGAAGAGTCTCGGCAGGTTTCGCCATGGCGGCGTCATAAGCCGCCTCGTAGTTCCGCAGACCGTTGGCGACGCGTGGATAGAAGCTGGTGTTTACGCTCGCCACCGCGAGAAGATAATCGCGATAGGCGATCAGCGCCCGGAGTTCGGGGTCCTTGTCCACGACCGGCTCCGCGACCTGGGCAGCCAGTTTGTAGAATCTCGCTCCAGCCAGCGCCAGGGCAAGTCGCCGGCGTTCTTCATTGGTCAGTGGCGCCGCTCGCCAGTCTCGCACCAGGGAAGCGAGCGCGGTAACCGGCGCGACCATGATCCCCGTCGCGGCCGCCGCGTTCGCGATGAAGTGATAGGCCAGAACCCCGTTCAGGATCGCACTGCCGTTGCCCGCGGCCACACCGATACCGACCAGCGCTTCGGCAGCATCGGATCGGCCCGGCTGCCGTCGCAGCACTTCGTTCAGATCGGTGATAGCAAGAGCCGCCCTCGCCTGCATGGCGGGCGCATTGGGGTCTCGCCGGACGGGATCCGTCTCGATCTGCGCATGGAGGACAAGGGCGTTCGACCGATCGACTCCTTCCGCTGCCACCTTGATCGCCGCCTGCACGTCCTCAAGCGCCAGTGCCGGCTGACCGGACTCATGGAACAGGCGCGCGCGCTGAACCAGGGTCGTCGGCGACCCTGGTTCCTTCGCCAATGCCTGCGCCAGCCGCCTGGTTGCGCGGCGCGGATCCCTGTCGAAACGCCAATCATAATCCGCAAGCGTTCGAAGGGCGCGCCCGGCCGTCGGACGATCGATACCGGGCAGCGCGCCGACGGCTTCCAGATGGCGGCGCGAAAGAGCCAGGTCGTAGAGGCCGAACGCCTCCTGAGCTTTATCCAGCAGTGCTTCGCCATTCGTTGCGGTGGTCGGCGCAGCGGCAAGCGCCCATCCGGTCGTCAGGCTGGCGGTGACGATGGTAGCCGCCCCGCCGGCGAGGACGAAGCGCCGGGTCAACAAGCTCTGATCCGAAAGGCGTAAATGGCCCGGAGCCGCCAGACCGCTGCTGTTGACCGATAATGGCGACATGACCTGCCTTTAATGTTGGTGCTCCCCCCGTTATAATCACTTCGGATGTGCGATATTGAATGTAATTCACTGCAACGGGTGTCGCCGGCTGGCGGCCGTCTCCTTCATCCGGCCGGAGACTTGCTGGCCCGCCACCGCCACGCGGATGCCTTCGCGGCCATTGTCCTTGCCGGTGGGTATGTGGAGGCGGGGGATACAGGTCGACATCGCGTGGCTGCCGGGGATGTGCTCTTCCACCACGCCTATGAATCTCATCTGAATCGTGTGCCTCGCACCGGTGCGGAGGTCTTCGTGCTGCCGCTGAGAATACCCCGCGCCATGGCCGTCCATGGACGGATCGCTGATCCCGACGCGATCGTGCGTCTTGCCGAACGTGACTTGGTGCAAGCGACGGCGGCGCTCCTCGATCAGGTCCAGTCATGCGCCACCGTGATCGAGGACTGGCCGGATATTCTCGCCCAGGCGATCCTCACTGACCCCGACATGTCGATCGGGGCCTGGGCTTCGGATCATGGCCTGCATCCCGGAAGCGTCAGCCGCGGTTTTCGCCAGGAATTCGAGATTAGTCCGGCCAGCTTCCGCGTCAGCGTTCGGGCGCAGCGTGCGATCCTGGCTCTCGGGGGGAATAAGGCGCTCGCGCAAGTGGCGCTGACTGCTGGTTTCGCTGACCAGGCACATATGTGCCGAGTGCTCAGAAAGGCAACGGGGCAGACGCCCAGGCGCGTCAGGGAACAGCATGCGCATGTTGGCGGAAGGGCCGATCCGAGGGCGAAAAGCCTTAGCGAGCTGAGTTAAGCGTAGAGGCGCAAGCAGATCGAGCCACCGCTTCCGGGGAGTTCCGGTGCGGCCGGAACGACATCGACTGGTTCGATTCCGGTCATAACGCTTTGTGGAAAAGCCACGACATCAGTCCTTGGCCCGAAGCGCCGCGAGCTTCTCAGTCGCCCAGCGGTACATATCGGCTTCCGCCGCGCGCTGCTGCCGGTCGAGGCGTTTCATCCGGCCCTCGACCTCTTCCAGCACGGCGCGCGCCTTCTTGTCCCATCCCTGTTCGAGCAGCAGCGCGGCATAGCGGCACCGCCCCTCTTCGCCGGGCAAGCGCGTGACGAGATCGGCGTAAAGCGCCAAAGCTTCTTGCTTGCGCCCCAGTGTTTCGAGAATGCGCGCGCGAAGCAAGCCATGGCGATCGCGGTCGCTTTGCGTGGTCGGCGCCGGGTTGGCATCGAGCGTGGCCAGCGCTTCGGCCGCAGCGCCCGTCTCGAACTGCGCACGCGCCAGCTTCTCCGCGGTGCGCATATCGATCGGCGCACGCGCGGTCGCCTCTCGATAAAGCGGCAGTGCGTCGTCATAGCGTCCAAGCTCGGCCAGCGCGTCGGCGAGCCGAATGCGATTGGCGGCGGTATCCGCAAGGTCGAGCGCGTCTCGCGCCGCGCGCACCTCGCGCTCGGGGTCAATTCTGGCGACGACATTCGCCCGCACGGTTCGGACGTGGCGGTTGCCCTGCAGCCGCGGATAGACCTCGATCACCAGATAGGCGATCGTGCTCGGCCCGGGCAGGAACATCAGCGCCATGATCCACAACTGGTTCCGCCCGTTGCGGATCACATCGATGATCAGCATGACCTGGATGGCGAGGATCGCGAGATAGATGATCATGCGGCGGGACCGGCGCTGGCATCTCCTTCGCCCGCCATACCGGCATCCCCGATCGAGCGGTCGATGATTCCCGCTCGGCTCATCCACCAGAACAGGAACACGCCGGGAAAGGCGATCGCGGTGGTCATCCAGTAGAACTGGACATAGCCGAGCTGCTCGACCAGCGCACCCGCCGTCGTCGCGGTCAGCAAACGCCCGATGACGCTCGATGCGGCGGAGATCAGCGCGAATTGCGCTGCGGTGTAGCGCAAGTCGCACAGCGCCGAGAAATAGGCGATGACGCTGACGCTGCCGATGCCGCTCGCCAGATTCTCGAAGCCGATCGTGCCGGCCAGGCCGAGATTGCTGTGCCCGGTCGCGGCGAGCAGTGCGAAGCTGGCGTTGGAAATCGCCATCAGTGCGAGGCTGATCAGCACTGCCCGCTTCAACCCGAGCCGTGCGTAGAGCACACCGCCTATGAATACGCCGATGAGGTAGGTCCAGAAACCGACCCCGACATCGTAGATCGCGATCTCGTCATTGCTGAAGCCAAGGTCGTTGAGCATCAGGCGCAGGACGATATTGGCAAGCGTGTCGCCGATCTTGTGGATCAGGATGAAGATCAGGATGATCACCGCGCCCTGACGTTTGAAGAATTCAGCGAACGGGCCGACGATCGACGCGAAGATCTCAGGCAGGCCGCGCCGCTCCGCCGGATCGCGATGCCGCTCCGGTTCACCGAGCCACAGCCCGGTCAGGATCGCGGGGATCACGAAGGCCGCGCAGGAGAGATAGGCGACCGACCAGCCGAACCGCGCCGCGAGGAACAATGCGAGCGAGGCGGCGGCGACATTGCCGATGCGATAGCCATATTGCGCCATGCCGGAACCGAGGCCGAGCTGGTACGGTTTGAGCTGTTCGATGCGATAGGCGTCGATCACGATATCGAAGGTCGCGCCGGTGAAACCGACCAGCAACGCGGCGATGATCGTGCCAGACAAATTGGTCGTCGGATCGACAAAGGCGAGGTTGGAGACCGCCGCGACGACCAGCAGCCCGGCAAAGATCAACCAGGACGCGCGCTGCCCGAGCCGGCCGAGAATCGGCAGGCGAACGCCATCAACCATCCACGCCCAGAGCGGTTTCAGATTATAGACCAGAAAGCCGAGCGTGAACGCGGTGATCGTCTTCTTGTCGAGTCCATCCTGCGCCAACCGGCTGGTCAGCGTCGCGCCGATCATCGCGATCGGGAAGCCCGATGAGATGCCCAGCGTGAACGCCGCGATCGGTCCTTTCTCGACATAGGGGCGCAACCCGTCCAGCCAGCTCCCCGTGCCGCTCGCCGTCTCACCGTCCATCAACTCTTGCTCCCCGCGCTCAAGGCGCAGAGACTAGCGGGAAATACTGGGAGAGGAAGCGTCGATGAACGCACCGGTGAAGATCATGCGACCGACCGAGGGTCAGCTCGCGCTCGCCGCCATATTGGCGGATGGCGGCACGCGCCCAAACGCGGGTATCACACATATCGATGCGCGCGCTTATACCGATCCGGTTCGCCACCAGGTCGAACAGGAACGGATCTTCTCGCGCCTGCCGTTGGTCATCGCCCCGTCCGCGCTGCTGCCCCAGCCCAATATGGCCGTGCCGCATGACGGCTTCGGCAAACCCCTGTTGATCACGCGCGACAAGCAGGGCGAAGCGCATATCTTCCTCAATGTCTGCCGGCATCGCGGCACGCGACTGGTCGAGGGCGGCGAGGCGGTCTGCGCGCCGCGCCTGATCTGCCCTTATCATGCGTGGAGCTACACGCTCGACGGCGTGCTGGCCGGTCTGCCCCGGCCGGACGCTTTTCCCGGGCTCGACAAAAGCGAGTTCGGGCTGAAGCGCCTGCCGACGCGCGAAGCGGGCGGGCTGATCTGGTTTGCGTTCGACGAGCATGCCGATTTTGCCGAAGCCGAAGCGCTGGGCCATGATTTCGACGCGTTCGACCTGGCCGGCCAGTATCTCTTCCGCCGACGCACGCATGATGTCGCGGCGAACTGGAAGCTGATCATGGATGCTTTTCTCGAAAGCTATCATGTCCAGCGGCTCCACGCCTCGACCATCGGGCCGTTCTTCAAGGACGGCGTGTCGACCGGCGACCGCATCGGTCCGCATCAAAGATCGGTGGTCGGGCGCGAAGCCGCGCTGGCCGCAGCGCAATCCGACGACTGGCCGACGCTGCGGTCGGCGATGACCTACACGTACCAACTCTTTCCCGGCACCGTGCTGATCGTCAGCCCCGATTACATGAACCTGATGACCCTGATGCCGCAGTCGGAAGGCCGCGTACTGGTCGAGGATTTCATGCTCATCCCCGAGGCGCCGGCGACGGAAAAGGCGCTGGCACATTGGGAGAAGAGCTGGAACCTGCTCGACGGCGGCGTGTTCGCCGCAGAGGATTTCCGCGCCGCCGCCCTGGGTCAGGAGGGCCTCGCTTCGGGCGCGATCGACCGGCTGACCCTGGGCACGCTGGAAACGGGCATGCGGCATTTCCATGACGAGGTGGAGAGCCGACTCTAAGCAGCGCGCGTCACGCCGCCTTTTCGAAAATCCTCATGCCCGCCGGCAATCGCTTCGCCTTCTTGCCCTGAAGCACCGCCTCGATCACATCGATCGCGGCGATCAGGTCGCGTTGCGTATAAGGTTTGGACAGGCATCCGACCGCGACGTCCTGCCCGCCCATTGGGCAATCACCGGTCACGAAAAGCACTGGAATGCCCTGCTTGTGCGCATCGCGCGCGACGTCGAGCCCGCTGCCATCGGTCAGGCTGATGTCGACCAGCACCAGGTCGATCTCATGCCCATCGCGAATCACGCCAATCGCATCGGCTACGCGATCGACCGTCGCGACGATCTCGAATTCGGCCTCGCGCAGGAAATGTTCCGTGTCGAACGCAACCAGGGGTTCGTCTTCCACGATCAGCAGCTTGCAAATTCGCCGTTTCTTCTTGCCGAACAACATCGTCCGGGGGTCCGCCTTTACACTTGGGTCGCGGGAAAATCCCCCAACCTCGTTACGCCTGCGTCCCTTAACGCGCCGCTGCGCGATCCGTCGCAACATTTTTTTCGGGTCACCCCGCATTTTGCCTGTATCAGCCTGAACGTGGCACAAACCAACACACCCAAAGAAGAGCAGCGCATCGCCAAGATGCTCGCACGCGCCGGCATCGCTTCCCGCCGGGAGGTCGAACGCATGATCGCCGAAGGGCGCGTCGCGCTGAACGACGTCGTGATCGATACGCCCGCGACGATCCTCACCTCGCTTGCCGGCGTGACGGTCGATGGCAATCCGGTCCAGGCGGCCGCGCCTGCGCGGCTCTATCTCTATCATAAGCCGCCGGGGCTGCTCGTCACCGAGCGCGATCCGGCTGGTCGCCCGACGATCTACGACAAGTTGCCCAGGGATCTGCCGCGCCTCGTGCCGGTCGGGCGGCTCGATCTCAATACCGAGGGGCTGTTGCTGCTCACCACCGATGGCGAGTTGAAGCGCCAGCTCGAACTGCCCGCGACGGGAGTCGAGCGCGCCTATCGCGCGCGCGCTTACGGCAATGTCACCCAGGCGCAGCTTGAGGAGCTGATCCACGGCGTCGAGATCGAGGGCGTGCGCCACGGGTCGATCAACGCCAATCTCGAACGCCGCACCGGCGCGAATGTGTGGATCGAGATGATCCTGACCGAGGGCAAGAACCGCGAAGTACGCCGCGTGCTCGAATATCTCGGATTGAAGGTCTCGCGCCTGATCCGCACGCGGTACGGCCCGTTCGTGCTCGGCGACTTGCCGCCGGGCGAGGTCGGCGAAGTACGCTCGCACGACGTCGCCGCGTTCCGCAAGAACCCGACCCGCAACCCGCCACCCGAACGCCTCAAGCAGGACGAGAAGTACAGCGCACGCCCGAAACCGACGCCGGTCGTCGCGGGAGCCAGACGCGCCCCTTCGCCATCGCCCCGCAGGGGAGAGCCTATGGGAGAAGGGCGCCCCGCGTCTGCTGTGCCAAAATCTCAACGCAGCGATTCTCCACGCCCCGTACCAGTCGACATCGGCGACAAGCGGCCCGCCCCCGCGTCCGTCCGCGCCCGCGTGAAAGCCCCAGCGCCGCGTATCGACCGCGCCGCCGCGTCGCGCGCCGACCGCGAATCCTTCACCGATGCCCGCCCACCACGCGCACCCCGAGTTCAAAGGCCGGGCGGCCAGAAACCGGCCGGCTGGACACCCGACACGACCTACACCCAAAGCGAACGCCAGACCCCGCGCGAACCCGGCGCGGCGATCAAGCCCAAGCGCTTCTACGACGCCAAGCCCAAACAGGGCGCGGCGCCAGCTCCCGGCGAGCGGCCCAAGCGCGTGTTCAATGCCGAACTCGGCCGCAACGTCCGTTCCAAGCCGGACGCCAAGGGCGCGCGCGCGCCACGCCCCGATCGCGCACCCGATGGCAGGCCACCGCGCCCCTCGTCGCGCCCGACCAAACCCGGCACCGGCCGCAAGCCGGGTGGCGGCACGCAAGCGCCGCGGACCCGGAAGTAACCGATGCGCATCATTGCCGGCACCTGGCGCGGCCGCCAGATCATCGCGCCCAAGGGTGACGCGACCCGCCCGACCGCCGACCGCACGCGCGAAGCCCTGTTCTCGATGCTGACCAGCCGGCTCGGCAGCTTTCAGGATCTTGCCGTCGCCGACCTGTTCGCCGGGTCGGGCGCGCTTGGCCTGGAGGCGTTGTCGCGCGGTGCGGGGAGTTGCGTGTTCGTCGAGCAGGACAAACCCGCGCTCGATGCGTTGCGCCTGAACCTGGCCAAACTCGAGGCGAAGGCCGATGTCCGGCCGCAATCCGTCCTCGCGCTTGCCCGCGTGAGCGCGCCGCTTGACCTGATCCTGATGGACCCGCCTTACGGCACCGGCGCGGGCGCGGTCGCGCTCGACAAATTGTCGCGGCTCGGCTGGACCGGCCCGGCGACCTGGATCAGCATCGAAACCGCGCGTGACGAGACGATCGTGGTCGATGGATTCGCGATCGATGTCGAGCGGATCCACGGCAAGGCCAAGCTGACGATTTTAAGAGCGGCATAGCCTCCTCCGTTCGTTTCGAGCGAAGTCGAGAAACAGGCCCCATGCGCTGCGCAAGGTTTCTCGACTTCGCTCGAAACGAACGGGAGGGGTGTGTCGAAATCCAGGAAGCTCAGGATGATGAAGCAGGCCGCTTCAGCAACATCAACCCGCCCAGGCTCAACACCCCCGCCACCACCAGATACGCCCCGACCAGGTTCAGCCCGCCCTTGTCCGCCAGCATCTGCGCGAAGATCGGCGCCAGCGCGCCGCCGATGATGCCGCCGAGATTGAAGGTCACCGACACGCCGGTATATCGTACGGCCGGATCGAACAGCGACGGCAGCCAGCCACCGAGCGGGCCGTACGCGAAACCCATCGCGAACAGCGCAAAGGCGAGCCAGGCGAACACCACGAACAGCGATGTCGCGCCAAGCATCGGCCCCATCAACAGCCCGGAAATGACGCACCCGACAAAACCGAGCCGCAGCATCGTCGTCGCGCCCTTCCGGTCGGCCCAGTTGCACGACACGATCACGCCAAGCGCGAGAAACAGGATCGCGCCAATCTCCAGCCCGAGAAACGCTTGCCGCCCATGACCGAGCGTGGTCGTGCCATAACTGAGCGCGAAGGCGGTGGTCAGATAGAACAGCGCGAAACAGGCGATCACGCCGACCGTACCGGCGATGGCCGGGCGCAGGTGCGTGCGGAACAATTCGGCGATCGGCACCTTGGCCAATTCGCCTTGCGCCACGGCATCCTTGAACGCCGGGGTCTCAGTCAGCTTGAGCCGCACCCATAGCCCGAGCCCGACCAGCACAGCACTCGCCAGGAATGGCAGCCGCCAGCCCCAGTCGCGGAACTGCTGATCGGTGAGCAACGCGCCGAGGATCAGGAAGAACCCGTTCGCGGCAATGAAGCCGATCGGCGCGCCAAGCGGCGGGAACATGCCATAGCGATTCTCCCAACCCTTCGGCGCGTTCTCCACGGCAAGCAGGCTCGCCCCACCCCATTCGCCGCCCAGGCCGAGGCCCTGCCCGAAGCGCAGCACACACAGGATCAGCGGCGCGACCCAGCCGATCTGCGCATAGCCCGGCAGGAAGGCGATCAGCACGGTCGATCCGCCCATCAGCATCAGCGAGGCGACGAGCGTCGATTTGCGTCCCAGCCGGTCGCCGAAATGCCCGAACACCGCCGCGCCCAGCGGCCGCGCGAAGAATGCCAGGCCGAAACTGGCATAGGATAACAGGATCTGCGCCGACGCGCTTTCCGACGGGAAGAACAACGGCCCGAATACCAAAGCCGCGGCGGTCGCGTAGATGTAGAAATCGTAGAATTCGACCGACGTGCCGATCAGGCTGGCGAGCAGCACGCGACGGTGCGCGGACATCGGGTTGGGGTTGGGGTTGGGGTTGGGTGCTGCGGCTATATCCATGCCCTCTCATACCGCTCGCTCCGAGCTTGTCGAAGCCTGTCCTGCAAGCCCCAAGCACCGCGCGAGATTGCCTGGCGAGTCCCCCTCATTCTTCCGCGTCACACCAGCACCCCCTTCCCGTCACCCCAGCAAAGGCTGGCGTCTCCAACCTGCGCCTCCCGCGCGCCCAACGCATGAGATGCCGGCCTGCGCTGGCATGGCGTTAGTGGGAGAGCGAGCGCCTCTGTTCGAAACAAACCGAGAGCTGGCCATTTCAACATTTGCAGCGATAGCAAAGCCTGAACGGAGTTTGAATCCAGTCGTCCGACGGCAGCGACCACCGGTCGGAAGAGATATGTCACACCCTATTGTGTCACATCTCCGGCGCGGCGCGTGCGGGAATTCCGAGGACGCGATCCTCGACGGCAACCTGACGGTCGACGAGACCGCACCGGGCAACACCGACGACAATGTGATCGTCGACAATGCGACCGACACCGTGGTGCTTAACGACACCGTCGCCAACGCGAACTGAGCCATTCCCGCCGAAGCTAAACTAGCGGTTGGCGAAACAAGAGTTTATATCATGGTCTATCGATAGGAATTACATCGGTCGCGTCAGGTTAGCTCCCTGGACACCTCGGCCCGGCACAGCGTGCCGGGCCATTTTTATGGCGGCGATGGTTCCGATAAGCCGGAAAGCGGGCCCGCGCCGGCCTGTGTCTCGATCAGTCGATCGCTTCGATGCCTTGTGCTTCCAGGCGCTCGAGAAAATCCTTCATTTCCTTGAGCCGTTCGGGAGTGTGCCCTTGCCACTCCGTAACCTCTCCGGTGACCCTGAGCGGTTCGCGGGAGCGGAAGGACCGGGTCGGATTGCCGGGGAGTTTCTGGTCGGTCAGGTTGGGGTCGTCGAAAATCGGACCGGTCGGTGCGACGATGTAAATCCTCTCCCGCCCGGCGCCGGCGGCCAGTTCGGCGCCCCAGATCGCCGCATCCATCGTGCCGGTGAGATAGATCCAGGACGCCTGCTTCCGCGCGCCGTAATTGGAATTGAAGCCCGCCGCGATCAGGTCCCCGACCTTCAGATCGGCCCGCGTGCCGTGATAGAATTGTTGCAGGGTGGCATGGTCGGTGGCTGTCATGATTTACCGCTCCTCTTGGTGATGCGAATCGAGGGCAGCGTTCATGGACCAGGACCCCGGGCTTGCCGCAATCCCCCATCAATGGTACATAGTTTAAGCGGGAAATGACGGCCCGTTATCGGTTACGACCGAAGCCGCCGGTCATCCCGCCTCATTCATCAACACCGCCGCCATCAGCGGGATCACCGTGTTGAGCGCCTTTAACGGCCGGATCATCACCTTGAATTCGGTGATCAGCCCGGCCTCGTTCCACGCGATCATGTCGACGCCCTCGACCGCGATCCCGTCAAGATCGAGTGCAAAGGCCAGCACCGCAGATCGCTCCGCATCCCAGCGCCCGGTATATCGGAAACTGTCATTGTTGAGCACGACCATCGCCGCGCGGAGATATTTGACCACCAGCGCCTTGCCCGCCTGCGCGCGGTTCACCGCGGGCGACAGGAACACCGCATCCTCCGCGATCAGCGCATCGAGCGCCGCCGGGTCGTTGCTCTCGACATAGTCATGCCAGCGCGCGATCGTGTCCATGGTTTCTCCCCGTTTTCAACGGTGTGTTTGGAAATTCGCGAAAGAGCGAATTTCCAAACAGACTCTAAGCCCCGGGATAGCGCTCGAACGCGGGCAAGTCACCGATGCCGTCGATCCAGCCGAGCTTCTCCGCCGTCTGCACATGGATCGCCGGCGCATGATCGCCCGCATCGTCCAGCGTCGAGGATTGCAGGTCGATGATCCCCGGCAGGACCACCGCATTGGTATAGAATAACCCGGTCCCACACGTGCCGCAGAATTGCCGCCGGCCATTTTCCGACGATTCATACGTCACCGGATCACCCGAGATCGTCACCTGTTCGGCCTTGTACGCCATCCACCCGACCATCGGCGCGCCCGCCGAGCGGCGGCAATCCTCGCAATGGCATAGCGCGTGATAGACCGGCTCTCCGCTGGCGACATAGCTGATCGCCCCGCAATGGCATTTTCCGCTCGGCATGATCGTCTCTCCTTTTCCCGTTTTGTTCCACAATGTGTACGCGCATGCAACCCCTTCCCGCTTGCTCTCGGCAAGCGCGTTCCCTACCTGTTCACCGATGACTCTGCCCGCGCCCAGCCCCAACGACCCGTCCTATATCCGCGGGCTCAACGCCCCGCAGCGGGAGGCTGTGCTGACCACCGAAGGCCCGGTCCTCGTGCTGGCCGGCGCCGGCACCGGCAAGACCGCCGCGCTCACCGCGCGCCTCGCCCATCTGCTGTTCACCAAAAAGGCCTGGCCGAGCGAAATCCTCAGCGTCACCTTCACCAACAAGGCGGCGCGCGAGATGCGCCACCGCGTCGGCCGCATCGTCGGCGATGTGGTGGAGGGCATGCCCTGGCTCGGCACCTTCCATTCGATCTGTTCGAAGATGCTGCGCCGCCATGCCGAACTGGTCGGGCTGCAATCCAACTTCACCATCCTCGACACCGACGACCAGTTGCGCTTGCTCAAGCAGCTGATCACCGCCGCCGATCTCGACGAGAAACGCTGGCCCGCGCGCGCCCTCGCCGGGCTGATCGACGGATGGAAGAACAAGGGATGGACGCCGCAGGATCTCGATGCCGGCGAAAGCGAGCTTTACGCCAATGGCCGCGGCAAGGAACTCTACGCCGCCTATCAGGCGCGGCTGCAGGCACTCAACGCATGCGATTTCGGCGACCTGCTGCTCCACATGCTGGTCATCCTGAAACGCGACCGCGACGTGCTGAAGCTGTATCAGGAGCGCTTCAAATATATCATGGTCGACGAATATCAGGACACCAACAGCGTCCAGTATCTCTGGCTCCGCCTGCTCGCGCAGGAGCGCAAGAATATCTGCTGCGTCGGCGATGACGATCAATCGATATATTCCTGGCGCGGCGCGCAGGTCGAAAACATCCTGAAGTTCGAAAAGGATTTCCCCGGCGCGCGCGTGATCCGGCTCGAACAGAATTACCGCTCCACTCCGCACATCCTCGCCGCCGCATCGGGCGTGATCGCCAACAATAGCGGCCGCCTCGGCAAGACGCTGTGGACCGACGAGCAGGTCGGCGAGAAGGTCAAGGTCATCGGCGTGTGGGACGGCCCCGAAGAGGCACGCCGCGTCGGTGAGGAAATCGAGAGCTGCCAGCGTGATTTTGCTAGAGAGGGGGGCAAGTCGATCGACGACATCGCCATCCTGGTCCGCGCACAGCACCAGACGCGCGAGTTCGAGGACCGCTTCATCTCGATCGGCATGCCGTACCGCATCGTCGGTGGTTTCCGCTTCTACGAACGCGCCGAAATCCGCGATGCGCTCGCTTATCTGCGCATCGTCGCGCAACCGGCCGACGACCTTGCCTTCGAACGCATCGTCAACGTGCCCAAGCGCGGGCTTGGCGACAAGGCGGTGCAGAAAGTGCACCAGCTCGCCCGCGCGGAAGGCATCCCGCTGACCACCGCCGCCGCGCGCATCCTCGACACCGACGAACTGACCCCGCAGGCGCGCCGCGCGCTGGGCAATCTGGTCGGCGACATGGCGCGCTGGCGCCGTATGGCGGCCGACATGCCGCACCCCGAACTGGCGCGGCACGTGCTCGACGAAAGCGGCTACACGGCGATGTGGCAGGCGGAGAAATCGGCCGAAGCCGCCGGCCGGCTGGAGAACCTCACCGAACTCGTCCGCGCGATGGAGGAATATGAGAATCTCGGCGCGTTCCTCGAACATGTCAGCCTGGTCATGGACAATGAGGCGAGCGCGGAAGAGGCCAAGGTGACGATCATGACGATCCACGCCGCCAAGGGCCTTGAGTATGACACCGTCTTCCTGGTCGGGTGGGAGGAGGGGCTGTTCCCCTCACAACGCTCGCTCGACGAAGGCGGCCTGGCCAGCCTGGAGGAGGAACGCCGCCTCGCCTATGTCGCGATCACGCGCGCACGCCGCCGCGCGGTCATCATCCACGCCGCCAATCGCCGCATCTATGGCCAATGGACCAGCAGCATCCCGTCGCGCTTCGTCGGCGAACTTCCGCAAGCGCATATCGACAGCGAGAGCAGCATGTCCGGCGGCGAAAGCCTGTGGCGCGCCAACTGGTCGGAGCGTGCCGACCCGTTCGCGGACGTCGCGCGGGGGACTGGGCGCGGGCCGGGCTGGCAGCGTGCGGCGGGGGTGAACCCGGGCGGCAGTTTCACTAGCCGCACCTTTACGCGTGAGCCTTCGCGGGTGGTGGAAAGTCGGGCTAGCGCGGTGAGCATCGGGAATAAGGGGCGCAGCGACGTCGCGGTTGGGATGCGCGTGTTCCACCAGAAGTTCGGTTACGGTGAGATCGCGGAGATCGAGGGGAACAAGTTGGAAATCGATTTCGAGGCGGCCGGGCGGAAGCGGGTAATGGATAGTTTTGTTACGGTGGGGTGAGGACGTATCTGCACGACCTTATGCGGGAGTTTTTTGGAATTTGAGCATTATTCGGGTTCGAATCCCTCTCGCTCCGCCATCAACTGCCGAAATAACGGCAGAAACCGCAATCTTTGTGCAACGGGTGCATCGTTCCCACAATTCGCCGCGATCTGTGCTGCTCAATGACGGCCCGCAATGAACGCGCGACAACCGCGATTCGCTCGTGATAGGGATTGAATATGTCCACCGCGACCTATGGCATCGGAGCGTATTCATTGGCAGAGGCCGGCCGTCTGCTCGGCGTTTCGCCGGTTACGATCCGCCGTTGGCTATTCGGTTATAGCTACGATCACCACGGGCCGCACACAGAGCAACTTCCGCTGTGGAAACCGCAATATGGCGTCGATCAAGACGAGCCTCTCCTTGGCTTCCGCGATTTAATCGAGGCGAGGATCGTGCGCGGGCTGCGCTCGCTTCAGATCGGCCTTCCGACGATACGCGAGTGCCTTCGCCGCGCGAGCGAACTGGTAGAGGACGATCATCCCTTTTCGACGCGGCGGTTCAAAACGGACGGCAAGCGGATATTCCTCCAGCAAATGGACGATCTCGGCGAAGGGTTTCTGCTAGACCTCAAACTCCGCCAGCACGCATTCCGTCAGATCGTTGAGCCATCATTCGTCGATCTTGATTTTGATGCGGAGGCAGCCTCTCGCTGGTGGTTGTTGCCGCGAAAGAAGACGATCGTGCTCGATCCTGCCCGCTCGTTCGGCCAGCCTATAATCGCGGACGGCGGTGTTCCGACCGCTCGGATCGCGCAAGCAGTGGAGGCAGAAGGCTCGGTCGAACGCGTCGCGCAACTATTCGAGATTAAGCCTGCGGCGGTGCGAGACGCTTTGACTTTCGAGCAGCGCAGGATCGACAAGATCGCCGCGTGAAGGTGCTGGTAGATCACAATCTGCCACCCCGGCTGGCGACGGCCTTGAACGAGATATTCAAACCCGACCACACCATAATCGCTCTACGCGAAAAGTTTGGACGATCCGATCTCAAAGACGAGGACTGGATACCACGTTTCGGTCGAGACGGTGGTTGGGCAGTGCTTTCTGCTGATATGAACATTGCGAAGAAGAAACCATCGCGCGACCTATTCGTGTCAGCAGGGTTGGTCGGGTTCTTTTTCAGCCCGGCGATGCAGAAGTGGCCGCTGCATCGGCAGGCTGCCCGCGTGTTGACGATCTGGCCACAAATGATCTCGCACATGAACACCACGGCGAACGGCGTTTTCGAGATGCCAGCGAGCGGGGCGAAATTTCGGACTATCGGCAGGTAGCAGCCGCGAGAGGAAATTAGTTGATGAGCGAAGCCACGCCGGGTCGTTTCCTACTTTACCTCGACATTCTCGGATTCTCCGAGATGACCCGCAAAGACGGACGGAAGGTCGCGCGGACCTATGCCATTTTGGATAAACTCAACGCGCACAAGGATGCCGCTTTCAAAACCATCGTCTTTTCTGACACAATCCTGATTTACAATCCGCATGAAGCAACGTCCGACGAGGAGCGCAAGGATTACGTTTGGTATATGACGGAGGCTGCCGAACATCTTTATAGCATGCTTGTGGGGCAAGATATTTGGTTCAGAGCAATTCTCATTGCTGGCGAATTTCAGCACTATAACCTAAACCATGTCGAGTGCTTTTACGGAAACGCATTGATTGATGCCCATCTTTCAGAAAAGCGACTCCCAATGACCGGCATGGTCGTCCATGATTCCTGCCTGCCTTATTTTAGGTTTTTCAGGCACGAGCGTTTCACCAATGAGCATTCGTTCGTCTATTTGAGCCGCCCATTAGAAAGTCTTCACCAATATTCTGGTGATCAATATCCAGTCGATGACTCGATCGTTGCGGACATGTCCCCAAATTTACCCGAGGGCGTGCGCTATCTCGCCGATCTTCACAACTTGATGCGCACAAATCCCGAGCCGACAGTAAGGGTGAAGGCTCTAACGACGTGGGATTTTTACGCGCGGCGTTACCCCGGTCTGATAGCGGCCCTCACGGCGAACGAGTTCAAATTAGAGGCGTTAGCCCCCGCTGGCACTTGGGCAGACGAGTCTCGGGCTTTGAATGCGAGCATAAAATCTTTGAAGCGTGCGGGCGCGGGAAGCGAAATGTCGATCGGCCTGAACCGGAGCCCGCGAGAGAGAGGATCATCCAGTTTGCGGCGAAAGCGATAGACCGGCATGTCTCGGGCGAGTTTTCTTCCGCCTGGATAACGGGGAAGGCGGTGTCAATTTTGAAGTGCAACACACCCGGTTTCGGTGGCGATGGCGGCGAGATACGCCCGAAAGTCGCGCCAGTCTGCTGACGGTATAGCTCTTCATTTCCGATCCTTTGTCTCCGCGGGATCAGGATATAGTCCCTCACGTCGCGTGAGGATCAACAGGCCGATCGGGGTTACGAATGACGGCGCCAGTCCAATTTCTTGGCGTTTGGGGCACGGTGCCAGTTATCGGATGGTCACTCCAACCGGATTTCCTTGTGAGTTTGCGATATCGCTACCGATTACGGCCTGGCGCGACCGGACCAACCGGCGGCCGCCCAATTGCATTTAATTCACAGACTTCAGAAATGGTCTCAAGCCGTTCGTCGCTTACCCGGTGTCCCTCGTCGAATTTGACCACACAAGTGCAACGCGCCCGACAAGGATCCGGCATTAAATCATATGCATCGGGAAGTAGCTCATGCGTCGCTCTCTCCACATTCTGTTATTACTGTCGTGCGCTTGCTTGTTGCCCATGGCAGCTTTGCCGTCAGGGATCGGTCACAAAGGATCATCGGCAACCGACAATGATGCCAGACATGACACCATGGAGAGCGAGCCAGCGCCACGCCTGTTTGCACCAGGAGTGATGTCCGGCGGGGCTAACGACGGCTCGCCAACTATTTCTTCAGATGGAAGAAATTTGTTTTTTGAACGAACCAACTCCAGATGGACCGGCATTCTGGAATCCCATCGGGTCGCGAATACCTGGTCAAAGCCGGTTCTGGCGTCGTTTTCGGGCACGGCAAGTGATCAGCAACCGGCTTTCGCTCCGGATGGCACCTATCTCGTCTATGTTTCGACGCGTGCCGCGCCCAATGGCGGTTCCGGTTCTGTCAGCCACTTGTATCGCGTTGACAGAATTCCTGGCGGCTGGAGCGCGCCAGTCGAACTTCCGCCCGCGGTCAACATCTCAAGACGCGTCTTCAAGCCCTCCATAGCGGCCAATGGCGACCTATATTTTATGGCGGACTCAGGATCGGGTGGCTCTCCCCAATGGCGCCTGTTTGTCGCCCGACATCATGATGCGGGCTTTGCCAAGGCCGAACCACTGCCCTTTAGTGGTATCGGGGACGCCGATGTCGATCCATATATCTCACCTGATCAGTCGTTTCTGATTTTCAGCAGCGCCACACGATCCGAACTGAAAGACGGAAAAGAGCATCTTTTTGTTGTTACCAGACAGGGTGGCGGATGGTCGCCAGTACGGCCGATTCGATACACCGGCGACGACTGGGGCGGCGATGATGGCGAGGCACAAGTCGGCCCAGACTGTCTGCTATACTTTATGAGCTCACGGGTTTTGCCGGTGCCCAAGCCTCGGACACGTCAGTCTGCCACCGCGGCGATTGATCGGATGGAGATATGGGACAATAGCAATAACAACGTCTGGACCTTGCCAATTACATATTACCTTGGAAGCCAACCATGCTCGCATGGGAAGAATTCGGTGAGGTTGAGAGAATAGTGCGCGTGGTTTTTACGGTCGGATCGCAGCAACAATCAGCGGGCTTTCAACGTAACTGAAGTCGCCGAACAGCGGACATCGAGCGCAAAATTGACCGCCGGCTCGGGTTGAGAACCAGGACCGCTCTCGACCTATTTTAGAGCAGCCGGAGTTCAATCATGCGGCGCAACCCCGTATCAAGCCGATAGAATAGCGCGCCCGATCGCCCCTTGCTCGGCGCGCGTGCGGGCATTCGTCGCAGGGCTTGCCGAACCGCAGGCGACGCCCGTTCGATCGCCCAGCGGATTTCCGCTTCACCGACGCCATCGTCACCCGCCGCCGCAAGGATGGTTGCGTGCGCGGCATAAGCCGCCGGGCCGAGGATGTGGTTCACCTGATGCGGGGTCGCGATCGAATGGGTGTAGGCGGAGGCTGCAGCGGCAGAAGCCGCGCGCGCGGCCGCGGCGGCGGCGGGGTCGCCGACCTCGCGTGCGGCGGCGTGGGCCGCCCAGGCAATTTTACGCAGCGTTGCGGTCCGTATTCCGCGATCGGCAAAGACACGGCTCTCCGCGATCGCATCGCGCGGACGGGTATCGTCCGGCGCCTTTGCCTCGAATATGGGCAATGCCCGCTCTGCACAGTCGGCGGCCCAGCGCGCGATATGGCGCAGATCCTCGATGGTCAGTAGCGGTGCGCCGGGCTCATGATCCATTATTTTCGGTCCTGGGTGGAGGGCGGCCATAGCCGTGCCGCGCGCTCGATGTCTTCGGGCGTCGTTTCAGCCGCTCGATTCACATGGTCTTTCGGCATCGTCATGCCTGATCTCCCGGACCCGCTTGGCCCTTCCTGCAAGCCCCAACCAGGCCTATGGCGCTGCGATGCTCTACCTTGCCCTGAAAGCCATGATCTCCGGCGTGCTGATCGCGATCGCATCGACGCTGGCCAAGCGATATCCCGGCTTCGGCGCGCTCATCGCGTCGTTGCCGCTTGTGTCGGTCCTCGGCATGATCTGGCTGTGGAACGACAAGCCCGACGCCGAGAACATGGCGATCCATGCCGGGGCGACTTTCTGGTATGTGCTACCATCGCTGCCGATGTTCCTGTTGATCCCGGCCCTGTTGCGGCACGGTGTCGGGTTCTGGTTTGCGCTGGTTGCGGGCTGCGCCCTGACGATCGCGCTTTATATCGCAATGACCTGGATCGCGCCGCGCTTCGGTTTGCAGCTGTGACGCCGGCGCCTCCGGCCGATGCTGCGCGACGTTCGGCTTGATTCACATCGCTCCCTGGCATCGCCATGGCTGTTCTCCGGCGCAGGTTTTCGCGCGCCACGTGTGAAGCCCGTCCGACAGGGCGTTTGAATCGGGCAAACCGGAAACCGAATGTCCCATTTGAAACGAGCCAGTCCGAAATCCGGCAACCATGACCAAATCAAGCCACGTCCCGATTTTCCCGTACGTGCGGGCATTTTTCCCGTTACGCCACGTCGATTTTCCCGCAGTTTTTCCCGTAGCTTCCCGCAGAACCCCCAAAAAAAGACTTTGCTGCAGAAGCTCCCGCAGCTGCGGGAATTTGAACTGCGGCACGGCAGGCATCCGCGGCAGTGTCGGAACGGACCGACGCGGCCGATTCAATCCCACCTGGCCACCCGTTAAGCCTTCCACCATCGGCACGTCATCACGCGCCGCCCCGCTCTTTGACATGACGATTATCCGGACACCCGGCCCGACCTGAAAGGGCGACCGGCAATGCCTGTTTCTTTACCAGCGCCCGGCCAATCAAGGTAAACCAACCTTTAATGCGTCCCGCTCCGGCACGCTCCAAAACAGGGGCTGGCGACCGGCGCCGCTTTGCCGGACATAGCCTCGCATGAGTTGGCGAATCCCCCTCGCGGCAGGCCGCAAGACGCTCGGCGTTCAGATGATCACGCCGTTGCTCTTCGGCGCTGCGCTGTTCGTCGGCGCGATCGGCCTGATCGCCGCGCCGTCACCGGCCACGACCGCCGCGCCGGAGGTCACCCCCAGGCAACACGCCACGCCGAAGCCCGTCGCAAAGATCGCCGCGCCAGCCCCCGCGCCCGTCGACACCCGCTTCGTCGTGAAACGCATCCTGGCGGTCGAAGGCCCGATGCGACAGGGCGACTTCTACTGGGACGAAACCGGCGCCCCAGCGGGGCCGATCGTCGTCACCATCGACCTTGCCGCGCAAACCCTGTCGGTGTTCCGCGCGGGTTATGAGATCGGCACCGCCGTCATCATCTATGGCGCCGATGAAAAGCCGACGCCGCTCGGCATCTTTCCGATCACGCAGAAGGACGCCGATCACGTCTCCAACCTGTACGACGCGCCGATGCCGTACATGCTGCGCCTGACCAATGACGGCATCTCGATCCATGGCAGCAAGGTCGGCAACGGCTTTGTCACGCATGGCTGTGTCGGGGTGCCCACCGCCTTCGCCAAGAAACTGTTCGGCGTGGTCAAGCTTGGCGACAAGGTGATCGTGACGCGCGGCGAATTGCTCAACCTGGGCGACGCCATCACCGCGGCTTGATGGCGAGTCATTTGTGCCGAGGCCTTGGCTCCACGACGACCCGTGCCGCCACCCCTGGCGAGGATTGCTGCTAAGCGCTGCGGGTTCCCAGGGTGCTGAAAAACCGAAGCAGATACCCGTCGGGATCGCTGACGATAAACTGCCGCTGACCTCTGCTGATCGAACCCTGCCGGTACCAGCTTTCCTCCAGCGCGAGGACGATCGTCAGGCCCGCATCGACCACTTGCACATATAGCGCATCGGCATCTTCGACCTCGATCTGCAGATTGATGCCCCGCCCAAAGGGCCTTTCCATCGACCCGGTTCGGAACCGTCGCCCCGGCCCGTCCGCCTGCTGCAGCATCAGGTGAGCCGACCCGCGACCGAGATAGGCAAACGCCTCATCGGGGCGCTCGGCGAGAAGCTCGAAGCCCAACACATCTTGGTAGAACGCCCGCGACGTTTCGAGGCTATCGACATCCAGTTCGGGGACGAGGGCCGGCGCGTGGATCATCGCATCAGACTCCCCGGCAAACCGCTTCGATGTTATTGCCATCCGGATCGAGAACAAAGGCTGCGTAGTAGTTGGCAGGATAGTCCGCGCGAAACCCGGGCGGGCCATTGTCGCGGCCGCCGGCGTCGAGGGCGGCCGCGTGAAATGCCCGCACCTCTTCTTGGCTATGTGCCCGAAAGGCCGTGTGCTGCCTGACATCATGCGGGTGAAATACGTCGATCCAGAAGATCGGATAGGTTGCACCATAACCGACCCCGCCGATCCCGGCGTCATTCCGGTCGGTCACCTCTCCGGCAGTCGTGATACATACGATCGGCCGCATCCCCAACGTGCCCAGCGCCGCGTCGTAGAAAGCCGCCGAGCGGGCGATGTCGGCCACGCCGATTCCTGTATGGTCAATTCGCCAGTCGTCCATTTCGGCCATGCCTCATCCCTTGTCATGACACGCCTGCAGGGTGCCGCGTTGCTGGAAACACCATCGGGCGGGTTTGATCCGCCCCTCGCGGGGATGAGTCCGATCAGCTCTTTATCACCCTAGAAGCCAGCCCGCACCAACTGGGTGCGCAAGTTCTGCAGCATCCGTCCCGACACCGGCGACAATTCCCGCGCGACTTCGCCCCTGCGCAGGCGTTCGCGGTCCTTTTCGGTCGGTTCGATCCGGCGCACACGCACCGGCGCCTGGCCTTGCGTCTTCATGCCGAGCAATTCCGCCGCGCCGCGTGACAGGTCGATGATGCGCGCGCCCTTTACGAATGGCCCGCGATCGTTGACCCGCACCACGATCCGCCGCCCGCTGTCGAGCGCGGTCACCTCGACATAGCTTGGTAGCGGCAGCGTCGTATGCGCGGCGGTGATCCAGTCGGGGCGAAAGCGCTCGCCATTGGCGGTGCGGTTGCCGGACTCGTTTCCGTACCAGCTGGCGTAACCGAGCACGTCATAACCCGGGTCGGCGGCCGGCACATAGGTCGTGCCGCGGATCTGATAGGGCTGGCCGATCCGGACCGGCACGTCGCTCACCGGCCGGAAATTCCCGCCGCCACAGGCCGACAGAATCAGGGCCGCCAATGCCGCGCTTCCGATCCGTATCGCCCGAATTACCTGCATGAGCAGCACCTTAGACGCGGCTGGCCAATGCATAAAGTCTCGGCGTCCACGTCTGCGGTCGAAAGCTGAATCCGCACCGCCGCGAAGATCGAAGCGAAGCTGATGCCGGCGTCGATTACGAAGTCTATCGCCGCGGGAAAGCCGCCCATGCGCGCAAGTGGGTGCTGCGGCATATCGATGGCCCCCGCTGGCCGACCTGAGCCGCCGGACGGTCCGGCCCGATCAGGATTAACGCCAGAAGCTGTCGCTCCAACTGCGCATCGAGTCCGCATCGGCGTTGAGCGCAACCCAGAAGGCGTGGCGGTAATAACCTTCCCACACGAATGCATCGACCAGAAACAACACGACCAGGCCGATGAGGAGCCAGGCGAACCACCCCAGCCCATCGCTGCTGTCGCGCGTGACGATCTCCCGTTCCACGACGCGGCGATCCGAGCCTTTGCGCCGGTCGAGATCGTGATAGACTTGCCGGACACGACGATCGCCGGTCCGGCGTTCCGATATAGAATTGCGCGCCACGATGATCGCCCTTTCGAACGTGGAGGATCGGCATAGGTCGGCATCGGTTAAGATTTTACATCCGATGCGGAGCTAATCGGATACCGCAAAAGCTGGCCCCGACAAGGCACGCAATCCGCCGTCCGCGACTGCGTGCAAGGTCGCGGCGTCGGCGCCATCGCGCGCCATGATCGACATGCCGTGCTGCAGGGTCGCGTAAAAGGCGGCCGCCGCATGGCAATCGAATGCCGCCGCCAGCTCGCCGTCGGCAACCGCGCGCTCGAAACGCAGGCGCAGCTGATCAAGATTGCCCGCGCGGCGCCGCCGCAGGTCTTCGCCCGCCGCATGGCCCTCTTCCCCACCCCGCGCGCCGAGTACGATCAGGCAGCCGCGCGGGCGATCGCCCGGACCATAAGCGATGGCGGTATTGGTCAGGAACGCGGCGATCGCAGCAGCAATGCCCGGCTCGCGCTCGAGTGCTTCCCAGATGTCGTTGCCGACGCTCGCCTGATACAGCGCGACCGCTTCGCGAAACAGCGCATCCTTGCTGCCGAACGCGGCATAAAGGCTGGGCGAGGCGATCCCCATCGCCTCGGTCAGGTCGGTCATCGAGGCGCCCTCGAAACCCTTCTCCCAGAACAATTCCATCGCCCGGCGCAGCGCCTCCTGGCGGTCGAAACTGCGGGGCCGGCCGCGCTTTTCCATCGCTTGATCCAATTCTTTGTCGATCGACACATAAATCACTTGACCGGACTCGGCAAGCCGGATCATGGGCGGCTTTCAAATATTGTAACGATCAGCACAGAAAGGATTGCCCATGTCTAACCTCACCGGGTCCAGCCTCACCGGAAAGAACGCCCTCATCACCGGCGGCAGCCGCGGTATCGGGGCGGCGATCGCCAAGCGTCTTGCGAGCGAGGACGCCGCCGTGGCGATCACCTATGTCGCCGGCGCCGATCACGCCAAGGCCGTTATCGCCTCGATCGAACGAGCCGGCGGCAAGGGCATCGCGATCCGCGCGGACAATCAGGATGCGGCGGCGGTCGAGGCCGCCATAGCCCAGGCGGCCGCGGCGCTCGGCGGCCTCGATATATTGGTCAACAATGCCGGCATCTTCGAAGCCGGGCCGATCGAGAGCTTCACCGTGGCGGACTATGACCGCACCATGTCGATCAATGTGCGCGCGGCGTTCGTCGCGATCCGGGCGGCGCTCCGCGTCATGCCCGATGGCGGCCGCATCGTCTCGATCGGCAGCAACTTGGCGGTCCGCGTGCCGCATGCGGGGCTCAGCCTCTATACCACGAGCAAGGCAGCGCTGGCCGGTCTGACCCAGGCACTCGCACGCGAACTCGGACCACGGCGGATCACCGTCAACATCGTCCATCCCGGATCGACCGACACCGACATGAACCCGGCTGACGGCCCGCACGCCGCTGATCAAAAGGCGTTGATGGCCAATGCCTCGGGCTTTGCCGATCCAGGCGAGATCGCCGATATCGTCGCCTATCTCGCCTCCCCCGCTGCGCGATCGGTGACCGGCGGTGCATGGACTGTCGATAACGGCGCCAATCTGTGACCGCCGCAGTCGGGGCGCCCGCGCGCGCCTCGACCGCACGGGAGAGCTGGGTGCTCACGACCGGCGCGGCGGTGGTCGTCGCGGTGGAGTTCATCGTGATCGGCTTAGGCCCGGCGATGGCGCAGGACATGGCGCTGACGCCGCAACAGACGGGCTGGTTCGTCACCTGCTTCGCGCTTGGTTCGACGGTGATGGGCTCGGTCGCGGCGATCGTCATGCGTGGCGTCGGCAGTGATCGGGCGATGATCCTTGCGCTGCTGCCCTTTGCCGCAAATCTGTCCGTGCCGCTGCTGCGCGATCCCGCATACCTCTATGCGCTGCGTTTCTTGCAGGGCGCGACCTTGCCGCTGTTCATCGTGGTCGCGTCCGACACGCTCGCACGCGTGACGGACAGCGACACGAGTGCGGTCGCACGGATCTATCTCGGCGTGACGCGTGGCGGGCTGTTCGGTGTACCCGCCGGCGCGGCGATCGCCGATCGTTTCGGCTGGGCCACCCCTATGGTCCTGCTCGGCGCACTGGCGGCGGCGGTCGCACTGGCGATCACCCGGTTGCCTCGTCTGCGGATCGCGGTGCGGGACAGCCCGACCGGTGAGATCATGACGATGCTTCGACCGGGCGTCTTGCTGCATCTCGCTCTGTCGTTCGTGCAGTTCGCCGCGATGTTCTGCACCTACGCCTTTCTCGGCACGATCCTGCTGCGCTCGGGATCGGGCGGTAATGCGATGGCCATCTCGTTACTGGGGTTCGGCCTGGCCGGTATGGCTGGGAACGCGCTTGCCGGATACGCCGCCGGCCGGTCTGTCAGGGCCGCGGCGATCGGTGTCGCGGTGATGATCGCGGTGCCGGCCCTTGCCCTGCACGGGATGCCGCTATCACCCGTCGCGCTGCCCCTGCTCCTTGCCATCTGGGGCGCCGCCCATGCCGCCGCGTTCGTCATCTGTCAGATCCGCGTGAGCCGGGCCGCACCCCGCGCACCGCGCCTCGCCGCCGCGCTCAACATCTCGGCCGCGAACCTGGGCATCGCGACCGGTTCGGCGGCCGGTGGCTGGGCGCTTGCAAGTGGCGGGTTCGCCGCGCTCGGCTGGGCGGGCCTGGGATTCAGCCTGACGGCGCTCACGCTTGCGCTTGTCACCGCAATAAAACCGATGCCGGGCGCCGGGTGAGAACGGGCGGATGGTGACCCATCGCCCGGACCATCACGCTACGCCCATGCGCAAAAAGCGACATGCCGGACGACGCGTCTGTCGCTTTACGCTTCTCCCGCCCCGGAAACATTCTAGAATGACTGACAGGAGGACCACCATGGGCATTCTTGATTTTCTGTCGAAACAGTTCGTCGACGTCATCGACTGGACCGAGCAATCGAGCGATCTGGCGATCCGTTATCCGATGCAGGATAAGGAGATTCAGAACGGTGCGCAGCTGACGGTACGGGAGGGACAAAAGGCGTTCTTCTATAATGAAGGCAAGATCGCCGATGTGTTCGAACCCGGGCTGCACACGCTCGACACGTCGAACCTGCCGATCCTCACCGCGCTGCTCAACTGGGACAAGGGGTTCGCCTCGCCGTTCAAGTCGGACCT
Organism: Sphingomonas sp. UYAg733; assembly: GCF_054057355.1. Lineage (NCBI taxonomy): Bacteria > Pseudomonadati > Pseudomonadota > Alphaproteobacteria > Sphingomonadales > Sphingomonadaceae > Sphingomonas > Sphingomonas sp. UYAg733. The sequence continues at coordinate 419,159 of NZ_JBSRZE010000002.1, forward strand.
GTATTTCTTCACCACAAAGGAACAGGCCGGCCTGAAATGGGGCACCCCGCAACCGATCACGGTGCGCGACGCGGAATTCGGACCGCTGCGTATCCGCGCGTTCGGCAGCTATTCATTCCGGCTCGACAATATCGCGGTGTTTGCGGCCAAGCTGATGGGCACCCTCGAAAAGCTGACCGTCGCCGATGTCGAGCCGCAGTTACGTGGCGCGATCTCCACCGCACTCGCGTCGGGCCTGGGCGGCGGGAGCACCGCGTTCGTCGACCTCGCGGCTGATCAGGCGGCGCTGTCGGAACGGCTCAAAGCCGCCGTCGCGCCCGCGTTCGAGGCCTGGGGCCTGACCTGCTGCACCTTTTTCGTCGAGAGCCTGTCGCTGCCCGACAATGTGCAGGAATATCTCGACAAGGCGAGCTCGATGCGGGTGGTCGGCGACCTCGACCGCTATGTGAAGTTCCAGACCGCCGATGCGATCGGCACCGCCGCCGCGCAATCGGGCGGCGTGGCCGGGATCGGCGCGGGCGCCGCGGCCGGCCTGGCGATCGGCCAGAGCATGGCGGGCGGGTTGGGCCAAGGTGCCGGGGGCTCGGGCGGCGCGGGCGAGGATCCGTACGCGATGATTCAGAAGCTCCACGGCCTGCTCGTCGCGGGAGCGATCACGCAAGAGGAGTTCGACGGCAAGAAGGCGGCATTGCTGGCCAAGATCGGCTGAGCGTGCTCGACGCGACCTGTCCCAATTGCGGCGCGGCGATCCGTTTCCGGTCCGCCGACCTGCCCGCCAAGGTGTGCGACTATTGCCGCAGCCTGGTGATGCGCAACGGCGACCTGCTCGAAGTGATCGGGCAGGTCGCCGAAGTGCCGGAGGATGTCAGTCCGTTGCAGATCGGGACGCGCGGCAGCGATGGTGGCATGAGCTTCGAGTTGATCGGCCGCGTCCGCTGGCGCTGGAGCGATGGCGGCTGGAACGAGTGGCTTGCTTTGTTCGACGACGGCTCCTCGGCCTGGCTGGGCGAGGCGATGGGTCGATACATGCTGCTGCGCGCGGTCGAGCACGGCGCCGGCCGGACCGATGCGGTCAAGCGGTTGCACGACGACCAGCCGATCGAGCTGGGCACCGACGCCACAATCGACGGGATCGAGTATCGCGTGAGCGATATCAAGGAGGTGACGTGCGTCGCCAGCGAGGGCGAATTGCCGTTCAGCGCACCAACCGGACTGAAGATCACCAGCGTCGATCTGATGGCTCGCGACGGACACTGTGCAAGCATCCAGAGGGAAGGTGACGAGGTGAGCGTCTATGCCGGGCGCTACGTTACGCTCGATGACTTGCGCGCTACAAATCTGCGCGCGTTCGATGGCTGGCCAATGCCCCACTACGCCGCATGAGCGGCGCTCCCCCCCAATCTCCCTGGGCTAAATCTCCCGAGGTCGTACCCAAGACCGTCCGCGCTTTGTCCTGCACCAACTGTGGCGGCACCGTCGCATTGCGCGCGGCGGGCATCACCGTGTCGCTGGTCTGCGAACATTGCGGCACGACGCTCGACGCGACCGACCCGGCATTGCGCATTATCGAGCGCGCAACCGCAGCGATGAAGCGACCCGAAATCCCGCTCGGGACGCGTGGCGATTTGCGCGGGACGACCTGGGAAATAATCGGTTATCTCGAACGCTCGGACGGCGAAACCGGCTGGGCGGAATATCTGCTGTTCAATCCTTATCGTGGCTATGCCTTCCTGATCGACGATGGGCGGCGCTTCAGCCTGGGCGTGCTGATGGACAAGCTGCCCAGCCATGTCGGCGGTGCGATCACCGTTGATGAGCAGCCCTATAGCCGCTTCGGTTCGACCTACGGCACCTGGGTCCGGTTCGTGGTCGGAGAATTCTATTGGCGCGTCGCGGTCGACGAACATGTGCTGGTGACCGATTTCGTCTGCCCCGGCACGATGCTGTCATGCGAGGAGAACGAAGGCGAGCGAACCTGGACCCGCTCGGACCTGCTCGACCGTGGCGTCGCGGAAGCGGCGTTCGGCCTGCCCCGCCGCCCGGCCGACAATGGCGGTACGCCCGCACCGCACGAACCCTCGCCGTATCGCAGCCAGATGATCGAGGCGCTGATCATCGGTCTGGTCGCAATCGTCACCTTGTTCGTTATCGCGATCGGCGCGAGCGGGAGCAGCCAGGTAGCCAGCGCGGAGATCGCTGTACAGCTTGATGGCGCGGCCACAACCAAGGTGATCGGCCCAGTCGAACTGCCCGCGAAGAGTAGCGCGGTCGGCATCAATGCCGAGGTGCCGCAGCTCGACAATAGCTGGATCGAGCTGGACTATTCGCTGGTCGACCGGCGCACGCAGCAGAGCTTCGATGTCTATGCGACGGCGGAGAGCTATCACGGCAGCGACAGCGATGGGCCGTGGAGCGAAGGCGACAGCCGGCCCGGCACGCGGCTGTCGAGCATCCCGCGTGGTTCTTACGACCTGGTGGTCGAGGCGACGGGACATCGCTGGCAGGCGAACAGTGTCTATGGCGCGACACCGATCTTTGCACAGTCGGAAAGTATCCCGGTGCGCATCACGGTCGAGCGCGGCGGTGTGTTCGGGGGCAATGTCGCGCTGGCGTTGATTCTGCTGCTGATCTGGCCCGTCATCGCGGCGTTCAAGCACTGGAATTTCGAGCGCCGGCGGCTGGCGCCGATCGCCGTATCGGAGGACGATGAATGAGCCGGATGTCGATCGTCTACGCTTTGTTCAGCCTTGGCATCGTCGCGCTGTTCGTGATGGCGGCGCGCGACGGCTTCTCGCCCTTCGCCGATGGCGGCGCGCGCGGCATGGGCCGCTCTGCGATCATCGGGCCGACCCACAAATGACATTCATGACGACCACCCGACCCACGCCCCCTCACGCCAGCGCAAAGGAATAGCCCATGCTGTCCAGCACCATCCTTCTCGCCACCCTGCTCTATGCCGGAATCGGTCTGGTCATCTTCGTCGCCGGCTTCTGGCTGTGGGATCGGTTGACCCCGGTCGATCTGTGGGGCGAGATCTGCAAGAATCAGAATGTCGCGCTCGGCAATATGGCGGCGGGCATCGCCATCGCCATTTCGATCATCATCGCGGCGGCAATTCATGGGTGATCGATCTCCACTTTCCCGGCGATACTTCTCGCTTCCCCGGCCTTCGCCGGGGAAGACAATAGCGGATGACCAGCGAAGATCCCGGCCATGAGTGAAGGGACGCCCGGCACGTCCTCAGCCGCCCCGATCACCACTCGCCTCGGCGGTGCACTGCTCGTTTCGGCATTCGTCGTCGCTACCTGCGGGCTGATCTACGAACTGCTCGCCGGCACTTTGGCCAGCTACCTACTCGGCGACAGCGTCACGCAATTCTCGATCGTCATCGGCACCTATCTGTTCGCGATGGGCATCGGATCATGGTGCTCGCGCTATGTCCGCGACAATGAGCTTGCGGTGTTCGTGCGCGTGGAAATCCTGATCGCGGCGATCGGCGGGGCGTCGGCGGCGGTGTTGTTCCTGCTGTTCGACCGCGTCGCTGATTTCCGTATCCCGCTCTACGGCCTCGTGCTGGTGATCGGCGCGCTGGTCGGGCTGGAGATACCGCTATTGATGCGGATCCTGAAGGACCGGCTCGAATTCGGAGACCTGGTGTCGAAGGTGCTGACCTTCGATTATGTCGGCGCGCTCGCCGCGTCCCTGCTCTTTCCATTGCTGCTCGTGCCGCATCTCGGGTTGATGCGCACCGGGTTCCTGTTCGGCCTGGCCAATGTCGGCATCGCCATCGTGCTGATCATGATGCTGCCGGACAGGCGGCGCTTGCGCTCCGAGCTGGTCGCGGCGATCCTTGTCGCGCTGGCGCTCGCCGCCGGCTTTGCGGGCTCGGAAAAGCTGCAGCGCACCGCCGAAGTCGCGGCCTATGGCGAGCCGATTCTCTATGCCGCCTCGACCCCGTATCAACGCGTCGTGCTGACCAAGCGCGGCACCGACCTGCGGCTCTATCTCAACGGCAATCTGCAATTCTCCTCGCGCGATGAATATCGTTATCATGAGGCGCTAGTCCATCCGGTGATGTCACGCAGCAACAGCCCACACGATGTGCTGATACTCGGCGGCGGCGACGGCCTGGCGGTGCGCGAGGTGCTGAAATATCCGAGCGTGCGGTCGGTCACTCTGGTCGATCTCGACCCTGAGATGACCACTTTGTTCACGCGCAGCGACATGCTCGCCACGCTCAACCATTACGCATTCCGCTCGCCCAAGGTGCATGTGATCAACGCCGATGCGTTTCGCTGGCTGCGCGCCAACACGCGGACGTTCGACGCGGTACTGGTCGATTTCCCCGACCCGACCAACTTCGCCGTCGGCAAGCTCTACACCGTCAGCTTCTACAAGGAGCTGACCCGCGCGCTCGCGCCCGGCGCGGTCGTCAGTGTGCAGAGCACATCGCCGCTGGTCGCGCCGCGCGCTTACTGGACCGTCGCGACGACCTTGGAGGCGGCCGGCCTGATCACGCGCGGTTATCATGTCTATGTGCCAAGCTTCGGCGAATGGGGTTTCGTGCTCGCTTCCAACCGGCCGATCGGTGCGCCTGGCCCCTTGCCTGCGGGCCTGCGTTTCCTGACCCCGCAGACCGATCGGCTCGCCTTCGTCTTTCCGCCCGACATGGCGCGGCGCGTGGTGCCAGTGAACCGGCTCGACAACCAGGCGCTGGTGCGTGAGTTCGAGGCCGAATGGGCCGTGTACGAAGGGTGAGCGTTTCGCGCCGCACCCTGATTGCCGGATCGGTCGCCGGCGCCGCCGCGATCGGTGCGGGCGCTATCGCCTGGCCAGGGCACGACACGGCGATGCCCGGTACGTTGTCGGGCGCGGATTTGGTACGCGGGCACCGTTTGCGCGATGGCGCCGCCTTCCCCGCCCCGACCAGCGAGACGAGCACCGGCATCGCGATCCTCGGCGGCGGGGTCGCCGGGCTATCGGCGGCCTGGACGCTGGCCGAAGCGGGCGTGACCAATTTCCGCCTGTACGAACTGGAAGACCATACCGGCGGCAATGCGCGTGGCGGCAAGAATGCCGTGTCGGCCTATCCGCTCGGCGCGCATTATCTGCCGATCCCCAATGAAGAAACGAAAGGCGTGGTGCGGCTGCTCGAACGGCTCGGCGTCGTCACCGGCTGGCAAGGCGGCAAACCGCTGTACGATCCGTATCAGCTCGTTTCCGATCCCGATGAGCGGCTGCTCCATCTCGGCAAATGGCAGGAGGGTCTGGTGCCGACGATCGGCCTGACCCCGGCCGACAGACATGATCTCGACGGTTTTTTCACGGCCATGGCGGCCTTCCGCGACCGCCGCGATGCCATGGGCCGGCCGGCCTTCGCGATCCCGATGGAGTATAGTTCGCGCGACCCCGATCTGCTGGCGCTCGACCAGCTCAGCTTCACCGCCTGGCTCGACGCGCAAGGATGGCGCTCGCCGGTGCTGCGCGGCCATGTCCGTTATGCCTGTCGCGACGATTACGGCACCGAGCCCGACCAGACTTCGGCCTGGGCCGGCATCCATTATTTTGCAGGGCGCCGTGAGCACTCGGCCAATGCCGGCGCCGATACCGTCCTGACCTGGCCGGAGGGCAATGCCCATCTCGCCGGGCGCATGGCGGCACACCTCAAGGATCATCTCGCCTGTGGCCAGATCATCCACCGCGTGCGGACAGGAAAGACCGGCGTGGAGATCGACAGCTTCGACGTGGCGACCGGCACCGGGCGACGCATAAAGGCGCAGGCGGCGATCCTGGCGATGCCGCATTTCATCACCGCGCGTGTTCTGCCGACGGGTACCGCGGATGCCGCCGGGTTCGGTTATGCGCCGTGGATCGTCGCCAACGTCACCGTCGATCGCGCGCCGGCGGGTGCCGGGTTCAACCTCGCCTGGGACAATGTGTCCTGGACCAGCAAGTCGCTTGGTTATGTCGTCGCCACGCACCAATCGCTTGCCTCCACGCCGGGACCGACCGTGCTGACCTGGTATATGGCAATGTCCGATACGACTCCCGCTGCCGCGCGGCGCGAGCTGCTCGACCGACCGCTTGAGCATTGGCAGGACACGGTGCGCGCCGACCTGATCGAGACCAATCCCGATCTGAAAGGCGCGATCCGCCGGATCGATGTATGGCGCTGGGGCCATGCGATGATCCGTCCGACGCCGGGTTTCTTCTGGAGCGGGGCGCGCGAGAAGGCCGCGACGCCGCAGCCGCCCTTGTTCTTCGCACATTCCGACCTGAGCGGCCTGTCGCTGTTCGAGGAAGCGCATTATCGCGGCACGCTCGCCGCCCAGAATGCGATGACGCATCTCGGCATTCCGCATAGCGATTTGTTGATCTAGACGGTACCAGCCCGCTCCCCCGCCCGGCCACCCATTCAGGATACGCTGTGGGTGGCCGGGCGGGGGAGCGGGCTGGTACCGAACCGACGTAAGTCGCAAAGACTCTAGGAAGAACAAGTGGACTTTACCGGTACCCATCTCCTGATCGACCTGTTCGGCTGTGTCGGGCTCGATGACATCGACCGGGTCGAGGCGACATTGCGCAATATGGTCGCGGCGGCGGGTGCTAATTTGCTCGAGCTGCGCCTTCACAGCTTCGGTGTCGGTCAGGGCGTGACCGGCGTGGCGATGCTCGCCGAATCGCATATCTCGATCCACACCTGGCCGGAACGCGATTATGCCGCGGCTGACATCTTCCTGTGCGGGCGCAGCCATGATCTCGACGCGGCGCTGGACACGCTCGCCAGCGGGCTCGGCGCGACGCGTTACGAGCAGCAACGCCTGGCGCGCGGCTATGGCGTGGAGCGGGCGCTGACCGGCGCCCGACTCTAGGAAAAGATTGGTATCAACAATGCGGAGAGCAGGACGCATTCGAGCATCCCGATCGAAGCGACGCCGAAACCGCGTAATGCACTCACCTTTAGATGGATCGCGAACCAGCGCGACTGCAGCGTACCGTACCAGACGAACGCGACCGCCATGATGGCGAGCGCAGCCAAACCCGACCAATGCCAGTGGCACCGCGCGATGGTCGCCGCGAAACCGACCATGAAGGCGAACGGCGCGGCGACATAGCATTGGCTGTAAAATGGTTGTTTGAGCGTATCGCGGGTGAACGGCATACGTTGGCGCCGTAATAATCCCGCAGTCATGATCAACGGGAAGACGCTGAACATCACCAGCCGCATCACCAACAGGCTGGTATCGTCGGAGATCAGCATCGAGACGCCCTGATTATCCTTCACGATCGGGTTCTCACCGATCAGCGCGAGTTCGATCACGTGCGACAGGATCAGGGTCAGCAGCAGGAACAGTGGCGGGCTGAGCGTATCGGTATATTGCTGCTCCACGCTGTCGCCGAGTTCGGTATCGGCATAGTTCATCATCGCCAGCGGACGCTGCAAGGTCCGCCACATGGTGATCGGGTAGAAGATCAGCCAGGTCATCACCTCGTACAGGAAATCGTCGAGTGATTTGAGGAATTGCACGAAGCTCATGGATGGCGCCCCTCGCCCCGCTGTGGCCAGCCACGCCGCGCGGCGCGATCCAGATTGGCTCGCACGATCATGCGGTGGAACGGCGAGATGACGGTCAGATAGATGCGGCCAAGCCGGTTATGACAATGCACCACCGTCGTCGCGATAAACTCGCGCCCCTCGCCCGCTACAGTCCCGCGCATCATGGTCGAGACGCGGAAATCAAGATGCCGGTCGTCCTCGCCAACCACCAGTTCGTGGGCGGCGCGTGATCGTACCGGGAAGAACCCGATCTGTTCCCCACCCCGGGCGCGGTCCGCGGCGGCGATCTCGCGCGATGACTTGACCCCGACCAGTCGCATCACCGCATCGCGCACCCACATCAGCGCGCGCATCCAGCCGGCCGGCTGCGCCAGCATGGCGCGGGTCAGGGCATCGATATCATCGCTCGCACCCGGCGGCAGCGCGATCGCATAGGCATCAAGCAAATGCGCGCCGGGATAGAGCGGCGCGAGCGCGCTGTCGGAGGGTGCAGGAACGGCGCGGGCCCGGCTCATCGCCGTCACATATCACGGCTGCCCGCGACCGTCTCCGATTTCGCACCGCAACGACGGTACATCCGAACCGAACTGCTGCCGGGTAACGGTCGAACGTCGACCGATTTATGTCGTGCAGACAGGCCTTAGACGGTCGCCTCGGTAAAGGTCGACAATTCCGGTTTGGGCAGGCCGCCAGCTTTATATGAGGCGATCAGCTCTTCCTTGCGCGTGCGCAATTGCTCTCCCAGCGCGTCCATATCGAGACCGGCCTTGCGCGCTTGGCTGAACAGGCCCTCCATCCGCGCCTCTTCCTCTTTGACATGATGTACAATCTGCTCGGACAGCACTTTTACCTTGGCGTCGTAATAATCGTCATCCGGGCTGCCCGCCTCGATCTCTGCGATCAATACCTTGGCGCCGTCATGCTCCACATAAGCTTCCTTGAGCAGATCTTCCTCCACATGCCCCTCGCAGGCCGGGTAAAATATCTCCTCCTCGATTTTGGCATGAACGGTCAGTTCCATGCACACTTGCATCGCGATCTTCTGCTTCTTCGCGGCGCTGCTCGCGCCTTCGAACTGTTCGAACAGTTCCTCGACCGTGCGGTGGTCGGCCTTGAGAAGAGCGATCGCGTCCTGCTTGTTTGAATCTGGCATGTGAAATCTCCCTGTTGTGCTGGTTCAACTTCAAGCCGCGCCGCTTCGTTCCTGTTGCGAATCGTTAGCGCAGCCAATTGATTTGCAATCTTATGATCGCCGCCGATCGACTTCGTTCCAGCAAAAAACCCGCTGCCGAACATCCAAACGCCAGATTACGGCCTGAACGCATATAGGGCCTGACGAGCCGGTTCAGGAACGAGCGCCCGGCGGGTCGGGCGATCGTTGCCGGCCCCGCCGGCGTTCGAATTTACCGGGTTCGAACTGGCCGCCACCGGGCTGGGCGCCGAGCCCTGAAACCCGCTAGAGCATGGAGCATGATATCAGACGCTGCGCCGGCCTCTGGGGATACTCGGGGCCTTTGCGCGCGTGATCCTCTTCCGATAGTGAGAAGGAGCGAGCCGACATAATCCGGCGGGAGATGCCAAATCGCATCCTGTGGCATGGTTGAATCACAGCGGGCGACAAAGTCGAGAGGTTGAGCAGCGGGAGATATGGAACATCGAGCCTACCCCGAAGTCGGCCTGGCTTTCATGCGTCAAATGTCATCCCATGAGCCTTTCCGATGCGGCTTCGCCCAAGCGTTCTCTGCTCAGCACGAATGAACCGGATTAAGCGCCCGCCGCTCTAGTCACTGCCTCGAAGCCAATGGCCCGGCGCTCGATATCCATTGCGACAAGCCTGACGCCAACCGCGTCGCCGGGCGCGAGCCCTTTTGTCGCCACGCGCGACACCACCGGCAGGTCGCGCAGCTGGATGCGTGCGCCGCGATCGTCGACATCGGTGACGATCGCCGGAAAAATCTCGCTCACCCGCCCGCTCAGCATCACCGCCTCGGCAAGATCGATCACCGCCCGATCGATCTGTCCGCTCATTGCGTCGGCCCGCGCCATAACCTTGGGCAGGCGGGTGAATGCCTCCGTCACAACCTCCGGCACCGGCTGGCCATTGGCGATCGCCAGCGTGGCGCGCACGACATAACGATCGGCAAGCCGGCGCAGCGGCGCGGTCGCATGAGCATAAGTCGCGGCCATCGCCGCATGCCACGGCACTAAACCGTTACGATAGGGCACATACGACGCCCCCTCGCCCGCGCGGCGGATCGCCAACATGAACGCTGCCTGTTTGGCATCGGCCGGATTCAGCGTGCGCTGGAACTCGGTCAGCGTCGCGTCGGCCGGCCAGGCCAGGCCGTACGCGGCAGCGGTCAGCCTCAGCCGCTTGATCGCGCGGTCGTCAGGTGCGGCCATCACGCGGAACAACCCGGTATGATGCGCCTGCAAGATATCGGCGATGGCAAGGTTGGTGGCCAGCGACAGCGCGGCATTACGGGCTTCCGACACAAGGCGCGGGCGGAATCGAAGGTCGTATGTCCCGTCGCCGGTGCCCGCGACTTCCTGTTCCGGCGGATCGACGCGCGACGCCCCACGCCGGTCCTCGGCACCCTGGATACGATTTGACAGCTCAATGAAATCCGCCGGCAGGTCCGTATCGCGCACGCTGTCATAGGCGAGCTTGGCGGTGCTGCGAATGATCGCTCGCTCGACGCCGTCGAGAGTCACCGCGCCATCGCCCGCCACTCTGACGGTGAAGATCACGGCGGGTCGCGGTCCGCCCGGTAACAGGCTGGCCGCGCCTTCGCTCAGCACCGACGGGTAAAGCCCCGCCTTGCCATCGGGCAGATACTGAGTCGCACCGCGCCGCCATGCCTCCAGATCGATCGCATCGCCATCGTCGACGAACCAGGCGACATCCGCGATGGCGTAATGCAGCATTATATCGCCGCCGCTGCGCTCGATCGCAAACGCCTGATCGAGATCGGTCGATGTGGCGGGGTCGAGCGTGACGAAAGACAGGTCGGTGCGGTCGATATGCCGGGTCGGTTCTCGCCTTGCAGCAACATCGGCAGCAGCCAGCACCTCAGCAGGGAATGACGCGGGCACCTGAAACTGGGTACGGATCGCAGTCAGGCCGAGCGCGAGCGCGTTGTTGGGATCGGCAAGGGTCTTCATCAGCGGCTTTCTACAGCATATCCCGATCCAGCGCTTCCCACCGTCAAGGCATCGAGCTCCTCGTCGATAATTCGTGCGAACGATGCCGCAAGTGTATCCACCGCCAGGTCCGGGCGCATCAGTCGATGATGCATCAGCCCAAGTGACAGGGTCGGAATCATGTCCGCCAGATTTTCTCGAGCTTCCGCAGTGGCATTGCCCTCCGAAAGCATCTCAAGGGCATCGAGCATCATCGCGTGGCTATCAGTCAGGATCGCGGAAAAAATACCGGCGATGCGCTCGTTACGCGAGGATTCCGCAATGATCTCGGCAAACAGGCGCCCACCATCCCCCTCCCGCTCCGCCTTTGGATTGACGAACTGATGGAGCCAGTTGCGAACCGCCCCACGATCACCCCGATCGATCGCTTCCTGCAGCACGTCATGCGCCATAAATTCCGCGCAATTGTCCTGGACGATCGCCACGACGATATCTTCCTTGCTGGCGAAATCGCGATAGATTTGCCCCACGGCAACCCCCGAAAGCGCGGAAATCTGCGCAACCCCGGTCGCGTGAAAACCGTGATCTACGAACAGCTTGCTGGCGCAGTCCAGGATTTTCTTCCGTCGCAACTCAGCACGGGTCGGACTGTCGATCGCAAAATTGGTGGGCGGGATCATGTCTGTTTCCTGCTCTAAAAGCCTTGACGCCGCCAGAGCCTTCGCAGTAGCAGCATAAAAATGAGAGTGAGCGGTCACTCACATTAATCGATTCTGGCGGAAATGGCATGGCTTTTTTTCATTACGCGGCACCGTTGATGGCGCTGACCCTGATTGGCTGCGGCAAAGCACCGCAACAGCCGCCGCCCGGCCCCTCACCTGTGGGTGTGATCACGGTGCGCGAACAGTCGGTAATGCTGAAATCGGAATTGCCCGGCCGGACAACCGCCTATGAGACATCGGACGTGCGCCCGCAGGTCAACGGGCTGATTCAGGCGCGCCTGTTTCAGGAGGGCGACCAGGTCCACGCCGGTCAGCCGCTCTACCGGATCGATTCGGCGCCCTATGCCGCACAGGTCGCCAGCGCGCGCGCCGCGCTTGGCCGCGCACAGGCGTCGATCGCATCGAGCGCCGCACTGGCGCGGCGTTATGGCGAACTGGTCAAGATCAACGCCATCGCACGCCAGGATTACGAGAACGCGACCACCACCGCGCAACAGGCGCGCGCCGATGTCGCGGTACAACAGGCGGCGCTGCGCAGCGCGCAGATTGACCTGCGCCGCACGACGGTGAGCGCACCGATCTCGGGACGGATCGGGCGCTCGGTCTATACCACCGGCGCCCTGGTCACCGCGGCACAGGCGAACGCGCTGACCACGATCCAGCGGCTCGACCCGATCTATGTCGATGTGACGCAGGCCAGCGCCGATCTGCTGCGGCTGCGCCAGCAAGTGCTCGCCGGCCAGGTGTCGAGCGGCGGCGACGCCCGCGTCAGGCTGAAGCTGGAGGATGGCACGGTCTATCCGATCGAAGGCACGCTGAAATTCGCCGATGTCTCGGTCGATCCGACGACGGGATCGCAAAGTATCCGGGCGGTGTTCCCCAATCCGCGCGGACTATTGCTGCCCGGCATGTTCGTGCGGGCCGAACTGGCCGAGGGCTCCCAGGCACAGGCGATGCTGGTGCCGCAGCGCGCCGTCAATCGCGATGAAAAAGGCAATCCGACGGTGATGGTGGTCGGCGCCGGCAACAAGGTTGAGCTGCGCATGCTGAAGACCACGCGCACGATCGGCGACAGCTGGCTGGTCACATCGGGTCTGAAAGCAGGTGACCGGGTGATCGTCGAGGGCGGGCAGATGCTGCGCCCCGGCATGCCGGTCAAGCCATCGGCCTGGAATCCCAACGCCACGGCAGCGAAGCCCGCCGGCGCCCCCGCAGCTCAGGCGAAGTAAGAGCCCATGGCCCGCTATTTCATCGATCGCCCGATCTTCGCCTGGGTGATCGCGATCATCATCATGCTCGCCGGCGTGCTGGCGATCAGCACATTGCCGGTCGCGCAGTTCCCGACGATTGCGCCGCCTGCCGTCTCGATCACCGCGACCTATCCGGGCGCCGATGCCCAGACGCTCGAGAACACGACGACTCAGATCATCGAGCAGCAGATGAAGGGCATCGACAACCTTCGATACTTCTCGTCGTCGTCAAGCTCGGCCGGCATGGTGACGATCACGCTGACGTTCGAACAAGGCACCGACCCCGACATCGCGCAGGTGCAGGTCCAGAACAAGCTGCAGGCGGCAACGCCCTTGCTGCCGCAGGAGGTCCAGCAACAGGGCATTCAGGTGGCCAAGGCGAGCGCCAATTTCCTGCTGTTCATCGGCCTTTATTCCGAGGACGGGTCACACAGCGACATCGACCTTGCCGACTATGCCGTCTCCCGGCTGCAGGACCCGATGAGCCGCGTAAACGGCGTCGGCGATACCCAAGTGTTCGGCGCGCAATATGCCATGCGCATCTGGGTCGATCCGCTGAAGCTCAATTCCTATTCGCTGACGATGAGCGACGTGACAACCGCGGTGCGCGCGCAGAACGCGCAGGTATCGGCCGGCCAGATCGGCGCGCAGCCCGCGCCCAAGGAACAGATGCTCAACGCGACGGTGTCCGTCCAGGCGCGGCTGACCACGCCGGAACAGTTCGCCGCGATCACGCTGAAGAGCAATATCGACGGGTCAGTGGTTCGGCTGGGCGATGTCGCCCGGGTCGAAATCGGCGCGGAAAACTATGCCGCCTCGGCCAAATATAACGGCAAGGCCGCAGCGGGCATCGGCATCAAGCTTGCGCCGGGTGCCAACGCCCTTGCAACGGTAGCTGCCGTGCAGGCGCGCGTTGCCGAGGTCGCCAAGCAGTTCCCGGCCGATGTGAAGGTCATCTATCCTTACGACACGACGCCTTTTGTACGGCTGTCGGTCAAACAGGTGGTGGAGACGCTGATCGAGGCGGTGGCGCTCGTCTTCCTGGTGATGTTCCTGTTCCTGCAGAACTGGCGCGCGACATTGATCCCGACGATCGCGGTGCCGGTGGTGTTGCTCGGCACCTTCGCAGTGATGGCGGTCGCCGGCTATTCGATCAACACGCTGACCCTGTTCGGCATGGTGCTGGCGATCGGCCTGCTGGTCGATGACGCGATCGTCGTGGTCGAGAATGTCGAACGCCTGATAACCACCGAGCACCTCTCGCCCAAGGAAGCCGCGCGCAAGTCGATGGACGAGATCACCGGCGCGCTGGTCGGCATCGCGCTTGTGCTGTCGGCGGTGTTCCTGCCGATGGCGTTCTTCGGCGGATCGACGGGCGTGATCTATCGTCAGTTCTCGATCACCATCGTCGCCGCGATGGTCCTGTCGATCATGGTCGCCTTGATCCTGACGCCCGCGCTGTGCGCGACGATCCTGAAACCGCACGATCCCGAAAAGGGTCAGGGCAATGGCTTGCTCTCACGCTTCTTCCGCTGGTTCAACGACAAGTTCGAGCGCGGCCAGAACAAATATGAGGGCGGCGTGAAGGGCATGGCGCGAGGCTGGAAGCGCTCGATGCTGGTCTATCTGCTGATCGCGATCGGCATGTCGGTGCTGTTCATGCGCTTGCCGTCGAGTTTCCTGCCCGATGAGGACCAGGGCATGTTGCTGGCCATCGTCCAGGGTCCGTCCGGATCGACCAGCAGCCGGACCGAAAAGGGCCTTGATGCCGTGCGCGAGCATTTCCTGACCGCGGAAAAGGCCAATGTGGACGGCGTCTTCACGGTCAACGGATTCAGCTTTGCCGGATCCGGCCAGAATAGCGGCCTGGTGTTCGTCAGGTTGAAGTCCTGGGATCAGCGCTCCGGCGCCGCCAACACGGCGCAGGCGATTGCCGAGCGCGCCATGGGTCCGTTCTCGCAATTCAAGGATGCGATGATCTTCGCGCTCGTGCCACCGGCGGTGTCGGAGCTGGGCAATGCGACGGGTTTCGATATGCAGCTGATCGATACCGGCGGAATCGGCCATGATAAGCTGCTCGCAGCGCGCAATATGATGATGGGCATGGCGATGCAGGACAAGCGCCTGGTCGGCGTGCGCCCCAATTCGCTGGAGGACGCGCCGCAGCTCAAGGTCGATGTCGATCAGAACAAGGCGCGTGCGCTCGGACTCGATCTGGCCGAGATCAACAGCACCATCGCGACCGCCTGGGGCGGCTCCTATATCAACGACTTTATCGATCGCGGCCGGGTCAAGCGCGTCTATATCCAGGCCGACCAGCCCTATCGCATGGCGCCGGAGGACATCGACAAGTTTTTCGTGCGCGGCACGAGCGGTACGATGGCGCCCTTCTCGGCCTTTTCGACCCTGAACTGGGTTCAGGCGCCGGCGCAGCTCACTCGCTATAATGGTCAGGCCGCGATGGAGCTGCTCGGGACCGCCGCGCCGGGCTATTCGTCAGGCGACGCGATCAAGGCGATGGAGGAAATCCACGCCAAGCTGCCCCCCGGAACCAGTTACGAATGGACCGGATTGTCTTACGAGGAGCAGCTCTCCGGCGGCCAGGCGCCCGCGCTTTACGGCCTGTCGCTACTGATCGTCTTCCTATGCCTCGCCGCGCTTTATGAAAGCTGGTCGGTACCGGTATCGGTCATGCTGGTCGTGCCGCTCGGTGTCCTCGGCGCGCTGCTCGCCGCGGCGCTGACCGGCCTCAACAACGATATCTATCTGCAGGTCGGGCTGATCACGACGATCGGCGTGTCGGCAAAGAATGCGATCCTGATCGTCGAGTTTGCCGAGGAGCGCATGCGGGAGGGAATGAATGCGTTCGACGCCGCGGTCGCCGCGGCCAAGCTTCGCTTGCGGCCGATCCTTATGACCAGCCTCGCCTTTATCTTCGGTGTGATGCCGCTGGCGATTTCGACCGGAGCCGGTGCCGGCGGGCAGAATGCGATCGGCCGCGCCGTGGTCGGCGGGATGCTCTCGGCCACCGTGCTGGGTATATTTTTCGTGCCGATGTTCTTCTTCGTCGTCCTGCGCCTCTTCGGCCAGGGCGGCGGGGAGGCGCCCAAAAACGCCGCCCCAGACATCAATGCCCCCACTCCGGCACCGCAGGAAGCCTGAACAGTGACCTTTCGCCCCCATATCCTCGCCATGCTCGCCACTAGTGTCACTCTGGCCGGCTGTAATCTGGCGCCGAAATATGTCCGCCCGGTCGGTGCGGTGCCCGCCGCGCTGCCGCAGGGTGGAGTCTATCCGGCCGCCGCGACCGACGCGCCGGACATCTCCAGGATCGGCTGGCGCGATTTCTTTGTCGAAGATCGGCTGCGCCAGGTCATCACGCTCGGCCTCGACAATAACCGCGACCTGCGGCTGGCCGCGGCCAATGTCCTCCAGGCGCGTGCGCAATATGGCGTGCAACGCGCCGACCTGCTGCCGTCGATCAACGCCAACGGACAGGCGACCTATACCAACAGCGCCGCGCAGACGGCCGGCTTTGGCGGGATCGGCGGGGGCACGTCGAGCAATATCTCCACCTATTCGGCGAATGTCGGCTTCTCGGCCTTCGAGCTCGATCTGTTCGGCCGAATCCGCAACCAGACCAGGGCGGCGCAGGAGCAATATTTCGCCAGCGAAGAGGCGCAACGATCGACCCGGATCAGCCTGATCGCGGAGATCGCCTCGGCCTGGCTGACCATGGCGTCGGACCAGGACCAGCTGCGCCTGTCGCGCGAGACGTTGAAGGCGTTCGAACAGACGCTCGAGCTGACCCGCGCGCAATTCCGCATCGGCGTCGCATCCGAACTCGAGGCGCGTCAGGCCGAGACCAATTATCAGTCGGCACGCAACGACATCGCGACGCTAACGACGAGGATCGCGCAGGACCAGAATGCGCTCAACCTGCTTGCCGGAACGACGGTCGATGCAGCGTTGCTGCCCAATGGGCTCGGTGATGGCGATGCGATGGTCAAGGCGCTGCCGGGCGATTTGTCGTCCGACCTGCTGCTGCGTCGACCCGACGTGCTCCAGGCCGAGCATCAGCTGATCGCGCAGAACGCCAATATCGGTGCCGCGCGCGCCGCTTTCTTCCCGAGCATCTCGCTCACCGCGACCCTGGGCACGATCAGCCCCGCGCTTTCCGGCCTGTTCGGCGGCGGCACCGGCACCTACAATGCGGGACCGGCCATCTCGCTGCCGCTGTTCGATGGCGGGCGGAACAAGGGCAATCTGCGCTATGCCGAAGCGGCGCAGCAAGGCGCCGTCGCGACCTATGAAAAGACCATCCAGACCGCGTTCCGCGAAGTCGCCGACGCGCTGGCACAACGCGGTACGATCGACGAGCAAGTCGCGGCACAGACCGCGCGCGCCGAGGCGGCACGGATCGCGGCCCGACTGTCCGACGCCCGTTACAAGGCGGGGATCGATTCCTTCTTGGTGTCGCTCGATGCGCAGCGCACCGCCTATGCGGCGCAGCAGCAGCTGGTCTCGACCCGGCTCAACCGCGGCGCCAATCTGGTGGAATTGTACCGATCACTGGGCGGCGGGCTGAACTGACCATGACCGATAAAAATTTGGAACGTGTAGGATGGATGGATAGCTAAGGTGGATATGCTAGCAGGCTGCCATGGGTATGTTACAAAAATCCGCCGCATCACTCGGCTTCTACGGCGATGATCTCGACCCTGGCAGAATAACCACTGCCTTGGGTGCCGAACCGACTGTCGGTGTCGCTAAAGGTGGGATCTGGTTGACAAACTCCGGTTGGGAGATGGTCGCCCACACAGGCATTTGGCGGATTGTGGCGAAGCGCGCGGAACCGGCTGATCTGGACGGCCAGATCAATCGCATTCTGGCTTCGTTGACCAGTGACCTGAGCGTGTGGCGCCCTCTTGCTGACCGTTATCGCGGCAGATTTTTCTGCGGCCTGTTTCTCGCGAGCGGTAATGAGGGGCTAGCGCTCGAACCTCGCACGCTTGCATCGATTGGCGAGCGAGGGTTAGTTCTCGACCTCGATATCTATGGGAAGGATTTACCAGACTGAGCAGTGAACTCTCAGGCCGGCTCGACCGCCATCAGTGCATCGGCATATTTGAACGAACCGGCATCGAACAGGCCGCTCATCTGGAAGGCGCGCACGGTCAGCTTGAGGTCGCTCAGGCCCGCCAGCTTGAAGGTGCCGATCTTGAGCTCCTTGGGCGGCTTGCCGTCGCGATCGACCACCACACCATCGACGAACAGATCGTCATGCTTGGTGTAGATGACGTGCGGCGCCATCGTCATGCTGACGCGGTTATAGGTCAGGCCGACGCAGCGCTTACGCACGATGGCCTCGAAGATGGTCGGCACGGGGCCCTGCGGCGCGGCCTCGGGGCCGTCATGTTCCGGATACTTCATAGCGCCCCCCTTAACACGTTATGCTGCATTGCAGCAAGTGGGCTTCGACAAAAATGACAGCGGTTACCGATGGGCCGTTTCAATTCGATGGACTATGCACTCGTGAGGTTGCCTTCGGACGAACAAGGCGTATTCGCGACGGCAATGCTCGATGGCCTGCCCCTGCCCCGCCGCTATGCCGCTATCGCCGCTTTGTGCTGCGGCACCGCGCTGATCATCATCGACGGCGGTATCGCGACGGTCGCGTTGCCGACCATCGCCACCGATCTTGGGATCGACGGCGCCGCCGCGGTATCGATCGTGACGATCTATCAGCTCGTGCTGGTCATGATGTTGCTGCCCTTTGCCGGGCTTGGCGACCGGATCGGGTTGAAACGGATGTACCAGATGGGCCAGCTCGTCTTCACTGTGGCGACGATCCTGTGTTTCTTCGCCAAGAGCCTGCCATTCCTGCTGATCGTGCGCGCCTGCCAGGCGCTTGGCGCGGCGGCGGCACTGAGTGTTTCCTCCGCGCTAATCCGTTCCACCTATCCGTCGAAACAGCTTGGCCGCGGACTCGGCATCAATTCGGTCATCGTGTCGAGCTCGGCCGCACTCGCGCCGACGCTTGGCGGCCTGATCCTCGGCATCGCGCACTGGCCGTGGGTGTTCGCCAGCGCGGTGCCCTTTGCAATCCTGTCGCTGCTTCTCGGTCGTGCCCTGCCCGACCCCAAGCCACGTGCGAAACCGTTCGACCTGCTCGGCGCGGTGATGTGCGCGGCGATGTTCGGGCTGGTCATCGGCGGCCTGGAAAGCGGCGTGCATGGTGACAGCCCGGTCATCTCTGGCGCGATCGTGCTGGTCGGGGCGCTGGTCGGTTTCTGGTTCGTGCGTCGCGAACGCGGCGAGGACAATCCAATCCTGCCGATCGACTTGCTTGCGCGTCCCGTGCTCGCACTGTCGGCGATCGGCGCCTTCACCGCCTTTATTGGTTCGATGACCTTGCTGCTGTCGACGCCGTTCCGCCTCCAGCACGCCTATGGCTTCAGTGCGGCCGAGGTCGGAGCGATGATCGCACCCTGGCCGCTGACCAACATGATCGTCGCGCCACTATCCGGCTGGCTGTCGGACCGCATTCCCGCCGGCATCCTTGGCGGAATTGGCATGACCATCTCGATCACCGCATTGTTGCTGCTCGCTTTCATGCCAGCGGATCCGAGCTATTTCGACATCGCCTGGCGCATGGCTCTGTGCGGTTCGGGCTTCGGCATCTTCATGCCACCCAACGCTCGCCTGATCATCGGTTCCGCCCCGCGCGAGCGTGCTGCGGCAGCGGGCGGTCTGGTCTCGACCGTGCGACTGGTCGGCCAGACCACCGGCGCGACGTTGGTCGCCGCGCTGCTCGCAGCCGGGATCGGTGGGGGCATGACGCCACCTTTGGTTGCCGCCGGCATGGCGCTGATCGCCGGCCTGTGCAGCGTTGCCCGCCTGCGTCCCTCGATCCGCAACCCGCGGCGTGACGAGACACAGGACGTCCAGCCCGCAAGCCAGGTGAAGTAAGGGCAAGGCGCCTTTGACGTCGCCGGCACGGCCACCATCACGATGCCAGACGGTCCCGACGCGCCGTTCGACATCATCGAAATCGGTGTGTCTGACAAACCCTCGGCTATTGGGACGGGCAATTGCCCGGCCGCTCCTCGGTCTTGCCACCCGCGACGTACCAGATAGAGGGGCCGTCGGCCTTTGCATTGTTCTGATAGAAACAGACCTCGGCGCTCGATCCGTCCGGGGTGATCGAGACCGACCAATTGTGATAGCCGCAATTATGCTTCTCGCAGCCCCAGGCAAGGATCCTCCCGTCCTTTTTCACGATCGGCGCGTCGGGTCCGTTATAGCCAAACACGAAATCGCGCACTTTCGCGTCTGATACAGCGGCCATGACCGCTGCCTTGACCGACGGCTGCGCGAGGAAAATGGTGTCGTCGATCTTGTCCGACGGATGTTTGCCGATCCAGGCGTTCAGCGGACCGGCAGTCGCGACGTTGCCGAGGATGACATTGTCGCTGGCGGCAGGACTGTTGGCCGCCGCTTCGCCCTCGACCTTGTTCCCCGTGCCGGCACCGCCGCTGCAGGCTGTGATCGTGAGGCCAAGTGCGGCGATAAGTCCGGATCGAACCATTGCAAATCCCCCTGTCAGAGTTGGCGAGTCGTCGCCACGGCGCCCGTCAAAGGTGACACGGGCGATGGCTGCGGGGCAAGCTGAAGCGACACGGGGCGATATCGCAGGGACATTGGCAGGAACCAAACTGGCTTCGTCCGGCTAAATCCAGTCCAGCAGACCAGCGACAAGCACCAAGAGTAAAGTGAGATAGCCCGCAATCGCGAAAGCGACGGTGTGGGATCGCGCAGGCCGATTTTCGCTCGTTCGTTCCATTCACGGATAATCGCACGGTCACTGGAACAACAAAATGATCCGGATCAATTTGCCATCAAACCCGGTCATCATATTCGCCGACAAACTATCGACGTGTCGCCCGGTCATGTCGCGCGAGTGCCAATCGTGGTGATCGACGACCCACCCTCCAGCGTTCGATGCACCGGGCATTTCGCGGCGATGTCGATCAGCCGTTCGTATTGTTCCCCGCTAAGCGCGGCACCGCTGATCCGGACGGTCTTGTGAAAGATGTCCACCATGCCCGTCCGGTCTTCTACCGGCCCTTTCTGGTGTGTCACCTCCACCGCAACATGATCTACCGGCCATTGCTTCTGGCGCGCGAACCAGCGCACCGTCATCGCGGTGCATTCGCCAAGCGCGGCGGTGAGCAACTGATAGGGTGACGGCCCCAGATCGGCGCCACCCAACGATGCCGGTTCATCGCCGATGATCGCGTGACCGCCTGTTTCGATCCGAACCGCGAACGGGCTTTCGCCCGTTTCAGTGACATGGACGCTAACCAGATCGCTCATGCTTTGCCTTCCTGAACGAACGCGACGAAGCCCGCGATAAAGGCCCTGAGCCGTTCGCGCGTGGGCTCGTCGGTCAATTGACCTTCTGAGTCGAACAACCGCCCGCGCGTGCGGCGAGCAAGCGCCCTTCGAACCATGGTTGGGTGCCGAGCGTGCGGAGCACGCTCAACCAGGCGTTCTGGGATAATATCGTGCCGAAGCCGCCGGCGGATGCGCCGATCATGGCAACCGGCTTTGCACCGAACACTCGCCCGATATCGTCTGCGGGGCGGGAGAGCCAATCAATCGCGTTCTTGAATACACCGGGAATGCCATTGTTATATTCGGGCGTCGCCAGCAGCAGTCCATCGGCGGCGACGATCGCTTCTTTGAGTTCGGCCACCACGCCTGGCAGACCGTCCACAGCTTCCTCGTCGGCATTGTAGAGGGGGATGCCGGCGATGGTCCGGACCTCGAGCGTCACGCCGGCGGGCATCTGTTTCTCAGCCTCGCGCAACAGGGCAAGGTTGAACGAATGCCGTCTCAGGCTGCCGGCAATGCCGATAATATGCGTCATTGGTCTGCTTCCCCGGGCAATATCACGTCGTGATGACGCCGCTCGATCAGCGAGCGGATAGTTGACCTGCTTAGTTAAGTGCCTCGGGCGGCACCACGGGCACGATCAACGGCGCGATCGGCACGCCCTCCTCGACCAGGTCCCTGACCTCGGCGGCGGTCGACTGGCCATGGATCGGCGCGACCGCCACGTCGCCGACATGCATGGCGCGGGCACGATCGGCAAAGGCACGACCGACCCATTCGGATGTCTCGAGCGCTTTGGACTGCGCGGCGGCCAACGCCTGGAACGCGGCCTTCATCGCCTCGGGCGTCGGTACGCTCGATGGCGCGGACCTCGCATTACCTTTGGCCGCAATGCTCGGTGCCATCACCGCCTTGATCACTTCGGTCGCGCCGCAATAGGGACAGGCGATCAGGCCGCGCTCCCGCTGTTCCTCGAACGCGACGCTCGATCCGAACCATGCCTCGAAGACATGCTCGCCGGCGCATTTGAGATCGAAGACGATCATCAGGCGGCTGTGACGACCGGGATCGGGCGGCGGTGGTTCAAGACCGGAATGCGGCCGCGCACGTCCTCGACACGCGTCGGGTCGATTTCGGCAAACGCCAAT
Organism: Sphingomonas sp. UYAg733; assembly: GCF_054057355.1. Lineage (NCBI taxonomy): Bacteria > Pseudomonadati > Pseudomonadota > Alphaproteobacteria > Sphingomonadales > Sphingomonadaceae > Sphingomonas > Sphingomonas sp. UYAg733. The sequence continues at coordinate 441,381 of NZ_JBSRZE010000002.1, forward strand.
CCCGCTTCCTCGCCCATATCGAGCACCACCTCACCCCATGGATCGATCACCAATGAATGACCGAAGGTCGCGCGGCCATCCGTGTGCACGCCCGTTTGCGCCGCGGCGACGACATAGGCGCCGGCTTCGATCGCGCGGGCACGCATCAGGATATGCCAGTGCGCCGCGCCGGTCGGTCGGGTGAACGCTGCCGGGATCGTCAGCACCGTCGCGCCGGCGTCGCTCAACGAACGATAGAGATCGGCGAAGCGCAGGTCGTAACAGATCGACAGGCCAAGCCTGCCCGCCGGCGTTTCGACCACCGACGCACTGTCGCCGGCGGTATAGCTTGCCGATTCGCGCCAGCTCTCACCAGTCGGCAGATCGACGTCGAACAGATGCAGCTTGTCGTAACGCGCACGGATGGCGCCCTTGTCGTCGATCACGAAACCGCGATTGGCGAGCTTGCCGTCGGGCCGGCGCAGCGCGAGCGAACCGAGATGGACCCAGACACCGTGTTCCGCCGCGCTCTTCTGCACCGCGGCGAGCACCGGATCGGCCTCTTCGCTGGTGATATTGGCGCCGCCCCGCGCCCGGTCGCGATCGAGCAAGCCAGACATTTCGGGCGTGAACAGCATGACCACGCCTTTCGCCCTCGCCTCGGCGATGGCATCGGTAACCGTCGCGGCATTGACCAGAGGGTCGATCCCACTCGTCATCTGGAGCAGCGCGATCTTCATATCCCGATCCTCATGAGCACGCGCTCATGCCGCAAGCAGCGCGTCCAGCCTGCCCTCGCGTTCGAGTAGGGCAAGATCATCCGACCCGCCGACATGTCGTCCATCGATGAAGATCTGCGGGACGGTGCTGCGCCCGTTGGAGCGGTCGAGCATCTCGGCGCGTTTCGGACCACCCATCGTGATGTCGAACTCCTCCACCTCCGCCTTCTTGTCGGACAGAAGGTTCATCGCCCGCGAGCAATAGGGACAGAAGGCTTTGGTATAGATCTCGACTTTGGCCATTTGCCCGAAATGTGGTGTGCCCGGCCGCTTGTCAATCACCATGGGCGGGATCGAGCACCCGCGCCCAGCACAGGATGGTGACGCTGGCGGCGCCCGCACGGAGCAGGATGCGGGTGCAACTGTCGCTCGTCGCGCCGCTGGTATGGATGTCGTCGACCAGCACCACCGCCTTGCCGCGCAGGCTCTCCTTGCGCGTCGGATCCACTCGAAAGGCGCGCGCCACCATCTTCTCGCGCTCGCGCGGCCCCAGGCCGCGCATCGACGGTGTCGCGCGGACCCGCTGCAGGACGGCCAGGTCGGTCGCCACGCGAGTCGCCACCGACAGCGCGCTCGCGATCAGCGCCGCCTGATTGTAACCACGCGACCAGATCCGCCAGCGATGCAGCGGAACTGGCACGAGCAGTGCCGCATCCGGCGGCATCAGCCGCGCCATCTGCTGTGCGACGGTCTCGGCATAAGCGGTGCGGCCAGCATATTTCAGCTTGAGCGCGACCGTGCGCGCGACATCGCCATAGGCGACCGCCGCGCGCACCCCGGCATGGCGCGGCCGCGCCCGGTGGCATTCGGCGCACAAAGCGCCCTCCCCCATGTCATAGGCGAACGGCACATTGCACCCCGCACACCAGGGCGGTCCGATAAAACGCAGCGCGCTCCAGCAAGTCACGCAGAAGCGATGATCCTCGATCGTCACCGCCCCGCATCCCGGACAGCGCGGCGGCAATGCCAATCCGGCCACGAACTTCAAAGGCGCAAGCAATCTCACCAGGACCTTGTCGCGGCCGCGCGAGCGCGGCACAAGCCCGACCGTGACCCCGCCCGACATCTTTGATCGCAACCTACGCCGCCTGCGCCGCGACCGCGCCGCGGCGGATTACGCCGCTCATGATTTTTTGCGGGCGGCCATGCTCGAAGGGATCGCGGATCGGCTCGAATCTGTGACCCGGACATTTTCCGACATCCTCGATCTCGGATGTTTCGACGGCTCCTTCCCACCGCCGCCGGGGGGGCAAACGATCAGGAGCGATCCGGGTGCGATGTTCGCGCGGCTGGCTGGCGGCGTTCAGCACGACGAGGACCGGCCGGCCTTCCCCGATGCGTCCTTCGACCTGATCGTCTCTGCCGGTACGCTCGACACGGTCAGCGACTTGCCCGGCGCGCTGGCATTGGCGCGCCGGGCGCTGCGCCCCGACGGACTGTTCATGGCGGCATTCACCGGCGGCACCAGCCTCTCGACCTTGCGTATGGTGCTGCGTGAGGCGGAAGGCGAACGCCCCGCTGCGCGGATTCATCCGCAAGTGGATGTGCGCTCCGCGGGCGACCTGTTGATGCGTGCCGGCTTCGCGCTGCCCGTCGCCGATGTCGAGACATTGACGGTCCGGTATCGCGACATATGGAGCTTGTTTCGCGACCTACGCGGCATGGCGGCGACCAACCTGCTTCCCGGAACCCCGCCGCTTCGCCGCGATACGCTGGCTCGCGCCGCCCAGGCCTTTGCTGCTCTCGCCGATAGCGACGGGCGCACCGATGAGCGCTTCGATATCGTTTTCCTGACCGGTTGGGCGCCAGACGTATCGCAACCGAAACCGGCACGGCGCGGCAGCGCCACCAGTTCCCTGGCCGAAGCGCTCAAACGACGCGATTGACGCGCAACTAACTTAGCCGATCATTCCGTCGCCAGCGCCATTGGCGAGAAGCCGGCCCATAGCGTCGAACAGCGCATCCATGGCTACCGGTTTGAACAACACTTCGTCGGCACCTTCGGCGATGCAGCGCTCACGCAGGTCGACAGCGGTGTCAGCGGTAACGACGATGATCGGCAGGCGCGCCTTAGCATCGGCTCGTGACCGGATGTGGCGGATCGCGGTGATACCATCCATGCCCGGCATGCGCAGATCGACCAGCACGATCGCGTAATCGTTCTCGTCGATCATCTTCAGGCCGATTTCGGCGCTTTCGGCACCGGTCATCGTCGCGCCGGCGACATCCAGCATATCGCTGACCACCCGACGATTCATCGGATCGTCCTCGATGAAGAGAACATTCATGGCCGCAGGGCCTTCAGGATTTTGGTGCGCGACATCTCGTTTCTAACTCTATCGCCTATGCAGCACGTGACACAAGTGCGTCCGATGTGGAGGCATCTATAGGATATAATATGTCTGACAATACCGTACCAGAGATCGGTTTGGCGATCAGTGCGTTTATGCCGGTCGCCAGCACCGCTTCGCGCTGCGCATCATCGGGTGCGACCCACAATATGGTGGTCCGCGCGTCGGCCGCAGCGCCCGCGATCGCGGTCAGTGCGGCATCGACATCGCCGGTTGCCCTGATCGTCGCATCGTCGATCAGCACCTGATCGACCCCGCCCAATCGCAGCCGCTCTACCGCGTCCTGGACCGTGCCCGCGAACACCACCGTGCCCGCGCGCGCCTCGAGCATCGTACGCAACATGCTGCGCGTGATCGGGCTGCGGTCTAGAATCAGCAGTGCACCCTTTTCACCGGCAGCGGGTACCGGCGTTTCCGGTGCGTCCGCCAGCACCAGCGGTAATTCAATCGTGAAGGACGACCCGGCGCCGGCCATGCTCTCGACCAGCACATCGCCGTCCATCGCCCGTGCGAGATTGCGACAGATGGCAAGGCCAAGGCCGGTGCCGCCGAACTTGCGGGTCGTGCCGGCGTCGACCTGACGGAAGGATTCGAAGATCAGTTCGTATTTGTCGGCTGGAATGCCGATGCCGGTGTCGCTGACGGCGATCGCAAGCGTGTCGCCGGCGCCCGCCGCACGCACCGTCACCGACCCGACCGCCGTGAACTTCACCGCATTCGACAAAAGATTGAAGATGATCTGGCGCAAGCGCGCGGCATCGCCCTCGATCCAGTCGGGAGCGCGGTCGAGGTCGAGGACGAAGTCTATGCCCTTGTTCTTCGCCTGCTCCTCCCACAGCCGCGTCACGTCGCGCATCGTCGCCTTCAGGTCGAACGGCACATGTTCGATCGTCATGTTGCCGGTTTCCATCTTGGCAACGTCGAGAATGTCGTCGACCAGCGCACGCATCGTGACGCCGGCGCCGTGCACCACGCCGATCCGGTCGCGCATCCGCTCACTCAGCGTGCGATCGGCGAGCATCACCTGGGTCATGCCGAGAATGCCGTTCAGCGGCGTGCGGATCTCATGGCTGGTCGTCGCCAGGAATTCGGTCTTGGCGGCCAGCGCCTTGCCCAACGCACTGTTGGTCGCGGCAAGGTCGATATTGGCGGCACGCACCTGATTACGGCTGCGCCGCAACGTGACGATGCCGTAAGCGAGCATCGACAGAATGATCAACGTGACCGCGGCTGCACCGATGAAGATGAACCGCTGAGTCTGGGCGCGCGCGTGCTCGAAATCCACGCTGCGCCGCAATTCATCGGCCTTAAGCTTGGCGATGTGCAACTCCTGATTGGCAAAGTCGAATCGCGCCGCCATCAGCGCGGTGTTGGTCGACGTCGCCAGGCTCGTGGCCTGATCGTCGAGCCGCCTTAGTGCCTCGAGGTGGATCAGAGCATCGTCGGTGCGGCCCCGCCGCCGGAATATCTCGTACGCGGTCTGATGGCTGACGCGGTATTGCAATGTCGTGGTTGCCGGATCGATGCCGGTAAAGCTCCGCCTGATCAACGATTCTGCCTCGGGCAACCGTCCTAGTTGAAGCGCCGCTTGCGCCGCAACGGCAGCAAATATGGAATTGGTCGCCGCATCGCGCGGATCGACCAGCTTCCAGCCCTCCCGGATCGTCCTATCCGCTTCTTCGGGTTTTCCCGCCATCAACTGGCTGCGCGCAAGGTTGCGCAGGATCTGTGCTTCGAGCGCGCCGCTGTGCATGGCACGGGCTAGATCAAGTGCCTTGCGAAGCTGCACATCAGCCTCATCGAAACGCTTCATCTCCTTCAGCGTCTCGCCATTGTTATTATAGATCGACGTCAGCAGGGAGGGGTCGCCGCGATAGATATCCAGCGCCTGGGCGTGATATTTAAGCGCGTTCTCGTAATCTTTGGCGTCCAGATAGAGCATCGCAATGCTCACCAACGCGACCGCCCGGCTGCGCGTTTCGCCACATTGGGTGAAAATCTTATAAGCAAGTTGATAATCGGCGAGCGCCGCGGCGACCTTGACCGTTGCGGTATGAAGGCCACCGCTGGACAACAGAACATCGCCCATGAGTTTGGTCGGTTTGCCCTGCGCCTTCAGCGCGACCAAAGCCTCGTCGATCAGCGGCTGCGCACGCACGACATCGTTAAGCCGGAGATAGGCCTCCCCTTGCAACCATCGCGCGGTTGCCAAACCTATCACCCTTTGCTCGCCCGAAAGCTGCAACGCCGCGACCTCGGCCTGCTTCGCCTGGCCGATCGTCTTGGCCGGGTCGCTGAGCATCATCGCCTTCGCTGCGGCAATCTGCACATCGAAAGCTGCGTTTGCCTTTGCTGCATCGAACGCAACCGGTTGAGCCGCAACATAAATCGGCACGGTCACCCCGACCAGCGCCACAGCCGCCAGCAAAGTCCGCCAAAGCGCGTGAAGTTCGGTTCCTGCCATCTCGTTACGCTTCTGGCCCCGGTTCCTTAAATCAACGCTAAAGAAGCGCCGATTTGGTTTATCCGCTCTTCCAGAAACTCGCGGGCCGTTTGAACATCGATGGCGCGCTATCCTGTTCCGGGCGAAGCTTGTCGTCGCGCAAGAATTGGCGGAATGCATCGATCGAGATCGGGCGGCTGATCAGGTAACCCTGCACCATGTCACAGCCCATCACCGTCAACAGCGCCATCGCCGCCTGCGTCTCGACGCCCTCGGCGGTGACCTCCATCTCCAGTGCATGGGCAAGGTCGATGGTCGATCGCACGATCAACGGATCGCGATTGCTGCTGGTCAATTGCAGCACGAACATCTTGTCGATCTTCAACTCGCGCGCGGGCAATTGCTTGAGATAGGCGAGCGACGACAGGCCTGCGCCATAATCGTCGATCGCGATGGCGATGCCGACATCGGCGAATTTCTGAAGATTGGCGATCGCACTCTGCGGATCGCCGATGACCGAGGTTTCGGTGATCTCGAAACCGATCCTGGCGGCATTGTCGCAAACCTTGGCACAGGCGGTCGCGACGAATGCCGCATCGGCGAGCAGTTGGCCCGAAATATTGATGAAGATGGTCAGGTCGTTGCCGTCCGCGGCGAGCGTGCGCTGATCCTCGATTACCTTGTCGAGCGTCCACAGCGTCAGCGGCCCGATCTCGCCGATTTCCTCGGCGAGCGAGATGAAGTCACCCGGCAGGACGAGACCGCGCGATGGATGCTGCCAGCGTACCAGCGCCTCCGCGCTTGCGATCTCCTGGCGGCGAACATGGACCTTGGGCTGGTATTGCAGAAACATTTCGCCATTGGCGATCGCCGCGCCGAGTTCGCGGATCAGCGTCAACCGGTCGAATGCTGGTGTCCCCATCGACAGGTCGCGCACCACACTCTGCTGCTCGACATGCGCCTGATCGAGCGCACTCTCGGCTTCTTCGGCAAGCCGAACATCCTCGGTCGCGCCGACCGGCGCGGCAGCCGCGCCAAACAACATGCGGAATTCGTGATATTCACCATCGATATCGACCGGCGCAGAAAAAGCCTCACGCAGATGATCCATCGTCGTTTCGAGATCAGCAATCGTCTCGCCTTCGAAGGCAAACTCGATCGTCGTCCGGCCGACCACCACCGCTCGCGCCGAAGGGAGCATCGCCGCGATCTTTTCACACGCATCGTGCGAGAGCCGATCGGCGCGCGTCCGGCCGAGATGGCGACGTAACGCGGCAAAATTGGCAATTCTGGTCAGGCAAAGGAATTGCCACGCCTTGACGCGGGTCGGTACGAAACCATCCGGCAATTGATCGCCGAAGGCGATCGATGAAGGGTGTCCGACGCGGAATCCGTCCATCCCGTTTTGTATATCTGCGCTGGGCGGCATTCGCCCGTTCAGCTCTTTTATCAATGTCGTCGGCACGAGCTGCGGCGATGCGCGGCGCGCGGCCTGCTGACCTGGTTCCGAATCTCTGTGAGCGCACGCCATCTTCGCCGGGCTAGCACGCGACGCTGAAGGAACTCTTAAGCCGGACCTCAACGTCCCGAAAAGCCCGGGAATCCGATTGCTTTATCCTTAAAAAAACGTTAATAATCTGGCGTACTCAACTGAGTGCAAATAGGGAGAAAGCGCATGCTCAAGTTCATTCTTGCGCTGGTTTATGGCGAGCACATTCGCCCCTGGTAAACCAGTCGATCGGTCCGACACCTGGCAAAACGAGCTGCCTTCACAGTAGCTTAGCCAAGGGTCGGATCGATACTTTTGCGTGCCGATGTGACCACCAAACCACCTACCCTTACTGTCTGACTGGTCGATGACCGGGCGTTTTTCTGATTCGGGCGTTACGCAATTTATGTATTAATCTCGCCAAACTAGGTCCAGTTTGGCTCTGATTTATTAGTTTGCCGTCGCTCGCGATTTTTACCGACGAAGGGCTTCGTTTAGGCGCGTCATGAACACGGCGCCGCGCTCAAGTTGCGCGATATTAAGATATTCGTCCGGCTGGTGTGCCTGCTCGATCGACCCCGGTCCGCAAATTACGACCGAGTATCCGGCCTGCTGAAACTGCCCCGCTTCCGCCGCATAAGACACCACACGCGCCGGGCCATTGTCGCCGGCGAGACGCCGGGTGAGCCGTTCGGCTTCACCATCCGGTTCCGGTGCGAAAGACGGGGTGGTCGATCGCAGCACAACCTCGACTCCTGCTCCTTCGAACCGTGCGCGTAACAGGGCATCCTGTCGCGTGCATTCGGCTATGAACGGCGCGACGATCGCATCAGTTTCCTGTCCCGGCTGAACGCGCAGGTCGAAGACGAACACGCATTCTCGGGCCAGGATATTGACTGCGGTGCCGCCATTGATCTGACCGATCGTCAGGGTCGCGTGACCCGGGCAATAAAGCGACGCGGGGTCGGCATGGTGCTCCAGCGCGGCGGCGATTCCGGCAAGCTGGTTCATCAGCCCGACCGCGACCATGTTCGCCGATATCCCCAGATGCGTCAGGCTGGAATGCGCCTCATGTCCGGTTACCGTGACGCGCCAGCTGGAGATCCCCTTATGCCCGCTCACCACCTCCATATTGGTCGGCTCGCCGACGATGACGGCGGCCGGCGACGGCAGTTCGGTGACCAGCTCACGGATCATCGACGGTGCACCGAGGCAACCGACTTCCTCGTCATAGGAAAAGGCAAAATGAACCGGCCGCGCATTGCCCGCGCGTATGAAGTCGGGCGCGGTCGCCAGCGCGAGCGCCAGAAAGCCCTTCATGTCGCACACGCCTCGCCCGTATAAGCGGTCACCGCGACGGGTCAGTATGAACGGATCACTGCTCCAGGGCTGGCCATCTACCGGCACGACATCGGTGTGACCCGACAGGATCACGCCTCCCGCTACCGCCGGTCCCAGCGTCGCATAGAGATTGGCTTTGCTTCCGTCGGGATTGGCAACGCGACGCGACGCGACGCCAAGGCCGCCCAGATACGCCTCGACATATTCGATCAGCGCGAGGTTTGAATCGCGTGACGTGGTGTCGAACGCGATCAGCCGGGCGAGATGTTCGGTCGCGGCGGTGTTGATCTCGGCTGGTGTCATGCCGGGAGCCTAGGGGCCGGCTACCCGACCGGCAAGGCGCGCTGGTTCAGGCAGACACGGCCTCGCGCTTCTCCACCGCGACACGCTTTGCCGGAACAGGATTGGAGAACGCCATTTCGGAATCGACCGATCCGTAGCGCAGCGTGATGATATCCAGCGCATAGTTCTGGTAGAGCTTCCACGGCTTGCGATGACCCTGTTTGGGAAACTTCTCCATCGCGCGCGTCACATAACCCGAACTGAAATCGAGAAACGGCTCGGGCTGCAATTCCTCGCTGGCGATGCGCGGCGTCGCCTGGCGCAGCCCGCGCTTCTTCATCGTATTGAGCAACCGGCAGACATAACCGCAGGTCAGATCGGCCTTCAGCGTCCATGACGCGTTGGTATAACCGAACGAAGACGCCATGTTGGGCACGTCGCTATACATCATGCCCTTGTAATTATAGGTCTTGGACAGATCGACCGGCGCGCCGTCGACGTTGAACGCGACATCGCTGAGCAGCTGCAATTCAAGGCCCGTGGCGGTGACGATGACATCGGCGGCAAGCTCATCGCCTGATTCGAGCGTGATCCCCGACGGCGTGAACGCGGCGATCCGGTCGGTGACGACCGAGGACGTGCCCGTCTTTAGCGAGTCGAACAGATCGGCATCGGGTACCAGGCAAAGTCGCTGGTCCCATGGATTGTAGCGCGGCGTGAAATGCTTCGCGACGTCGTAATCCGGACCGAGATGATCGCGCACCATGCCGATGATCCGTTCCTTGACCTTCTCCGGCTTGCGCCGTGCCAGGCGGAAGAAGAACATGCCGAACAGCACGTTCTTCCACCGCGTGATACCATAGGCGGTCTTGGCCGGCAGCTTGCTCCGCAGCCAGTTCGCAACCCCGTCCTCCGACGGCCGCGACACGACATAGGTCGGCGAACGCTGCAGCATCGTGACATGCGCAGCGCGCTTGGCCATTTCGGGCACCAATGTAACCGCGGTCGCGCCGCTGCCGATCACGACGACCTTCTTGCCCGAGTAATCGAGATCCTGCGGCCAATGCTGCGGATGGACGATTTGCCCTGCAAACGTGGCCGCGCCGGGGAAATCGGGCGTGTGGCCCTTGGCGTAATTATAATAGCCGCTGCACATGAAGAGGAAATTGCAGGTGATGACGACCGGACCATCGGGCCCATCGGATTCGACAGTCCAGCGCGCATCCTCGGTCGACCAAGCGGCCGTCTTGACGTGATGCCGATAGCGGATGTGCCGGTCGATGCCGTTGTCATGCGCGGTGTCGTTGACATATTTCAGGATCGACGGCCCATCCGCGATTGCCTTCGCTTCGGTCCAGGGGCGGAAGGAATACCCCAATGTGTACATGTCGGAATCAGACCGGATGCCGGGATAACGGAACAGGTCCCAGGTCCCGCCCAGTTGCGGCCGCCCCTCGAGAATCACATAGCTGCGATCCGGGCTGAGCGTCTGCAAATGATACCCCGCGCCGATACCCGAAATTCCGGCACCGACCACGATCACGTCGAAATGTTCAGTCGTCATATCGTCTCTCCGCAATACCCGATATTCGATTTTTCGGTTGCAGAAAAGGACTGAGTTTATCGGGCGAGCGTCAGTCGATCAAAAGTCCTTCGAATATTTGACACTCACATTCGATCCGCCGAACGACCCGGCCTGCGACAGCACAGAGAGGCTCTTGGTCAACGCGACCTGCAATTGGGTCGCGGTAAAGCCCCGCGCATCGGTAATGATCTCGATATAGATGTCGTCGGAGATATATTGCCCCGCCGCCAGCGCAGTCCCGCGCCCGCTCGCCTCATCCGCGCCGAGAATGCGCAACCGGTCGATCCCGGTGGCCGAGCGCAGCTTGCCGAGCGGATTGAGCCCGCCACCGGCCCCACGCAGCGAATTGAGCGCGGCGGCGAGCTGGATCGCCTCGGTCGCCGACAAATTGGTCACCGAGCTACCGAACAGCAAGCGGCTGAGCACCTCGTCCTGCGGCAGCGACGGCGTCGAGCTGAAAGCGATGCGCGGATTCTGGCCGGTACCCGAGATGTTGATCGAGACGGTGATGCCATTGGTCGTCGTGCTCGCGATGATCGCGATCTGCGGATCGGTTAGCGCACCGCCCGCGAAAGTGATCGTACCGGTATCGAGATCGAACCGCTTGCCGGCGAAGGAATATGTGCCGCGCACCACCTTAGCCAGGCCCGACACGGTGGGCGCCGCCGATGTGCCGCCGACGCGCAGATCCATGCGCCATTCGGACTCCAGCCCCATGCCGGACACGAACAGCTTATTTTCCGCCTGTAGGCGCAGGTCGAGCTTGAACAAGCCAACGGGTGCCGCCGCCGGACGATCGGTAGGCCGCCGCACAAGGTCACCCTTGCGACGCACACCGGTCAGTTCGGCGACATCGGCCTGGCCTTGGCGGATGATCTCGTAACGCGCCTCTGGGATGATGAGCGTGCCACGGATCAGGCCGCCATTGGCCTTGCTGTTGGTCAGCGCGATATCACCTGTCGCGGTCGCGCCAAGCGCATCGCTGCGCGCGAGCCGCGCATTGTTGAGCTTGGCCCGGATGTCGATCGGGAAGCCCTCATCGGAGGCAAAACCGATGCTTCCCTGCGCCGACACTGTTCCGTCCCCGGCGGTCGCCTGGAGCTGAGTAATCTCAAGCCGCGTATTGGTGAAGCGACCGGCGATCTTCATGTTCGACAGCCTGGTGCCGTAAGTCTCGTTTTCATAGGTCAGCTTGTCGGCGCGGATCAGTCCGTTGAGATTGGGGGACTGGGCGCGACCGGAGAAGTCGGCGGCAACCGCGATCGGCCCCGACAGTTGCTGGTCGGGCTGCGCGGCAAGCGAGAACAGCACGCCCGCGGGACCGTTGTAGCGGATACCCCCGCCGAGTGGCGCGGCGAGCAGGCGCGTGGTCCAGCTGCCACTACCCTGCGGCAAAGGATTGAGCGTTGCGACGACCCGGCCCACCGTTGACGGCCCGCGCTTGATCAACGCGCGGAAATCGCCGCCCTCTGGCACCAGGCGGCCTGCCACGACGATATCGACCGGCTCGGACACCGCCGCGAGACTGGAGCGAGTGAAATTCTTGATCGTCGCGCGCATGTCCGCCCGCGGAAATGAAGCTCCGCTCGGCTGGTTGAAATCGAGGCTGCCGGTCGCGGTCCCGCCGACACCGAGATTTGGGATCAACGCGTTGACCACCGACAGGTCGAGCGCATCGAGCCGCGCCTGCGCCGTCAGCCCCTTGCCATAGCTACCCGCGACCCGAGCCGATCCCTTGTCGAAGTCGATCCGGCTTGGCAGCAGGCGATATGCATCCTTGTCAATCTGGATCCGCGCCGGGGTGCCGGTTTTGAAACCGATACCATTGGCGCGGCCTTGTGCCGCGACCAGCCACAGGTTTGGGCTGAGCCGCGAATTGATCGCGATATTGAAGGGAACGCCGTTCGATCCGGTCGCGACGGCGCGCGCGGTGCCGCTGCCGTTGTGATAGTCGATCTTGGCGCGCGCGGAGGACAATATGGTCGGGCCGTAGCGCAGGTCGGCAAGCTGGATATCTGCCTTCACCTGTGGCGTGTCGTAGAGAATCACATTGGCGGCCACGATCGCGCGACCGATGGTGAAGTCGGTGGTCCCCGGGATGGTCGCCGAATAGGCTCGCGCCGCGATATCGGCGCGCTGATATTTGCCTGTCGCGCCCAAATTTGCCGCGCCCGTGATACCAGATCCGGCGAACTGCACGCGACCGGCGAACGGACCAGCCGCGGTCTGCTGCAGCTTACCGTTGATGTTCATGCCGGCAAAGCGCGCGGTGCGGATATCGATGCCGAGCGTATTGCCCGGCCGCATAATCACGTCAGCGGAAAAGGGTCCGTAATCGGTGCCGCCGGTCGCAACGATCGCATAGTTGGTGCCATTGCCGCGCACCCGCGCCTCAAGATTGACGAGGCCGATCCCGACACCGGGCCGTGGCGCACGGAGCAGCACGACCGGCTTGGTCGCGGTGCCCGACACACGGGCGGACAACGGGCCATACTGGGTCGAATAGGCGTCCGCGTTGACCAGCAGGGCGCCGGACGGATCATAGCGCCCCGATCCACCCGTCACACGGAACTGCGGCGCATTCAGACGCAGATTGCGGAAAGTGATGATGCCATTCGGATCGTAACCGATATCGGCACGCACCACAGCATTGCCGCCGAGGAAAGTCCGCGCGCCCGAATTGAAAATCTGCGAGGTGCGCGCCACCACCCGGCCGGCGATGCCAAAACCACCGCTCGGCACCGTCACCAGCTTCGCGTTGGTGGTCAGGTTGACGATGCCGATGCTCTCGATGCGATAGTCGTTGATCCGCCCGTTAAGCGCACCGGTATAGCGTCCGGTCGCCATGTTCGCGGCGATGATCGCGGTCGCGTCGATCTTGCGCGAGCGGATGCGCAGATTGTCGGACAGGATGCTCGCCCCGGAGATCGCCAGGTCGCCGTTGATCGCGACATTGTCGAGCAACCCGCCGGCTGCCGCGTTAAGCCCGGAGATGCGTCGCGCCCGAGCATTGACCGGCACCAGGATATGGTTGGCATCGACACGGGCAAGGCCGGTCGCGATCAGGCTATCGACTTTGGTCTCGCCAAACCCGATCGATGCCGCACGGATCGCATAATCGACCGTCGGCGTCGCGAACGCGCCGTCCAGCGTCACATCGGCTATCACATCGCGCCCGTTGAGATTGGGCAGGATCGCGCCCGGCGTGAGCAGCCGTGCATTGAGCTTGAACTGGCCGAAGCGGCTCTGCGCAAGGTCGATCAACCCCTGCCCCCGCACGGCAAGCGCATTCGAGGACAGCGCCAGCTTCGTGTCGACGCGGCGCTGGTTGAGCGTCGCGTCGAGCGCGATGGTCAGCATCGGCGCGGTTAACCGCGCGATCGGATTGTCGGCGGTCGGTACCGGCTTCGCCTTTGTGCCCGGCTGTGCAGCCGCCTCGGCCGGCGAACCCGCGACGTAGAGTGCGGGCTGCGCGGTGCCACGTATCTTGAAAATGCCGTCATTCGCCTGCAGCGCCAGATTCGCGAGCGATTGGCCGCCGAGCGTGCCGATCGCCTTGCCGGTCCATGCCTTCCAGCTTCCCGCACCCGTGATGCTGAAATCGAGCGGTGCGTGGAGCCTCGCCATGCTCGCCACCACACCGCCGACCGGCGCTTGCAGTTTCGCATCGAGGTCGAGCTTGTTCTCCGCCGGTATCGCATCGAGCTTGAGTGCGAGCCGGTCGCCGCCGGCGATCCCCTGCCCGGTCAGCGCGACCGCATTGGCGGTCACCTGCGCCCGCGCATCGGCGATATGCGCAATACCAACGATACTTAGAATATGAGGGCTGCCGCTAACCGCTTTGGCCAGCACCAGCCGGTCGATTTTAAACCGTCCAATATCGATGTCGAGATCAGGCAGCAGCGGTGCGTTCGGGTCCGGCTTGAGTTCGGGGCTGCGCAGCAGCGTGACCAGCTTGCTCGTCGCCGACCGCACATCGACGTGATTGCGCGCAAACGCCAGCGGGCGCCAATCCATGTCGAGCCGGGGACTGGTCAGGAACACGCCTTTGGCGTCGCTCACGCGCACATCGGTCAGGATCATCGCGCCATAGATCGACCCGTCGATCCGTCCGACCTTGATATTGAGGCCCGAAACAAGCGTGTAATTGCCCAGGGTGTTGGCGATGAAGCGCCGCCCCGGACTAGTGTTCAGGCCAAGCACAAACAGGCCCAGCAAGACGATCAGTCCAACAAAACCGATCGCGATCCATTTGACGATCCGCTGCCAGAACGGGCGGTGAACTACCATGGTTTCTGCGACTTCGTCGGCCATCAGAATGCCTGCCCGATCGAGATGTACAGCGCGACCTTGCCATCACCCGGACGCGAGTTGAGCGGCGTCGCGACATCGACACGAAGCGGACCGAAATTGGTGTAAAAACGCCCGCCGATACCCGCGCCGTAACGCAAATCCGACCCCTTTGGCATAACGCCTTCATAGGCGTTACCGCCGTCGATGAACGGCACGATGCCGAAATTGCCGAAACGATAACGCGCCTCGAGCGAGAATTCGTTGAGGCTGCGCCCGCCAACTGGGTCGCCATTAGGATCGAACGGTCCGAGCCGCTGATATCCATAACCGCGCACCGACCCGCCTCCGCCGCCGTAATAACGCCGCGACGGTGCAAGATCGTCGCGCTCGACACCCGGAATCGTTCCGGCGCGCAACCTCCCCGCGAGCACGACACTATCGGTCACCGGCTGGTAGATACTGCCCTCGACCAATATGCGCGCATAGGGCCTGACGCCGCCGCGCACCGAGGTCTCGGGACTAAGGCTCAGCTTGAGGCGATACCCCCTGGTCGGATTGAGGAGATTGTCCGACGTGTCGAACTGCAGCTGTCCCGGCAACGCCAGGATGCCATAGGTCGCGCGCCGTTTCTCAAGCCGCGCGAAATCATACACACTCTCGTTCGTACCGATCAGCTCGAAGCCGTAAGCATAGGTGAATTTCTTCTGCCAGATCGGCGTCGAATCATAGCTGATCCGACCCGCCAGCGTGCCGGTAAAGGCGTTGAACGCATCGTAATTGCTGTGATTGGCCGATGCCGTCAGCGTCACCGTACGATCGCGCTTGCCCGCGTTCGATCGGCGGAAAGTCGCGCCCAATCCCTGTTCCTGCGTACCGGCGATCGCCGACAGGATCAGCGCGCCTTCCGGTTTCCACAGATTGCGATGCGTGAAAGAGCCTTCGAGCCGGAAGCCCTGCCCGGTCGAATAACCCGCGCTGGCCGCGACCGACCGTGGCGGCCCGGCTTCCTGCCGGACCAGCAGGTCGATCGCCTCGGTGCCGTCGGGGCCGGGCTTGCCGGTCCGCACCGGCTCGACCGACACGGTCGAGAACAGTCCGGTGGCGACCAGTGCGTCGCGCAGATCGTCGACCTTGCGATTGTCATACAGCTCACCGGGCTTGAACCGCGCCAGCACGCCGACATGGTCGGCCTCGAAGGCAAGCTTACCCTCGGTCGAATAGGTCCCGAAGGAGGATCGCGGCCCGGTATCGACCGGCAAGGTATAGGCGCCGGTCCAGGTCGCATCGTCGAGCAGGATGTCGCGCTGCCCTAGTGTGACGAAGGGATAGCCCTGCTGCGGCAGCTTCAGGGAGACATTCGCCTCGGCGCCCTGGATGCGATCGGCCTCGATCGGGTCGCCGATGCGCAACGGCAATTCGCGCGTGAGCAGATCGCCCGGCACCACAGGCCCCGCCTCGATCGAAATCGACCCGAGCGAATAGAGCTTGCCCGGCGTCGCGCTCACGATCGCCTTCGCGTTGCCGCTGTTTGGTACGCTCTCGATCGTCGAGATCGCCGTGCCGTCATAATAGCCGCGCGACTTCATCAGCCGGATAGAAAGCGCCTCGTCCTCGCGCGCGCGCGCTGACACCATGGCTGAGTTGGCCGCCTTGCCGCCGCCATCTTTCAGCGCAGACAGCGCGTTGAACTGGCCGGTCAGGCCAAGCGCATCGAGCCCGTTGACCTGCGTGTCGTAACGGATGACCACCGTCTTGTCGTCGCCGGTATCGGCGATATCCACCGGCGGGGTCGAATCGAACGTGCCCAGCGGCGGCAGCGCCTGGGTCAATTCCGGGTCCTCGGCCGTTAGCGGCGCAAGTGTGTCGGTGCTCGCGACCGGCGGCTGGTCGGGTGACACGGGCGGTAGCCGAATCGATGGCGTTTCGGCCGGCATCGCCTCGAGCGGCGCGTTGATATCATCGCTGAGCGGCGGCAACGCCTTGTCGAAATCGGGATCGCTGACGATGGTTTCGTCCGGTCGCGGATCGATCGACTGGACAGCCGGGGGCACCGCAGGCAACGGCACCTGCTGCGGAGCCGACAATGCGGTACTCAGAGCCAGCCACCCCGGCGAGAACGTCAGAAAGTTCAAAACTCGTCGATCCCCTTTGGGGATCGCGTTCCCACCCCCAACGCTCCCCCCTAACGCCTTTGTCGCGTTTTGGCTTCAACATATTGCGGCGATTGCGAAAATGGCGATCAATCGCCCGCCTTCACCTTGGCCCGATAGGCGTGCAGCAACGGTTCGGTATAGCCGCTCGGCTGGCTCACTCCTTCGAACACCAGCGCTCGCGCCGCCTGATAGGCAAGGCTCGTCGATTCGTTGCCGGACATTTTGCGATAAAGCGCGTCATCCGCATTCTGCGCATCGACCTTGGCCGCCATGCGCGTGAGCGCGGCATCGACATCCGCTTCCGTCGCGACACCGTGGAGCAACCAATTGGCGATATGTTGCGAACTGATCCGCAAGGTCGCGCGGTCTTCCATCAGGCCGATGTCATGGATGTCGGGCACCTTGGAGCAGCCCACGCCCTGATCGATCCAGCGCACGACATAACCGAGAATCCCTTGTGCATTATTGTCGAGCTCCGCACGAATTTCGTCGGGTGTCCAGTTGCGTCCGCCGGCAACCGGCACGGTCAGCAACGCCGCCAGTCCGGGGATCCCCTCGCGGGCTATTTCCTTCTGCCGCGCGAACACATCGACCTGATGATAATGCATCGCGTGCAGGGTCGCGGCGGTCGGGCTCGGCACCCAGGCGGTGTTCGCACCGGCCATCGGATGGCCGATCTTCTGCACCATCATGTCGGCCATGCGATCGGGCGCGGCCCACATGCCCTTGCCGATCTGTGCCTTGCCGCTCAGACCGTGCGCCAGGCCGATCCGCACGTTGCGATCCTCATAGGCCTTGATCCAGTCGCTTCCCTTCATCTCCGCCTTGAGGATCATCGGCCCGGCGCGCATCGCGGTGTGCATCTCGTCGCCGGTGCGATCGAGGAAGCCGGTGTTGATGAACACGATGCGGTCCTTCACCGCTTCGATACAGGCGGCGAGGTTGGCCGAGGTGCGGCGTTCCTCGTCCATCACCCCGACCTTCAGCGTATGGCGATCGAGCTCGAGCAAATCTTCGACCGCATCGAACAGCGTGTCGGTGAAGGCGCACTCCTCCGGCCCGTGCATCTTCGGCTTGACGATATAGACCGATCCCGCACGACTATTCCGGTATCGCCCAAGACCGCGCAGATCATAGAGAGCGATCGTGCTTGTCATGATCGCGTCGAGAATGCCTTCGGGCGCTTCGTCGCCATTGGCGAGCCCGATCGCCGGTGTCGTCATCAGATGACCGACATTGCGCACGAACAACAGGCTGCGACCCGGCAAGGTGAGTTTGCCGCCATCGGGTGCAGTGTAGCTGCGGTCATCGGAGAGCCGGCGGGTCACGGTCCGCCCGCCCTTGGTGAAACTCTCCTCCAGATCGCCCCGCATCAAGCCAAGCCAGTTGGCATAAGCCAGCACCTTGTCATCGGCATCGACCGCCGCGACCGAATCCTCCAGATCGACGATCGAGGTCAGCGCGGATTCGAGCAGGACGTCGGCAATGCCCGCCGGATCATCGCGGCCGATCTGATGGTTGCGGTCGGTCACCACCTCGATATGCAGCCCGTTATGGCGCAGCAGCAATGCGGTCGGACTGGCCGGATCGCCGCGATAACCGGCAAAGGCCGACGGATCGGCCAGCGCGGGCATTTGCCCGGTGAGCAGCCCCCGCCCGGTCAGCACGCCATCGGTAATGCTGAACGAGGCAACGCCGTCCCAATTCCAGTTCGCCAGCGGTACCGCCTGATCGAGGAACGCCTTGGCGCGCTCGATCACATTGGCGCCGCGATCGGCATCATAACCGCCCGGTCGAGCGCTGCCGGGCAGAGCGTCGGTGCCATAGAATGCGTCGTAAAGACTGCCCCAGCGTGCATTGGCGGCGTTGAGCACGAAGCGCGCGTTGAGGATCGGCACGACCAACTGCGGCCCCGCCATGGTCGCGACCTCGGCATCGACATGCGTCGTGCCGATGGTGAAGGGTGCGGGTTCGGGCACGAGATAATTGATCCCGCGCAGAAACGCCTCATCGACCGGCTCGCCCGCCACATAGCGGGCATCGATCGACGTCTGGAGCGACTCGCGCTTCGCCAGCAGGTCGCGATTCGCGGACGTCAGGCGCGCAAAGATATCGGCCACGCCGCGCCACCAGTCACCGGCGTCGATCTGCAAGCCCGGCAACAGCTTGCTCTCGACAAACCGGGCCAGGGGTTCGGCGACCGACAGGCCGGCGCGATCGAGCATGTTTGGCATTGAGCCTCCTTGGTAGAATGCGACTGCCTGGGGAGGGAGTCATTGTCGCTTAGGCCAGCGATGGGCATTTCATCAAGCCTGTTGGGAGCGGGATTGAATCGATGGGATTATTCCGCTCTGGCGCGCGGCGATTTGGCGTTTGGCTCATTTCCAATTTCCCGCAGCTACGCGAACGGCCGCGGGAAAATGCTTTTTGGGCGGTCCTGCGGGAAGCTGCGGGAAAAACTGCGGGAAAATCGGCGAGCCTGCACGGGAATTTTGTCGGTGCGCTGCGGGAAAATGGGGCGGGAAAATGGGGCGGGGAAATCGGGAAATTTGGGGCGGGAATCATGGTCCATCTGGCTCCGGTCTGCGCGATTCAAAATGGTCCGTCGGATGACATCATTCATGGCAGGATTCATGGCAGGCAAAATGCGCGCCGGAGTGCAGGCATGACGATTCTGAATAGCCGCGTGAATCGGACGGGCATCGCGGCTGACGCTAAGACGGATCGAGCGTCTCCGCTGAAGCCTCAAGCCGGTCGAGCAACGCACGAAAGGCAGTGATTTCCTGCGCCGAGAAACCGGCAAAGATCTGCTTTTCCAGTTCCAGCGCCTTTGGTGCGACGCTGTCGTAGAGCGATTTTCCCGCCTCGGTCAGCGACAACAGATGCGATCGCTGATCGTCCGGATTGGGCCGCCGCTGCACCAGCCCGCGGTCATACAGCGCGATCGCTGCGCGACTGACCGTCACCTTGTCCATCCGCGTCGCGGATCCGAGCGCCTGCTGCGTCATACCCATGCCTTCCGCGATCACGGCAATCAGCCGCCATTCCGGAATCTTGAGCCCGAACAGCGACTGATAGGCGGTGGCGACCGCCGACGACACGCGGTTCGACGCGATCGACAGGCGGTATGGCAGGAAATCGTCCAGATTGAGTGTCGGCATCTGCACTTCCTACCCCAACCCGTTCTATTCGTCATGCCGGGCCTGTTCCGGCATTCACCGCGCCCTCGCTTTAACGTGCAATGGGCACGGTGGACCCGGAGCAGGTTGGGGATGACAGCTATCGAGGTGGACGCGCACATCGACTCGCGATATAGTATCATCTGTAACCACATTTCCCGTCACGGAGATACTGTCATGACTGCGACCGAGAACCCCATGGGCCTGAACGGCTTCGAGTTCGTCGAATTCACCAGCCCCGATCCGGAAGCGCTGGCCGATCTGTTCGTGAAGATGGGCTTCACCCATGTCGGCACGCATAAGTCGAAGAATGTCCGCCGCTACGCGCAAGGCGACATCAACTTTCTGCTCAACATGGACGAGGCCGGCCAGGTCGCCGGTTTCCGCAATGCGCATGGTCCCTCGGCCAATGCGATGGCATTCCGCGTCGCCGATAGCGACCAAGCGCTGAAGCTTGCGATCGAGCGCGGTGCGAGCCCGGTCAAGGGCGAGCATGGCCCGGGCGAACTCGACATTCCGGCGATCGAAGGCATTGGCGGCGCTAACCTCTACCTGATCGACCGCCATGGCGGCGAGACGATCTACGACACCGATTTCAATCCCGTCCCCGGCACCGGTGCAAACGATCATACGGTGGGTCTGCACACGCTCGACCATCTGACGCACAATCTGCAGCGCGGCCGGATGGATTATTGGGCCAATTATTACGAGACGATCTTCAACTTCCGCCAGATTCGCTATTTCGACATCGAAGGCCAGGCGACCGGCCTGTTCTCCAAGGCGATGACCGCGCCCGACGACAAGATCCGCATCCCGCTCAACGAAAGCCAGGACGAGCATTCGCAGATCGAGGAATTCATCAAGGACTATAAGGGCGAAGGCATTCAGCATCTCGCGCTGGCGACCGACGACATTTTCGGCACCGTCGACAAATTGCGCGCCAACGGCATCAAGTTCCAGACCACGCCGCAGACCTATTTCGACCTGATCGACAAGCGCTTGCCCGGCCACGACCATGACGTCGAGGAAATGCGCAAGCGCGACATATTGATCGACGGCGCGCCGGAAACCGGTGGCGGCCTGCTGCTGCAGATCTTCACCGAGAATATGGTTGGGCCGATCTTCTTCGAAATCATCCAGCGCAAGGGCAATGACGGCTTTGGCGAGGGCAATTTCAAGGCATTGTTCGAGAGCATCGAACTCGACCAGATCCGCCGTGGTGTGGTGCCTGGGAAGGTAGAGGCTTAAATTCCTTCTCCCCCTGTGGGAGAAGGTGGCCGAGCGCAGCGAGGTCGGATGAGGGGGAGTGGGACGCGCAACATTCGCGCCTGTCCCCCTCACCCTCCCATCGCAAGAGCGATGGGCCCCTCCCTCTCCCACAAGGGGAGAGGGGAAGAAGGAACGGCGATGACTGACTACCAAACCGGCTTCGGCAATCACTTCTCCACCGAAGCCGTGCACGGCGCTCTCCCGATCGGCCGCAACTCACCACAAAAGCCGCCGTTCGGCCTCTATACCGAACAGCTCAGCGGCACTGCCTTTACCGCACCGCGCCATGAGAATCGCCGCTCATGGCTCTACCGCCTGCGCCCCTCTGCCGCGCATCCTGCTTTCACCCGCTACACGGGCGCGAAGCGCTTCGCGCCCGGCCTCAGCAAGGATCCGCTCGCCCCGAACCGCTTGCGCTGGGGACCGACCGAAATCGAAGATGCCGACTGGCTCGACAGCCTGACGACGATGATCGTCGCGGGCGACGGCCCGGCGACTCAGTCAGGCGTTGCAATGCACCTTTATGCCGCATCGAAGGACATGACCGATCGCGCCTTTGTCAGCGGCGACGGCGAACTGCTCATCCTGCCGGAGATGGGTGCACTCACCCTGCTCACCGAACTCGGCCGGATCGACGTACAGCCCGGACAGGTCGCGCTGATCCCGCGCGGCGTGCGCTTCCGCGTGACGCTCCCCGACGGCAAGGCGCGTGGTTATGTCGCGGAGAATCACGGCGCTCCCTTCCGCTTACCCGATCTCGGCCCGATCGGCTCGAACGGCCTGGCCAATCCGCGCGACTTCGAAACCCCCACCGCCTGGTTCGAGGATCGCGAAGGCGAATTCGAACTGGTGCAAAAATTCCTCGGCTCGCTCTGGACCACGCAGCTTGGCCGTTCGCCGCTCGACGTGGTTGCCTGGCATGGCAATTACGCGCCCTGGCGCTATGATCTGGCGCGTTTCAACACGATCGGCAGCATCAGTTTCGACCATCCCGATCCGTCGATCTTCACCGTGCTGACCTCGCCCAGCGATGTCGCCGGCACGGCGAACGCGGACTTCGTGATCTTTCCGCCGCGCTGGATGGTCGCCGAGGACAGTTTCCGCCCGCCCTGGTTCCACCGCAACGTGATGAGCGAGGCGATGGGCCTGATCCACGGCGCTTACGACGCCAAGGCCGACGGCTTCGTGCCCGGCGCGCTGTCGCTGCACAACCAGATGAGCGGCCACGGCCCCGATGTCGCGAGTTGGAAATGCGCGAGCGAGGCCGATCTAAAGCCGCACAAGATCGATGGCACCATGGCATTCATGATCGAAAGCCGCTGGGTCTTCCATGCGACCGATTTCGCGCTGAAGACCGGCGCGCTCGATGAAGATTATGATCAGGTCTGGACTGGTTTTCCCAAAGCGCAACTGCCCGACATGACTTGATCCGCATCAGATAGATTTTTCGGAACGAGTCGCGCCGGATGCGCGTCTTGTCGCCGATGCCTGTACCAACCACGCCCCTCTTCCACTGGCAACATCGCGCGCAGGACGAACTGCAGACGATGATGCACAGCCATGTCTCCGACGCCGCCTTTCCCTGCGTCGGCGCGAAGGCGGCGCTCGCCAAGGGCACACTCGAAGTGCTTGCCTGCGATCGTATCGACAGCGCCTGGGACGATTTGCGCATCCATGACGGGCTGATCAAATTCGCCGATGCCTATCGCGAAGCCCCGGCGCTGTTCCGCAGCTTCGCGGTGGTTTTCGAAGGCCCCGACCAACTCGGCGAGTCCGAATTCGAAGCGGCGCTGTGGCAACGCGTCCAATCGCTCTCCGACAAGGATGTCTGGCGCGGTCAGGAATATGACCCACGCGTCAGCCCGGACCCCAAAAACCCGCATTTCTCGTTGAGCTTCGGCGGCGAGGCATTCTTCATCGTTGGCCTCCATCCCAAGGCCAGCCGCCCGGCGCGCCGCTTCTCGCGCCCCGCCATGATATTCAACCTGCACGACCAGTTCGAAATCCTGCGTGCGGAAGGTAAATATGAAGGCATGCGCGAGAAGATCATGGTCCGCGACGAAGCGCTGGCCGGCACGCGCAATCCGATGCTATCGCGCCATGGCGAGGCGAGCGAGGCCCGGCAATATTCCGGCCGTGCCGTGAGCGATGCGTGGCAATGCCCTTTCAGCTATTCGGGAGAAGGCAAGTAACCGATATCGTCGAAATCCCCGAGCGTAGCGGCACTGCATTCAAGCTGGCACGGGGCGATACGCTGATCGTGATCGACCCGCGCGGCGAACAGGTTGCCGATCTGCTGGCGTTCAATGCGGCGGATGTCGATGAGGTCATCTCCTCCGGTCGCACTTTTGATTATGCCGAGCGCATTTACCTGACCAGGGGCGACAAGCTCTATTCCAACCGCTCGAACGTCATGCTCGACATCGTAGAGGACAGTGTCGGGCGCCACGACTTCCTGCTCACGCCCTGTTCATACGATACGTTCAAACATTTCTATCCCGACCTCGAACCGCATCGGGGCTGTTTCGGTAATCTGGCCGAGGCGCTTGCGCCCTATGGCATCGGTTCCGACCGCATCCCCGTCGCGTTCAATTGCTTCATGAATGTACCGGTCGATGGCAATACGGGCCGACTCAGCGTCCTGCCGCCGATCAGCAAAGCCGGTGACCATATCGCGCTGCGTGCCGGAATGGACCTGATCATCGGCCTCACCGCCTGCTCCGCCCCGGATTCTAACGGCGGTTCGTTCAAGCCGATCCATTATCGCATCGACCGGGCCTGAAAACGGGGAGAGGCGGCTTCCTGCGAAGCCGCCCCTCCCCGTACCCCGCTCGGGAAACTCTCAGGGCTGTTTTGGAAATTCGGATTGTTGTCTTGCCTAGCTTGTCGCGCTCAGGCCGGAACCGGAACCGGCAGAATGCCGCCGGCGGGAGCGGCAGCTCGATGGCTGTTGAGCCGGTCCCGTGACGCGAGCCACAACGCACCCATCATCGCGTCGAGTTCCGGCGGATCGAACGGATCGAGCCCCGATCCGGGATAGAAGCACATCTCACCGAATAATGGTTGATCAGCCGGCTGATAGAAATCGACCCGCACGAAATCGAACCCGCGTCCCATCTCCTCGGCCGCCTCGATCATGGCGTTGAGTGCCGATGGTCTGGCGACCTCGGATCGGCCACCGCGTATCGGACGCCAGTCGCGATCGTGCACGATCCAGCGATGCGCATGTTCACGATCGAGATGAACCTGCACAAAGGCCGTTTGTCCGCCAAAGACGTAGAATTTATAATCGACCGGCAGGTTACCCGCCGTCCCGATGAACGGCTCGACCAGAATTCCCCGCGGAATATGGCGATACAGCCATTCGTCGAGCCACAGGCCATAGGGCTTTTCAAGCCATGTGTTGGCTCGCGCGACGACCGCCGGCCAATCCCGACGGCCATCGCGCACAAAGATCGTCTGGTTGCAGCCGTGCCGCGATTTGATCACGCATTGCCCGTGCCAGCACGGCGTGTCGGGTAATATCGTCCCCGCCCACAGGGTCGGCACGACCCAAGCCGCACCCAGCATCTCCGCCGCGATCGCCTTGGCGGCGATCTTGTCCGCCAGCACCGGCAGGCGTCGATCGCGCTCGTACAATTTGCGTTGCTGGACGAGTTCGGTGAACAGTGTTGGAGCGTTCAGTGCGGCGAGACGGCGATGGCGCCACAAATAAGTCAGCTGGACGCGCGCCTCGGCCATTTTGCTGCCGGGGACATCGCAGGGATCAAGGATCGTTTCGAACATGCTTCGTAATGCGCGCGAGCGTAAGGATGTTCCGCAAGCGCATCGAACCCGGCAAAAATCGTCACGATGCCCCCGGTAAGTTAGACCCTACCCCTTCATCTGCCGCTTCACCGACGCCATCGTCGCCTTGCCATAAGGCGGCTTGAGCCCGGCGAGTTTCGCCACGTCGAACCTGGCCTGTTTGTAAACGCTCTTGGCATGGCTGAAGGTCTTGAAACCGTCGCGCCCATGATAGGCGCCCATCCCCGACGGGCCGATGCCGCCAAAGGGCAGCTCCTCCATCGAGATATGGAAGATCACGTCATCGAGCGTCACGCCGCCGGCGATGGTCCGGTCGAGCACGCGGCGACGTTCGCTGGCATCCCCGCCGAAATAATACAGGCCAAGCGGCCGGTCGCGCCGGTTCACCTGCTCGATCGCATCGTCGATCCCGTCATACCGCCGGATCGGCAGCACCGGCCCGAAGATCTCCTCCTGCATCACCGCCATATCGTCGGTGACATTGGTGACGATATGCAGCGGCATTTTCCGCGCATTGGACGCGCCGAAATCCTCACCTGCGGGGTTGACCGCCTCGACCGTCGCGCCCTTGGCGCGCGCATCGTCGAGCAGGTCGCCGAGCCGCTGGAAATGCCGGTCGTTGATGATTGCGGTATAATCCGGATTGGCGAGGAGGGTCGGGTACATCGCCGACGCCGCCGCCTTCAGCCCCTCGACCACCGCCGCCTCCTGATCCGCCTGAACCAGCATGTAATCGGGAGCGAGGCAGATCTGCCCGGCGTTGAGCATCTTGCCCAGCGCGACCCGCCCGGTCGCTTGTTTCAGGTCCGCCGACGCGCCGACGATCACCGGCGACTTGCCGCCCAGTTCGAGCGTCACCGGCACCAGATTGTCCGCCGCGGCATGCAGGATATGCTTGCCGATCGCGGTCGCGCCGGTGAAGATCAGATGGTCGAACGGCAGCTCGGCAAACGCCTTGCCGATATCGGGTCCGCCCGACACGAACGCCAGTTCCTCGGGCGCGAAATACCGGCCGACGACCTCTTCGAACAGCGCGGCGACACGCGGTGTGAACTCGCTCGTCTTGACCATCGCGCGATTGCCCGCCGCCAACACGCCGGCGAGCGGCGACATCACCAGATTGACCGGGAAATTCCATGGTGCGATGATCCCGATCACACCCTTTGGCTGATATTCGATCCACGCCTTCGCACCGAGCAGGCCGAGCGGAAATTGCACCGGACGCCGTTCCGACCTGGCCCATTTGTCGAGCGACTTGGTCGCATGGGTGATCGGCGCGACCGAGCTGGCGATGTCGGTCAGCATCGATTGTTCGCGGCTGCGATGCCCGAAATCCTCGCTCAGCGCGTCGCAAAAGCGTTCCGCATTGTCGGCGATCATGGCCGCCGCGCGTTTGAGCCTATCCTTGCGGGTCGCGATCGACACGGGAAGTTCCGCCATGAACGCAGCACGCTGCGCCGCCAGGATCGCTTTCAGATCGGCCATCATTCTCTCCCCAGCCCGTCTTATCGCCGTCCGCTTATCGATGCGGCGGTCATTCATTCACGTCACGCGCAGCCGATCAATCCAGCGACCGGCAATACCAGCCCGTCCTTGCCCGCTCGCTCGATCCGCAAGGTCGCCTCGGGTATGGCCGCGCCATCCTTCAGGTCGCCGCGCGTGGTGATGGTCATGTCGAGCACCGCCTTGGTGTCGCCCGCCTCATATTCGGTCACTGCGGCAAAGCCGAACCCGCCATCGCCATGCTGCGCGGTGCGCGGCACATCGATCTGCTGTCCGTCGATCGAAAGGCGCACCGACGCCGCATCGGCACCCGCCATCGCGACAAAGGTATGGCTCGACCCCACGCTCCACAGATAAGCGGCACATCCGGTGGCGGGCAGGTTCTGGCGCGGGATGCCGCCGATCGGCAGCCCGTCGATCGACGCGGGCGGCGGAGGAGGCGGCGGTGCCGGCTTGGGCTTTTCCGCCGCGAGCAGGACGAGCAATGCGATCGCTATCATGGCGTATAACCTAGCAGGAACAGCCATGCCGGGTAAGCCGCGATCGCGAGCAACGCGCCGAACGGCATGCGATCGTCGAGCGCCCCACCCCGTCCGGTCAGCCTGGCGGTCAGCGCGATGGCCAGACCGATCATGCTGGCGAGCAACAACACCGCCGGCAACACCTGCCACCCGAGCCACAAGCCAATCCCGCCGAGCAGTTTCGGATCGCCCCCACCAAGCCCCTCGCGTCCACGGAAGTGCTTATATGCGGCACCGATCAGCCACAGCGAACCAAAACCGGCAAGCCCGCCGATCAGTCGATCGATGAGCGTGGGGTCAATGCCCAGCGCGCCGGTCGCAAGCCCGGCCAGAGCGAGGGTTATCGTCAGCCGGTCAGGCAACCAGAATTCGGTAACATCGAGCGCAGCAAGCGCCAGCAGCAACCACCCGAAAACCGCACCCGCCAGCGCGATCGGCCCCGGCACGACCAGCCCGGCAATCGCACCGATCGCCAGCGCGATGAGCTCGATCTGCCAGTGCAGCGGGTCGATCGGCGTGCCACAGCGCCGACATCTCCCCCGACTGATCGCAGCACTGATGAGCGGCACCAGATCGCCCGCCCCCAACATCACGTCGCAGCTGTCGCAATGCGATCGCCCGACCATGACCGAACGGTCCTGCGGCCAGCGAATGACCAAAGTTGCGATGAAGCTCCCGATCACCGCGCCGAGCACGCCCAGCGCGACCGGCCATATCCAGGGCTCAACCATCGACCTTCTTGCGGATCAGATAGCGATAGACGCCGAACAGATTGATCGCGAACAGCGCTATATTCTGGCTCCCCAGCGCCCAGTCATCGGTCAGCGCCGCGCCCGCCATCCATGCAATGCTCGATGCGACGAACAGCACGAATCCCCACCCCGTTACGCGCCGCCCGGAATCGAGCGATACCATCAGCGCGGCGATCACCCCGCTGCCCGAGGCGAACCATTTGAGCGCGGTGGTGAGGGTGTCTTCCATGATTATGGCGATAGAGCCCCTCATTCCAACCGTCACCCTGAACTTGCTCACAACCCTCCCCGGCACTGGGAGGGGGACCGCGAAGCGGTGGAAGGGGTGCGCCGGCAACGTTCCGCCTGAGGAGAGCCGCCTCCACCACGCGCTGAAGAAGCGCGCGGTCCCCCTCCCCGTGCCGGGGAGGAGTTGGTTACAGCCAGCAAACCCAAACATCCGCCGCGCATTTGTAAACCGCCGCCACCGCCATTAGATCGCCCGCAACACCTCCTCCATCCGGAGTCCCGCTCATGTCCACCGATCCGATCGTCATCCTGTCCTATGCCCGCACCCCGATGGGCAGCTTCCAGGGCGCGCTGTCCGGCGCGACCGCGACGGAACTGGGCGCGGCGGCGGTCGGCGGGGCGGTCGAGCGCGCCGGCCTGTCGGGAGAAGCGATCGAGCGTATTTATATGGGCTGCGTCCTGTCTGCCGGCCTCGGCCAGGCCCCCGCGCGTCAGGCGGCGCTCAAGGCCGGCCTGCCCAATCATATCGAGGCGACGACGATCAACAAGATGTGCGGCAGCGGCATGATGGCGACGATGCTCGCGGCCGATGCGCTTGCCGCCGGTTCCGCCGACCTGATCGTGGCGGGCGGCATGGAAAGCATGACCAACGCGCCATATCTTTCACTTCGCCACCGCGGCGGCGCACGCATCGGTCACGACCGCCTGATGGATCATATGTATCTCGATGGCCTCGAGGACGCATATGAACCGGGCAAGCTGATGGGCAATTTCGCCGAGGATACCGCGGCGGAATATCAATTCACCCGCGCGCAACAGGACGACTTCGCGATCGCGTCGCTCGATCGCGCGCAAAAGGCGCAGCGCTCGGGCGGGTTTGATCGCGAGATCGTGCCCGTGGAGGTCGCCGGCCGCAAGGGCAGCGTCACCGTCAGCCTCGACGAACAGCCGGAAAAGGGCGACCCGTCCAAGATCCCCACGCTGCGCCCCGCTTTCTCGAAGGACGGCACGATTACCGCCGCCAACGCCTCGTCGATCTCCGACGGCGCAGCCGCCCTGGTGCTGACCCGCGCCAGCGTCGCCGAGCGCCTCGGCCTCGATCCGATCGCGCGCATCGTCGCCCAGGCGGCGCACGCCCATGCCCCGTCGCAATTCACCACCGCACCCGTTTTCGCAATGCGCAAGGCGCTGGAAAAGGCCGGCTGGTCGGCCGACCAGGTCGACCTGTTCGAGGTCAACGAAGCGTTCGCGGTGGTCGCGATGATCGCGATGCGTGACCTCGGCCTGCCGCACGACAAGCTCAACGTGAACGGCGGCGCCTGCGCGCTCGGCCACCCGATCGGCGCGAGCGGCGCGCGCATCCTCGCGACCTTGCTGTCGGCACTGCAAACCTCAGGCCAGAAGCGCGGCATGGCCTCGCTGTGCATCGGCGGCGGCGAAGCGACGGCGATGGCCGTGGAGCTGATGAACTGACGGCCGCTGTCGGTCTGTCGCCTCTCTGCTGAAAGAGGCAATATACCTGCGCGACAAGATGCCGAATGATGGCTGCCGACCAGTTGCGGCGGCACTCTCGGCCACAGCCGACTCAGTAACGTGCCGTTTATTCATCGCACAGGTTACGGCTCAATCCGACCGGTTGCCGCGAAAACACCGTAACGCTCGCGCCATGCAGCCACTTCGTTCTGCAGATGTGCGGGTGCGACCTCTCCCGAGAGCACAAGGCCGGCGACCTCGTTCTCTGGGTGCATCAGCATCTTCTTCGTCCCGTCGCTGAACCAAACGGGTATCAACTGATCGCACAGGCTGTCGAGAACGGTTGCGGCCATGCCCTTGTCTATCGCGTCACTGCTGGTGAGCGCACGGACATTGATCGAGACGCCTTCGAAACAGTTGCGTGGTTCCTGCCCGAAATTGAGCGACACAAGAAGGCCGGACCGGTCCGGCCGGGCTTCATCGGGCATGTCCGCAATCCTTCGCCAGGCGCAGAACCATGTTCGGCAGATATGGGGGCGCACCGCATGGATGCCGCACCCGCTCGAAACGAGATGCGTGCAGGGCGTTCCCGCCGGCTTCTTGAAATCGGGCGAATCCACCGTGAGGACGGTGCAGCACGCGACGCAATCGCCGCAGGTGCGATCGGCCAGGACCGGCCCCAGCAGAATGGTTTCCAGGTCTTTCTCGGTGTGCATTCGCGCAGGATTTGCCTCGCCCCCGGTGGGAATACAAGAGTCAGGAGCGAATGATACCGGGGTGCGGCCCGTGGCCGATCTTCAGGATCGCGCCGCCGATTGCCCGGCGCAAGGTACTTCGGGCGCATTCTCGCCATGCCGGCTTCGACCGCCACCGGACAAGGCCGAACTGATCTGAAGTGATGGGTAACGCGCGCGGTCTTATCCAGTGACCGACGCCAAACCAGCCGCTCATTGCGATTGCCGCGCACGCCACATGCGCCTAGCTGCGGCGTAATATGGCGAGGATGACATGATCGATTTTTCCAGGCTTCAGGCCACCAGCACGATCACGGACGAGTGGACATATCCTGCGGCCGATCCGAACCGGAGCGGGCTATTGCAGGTCGATACCGCTCCCGATCACAAGCTCTACTGGGAAGAATATGGCAACCCGGCGGGGGAGCCCGTCATGTTCCTGCATGGCGGGCCCGGCGGTGCCTGCGCGCCGGTCATGGCGCGCTTCTTCGACCCTACGCGCTACCGGGTCATCCTGTTCGACCAGCGCGGATGCGGCATGAGCGAGCCCACCGTTGCCAAGGCAGGCCCGGCGGTCGCGCTCATCCGCAACACGACCGACTATCTGGTGGAGGATATCAACGCGCTGCGGGCGGCACTCGGCATCACCGGCAGGATGCACGTTTTCGGTGGAAGCTGGGGAAGCACGCTCGCGCTTGTCTATGCGATCCGGCACCCGCAACATGTCGCCTCCTTGATCCTGCGCGGCATCTTCATCGGCGCGCGCGAAGACCTGCGCTATATGTACCAGGGCAATGCCGCGACCTTTGCCGAGGCGCCTTTCGCGCTCACCGAGCCGGGCAGCTATGTCGCCTATCCCGACGAGTGGAAGGCGTTCGTCGAGATCATTCCCGCCAACCAGCGCGGCGACATGATGCACGCGTACAAGGCGATCTTCGACATGGTCCCGACAAGCGACGCCGACCGCGCGCTTCAGTTGCGTGCCGCGCTGGCCTGGTCGGTCTGGGAGGGGACGATCTCCAACCTGATCCCGCAGGACGACGATGCGGGCAAGTTCGGCGACGCCGAGTTCGCACTGTCGTTCGCCCAGATCGAAGCCCATTTCTTCGCCAACCATCTGTTCCTGGAGCCCGATTACATTCTCGGAAATGTCGACCGGATCGCCGACATTCCGATGCATGTCGTGCACGGACGCTTCGATCAGGTATGCCCACTGACTCAGGCGTCCCGTCTGATCGACGCCCTGGCCGCCATCGGCGCCGCGCCGGTCAGCTATGTCCGGACCAATGCCGGGCATAGCGCGATGGAGCTGCAGACCGCGCTCGCGCTGAGCGCGATCATGGATGGGCTGGCGCCGATCCGTTAGACGCCCAAGCGTCGATGCGGTTGAACGAACGTCCGGCGGGTATTGGCGTGTAGCCGCCGCACAGCGTCACCCATGCGAACGTCCGCTTGGCGTTGGCCGTGTCGACCCACATGCGGTCATAGGTCGGCTGAATTCGGCTTCTGGCGTCCAAGTTTCCGACGTCCATTCATGTTGTGGCGGACCCGCTTCGACGAGAACGATCGGCCGTCCACGCCTATTTCCGGAACGCCTACTAGCGCATGGGGCTCGCGGCCGCAGGAGAGCGGCAGCATTTGCGTTTGCCGTTTTCGCGTGTTCGTGCGTTCCCGTGGAACGGTAAAGGAGAAGACCATGAACGCGACACGAATTCCCGGCAACGAGCCTGACCCCGGCGATATGTCCACCGAGCCCGGAACTGGCGCGCCGAACGATCAACCGGAAAAGCATGAATTGCCCGACGATGCCGAAAACCTGGGAGATTTCGCTTAACTTGCGCTGTCCGGTAGAGGGAGACTTCTATCCGGCGGCTCGCTGAACGCGAGGACCCAAAAAGTAGACGTCCGCGCTTGACGCTCGGCTTGCCGAGAGCGGACGTTCGTTCATCTCGATTGTGTCGGGCGTTCAGCGCGTCTTGAAGTTGTCAGTTACGGTTGACCGAGCGCTGCGCCATGTTCACCGAGCGGCGGCTCCGTTGAGCCTTCACTCTCGATTGCCGCGAGGTCGAGGGGCAGCTCCAGCCGCTCCTCCACGGCGGCAGCCGCTGGCACTGGAGCAACCGGAACCGAGACCGCAACCGGGATCGGAATCGGAGATTGCACCACCGCTACCTTGACCGGCACAGCCCGCGTCTGGCTAGGTTCGGGCCGGGTGGTAACGACAGTGACACCGCCTTTGGCAGCCGCGGGCTCTCCTCGCTCCCCAGGTGACAATAGCCACATCGCGACAACCGCCGCCGCCGCCGCGAGCAGCCAGAGCAGGAATTCTCGGCTCCCAGCGAGCCCATGTCCCGACTCTGGCATCAGCCGCAGTGATCGCCAGTATAGAGGGTGTAATGCCTGCCTGCGTGAGTGATCCCGCCACCTGCCCTCACGCACCAGCCATCGCCCGCAGTACGGATCGGGCCAGCCTGATAACGGAACGTGTCGCGCTGAAAAACGGGCTGAGAGTAGCTTTGGTCGCCGCGCCGCTTTCTGTACAGGGCCACGCCAGTGTCGCGCGCCACGCCCCAGGTCGGCCCGCCATGCAGCATCACGGCGCAATTCGTGCCGGTCTGCGCATTGTAGTACAGCTGAAGCTGTCCAATCTTTTGCCCGCCGACGTTAAAGGGAACATATTCTATGAGCCTGCCGCCGCAACCACCGTCCCCGTCCGCCGCCTCGGCCTGCGACGTCATCACGTACAGCGAAGCACCCGCAATTATCGCACCCGCCAACAATAAACATTTCATCATGCCAAGCTCCCTAGGTTTTCGGTCCTGAAAAAAAGGATGGTGACATGCCGGTTCCACCACTGGTCGCAAAGCGTATCGCGCAAATTCCTGCGGCATCGACCCCTACCGCCGTGGGAGCATATTTGACTGCCGGCATCCCGCCAAGCAATTTGTGAGAACGGCTTCGACCCAGACCCGGACGCTTAGACTTCCTCTGCTCGGTCCCAAAACCAGACATTCACGCCCGCGCGGGCAGGTCAATTAAGTGGAGTGTCACCGGAAAACTGTCGCCGGAAACCACCGGAAACCTTGCTGGAGGCTGGACCCGTGAATGCTTGTGTTTGCCTGTTCGACACGGCCTCACGTGCCTCAAACAACATATGGTTCTGTTACTCCCGAGATCAGCAGAAAACCGCAAATGGCCACTAGCATCGCTACATTCCAGCGCCGCGAGCGCACCGTGAGCAGCGCGATGAACAGCCCCAGGATCGAGAATCCGCTGACCATGTAAAGCAACTCCGCAATGGCATTCATTGGGCCTGGTGCCACCTCCGGTAGCGGGTGCATCGCGTCCAGCACGACCACGCCGATCCAGCTCGCGACGTTTGCCGCCAGCAGCCCGCCGATCACCAGCCGGTTCTGCTTGTCGTACCAGTCGTCGAAATCAGGCCATTCCTCCGGCGCGTCCGGAAAGATCAACGTCGCCGCGAGATAATACACACCTACCATCGCCAGCACACACACCAAGGTAGTATAATTCGCGCCGATCTGCTCGCGCGCATCCCAGGCAAGCAGCCAGAAACTGGTCAGATCGAGCATTACCAGTACGCCGAGCAGCGGCGTCAGCCACCCGATCCGCACGGCGTTCGTGCCTCGCTTGAGCTTCAGCGCACGCGAAAATCCTCCCAGCACCTCCGCGATCGCCAAACCCAGCAACAGGCCATAGACCGCGAACACCAACTCAAATGGACTCATCGCGCTTCCCCCTTGATCCAGAAACAGGTGCCCCGAACCTGCCACCGCAGCCGTTGACCCCGCATAGGGTCGCACGAGCAGGCCAGCTTAGCGTAGGTTGACAATAGTCTGGAAGCGGCCCGTTTTCCAACCTCCGCGAGCAGACGTTCAGCCCGGTACTTCAAATAACGGCAGCTTTCGGGTTCAGGCTGAGCAACGGCGAATGACGGGGCCTGGGCGCTTAGCCGCCGACCAGAGGTTTTCACGGGAGGTCCGCTTTCGCGCTGGCCGCCTCGACCCATAGTCGGCCGTTCAGGTCAGTTGTGCCGCTTGCCGACAGCGGCCGTCCGTTCAGATAGTGGGCCGACCGCTCTTGGAGTGCGCGATAGCCGATCGGAACGGCTTGCTCGGGTGGGAAGCGATCGTCCCTTCCGCTTCTCCTCGAAAGGGCGTCTTGCGATCAGTCTTGCCCCTGCCAGGCGAATCGACCGTCCGAAATGCGCAGTGTCCCGGACTGAGTCGAGTTGTACGTGATCGCAATGACGTCCGACTGAACGGCGCCCGCTCGCACAGCGGTTCCGATGTAACGGATCATCGCGTGGTTGGTGCGGTACGGATCCAGACCCGCATCGGCGAGCGGCTCTACATCCCAGACAATTTTCCCATCCGGAGCGATGGCCGTTACACGCCGTCCATCCCGCCCCACAAAGAACAGGATGTTGGATCTCGGATCCTTGTAGGTCAGGGGGCGTGGCAGCGTGTCGAAGGAATCCTGCACACCTCCAGCGATGGCATTGAGCGCCAGGCACGGATCGCCCCGCAACGTCGTGGCTCTATGCCATTTTCCTCCCTGCAGTCGGTAACCAAACACTTCATCGTAGAGCGCTGGCAGGTAGGACTCGACCCAGACGAACCAATTCTCTCCTGATCGACCCGCGAGCACCAGACGTCGCACGGGCAGGGTGACGACGCGCGATGGTGAAGGGCTGTTCCCGATAGCGTCCAAGCTGAAATAGGGCTGACCGATATCAGCCAGGCGACCGCCCGACAGCAAATCCTCGCGCACTTCATCGGGCAAGGCGCTCAGGTCCACGGCAAGCCTTGTCGCTGGCGGTGTCAAGCAAGGCGGCGCACTCCGCGCCGGGACGGGAGCGGCGGCAAACAGGAGTATAGCGAACACGCTCGTCATTTTCATTGCTGATCTCTCACCACGGCGGCATCTTCTACCTCACCCTAGACGCCAGCTCTCGCACTTCGCAACGGCGGCAACTCGGTCGGGCCCCGCCCGGCAGTCTCGCGGCGGTGACGACCCATTCCCGGACGCTCGCGGGCTCTTTGGACCCGCCCAACTTCGGCCGCTCGTTCATGTCGAAACAGCGCCGGTCGAAACGGCTTGGTTTGGGACTTATCTGCCGTTCGAAGTGGCAGCGAAGGACGGCCGCTATTACTGCAAACGGACGAACCATCCGTCCCTGCGTGACCTGCGCAAAAGCGAATATCGAGGCCGGTTGCTGATCGGTTGCTCCTGGGCCGGCTAAGCAAGAAGTTGCCCCGGGGCAGGTGTTACAGCCGTTCGGTTTTCACCCTCGCGGCGGTCAAATAACCCTTAGCTGTACAACCTACTCGGCCAAATGTTCGATGATAGGGCAATCGGGCCGATCATCCCCGTGACAGGACTGAGCAAGTTCAGTGAGTGATCGGCGCATGGCTTCCAAAGCGCGGACCTTGCGGCCCAGTTCGGCAGCGCGCGATTGCGCTAAGGCCTTTACTTCGGCGCTCGACCGCGCGCGATCCGACCAGAGTCCCAGCAGCGTGCGGATTTCGTCTATCGGAAATCCTAGGTCGCGCGCGTTGGCGATAAAGCGCAGCCGATGAACATCGGGCTCCGAATAGTCACGGTAGCTCCCGCGCCGGGGCGGCGCAGGCACCAAACCAATTTTCTCATAATGGCGGATCATGCGTTGGGAGACGCCGCTGGCGGCGGACGCCGTGCCGATGTTCATAGCTTCACCGTGTTCAGCCGCAGCGCGTTGAGGACCACGGTGAGGGACGAGAGTGCCATCGCCGCACCGGCCAGCATCGGCGAGAGCAGAATGCCAGCCACGGGGTAGAGCACCCCGGCCGCGACGGGCACGCCGATCCCGTTGAACAGGAACGAGAAGAACATGTTCTGGCGGATATTCCGCATCGTAGCGTGTGCTAGCTTGCGCGCGCGCACGATCGCCGAGAGATCGCCGCGTGTGAGCGTTATGCCGGCGCTTTCGATCGCCACGTCCGTTCCCGTGCCCATCGCCAGACCAACATCGGCGGCGGCAAGAGCGGGAGCGTCGTTAATCCCGTCGCCCGCCATCGCAACCTTGGCACCGCTCGCCTTAAGCTCGCCGATGATACGCGCCTTGTCTTCCGGCCGCAGACCGGCGCGCACGTCGTCGAGTCCGCCGACGGTGCGCGCGACCGCATCCGCGGTCGTTTGATTGTCACCAGTCAGCATGATGACGCGGAGCCCCTGCTGGCGAAGTGCGGTGATTGCCTCCCCGGCGTTGGCGCGCACCGGATCGGCGACCGCCAGCAGACCGGCAAGAGCGCCATCGATCGCCACCAGGATGACGCCTGCACCGTCGCCGCGATAACGATTGGCTGCTTCATCGAGCGGCTTGGGATCTGCGCCGACCCGGCTCATTTGCGCGGCGTTCCCGATGACGACCGAGCGGCCATTGACCGTGGCGCTGACACCTAGACCGGTTTGCGAGGCGAAGTCCGTAACCCTGCCGAGGTGCAATTCTCGATCCTTGGCGGCAACGACAATCGCGTGCGCGAGCGGGTGTTCGGATTGCCCTTCGACGGCCGCGGCAAGCGCTAGCATGTCGTTCTCTACGACCGCGCCGATCGTCTGGACCGCGATGAGCTTAGGCTTCCCTTCCGTGAGCGTGCCAGTTTTGTCGATGACCAGCGTATCGACCTTCTCTAGCCCCTGTAGCGCTTCCGCGTTCTTCACCAGCACGCCGGCTGTCGCGCCACGTCCTGTGCCGACCATGATCGACATCGGCGTGGCGAGCCCGAGCGCGCAGGGGCAAGCGATGACGAGCACCGCGATGGCGTTGAGCAGCGCATGGCTCATCTGCGGCTCAGGACCGACCAGCGACCACACCACGAACGTCGCGATAGAAACCAGAACGACCAACGGGACGAACCAGCCAGACACCCGATCGGCGACCGCCTGGATCGGGGCACGGCTGCGCTGCGCGTCCGCGACCATACGGACGATGCGCGCCAGCATCGTATCCGAGCCGACCGCGCGGGCTTCCATGACCAAGCTGCCCGTGCCGTTGACAGTCCCCCCGGTGACGGCAGCCTCGACTTCCTTGAGGACGGGCGCGGGCTCACCGGTGAGCATGGATTCATCGACCGAGGAGCGTCCCTCCACTACCACGCCATCGACGGGTATCGCATCGCCAGGGCGAACGCGCAGCCGATCGCCGGCCGCCACGTCAGCAAGGCTGACTTCCTCCTCGGACCCGTCCGAGCGCAACCGGCGCGCCGTCTTGGGGGCAAGATCGATGAGGGCACGGATCGCGCGCCCAGTCGCAGCCCTGGCACGCAGTTCAAGGACCTGTCCGAGCAGCACCAGCGCCACCACCACCCCGGCCGCCTCGTAATAGACCGGAACCACACCTCCGTGCATTCGGAAGGTCGGGGGAAAGCTGCCAGGCGCGACCGTCGCGACCAGGCTATAGAGGAAGGCGGCACCGACCCCGATCGAGATCAGCGTGAACATATTGAGATGGCGGGTGCGAAGCGAGGTCCATCCTCGCTCGAAAAAAGGCGAGCCCGCCCACAGCACGATGGGGGCGGTGAGCGCGAGCTGTACCCACGGTGATGCGGCAGGATTGACGACATGGATGCCGAGCATTTCGGCGACCATCGAGATCGCCAGCAGCGGCACGGCGAGCACGCCCGCCACCCACAGCCGGCGCGTGAAATCGACCAGTTCAGGATTGGGGCCATCGTCGAGCGACGGTTGTTCCGGTTCGAGCGCCATGCCGCAGATCGGGCACGTCCCCGGTCCCTCCTGACGGATTTGCGGGTGCATGGGACACGTCCAGATAGCCCCCGGCGTCGCTGTTGGCTCGGCCTCCGGCTTGGCGCCGAGATAGGCATCAGGGTTGGCGACGAACTTGGTCCGGCAACCGGCGCTACAAAAATGATAGGTTTGTCCGGCGTACTCGGCATGGTGCGCCGTTTTCGCGGGATCGACCGTCATCCCGCACACCGGGTCCGTGACCGTCGCCGCGCTATCGGCGGCCTTGCCGCCAGAGCAGCAACCGCTCGTTTTGCTGGTTTGTTGTGCCGTCACTTGTGCATTCGAGCAGCAGGACGAGGGCGCAACAGCCGCCTCCGCCGCTGCTTTGACCGAACAGCCGCAGCCCGTTGCATGGGATCGGGTTTGTGGGTCGTTCATGACATGAAACTCCTTCGACCCGAAAGCATGTAGGGTCTGACATCGTGTCAGGGTCAAGGCCTATCCGATGCGATGGTCAACTATCGGAATCTACGCGGCGCAGGCGGTTATGCATTCAATGCAAAGCGCTACTGGGCTGCCTCGGGCCGAACCGTCGCTGTTGCCAGCTCGCGTTGATGGCGCTGCGCCGCCGAGCAGCTCGCTCAACCGTGGCCAGCACCACAATGGGCCTTCCCGCACGAATTGACTCGTGCGCTGTCCACGATCGGTGACAGTCGCGGTTCCGCCAGCGGAGCTACGAATGTCTGATCCACACCCTATGAACCGAAATTGGCGTTTACGCCTGTCCGCGATGACCACGCCGCTGGCGTCGATCTTTGGCAGCGGGTTTCTGGTCATCGTCTCTGTACTGGGCGGCAGCGTCGGACCGTGGTCGGCACCGGCGATGGCGGGGATCTGTGCGCTTGCCTATGCCGTTGGCTCGGTCATCCGCCACAATATCCGCCATGCCGAACCTTTGATCGCAGCCGACAACACGCCTCGACCTGTCGCAATCCTGTCGACGGTCGCCCAGCTTGCATTGATCCCTGCCTATGTAATATCGGTCACGCTCTACATCCGGATACTGGC
The DNA here is from genome assembly GCF_054057355.1 of Sphingomonas sp. UYAg733. Lineage (NCBI taxonomy): Bacteria > Pseudomonadati > Pseudomonadota > Alphaproteobacteria > Sphingomonadales > Sphingomonadaceae > Sphingomonas > Sphingomonas sp. UYAg733. The sequence continues at coordinate 480,359 of NZ_JBSRZE010000002.1, forward strand.
CTCGTACGCGCTCGGCTTTGCCGATATGGATAACCCGTTTGCGGAGAAGGTACTGGCGACCGGCGTGATCAGCATCGTGCTCGTCCTCGCGGTGACAAAGGGGCTGCGCGCGCTGGAGTCAGCTGAGAAATGGGCGCTCGCAGGCACCGTTCTGATCATGCTGCTTATGCTCGGCGCATTCGGAGTCTACGACGCTCAAGTCCTCGCGACACATGGCATCATTCTGCCCACTGTGCCGGGCACCGACGCCTGGCATATCGTTACGGTACTCGCGGGTACATTGATCGTCGTTCAGGGGTTCGAGACGACACGCTATCTCGGCGACCAGTTTGACGCCGAGACTCGCGTCCGAGGCTCGCGTGACGCGCAGATCGTCTCGAGTGCGGTATATATATTGTTCGTGGCCAGCGCGACGCCACTATTTCATTTTCTGCCCCGCCAGGTCGAGGACAATGCGCTGATGCAACTCGCGGGAATTGTTGGGATCTGGCTCACCTACCCGCTGGTGTTGATCGCAGTGTTCAGTCAGTTCAGTGCTGCGGTTGCTGACGCGATCAGCGGATCTGGCAGTCTCATCGAGGTCTCTCGACGCACGCTTTCCAAGCGCACGACTTATGTCCTCATCTGCAGTTTTGCCATCGCGCTATGCTGGGCCACGACAACCTTCACAATCCTGGCGCTCGCTTCGCGCGCGTTCGCCTTCTATTATCTCATGCAGTGCCTCGTCGGCATCGCAGTCTCGAAAAAGCTCGGAAACAAAGCGCTCTTTTGCCTGATCGCGCTAATCCTCGCGTTCGTAACCGCATTTGCCACGCCTGTTGGGTAAACACGACAATATCGACATTCCGACTACGCGGCCTGCAAGCGCTTGGATTAAGGGTCGACGGGATACTTTGGGCTCAGGTGGCGAGCCCCTTGGAGCCCAAATCGGGCGCGTCCGCTTGCGAGGTTCGCGTCATTCGAACAGCTGGTTCCGTCGGGATCGGACGTTCGTCAGTTATCGCGCCAACGACCGGTTCTGGTCGCTTCCTGCCGACGGTAAACCGACTGACTGCCCCCGAACCATGTCTCTCAACGGCTGCTTTACCGCACCTGTCTACCGTGCCAGCACCCGAGTAAATGGAGGAGAGTGATGGGCCACTCGTCGATCGACCCTGCATTTCACGAGCTTCGGCCGTGGAATGAAGGCCGCGTGCTGGGCGCCAAGCGCGCACTCAAACCGCAGCAGGTCTGGGCGATCCGCTTCTGGCTCGATCAGCATAGCCGCCTGCGCGACCGAGCCCTTTTCGATTTCGCGATCGACAGCAAGCTGCGTGGGTGTGATGTCGTCAAGGTTCGCATAGGTGATATCGTCGCTGGCGGCCGCGTCCGGGATCGCGCCATCGTTGTGCAACAAAAGACAAAGCGACCGGTACAGTTCGAGCTGGTCGAACCTGCACGCAAAACGCTGATCGCCTGGCTCGAGCGGCGCGGCGGCACGCTCAACGACTACGTCTTCCCAAGCCGAAACGACTACATGGCGCATATAAGCACCCGGCAATATGCGCGGCTCGTGCGAGAGTGGGTGACCGGTATCGGACTTCAGGCCGAAGATTATGGTACCCATTCGCTCCGACGAACGAAGGCTTCCATCATCTACAAGGCAACCGGCAATCTTCGAGCCGTCCAGATATTGCTCGGCCATGCCAAAATCGAGAGCACCGTCCGCTATCTCGGCGTCGATGTGGAGGACGCCCTCGAACTCGCCGAACGTACCGAGGTCTGACGATACGACGACCCAAAGGCAGACATTTAGACCGCCCGTCGCGCGCGCCGAAGCCGGACGTTAGTTCAGGTGTTGCCCTTCGTCTTAAACTGGGCCGTTAACTGACTGACGGCTCTTGGTCGCTCGGGTGCGAAAGCGGACGTCCGTGCGATTGACACACGAGCGGCTGGGATCTGGCCGCTAACAGATCGCCCGCTGTGTGGCCTTTGCATTCCAAGTTTACTGGATGTCGTCGGCATCAGAGTCAGGCGTCAGGATTGGCCACACGCGACCCGAAAACAAGTCGGGATGCCGCGGCTCCGCCTCGGGCGCACCATATTGGTCTCGTAGCTTGTCGATGGCGACTAAAGCTCGGGAGGCCGGATCGGCGAAACCACCGTCCGTGGTCAGCGCCAGCAAATTCTGGCGCAGCGCAATAACCGGCACAGGAACGACGTTATAAGCGTTCTGCCAATACTCGGACGGAACATGGCTGGTGGCGAGACTTTCGAGCGAGCGCCACCCGACGAACGACCGACAGGTCTTGAACTCCGTCTCCACAAGCAAAACCACATCCTCTACTTCGGGCTGTTCACTCAGTGCATGCGCGAGCAGCTCCAGCGGCTCGGTCAAAGGACCGTTCGTCAACAGATCCCGGACATAGCTTCGAACTTCCTGGTGCTCGGCGATCAGGCCGCCGATATCGTGCTGCGCGCGCCATCCGTCATGGCCCTTGCCTTTTAGCGTGCCATTCACCGTTAGATTGATGAGACGAAGCGCAGACGAAACTGTGCCGAGTCCGAGCACCGTCTGGCGCCAATGATAATCGCGGTAAAAGCGCTCGTCATCCTCCGCGAGGGCAAACAACGCCGCCTCGGCGTTGGCGGACGCAGGGGCGTTCCCCAGCCCCCGCATCATCTCCTCCAGCAAATGCGGTGTCCGCTGCGCGTCTGGTATCCCGCGCACGATCGAGGTGATTTGGGCAAGCGGCGTTGCAAAGGGCAAAAGCCGAAACCAGTCCCGAAGCTGATAGGCGTCGCTCTGATGCAGGATCCAGGTCTCTTTCTTGGCGGCCTCGAACGTCGCCGCGATGCCGTCCGCGACGAGTCCAATGTCAATGCCTGCGCCTGAAAGAACCAACGACAACAGGAGGCTTGCACGTGCCTGCCGGGGTGCGAGTGCCAGGAGCCTCAAGATGGCGGCGGCGCGCAAGCCATGCGGGAGTCGCGCGCCGACTACGCCGAGTGTGACAGCCCTTAATTTCTGTTCGTCGCTGGTACCCTCCGCAAGCAGCTGATCGATCGCGTCGAAAATCGCGTCTGCTGGCGCACAACTGGCTGCCGGATCAGTGGCACGGGCTGCGCGGCGGGCGGCGACACCCAGGAAATCCACGCCGCCACCAAACTTTCGATCGCCTTTGGGTTCGTTTGCATCCGTCCAATGTTCGGCGAGTATCCTGGCGGCAATTTCTCCGAAATGCTCGTCCTTCAGATAACGAACCATAAGCACGTCCGTCTCGGGTGCCTTGGTCGCGGCAAACGCCCATTGGTACCCGTGCATCTGGGGATTCTGCGCTTCGGTTACGACATCTCGGTCCTGCCATCCGCTCGCTGTCGCCGCTGCGCGAAACGCAGTGTATCGGCGCAAATTATCATCGAGCAGCCGCTCAAGGATTGGCAGCAGCGTTATCGAGGGTACACGGCTGATCAAGGTTGCGATCGTTACCTTCTGCAACCGCGTGGCGCTTTCGCTCGCAAGCAGGCGTTCTCCCCAATCTTCCGCCAATTGTCTGACCACTGCCAGATCAGCCTCATTGAACGGCCTAGCGCGCTCATCATCGCCGCTCTCACCGCGCGTGCAGAGCTCGGCAAGCGCTGCAATTTCAGCGCCGCTCGCGCTATCGGCGCGGGTTACCACGGCCGCGACCAAGCTGCTTCCTGGCGTGTGGGCAATGCGGTCTTGCAGCAAGATACACCGGTCGCATATCGCCTGGTCGACCCTGCCGTCTGCGTCACGCCGGCGAGGGAGCAAATCAAGATAAGCGGCGATGAGCCTCGCCACGGATTGCGGGCCAAGAACAGATGCGGCGGCCTCAGCGCGGTCGTCGTGACGTTCCGAATCGCGAAGCACAGTCTCGAGCAGCAACTTGTCTTCGGCGACGATTCCCGAAGCGGCAAGGATGTTGTCGACGCCAAAGAACAGGCCCTGACCCTCGCGAATGCGACGAAGCAAACCGTCGGCGAACGCCTGTGGGTAGCGACTGCGGAGTTCGTAAAACAGATGCTTCTGGCTGTCGTCTTTACGGTCAATGGCCAACTCAGCAACCAGGTCGCTGACCTCGGCGTTCAGGCCCTCCTCGCCGCCCAGTTGGAGGATTGCGGTCAACCTGTCGCGCGGCGTCGCTGCCGATACGAGACGCCGCGCCTGCGCGGCCTCCAGGGCCCGCCGTAAGCCCTCGTCCGCAACATCATCGAGATGACCTTTCTTGGCGAGAACGTCGAAGGTTGCATCGTCAGCGCCGCGCAGCAGATCGACGATGTGCCGGTCGGCGCGTCGGAATGACAGAGCGTCCGCGATAAAGGCCTTCTCCTCGGGACCGCCATCTCTTTTTGCGACGGCGGTAGCCAAATCGAGGCCGTCCATGCCGCTGTGCAACGCGATTTCGTGAAGAACATTCATGCGGATCGCTGGCGCGAGACCGACGAGCAGATCTGCGGCGTCGGGCCCAAGCACGGACGGTCGGAATCGCCCCGCGGCGCGAAGTGCATTTAGGTGAACCTGGTCGCTTTCATGCGTGAGAAGCGGCCAGAGTAGGTCGAGAAATTCATGCCTTCCTGAGGTGATCATGAAGCGTACCGCGCGATCAACCTTGCCGACTGCGTGCCACCGCCTGACAAAGCACAGAACGTCCGCACCTACGATGCTCCATACATCGTCGCTCGCGCGAAAGATCATTTCAGCAGCCAGGATTGGATCGACGTCGAAGGCAGCGAAGATGGCCACGCCACAGGCGGCCACATGCTCCGGATCCCCGCGCGCTGCACGCTCGACCGCGAACAAGATCGCCTCTGTCCAAGGGCGCCGATCGAGGATCTCTGCTTTTAGCCGATTGCGGGCCGCCAGGTCGCCGACCGACTGCAACATTCGGCGTTCAACCTCATGCGAAGCATACCATTCCTGGAACTGCTGGTGCTGGAAGGAATAGCCGGGTGTGTCGCCTGAACGTGTCAGGACGTGGTTGCTGACAAGCGTATCCAGCACCGTTTGCGGTTGCGCTGTGACGAAGGATATCTGCCCGTCACCGAGCAGCTGCTTCGCCGTTCCGTTCACGACCCCTCGCGCATTATGGTCGGAGATCGATGTATTTGCCGTGGTCGTCGCAAAAATCGCGAGTCCGTCGAGATAGTCCTTTTGGAGACCGCCCGCGACCTTCTCAAGGGCCGCAGCGTGTCCGGCTTCCGTTTCCTGGGCGTCAACAAATCGTCGGAGAACTTCCTCCTTGGTGTTCGGGAAGGGTGTGCCTTTCGGCAGCGACAACAGCGCAGTCAGATAGAGCGGGATCGTCACCAGTTCACGGACGCCTTCGGTGCGCCACGCCTGATCGACGAGCCGCTCACCTTCTTCGCCCCGCATGGCACGCGCGATCTCGAGTTGCTCCTCATCACCCAGAGGCACCAGTGAGATCCGGGTTCCCGAAAACGGAACGTCGAGTGCCTGTCTGCGCGTCGAGATGACCAGACCGAGCTCCGGCAGCTCGGCCTTCAGCCTTGCGACCTGGACGCGTGCACGTTCACGCGCGGCAACGTCCATCTCGTTCCAACCGTCCAGCAGTATGACGACGCCGGGTGTCGCCGCGACCGCGCGAAATTCGGATTCTGACACGCTGGCGAACGCCGGGCGCTGGAGGATCGACGGCAGCAACGGGCTGCCCTCGGTCGCCCAATCGCCCAGCGGCACGATAATCGCGGTCGCCGCGCCGATTTCCATGATGGCCTCGGCCACTTGAAAGATCGTGGTGGTCTTGCCCATGCCTGGGGCCGCGACCAGAATCAGATCGTCGAGCGACAAGACGGCCTTTGCGAGCCCCCCCGTGGTCAGCGGCATCTCCGATTTTTCGACCTTCAACGTCAGCGAGACGGCGGTCGCAGGCCATCTGTTCGTGTTGCGGAACACCGCGAGGTCAGCGCCGGCTGCCGCCTGAAGCCGAACATCCGGTCCGTCCGATTCGAGCTCGTTCATATTCGGGGCGAAGGGAATGTCGTTCATGACGCTCCGCCACGAGTCCTGATCGGTGAGGCGCTTCCACTCCCGCAGCAGCGCAACCGTGAACATCGGATCATTTGAATCGATCGCGCGCGCATGGAGCCGGCACAGCCAGATGCCATTTTCGGCCGAGCGCCGGGCCTCACTGGTCATGTTGGCGTCATAGCGTGGGCCGCCCGGCGCCGCGGCACAGATATGAGCAGCCTCGCCGATACTGATTTCACCAGCGCCATCCGATGCGGCGGCACTGGTCAGTCGACGGCACATCGGGTTCGAGCAATGGCTGCGTGCTTGCCGTTCAATCGCGCGCCTCGTGGCCGCGGTAAACTCATCTCGGCTTTTGTTGCTGGCCATCGTTTGTTCGAAGTGCTCGTTTTATTGTTCTGCCTTCCTTGGCCCGACATGCCTACACCATCGGCAAGCCGTTACGCAGCCAGATTAGGTTGCCGAAAGGCAATCGAACTACAGGCTACTACGCTAGTGGATTGATCGGAACGAAGGAGTCCGTTTTAGGATTCCCATGGCGGCTGCGGCATGCGACGTTGCGACATGCGCACTGGTATCACGATTGAGGTTACATCCTCGGATAGAGTTCGACTTGCGGCGATCGTCGCGGCGCGAGGTTCGCCGCAAAAG